>JACNKP010000001.1 GCA_014381985.1 SAR92 clade bacterium
GGATTTTCCATCAGCGTCAACTTCTGAGGTTCGTTGAATCCATTGAGCGGCTGCGGCTGCAGAGCAATGACGTCTCTTCATGACTTGCATGACCCACTCGGCCATGAAATATTCCTGGATGGCTTTCCGTTGCCGTGGTTGGAACCTGCTCAGTACAGACCAGAGTATCTTTTCTTCAGTTGTGAGTTGGTTAATTTTTGAGTTCAGAACCTCAATGTATGCAATGGCATCTTTTTTTGACCATTCATTTATTGGAGGTCGGCCTGAACCACGAGTTAGTGCTTTAAAGATGTGAGAGAAATTGGGGATGTACTCGTCAAATAAATTCCTGAGAGCAGAAAATGTGAGTTCTCCAGTATTATTTGGCTGCGAGCATACAAATTCTTCAACGAAGTAGATCGCATCCTGAACGCGCTCTATCTCATCATATTTCATCGCTTAAGGCCCAATTCGCCCAAGGGGAATGGGAGAAGCCCTTCAACATAATCGGCCCAATACTGCCAGAGAACGCACTGTTCCTCCCAGTAATCATTGCGGTTATAAATAGCTCTCACACCCTGAGGCGTTCTATGAGACATTATTTCTACGGCTGTTTCTGTATTGCCTAGATGACCGAATTCTTTGTTTAGATACGAGGATAAACTGCTTCTAAATCCGTGTACGTCTTGTTTACCTTGATAACCCGCTCTATTGATGCGGGTTTTTAGTGTTTCTTTAGACATGTGACCAGACTTGGCACGGGACGGAAAGAGGTACGCATTTCGGCCAGTGATCTGCTTCAGGTTCTTGAGGAGAATGATTTGTTGTGATGGAAGGAAAATATTATGGGCTCGGCGCGGACCATTGCGAGGCTTTTTAGTCCTTTCCGCAGGCACATACCATATCTTTTCTTGCCAACTAATCTCATCCCATTTACCTCCTGCTATTTCTCCAATACGGGCACCAGATATCAAGCTGATAATAAAGAGGAGATCACACTCAGGCTTACTATCATACGCGAGCACGTCTGCAATCATTTGTTGCTGGCCGTTCCGGTCGAGAATAGTCTTTCTTGACTCCGGTTTAGGACTCTTAAACTGCTTTCTAATTGAGTATGCCGGATTGCGTTCACACAAATTTAAAGAAATGCCGAACTCAAAAATATCAACTAGTTTTGAAAGCGTTCTCGCCGCCTCATCTTCTGATCGGTCTCTCATAGCTAGCAGCGAGGAGCGAAGCATTGGAGCATCAATGTCAGATGCTTGGAGCGTTCCGATAGATTTACAGACCTCCTTGATGCGGTTGGTTACTCTCTTTGTATACTTCTGATCGGAGGCAGCATTGAGAAACTCCTCTTTGATCCATTGGTCTGCTAGCTGGTTAAGAGTTGGCGAATTTTGGATATCTAGTTTGTTTCGTTTCGCAACCAATTTGGGATCCAGTCCTGAGGCTAGATCATCAATGATCGCACCCGCTTTTTTGCGAGCGGCTAATAGGGATGTCTTCGGGTAAGTCCCCAGAGCTTTAGTGCTAGCTTTAGTGTTGTGGGTGTACTTTATTCTAAAGCGTATTGCCGTTTGACCATTTTGCACGATCGCGAACATACCTGGAATTGAGCCATCTTGAACTTGCCCTGGCTCGGGTTTTTTTGCCCAATTCTTAAGCGCTTTATCGGTAAGCATAAACATTCCACGACTTTATACCCGAATTTATACCAGAATAGGTTGCGCTACAAGGTGTATGCATGGATATTCAGGGGTAGTCAGGAGCAAGGGTATTTATCGCTAAACACTCTATATACAGGGGTTTACTTGAAGATTTGCGAGATCGCAGACGTGGGATCAGATATTTGCGAGGCGAAGAATGGAGGCTGGGGTCGGAATCGAACCGGCGTTAACGGAGTTGCAGTCCGCTGCATGACCACTCTGCCACCCAGCCAGGTAACGCTTAAAGTCACTGTTTTAACGAAGGCCGCAAGTCTACTGGAAAATGAATTAAAATTCACGGCCGAATATCGACGAATTTTGTAAATCTCGATGGCTATTGGCCCTTACCTAGCAACCAGAGTTGAGAAACGTGGGATGAGGCTATTACCGAAGCTTCGAGGTTAGGTGAATTAGGCTAAACGCGCATCTTTTATCGGTCTATTGCGCCCAACTTTTGATTGCCAGACCGAGTCTTTGTGAGACCGTGGTACCGCAACTACGGATAAGCAGCTAATTGTTGTCTGGCAGAAGCCCTAGTCATTCGTCATGCCGGATGACAAGTCTGGCCACGCAAGCCTCAGGTACAGATACATCGACCAGAGCGTCAAAATTGCTGCAGCATACAACAATACATAACCAATCTTAACCGGTAAGCTCTGCACATCTGGCCCAAAAGCCAGTAGAACGATAATTGCTACCATCTGAAAGACCGTCTTAACTTTACCAACCATGGACACAGCGACACTGCGCTGTGAGCTGTAGTGCGCCATCCATTCACGCAGGGCTGAAACAACAATCTCCCGGCAAACGATGACAAGTGCAGGTATCGCGAGGACAGCACTGGCGTGCACCTCAACCAGCAGTACCAAAGCGACAGCCACCAGCAGTTTATCTGCCACTGGATCTAAAAATGCCCCAAACGGGGTCATCTCATTCAGCCTTCTGGCCAAGTAACCGTCGAGCCAGTCAGTCACGCTCGCGAGCGTGAAAATGCCTGCTGCCACGAGGTAGTGTGACTCGAATTGTATATAAAATACTTCTACAAGCACCTGGTTAAGCTCTATACGGACACTTTTAAGGATATTTGCAAGACTTATCTGTAACGTCATATAGGAGTCAACGATACAATCAAGCTGATTTGTGCGCAGCATAATTATTCTCCGCCAGCTTTTGACTTATTCC
>JACNKP010000026.1 GCA_014381985.1 SAR92 clade bacterium
AAACGCATCCCTAAGTAATATGAGATATCCTCTTCTCGACTCAGCAAAGCCTTGAGCAAAGCAGATTTGTCGAGCAAATCATATTCTTCTGCGTCTAAAAGCACCTCAAATAAAGCTCCTTGAACCAATGAGCTCGATGGCGCCTTCCCATCAAACTGTATGTTTTTCGAGAAACCATACAATACAGCCAATCTGTCATCTGATGTTTCGATTAATTCTACTGACCTTTCGCCAGAAGATAATTCGCCAGCAATCGATGTACCGCCATTATTTTCGCTAAGCTTCTCATCGACTTCACGCCAATACTCCGCGCTATACTCAGAGAATACTTTCCATTTTATGAAATACAATGTTGCCCTAATTTCACTGGCTGCTGTCTCACTCTTATCGGCTTGCTCTTGACGCGAGGCATTATCAAAGCGAGCCCTACGCTGAGTAATCAGCACGTAAAAAAAATCGCTGTCGCTAGTATCGCATTGTACCGAATAATACGGCGCAATGCTCAATTCCGCCTCACTCGCAATCTCAGCCCATGGCTGCTGGGCAGCAAATAACAAGACGAGTGATGCGAACAAGGATTATCTCCTCTTAGCAATAAGAGATGTGGTCGGATCTGCGGCTTCAATGATGCCGCCGAATTCGACTAGCGTATCGATGAAATCTTCAAGAGCCTCGTCGCCGATTAACTGAATTTTCCCGTAAGCAAAGTTTCCATCGGCACGATCAATTTTTATTGACAACAAATCTTCACTCATTTCCGGCACGAGGCAGTCTCCGCGCTTAACCATCTCTTGGATAAAGACGTCATAAATCTGATTTGGCTCTATGATGCCGGCGGAGTTATCGAGGGAAAACACCCAAGACCCTTCTCGGGCGCCGCGCCCTCGCTTCTTAGAGACGCTACAAACCTTAGCCGGGCCGAGCAGACTTTTTACTTGCGCACTGAAGTAGTCCGTGGATTCGGCCATGCAAAGCAAAGAAGAATTGAAGTCTAAGCTTTCGTCGGCGGCAAAGGCAGCTTCAATATCGCCGCCAGACCTAGACATTCTAAACGTCAACCCGCTACCAACATGTTCTCCGGTGGCTGCGTTGACTATCTTCATTGAGCCGCGGAATGATACAGTCGCTTTAGAAACACCCACCTTGGTCGGCAAAGCAATAAACTCTGTAATAGTTGACGAGACAACCCAATCTGCGGACAACAACTTATTCATCTTAGCCTGCATTTTTTTATCAACGCCTGCTGCCTCTGAGTACTTGAGCTCGTCTTTAAGAGATTGTGAGATTTTGGCACCCTCAATAATTGTAAAATACCCTGCCTCTGCCAACTTCGATATCAACATCGTTGACATTTCATTTGCCAAAACACTCTTATTAAGTTCCAGCGAGCCATCAGCGCGCACAGGACCCTTAACAGTCGCAGAGCTAAAATCAAACGGCAGCACAACGACGCGCGGGCGACTGCCAGGGTTAGGATTAGTCGGGTCATATTCAAAGACGAATGCTCGCACCCGCACCACCACTTCGCTGGTATCCGAGTCCCTATAGTCGCCAAGAATGTCAAAGGATGTGATGTATCCCTGAGTAGCCGTCTTTATATTCTTTGAAAGAGACTTCTCGGCCTTGCAAGTGGTTGCAATATCGGTCATGACCTTTTCGTACTCGCTCTCAGAGACCGAGTTGGCTTCGATATGAACCCCCTTGGTTGCCTTCAGCGCCAGAATTAAAGCATCTTGGATTGCGGCGTTTTGGCTAGCCCCGCGACCTTCGACCTCGATTGATTTGACTTGGCCAAATAATGACCCTGTAAGCAGGGTCATTATTAATAGAATTAGTGCTTGATTAAGTTTCATTTACGATCTCATTTTCTGCACTATTTCAGATGAAGCGAAGACAAGGTTTTCCGCTCTACCATCAATGTCATACAGTTCAAAGTGAATGACGATACGATTTGACTGGTCTTTACTGCTTAAGTCGAAGAGCGCTTGATCTTCTTCCACTACATGCTCATTTACAATCAGCACCTTAAGAGAGTAGTTGGCGGTGTTGTACCCCTTAGCACCAGTAACCACCTTGCACATATCAGTCTTAATTAGATCGTTAACCAAGTAATTGGACAACTGAATCCGCCAGCCATTGGCCTCCATTTTTGTACGTGTTTTATTGTCTACCCCAGATGTAGCTGAATGCCCACTTTTATTAAAGAATACTGTCTTATTCAGACCAAGGGTTCCCGACTCATGGAGAGCCTTTATCAAATTAGATATTGTGTACTCCATGTCTTCGAGCTGGACAGTGCCAATCTGTGTTAGGCCGCCTTGGGTAGAGCCCTGGTGACGAGTAGTGGTTGACCCACAAGAAATGGCTAGTGCCATCATTCCGATTGCTATTATTTTCATCTGTATTTATTTATTAGTAATGTTTCTGTTAAAACCCTGACGCGACTGCACTAATGTGCTGTGGGTTAATGGAGCGAACTTGGATGATAACGCTATTCTTGCCTTGTGGCAGATTAATTGTTGTGGAAGTCTCAGGATGGCCAGCTAATGAGAGTGTAATTTGGCTTTGCCCATCTAGGTGGAATCTGCCCACTTCATAACGCTTAGCCAAACTTTGCCATGAGCGATCGTCAGCTTGCGCAAGCGCCGACGAGGCCGCCGATTTAAATATCGACATAATGAAAGACAAAAAGGCGTA
>JACNKP010000043.1 GCA_014381985.1 SAR92 clade bacterium
TGGCACGTTTAGTTTGGTTGACATTGTCCTATGGCAAGCCGATAACATCTGGTTTTTCATACCACAATTTATTGGCTTTTTGATCTTCCTGATCGCGGGTATTGCTGAAAGCCACAGATTACCTTTCGATCTTCCCGAGGCTGAACATGAGTTGGTCGCGGGTTTTCATACTGAATATTCTGGTATGAAATTCGGCATGTTTATGCTCGGTGAATATCTGGGTGTGATTCTTATCTCTTCGATGATTGCGACAATCTTCTTTGGCGGTTGGTTAGGACCTGATTTCTTACCACCCATATTATGGTTCTTCCTGAAATCCTTTGCATTTATATGCTTTTTTATCTTATTGCGGGCTGCTATCCCCAGACCTCGTTACGATCAACTCATGTCATTCGGGTGGAAGTACCTGCTGCCGCTGACGCTCATTAACCTACTGGCAACGGGAGCAATTCTGTTATGGGCATGATTTTGAAAGCAATCTGGAGCCAGTTGGTCACCCTGTATCGGGTATTGCTACACACCTTTACACCAACCGACACGGTCGCGTACCCGGAGGAAATGCCATATCTCGCGCCAAGGTATCGTGGTCGAATCGTGTTGACGCGCGATCCAGGTGGTGAAGAGCGATGTGTTGCTTGCAATTTGTGTGCGGTGGCATGTCCGGTTGATTGTATTGCGTTACAAAAAACCGAAGACGAGCATGGTCGTTGGTACGCAGATTTTTTTCGTATCAACTTCTCCCGCTGCGTTATGTGTGGTCTGTGCGAGGAAGCTTGCCCAACCTATGCGATTCAACTCACACCCGATTTTGAAATGTGTGAATACGACCGACAAAACATGGTCTATGAGAAAGAACATTTACTCATTAGTGGCCAGGGAAAATATCCTGGCTATAGCTTCTACCACGTGGCTGGTAAAGCGATAAAAGATAAAGACAAAGGTGAATCCTTAAACGAGGCGACACCCATAGACGTGAGAAGCTTATTGCCATAGTTTAATTTATAAGACAGGTTTTTTATGCTGGAACTAGGACTGTTCTACATAGCGGCAACCGTATCACTCGTTTCTACCATTATGGCGGTCACGAGATATAACGCTGCCCATGCTCTGATCTATCTGATCATCTCTCTCCTTGCTTCTGCCATCATCTTCTATCTTGTTGGTGCGCCATTTGCCGCCGTGCTTGAGGTGGTTATTTATGCAGGCGCCATAATGGTTCTGTTTGTCTTTGTGATCATGATGCTGAATCTCGGCGCCTCCGGTGACACCGAGGAGCATGCCCTGCTGAACCCATCCATGTGGATCGGACCCTCAATCCTTTGTGCTGTTCTTTTTGGTGAAATTGTTTACGTATTGAGCGGCGCCCAACAAACCCTCGCCGGGCAGGTGATTGGCCCCAAGGCGGTTGGCCTTGAATTATTTGGTCCTTATGTGTTGGCGGTGGAGCTTGCCTCAATGTTGTTGCTAGCGGCGCTGGTTGGCGCCTATCACCTGGGCCGGCGATACTTCATCGATGCTAGGGAGCAAGACAATGGGTGAGGCCGTCGCAATCCCCATGACCCACGGACTGCTGTTAGCCGCGATGCTTTTCTCCATAGGCCTACTCGGTGTGTTGGTTAGAAGAAATATCATTCTGATTCTCATGTCGCTGGAGGTCATGCTGAATGCCTGTGGTCTGGCGTTTATTGTCGCAGGCGCGCACTGGGGTATTGCTGATGGACAGATAATGTTTATGTTCATTCTCAGCATCGCCGCTGCTGAAGTCTCCATCGCGCTCGGATTACTGCTTCAAGTGCATCGTCGGTTCCGCTCCTTGGACATTGACCAGGCTAGCGGGATGAGGGGCTAATTTCCCCATTAAAGATTCCACTATCAGTATCAAATTTTATACTTTTAATATTTACGTTCATATTTTCAGAAACCACTTTGGTTATAGAGTTTACTAAACCTAGTCTGTCTATTCCTGTTAGCTTAACAACTGCCCTAAATACTTGTTGTGAAGAATCTATCCATTTTGCTGACATTATTCTGTAGGCATAATTGGATTGAAGACTTAACGCATTTGGGCATACTTTTTTATGAATTTTAATACCTTCTTTGATACTAAGAAACCCAAAAACCATATCTCCAGGAATTGGATTGCAACAAGAAGAAAGTAGGTAATTAAGTTTCTCTTCTTCTTTTCCAAAAACAAGCATGTCGTATTTAGAAGTGATTTCATCTTTTTCAACTGATTCTTTTAGGATTCCTTTGTTGCGAGTAATTTTATTTTTTATAAAACTAACCAGCGCGTTACTTCTGGAAGCGGCATAACTTTTTAGCATTGTATTGTCGATACTTCCGATGCCAATTCTATAAAACAAATCTAAACTTGTATTTAGATTAAAATAGTTTACGAGTTCATTGATTGATTTTTCATTTAAAGAAATTTTCAGTTGCTTAAGCTTTCGTCTTAATATCTCTTTTCCATCTTCAGCAATGGTTTTCTTTCCTTCTTTGAGTGAGGATTTTATCTTAATTTTGGCGCCTGTTGTTGTAACGTAATCTAGCCAGTTGGGAGTTGGTTTGGCGTTTTCGGAAGTAATAATAT
>JACNKP010000019.1 GCA_014381985.1 SAR92 clade bacterium
TACTTTATTAACTTGGCCAAGCGACGCTTTGACCACCACCACGCCATCCCCGTTTCCATAATCGCGATACCCATGCTAATAAAGTTATCTCTAAGCATTTTTTGTTTTTCAGCAATCATTTTGTCTGGGAAGCATATTTCGATGTTGCGTTTAGCAATATGCTTACGCCTACTAGGAAGTGAATGAACAAGAAGGCCTATCGCCTTACCCGTCATCAGTAAGATAGGAAAGGGTAAAATGGTAATAAAACGCCATAATCCGAAGGCCAGCCAGATCGGCCAATGCTTTGGATGCAATAATTCAAACCGAAATTTCGCGGCCTTGGACTCGTTAGAATTCAAAATGTCTGTACCTTAAACGAGGTGCGCAATGTCCACCTCAGGATTTACATCTGCTTCATAATCGATACCGGGAATATCAAAGCCGAAAAGAGCCAAAAATTCATGCTTGTACCCAGCAAAATCGGTTAACTGCTTAAGATTATCAGTGGAAATCTTTGCCCAAGACTGAGCTACAGCAGCCTGTATTTCTGGTCGCAGCTCAAGTTCATCCATCCTGAGCCTGCCCTCCTCATCAAATCGAGGTGTCTCTGCGTACAGTCCTTCAGTGAATAGGCGATAAAGCTGCTCGATACAGCCCTCGTGGCTACCGTCAGCTTTCATTTCACGAAATAACATCGCTAAATAGAGCGGCATTATCGGGATAGCTGAGCTCGACTGTGTAACCACTGCCTTTAACACGGATACACGAGCATCTCCGCCGCTTAAAGCTAAGGCTTCTCTAATGGAGATTACCTTAGTATCAAGATCTTTCTTCGCCTGGCCAATCGTGCCATCCCAATAAAGATCCCAAGTCATTTTCTCGCCAATATAAGTAAAGGCCGTAGTTTTGGCCCCTTTGGCAAGAACCCCAGCGTTGCCTAAGGCATCCAGCCACATCTGCCAGTCCTCGCCCCCCATGACTGCTACTGTATCTTCAATCTCTTGCTCACTAGCAGCTTCAAGACTAAATTCCTGAATGGTTTCCTTATCAGTATTGATACCACGCATACTGATGTTTTTACCTACTGGTTTTAATGTCGAGTTGAACACTTCTCCTGTTTTAGGGTGCTGACGCCGCGGTGCAGCTAGGCTATAAATGACTAAGTCAATCTGACCAAGATCTGCCTTGATAGTCTCAATGGCTCGCTGCTTCACCTCGTCGGAGAAAGCATCACCGTTGATACTCTTAGCATAGATACCGCTGGCATCAGCATGCTTATGGAATGCCGCACTGTTATACCAACCAGCAGTCCCAGGCTTGCGCTCAGTTCCTGGCTTTTCAAAAAATACACCTAGTGTCGCAGCGCCACAACCGAAAGCGGCTGTAATGCGAGCAGATAGCCCATATCCTGTTGAACTACCAATCACAAGTACTCGTTTCGGACCCGCAATCGGCTCTTGGCGCTTAATATAGTTAATTTGCTCTACAACGTTATTTTCGCAACCGACGGGATGGCTGGTAATACACATGAATCCTCTTACACGAGGCTTAATAATCATTCAATATCTCTCCATCTGAAGGGGTTATACCTTATGACAGCAATGATACCCTAATGCCCCCCTATCCCGTAAGATTAGAATAAAATTATACGTAAATGATCAGCTTTTAATCTCTGTCCGTAAACTACCGTAGCAGTAATATCTCTTCATCCAATTGTATCCGTGTGTAGTGGCCGTAGAATCACTACAATGCCGTATGGAGCGTAATGGTCACAAGCCAATAAAGCGCGTTAAAAACACATTGAGAACAGCATAACCATGACTAAATCTGACAAACTATCCTACCCCTTTTTAAGGTCTAGCTTTTTACAGGCTCTAGAGGAAAGTGGGAGTGTTTCAGCAGATACTGGTTGGACACCTATACATTTACAGTTGGAAGAGGAAAGTGACCATTTTTTTATGCCGCTGTATCTAAAAGAGCACTCGATGGGCGAGTATGTTTTTGATCACGCTTGGGCCAATGCATACCACCAGAATGGTCTTGAGTATTACCCCAAACTGGTTACCGCCGTACCCTTCACTCCGTCTACTGGCGCCAGAGTGAGAAGTCATAGTCGACTAGGCAGACGGCAGTGTATTCATTTTTTGGATGAGGTCATAAAACTAGCCAACGAAGTAGAAGCTTCAAGCTGGCACTTGCTATTCCCTAGCCCAGAAGAACTAGCTCTATTTGATGACCCCCGACTGCTTAAGCGTAGTGGCGTTCAATATCATTGGCTCAACCGGGAGTATGATGATTTTGACGCTTTCTTAAGTTCCATGACCTCTCGAAAGCGAAAAATGATACGTAAAGAGAGATCCGAGGTTGTCAAACAAGACATCACCGTTGAAGTCCTTGTTGGGGACGAAATAAAGGCCGATATTTGGGGCCTCTTTTATCGTTTGTATGAGCGTACCTACGCTAAGCGAAATGGCACTAAAGGCTACCTGACCCAGGGGTTTTTCATGCAAATAGCTGCGACTATGCCCGAGCAAATAGCGATGGCAGTTGCCACTAAGGAGAACCAACCCATTGCCTGTGCGTTATACCTGTTTGACAATGACACGCTCTACGGACGCTACTGGGGTAGCCTTGAGGAGTTCCCCTACCTGCATTTTGAACTATGCTATTACCGAGGGATCGAATTTGCTATTGAGAAAGGCCTTAGCCGTTATGATGCTGGTGCCCAGGGTGAGCACAAATTGGTACGGGGCTTTGAGCCGGTTAAAACTCATTCTCTTCACTGGATCAAGCATCCAGAATTTAAAGACGCTATTGCTCGCTATCTGAAATCTGAAGATGTCGGTATCGAGCAACATATTGAGCAAGCGATTGAAATGCTACCGTTTAAAAAGAGCTAAATAACGTCGCGAGACTACCACTCGCCGACATTGCTCATTGAAGCCCAGGGCTCCTTAATAGGCAGTCGCGGTCCAGCCTGCAGTAACTCGATCGAGATATTGTCAGGTGACCGAATAAAAGCCATGTGCCCATCACGCGGCGGGCGATTGAGAACCACGCCACTATCCGCAAGTTTCTGACACGTATGGTAAATATCAGCTACCCGAAACGCGAGATGACCAAAGTTTCTGCCCCCAGAATAAGCCTCAGCATCCCAGTTATAGGTGAGTTCTATTAATGGTGATTGAGTGGAGGCAGCCGTGTCCACGTCATCTGGAGCCGCAAGATAAACTAGCGTGAAACGCCCCGCCTTACTGTCGTACCGCGAGACCTCAACTAACCCTAATGATCCACAATAGAAGCCAAGTGAAACATCAAGTTCACGCACACGAACCATCGTATGTAAAAACTGCATGACTACCTCTGTATTAGAGCTAAAGAATCACAGTGCCAAATATCGGATATCACTTAAATATTTAACAATATCGGTCACAAAGCGTCCTGCGTCACCACCATTGACAAGCCGATGGTCATAAGAAAGCGCCAATGGAAGCATAAGCCTTGGTTCGAAAGTATCGCCGTTCCAAACAGGCTTTATTTGGGATTTGGAAACACCCAAAATACCAGCCTCAGGTGCGTTCACAATAGGCGTAAATCCGTTGCCGCCAATGGCTCCAAGGCTCGATAAACTAAAACATCCGCCCTGCATATCGGACGGTTTGAGTTTGCCGTCCCGGGCCTTAGCTGCCAGGTTAGCTACATCCGCAGCGATTTCCCATATCCCTTTCTCATCAGCATTGCAAATAACGGGAACTACCAAGCCTCGAGGAGTATCAACAGCCATCCCGATATTGCAGTAACTCTTTTGGATATAGTGCTCTCCGTCTGAGGCTAGAGACCGATTAAACACAGGGTTAGCATTAAGAGCCATCGCTATGCCTTTAATAATGAACGCAACGGGCGTTATGCGAACACCTCTGGCTTCACCTTCCGCCTTAAGCGACTTTCTAAAGCTCTCTAAATCAGTAATATCTGCGCCATCAAAGTGGGTGACATGTGGCACGTTTAACCAGTTTCGATGCATGTTAGCCGCGGTCAATTTCTGTATTTTAGTTAACTTTACAGACTCTATCGGACCAAACTGGCTGAAATCAATACTTGGAATAGCTGGGATTGCACTACCTTTAACGACCTCATTACCTGCAACACTGGTTAGTTTGCCTTTAACATAGGCGTCAATATCATCTTTTATGATACGACCTCGCGGGCCACTTCCAACAACGGAATCTAAGGTAACCCCCAATTCTCGAGCCATCAACCTTACCGAAGGCCCCGCATAAATTTCAGTTCCTGACTCACCTCCGCCTGACGGTTCCGCGACTGTAAGGGCCGCAACCGGTTCTATGGCCACTGGTTCAGGAGAAGACTCAATCACGGGCGTTTCTGCTTTAGACTGTATTTCTTCAACTTGCACGGACTCTTCAGGCTGTGGCTCAGAAGCCGATTCTGGCGAAGCGACTTCAAGCTCAACAATTGGATCGCCGACTTTAACCGTATCACCCTCAGCCACTAAGTACTTCACTAGCTGGCCAGCAATTGGCGAAGGCACATCCATCGTCGCTTTGTCTGATTCCAGGACTACTATCGAGTCCTCGGCTGCAATATTATCACCCTGAGCTAAACTCAGTTCGATAACATCAACCGTTTCAGCACCACCCAAGTCGGGAACTCTAATAATTTCTATAGCCACTCATTTATCCTTTATTTCAATTCAATGCTAACCCACTACGATACGCATAAACAACAATTACATATTCAGAGGATTGATTTTTTCAGAATCTATACCAAACTTAGTGATTGCTTCTGACACGACTGAAGCTTCAATCACTCCAGTATCTGCAAGGCCCTTAAGTGCCGATACCGTAATAAAATATCGATCGACTTCAAAAAAGCTTCTCAATGCGACTCTGCTGTCACTGCGGCCAAAGCCGTCGGTACCCAAAACATGAAGCGGGCTATCAATATAACGACGTAATTGCTCCCCATAAGCCTTCATATAGTCAGTGGCTATCACTACGGGCTCAGAAATACCCTCTAGTTGGGTCTCTACATAGCCCTTTCTCTGCGTCTCCGTTGGGTGTAATAAATTCCACCTATCAACGTCTTGTCCATCTCTAACCAATTCATTGACACTGGTAAGACTCCATATGTCAGCGGTAACATCATAGCTTTCTTGTAGTATAGCTGCGGCGGCAACCACTTCATTTAGAATGGTTCCGGCTCCCATCAACGTTACCTTATTATGCTGCTTGGCTTTATCGTAAGGGAACTGAGATCGCATTAAGGGATACATCCCTTTGATAATACCGTCCTCAACGCCTTCCGGCATGGCAGGCTGAACATAATTTTCATTCATAGTCGTAAGGTAATAGAAGTAGTTCTGTTTCTCTTCAAACATGCATTTCAGGCCACTCTGGACGATAACCGCAAGTTCATAGCTATAGGTTGCATCATAGCTCTTACAATTAGGAATGGTATTGGCCAAGATAAGGCTATGTCCATCCTGATGCTGAAGCCCTTCGCCATTAAGAGTAGTACGGCCTGCCGTGGCCCCAATTAAAAACCCTCTCGCTTGACTATCGCCTGCGGCCCACGCTAAATCACCAATCCGCTGAAAACCAAACATGGAGTAAAAGATATAAAACGGAATCATAGGGTAACTATTAGTACTGTACGATGTGGCAAGCGCCAACCATGCGGACATAGCGCCGGCCTCATTGATGCCCTCTTCTAAGATAACGCCCTTCTTATCTTCTTTGTAATACATAATTTGTTCATGATCATGAGGTACATACTGTTGGCCAACAGAGGTATAAATACCAAGCTGCCTAAACATACCCTCCATGCCAAACGTGCGAGCTTCATCAGGCACAATGGGGACCACATTTTTACCTATATTCTTGTCTTTCACCAATGTGGACAAGACTCTGACAAAGGCCATAGTGGTCGATATCTCTCGCTTACCGCTACTGGCTAGCTGCTTTTCAAAGACTTTAAGATCGGGAACATTCATGGCCTCGAATTCGGACTTACGGGCCGGAAGTGGTCCCCCAAGTGTCTCCCGCCGACGGTTCATGTATGTTAGTTCCGGGCTGTCTTCTGCAGGACGGTAATAGGGGACAGTCTCCAATTGCTCATCAGAGATGGGTATTCCGAATCTATCTCTAAAGCGCCGAAGATTTTCAACATCAAGTTTTTTAACGGAATGAGTGTCATTGGCAGCTTGGCCGCCCTGTCCTAACCCATAACCCTTAACGGTCTGCGCAAGAATCACCGTAGGCTTGCCTTTATTAGCAACAGCCTCTGAGTAAGCAGCATAGACCTTATAGGGGTCATGACCACCCCTATTTAGACCCATAATCTGCTCGTCGGTTAGATCCTTAACCAGTTCTAGCAGTTCCGGATACTTCCCGAAAAAATGCTCTCTGGTATACGCGCCACCATTGTATTTATAATTCTGGAGTTCTCCATCACAGACCTCGTTCATACGCTGAAGCAATAATCCGCTTTTATCTCTTTCTATTAACGCATCCCAGTGACGGCCCCAAATTACTTTGATTACATTCCAGCCAGCGCCCCTGAACGCACCCTCCAGTTCTTGAATGATTTTTCCGTTACCACGTACCGGTCCATCTAGCCGCTGTAAGTTACAATTAATGACAAATATCAGATTTTCTAGCCCTTCTCTACCCGCCAATGATATTGCTCCGAGAGTTTCAGGTTCATCACACTCCCCATCACCAAGAAATGCCCAAACCTTTCTGTCTCCTCGAGCGACTAGACCTCGAGCGGACAGGTAACGCATCACATGAGCCTGGTATATGGCCTGAATGGGGCCCAAACCCATTGAAACAGTTGGAAACTGCCAATAGTCTGGCATCAGCCATGGATGAGGGTACGAGGAAAGTCCCGAGCCATCGACTTCTCGCCTAAAATTATCCAGCTGACTTACGCTTAAACGCCCTTCCAAGAAAGAACGAGCATACATTCCCGGTGAGCTATGACCCTGGAAAAAAACCAGATCACCCAAGTTGTCGTCTTTAGATCCTCTAAAAAAGTAATTAAAGCCCACATCGTAAAGCGTTGCTGCGGAGGAGAAACTAGCAATATGACCGCCAATACCATCACTTTGCGTGTTGGCTCGCATCACCATCGCAAGTGCATTCCATCTAACTAAGGACCTAATGCGGCGCTCCATAAACAGATCCCCAGGCATCACTTTCTCTTGGTCAACCGGAATTGTATTTCGGTAGGGGGTAGTAACCGACTGAGGTAGCTGTATTCTATTTTCAGTAGCGTGAGAATGTAAGGCATCTAGGATATAGCTGGCGCGATCATCACCCTGAGCTCGTCTTATGGAGTCCAGAGCATCTAGCCACTCTTTGGTTTCAGATGGATCTAAATCATGCATGGTCTATTCCCTAACGCTGGCCTATTAGATGGTATTTTCCTACAGCGGTAAAGGCAACGCACTAACAGCCTGAATCGAGGGAAAATAACCGCTCTTTGAAGGCGTGTAGTATAACTACAAAAAATAGCGAATTAAAGCTACTTTTAAAGTGCCTTGATTGGCGAGGTAATACCATTTACCCCTAAGTCCCTGTATAATATGACTTAAATTTTTTTTTAAAATATAGTGACAGTTAGTAAAATTACATATATGAGGGTTTAAAACAAACTAATCAGCTGATGGGAAGAGATCCAGCCCAACATTTGGCCTGTAAAAGCCCTACTTACCCTTCTGAAATATCTTCAACCGCTGAGCCGTCCGGCCAAGCGTTAAAAACGGCTTTGACCAAAGTCGCTAAGGGGATCGCAAAAAATACGCCCCAAAAACCCCAAATACCACCGAAAAGTAGGACCGCCACGATAATCGCGATTGGATGTAGATTTACCACTTCAGAAAACAAAAGCGGCACAAGTACGTTTCCATCGAAAAACTGAATAACGCCATAGGTAAAAAACAACCACAAGAACTCAGCGGAATAACCCCATTGCATATATCCCACGAGCAATACAGGCAAGGTTACAACGCTCGCCCCGATATAGGGTATCAGTACCGAGAGCCCTACTAGAAGCGCTAATAACGCGGCGTAATTGAGGCCTAGTAGCAGAAACGCGCCGAAGGATAATGAACCCACGATCAGAATCTCGATCGCCTTACCTCTAACATAGTTAGCAAACTGAACGTTCATCTCAGACCAAATAATGTTCATGACTGGCCGCTTGCGAGGTAAAAGATCTGCTACAAAGGTAAATAATTTTTCTCTATCTTTGAGCATAAAGAAGACCAACACCGGAACTAAAAGTAAATAGATCGCCACAGCTAAGAGACTGGGGAAACTGCTGATTGAAAAGGTCAGTATTTGCTCAGCCATGTTAGCAATTTCTTCAGAAATCCGCATAGATAACAACTCGAACTGATCTACCGTCAAGTAATCGGAATATGTTTCGGGTAGCGTCACTAAAAAAGCCTGGATTCTACTAATAATATTAGGGACTTCGGCAAGCAACAGAGACATTTGCCTCCCAACACTAGGCACTAAGCCAACTACGATAGTGATCAAGCCTAGCAGGAAAAGCACGTAAGACGTCACCATAGATACACGAGGTGACACGCCAGCACGTTGCAAGGTGTTTACAACACCCTGCAGAAGGAATGATAAAATCAGAGCCGCAAAGACAGGCCCCAAAAATCCGCCAATCGTTGCCATTAGCGCAAGGGACGCCACCAACATCACAGCCAAAAGGACAGCTTCTTCGTTGCCGAAATAACGACCTAACCACCTATTTAACACTTGCTTCATGGGCGTTCCTTAAGAAAAACCACTCAATACAGACCAGTTTAAATTACCTAGTTACTCGTAAACCATTATAAGACATGAAACGAGTCGAAGTTTCAACTGTCCAACATTTAACTTATATAAGCTACAAGGGTAGAAATTTTAAATGCCCCGTGTATGCTTGAACTATACAGCCAATTCGACAAAAAAGGGCCTGCGCCGGCTATGTTAAGACTTTTAATCACCCTGCTACTCACATACTGGTGTTTTTTAGCTCCGACGAATCTCGCGCTAGCAAAAGAGATTGAATTACCACTTCTTGGTGACAGTAGCTCTGGAATTGTATCTAAACAACAAGAGTACCAACTCGGCCGGACTTGGCTAAAAGTCTTCCGTAGTCGTGTTACAGAGCACGATGACCCTTTGATGCAGCTTTACTTCGAAGAGCTGATTTACAATTTGGCCGTCTTCAGTGATCTAGAA
Source organism: SAR92 clade bacterium (assembly GCA_014381985.1). Classification (GTDB taxonomy): domain Bacteria; phylum Pseudomonadota; class Gammaproteobacteria; order Pseudomonadales; family Porticoccaceae; genus HTCC2207. Next base: position 9,249 of record JACNKP010000019.1, read on the forward strand.
AACCCGGAACTCGAACTAGTCATCATAAAAAACCCCACGATGAACGCATTTGCCGTGCCAGGCGGTGTGGTTGGAATACATACGGGGTTGTTTGCCTTTGCCGAAAATGAGGATCAGATGGTGTCAGTATTGGCTCATGAACTTGCCCATCTGAGCCAAAGACATTTCGCGCGGGGACTCGAAGCACGACGATCATCATCAATGGTGACACTTGCAGGGCTATTAGCCGGGCTCGTTGTTGCAGCAACAGTGGGTGGAGATGCCGGAATGGCTGCAATCAGTGCCAGCCAGGCTTACGCCGCAGAAAGCCAGCTTAGGTACAGTAGATCTAACGAGCAAGAAGCCGATCGGATTGGGCTACAAACAATGGAAAGGTCAGGGCGAGATCCTGCCGCTGCGGGGGATATGTTTGAGACATTGCTCTCCAAAACACGCTATTCAGGAACTCGCATACCTGAGTTTTTATTAACCCACCCTGTCACCGAGAAGCGCATCGCTGATGCCCGAGGTCGAAGCATGGGTTCATCGAGACGTCACTATATTGAACATCCTGACTATTACCTGATGCAGGCTCGAGCAATTGTGGCGATGGACAGCTCTACAAAAATTAGCATCACAAAATTCCAAACGGAACTGAAAAATAACACGCTACGGCCTGATGCTGCGAACTATGGATTAGCGCTAGCGTACTTGAACGCCGGTGAATTCATCAAGGCTGAGAGACTGATCGCTGCGCTGCTGGCAGAGCACCCGCGGCAGATCGCTTATCAATATACCGACATCGAAATAGATCTTGCGCAAGAGAATTATGCGACAGCACTCTCTAAACTTAACGGACTATTAGCGCTAACGCCAAACAACTATCCCCTCATGGCGCTAGAGAGTGAGATTCTTTGGCAAGACCATCAGTATGAAAAATCAGCGACAGTATTAACGCTTCTGACCCGTAATCGACCTGAAGACCCTATGCTTTGGTATCGGCTTGCCGAGGTGCGCGGACTGGCAGGCAATATTTCAGGGGTTCATGAAGCGCGAGCGGAGTACTTTATATTGGTAGGTGCGTTCGACCTGGCTAGAGAACAACTGGGATTGGCTACAAAGCTGGTAACTGCTGACTTCAAACGCTCAGCCATCGTCAGTCAACGCCTTAGGGATGTGGTTTCAATGGAAGAAAAAGCTAAGCGACTTTAATCTAAATGATGTGCTTTAAATGTCATCATTCTATCTAGGGACTGCATCGCAAGAGTTGCAACAGCGGGATCGACGAAGACTTCGTTACTGCCTTGTTCCAAGCATGACAGCAAGTTTTGCAAACTGTTCATACCCATCCAAGGGCAGCTGGCACAGCTTCGGCAAGAGGCGCCACTGCCCCCTGTAGGGGCTATAAGTAGTTGCTTATTTGGCACTGACTGCTGCATTTTATAAAAAATACCCTGATCTGTAGCCACAATCAGTTGCTTGTTAGGCAACGTTGTTGCCGCCCCGATAAGCTGTGACGTAGACCCAGTAACGTCGGCAATACTCACAACTGAGCCTGGTGATTCAGGATGGACTAGCACCGCAGCATCTGGATAGATTTGCTTAAGATCTAAAATACCCTTAGCTTTGAACTCCTCATGGACGATACAGCTTCCATCCCATAGCAGCATATCAGCGCCTGTCTCTTTCTGAACATAACCACCAAGATACTTATCTGGCGCCCAGAGGATTTTTTCACCGAGACTGTCAAGATAATCAACAACCTCAACGGCAATACTTGAAGTTACAACCCAGTCAGCTCGAGCTTTGACAGCCGCGGATGTGTTGGCATATACCACCACCGTTCTATCGGGGTGCTCATCGCAAAAGGCAGAGAACTCGTCAGCAGGACAACCCACGTCTAACGAGCAAGTTGCTTCGAGGGTTGGCATCACCACTCGCTTTTGTGGCGTCAAAATCTTTGCAGTCTCACCCATAAATTTAACGCCAGCCACAACCAGTGTCTGAGCATCGTGATTGGCACCAAAGCGCGCCATCTCTAGGGAGTCAGAAACCGTACCACCCGTCTCCTCTGCGAGTTGTTGAATTAGCGGGTCGGTATAATAATGAGCAATAAGCACTGCATTTTTGGAAGCCAATTCAGACTTTATTCTGCCCTTGAGGCGCTCTAGATCAGATTTATCGATACTGTTCGCCGAGGGCACCTTAGTGAGGTACTCTTCAACGACGCGGCGCTGACTTTCTACCGCTATTTCTGCATTTTTCTGCTGTATCAACATCGCTCAGAGGTCTCGAGTCTTACACCTAAAATCTGGAAAGCCAATAAACAACGGCCGTTACTACGATAAGTAATATTGCAACCGCCGCGATGGCGTCAGCCTTTGAGTCAACGCCTTCCTGTGGGGTATGATGGTCAGTCATTGTTAAGAGCCTAATAGTCTTTTGGGGACAGCATTTTACCAACCAAACAGCAACCTGTCTTGCTTTCTTGGCACTTCATTTGAAAATTATAGGTATACCCCTCACTAGGACTAGAATAATAGTCACAATCTAGATTCCGGTATTGTGATTGCCTGATCTGCTCTTTAAACTACCGTTTATCTTAGTCATTAACGAGCTTGCTGGAAATCGCCTAATAAAAGATTTAGAACTCTAAGTTTCTTATTGGCTCTCGTAAAAATTAACTGACTAGGCACTCTAAACTTACAGCTTTTGATTAAACGATGGGCGCTATGCATAACGACGTTATACAAATCTTTTTCCTTATCTTCACTGGCGGAGCCGTCGTTGCGTCGATGGCCCTATTCGGCCGACAACCTCTTCTAGTTGCCTATATCGTGCTGGGCGCTGTAATAGGGCCCTATGGGTTGGGCTGGGTGTCAGATGTCGAGCTAATAGGGCAAATTGGTAGTATAGGAATAATATTTTTATTATTTTTGTTGGGCCTCGATATGCAGCCTCAGATTCTGTTGAGAGTACTACGTGAGGTCACGCATGTAACACTGATCAGTTCAACTCTCTTTGCGCTCATAGGTTTTGTGGTAGGCCACCTATTTGGGTACTCTCACATCGAAAGCATCATTATTGGTATTGCCATGATGTTCTCAAGCACGATTATTGGTATCAAATTACTACCGACCACTGCGCTACATCACAAACATTCTGGTGAGTTAATGGTTGGCATGCTGCTGATGCAGGACTTCCTAGCTATCTTCGTATTACTGTTACTTATATCGGGGGATCTAAGCAATGGGAATCTGCTGCCGTTAGGTAAAAGCCTTGTCGCTCTGCCCGCTTTAGTTGGGGGTTGTTTCGTTGCCGTAAAAATAGTCCTGCAGCCCCTATTTGCAAGGTTTGATCGAATTGGTGAATATGTATTCTTGCTAGCATTAGGCTGGTGTTTGGGTATCGCAGAACTAGCAGAGTATTCAGGCCTGTCACGTGAAATCGGCGCTTTTGTGGCAGGGATCTCGATCGCAACAAGCCCCATTTCCCAATATATCGCGCTTAACCTAAAACCACTAAGAGACTTCTTCTTGATTTTGTTTTTCTTTTCGCTGGGAAGCGGCTTTGACCTTTCATTAATTCCAGCCATAGCGATAGCTGCAGGCCTGCTAGCAGCGCTGATGCTAACAATCAAGCCCCTGACTTACCACTGGCTACTAAAGTCACAGAGCGAAACCGAGGCCTTAGCCTGGGATATAGGATTTAGACTAGGCCAAAATAGTGAGTTCTCTCTAATGATCGCCTACCTCGCCTTTAACACAGGCTTGATAGGCTCCCATACTTCCCACTTAATCCAAGGAACTGCAATTCTTACTTTCTTGATTTCAAGCTATATTGTTGTTCTAAACTTCCCGACCCCAATTGCAATAAACGACAAGCTTCGACGGGACTAAATGGACTTAGAGGGGTCTATTAGAGCCTTGAGTCAATCTAGACCACCATCGGACTAAGAGACGATCAGCGCCCTCCTCAGCGGCTATACCTAATCGTTCATGCAGCTTTTTCTTGAAGACATAAGCCACCTCAAACACGTCAGCCTCTTCGACCCGAGACATCAGGTACTCATCACTGGTTTGGATGTCATCAACAAGCGACATGGCTAAGGCTCTTGATCCAAACCAAATTTCACCCGTAGCTATTTTGTCAATATCCACCTGAGGTCTGCGCTCTGAGACATAATCCTTGAATAGCTGGTGAGTGTCATCCAACTCCTCTACGAATTTTTCACGGCCTTTATCTGTGTTCTCTCCAAACATTGTCAACGTCCGCTTGTGCTCACCGGCGGTTAATACTTCAAATTCCACATCGTGCTTTTTTAACAGCTTATTGAAATTAGGAATCTGTGCCACCACCCCAATCGAGCCGATAATTGCGAAGGGAGCAGCTAGAATTTTATCAGCCACGCAAGCCATCATGTAACCCCCGCTGGCGGCCACTCTGTCAACGCATATCGTTAACGGGATATTTTTCTTGCGTAATCTATCTAGTTGACTGCTGGCAAGGCCGTAGCTATGCACCATGCCGCCTGGGCTTTCTAACTTTAATAGAACCTCATCATTACTGTTGGCCTGGGTCAGAATTGCCGTAATTTCTTCGCGCAGGTGTTCAACCGCCGCCGCGCTGATATTGCCATTAAAATTAAGCACGAAGACTTTACTTTTTGGTTTTTTCTCGTGGCTGTCTTGGGATGCACTCGCGCTCTTAGCCGCCTTTTTGTCTGCAGCAATCTGTTTCTTTTTAGCCTTGTGTAATTTCTTCTCTTGCGCTTTTTGATGCACCTCATCCGTTGTAGCCAGCAACATAGTTTCTTTAAGATCCTCAAACTGTGGGTTCAGCGGAGTGATCTCAAGGTGGCCTTTCCCTGGGCCGACCTTATTTTTCTGACTAGCACTGACAATCACACTAACAATCACAATAAAGGCCACTAACATCGTCGCGACTTTGGCAAAAAACAACCCATATTCATATAAAAATTCCAAACCAGACTCCAAATTGTAAATAGTTCTTTATATTAAACGCTCTTATACAATGCAAGCAATAGCGCCGTTATCAGCCGTACTTAGCTTTCGATTCCATGACAAACTGCTCGATCAAGCGTCCTGCCATGATAGTCGGGGGGGCAATAACATCGGGTAGCTGGTCATACCTATGCCAGTTTGCCTCCGCTATCTCTACACCATCGATTTTGATTACGTCCGTCTTTGCCTCAGCCATATAGCCCAGCATTAATTGACCTGGATACGGCCATGCCTGGCTGCCAACATATCGAATATTCTCAATCTCGATACCGACTTCTTCGAACACCTCGCGATGAAGTGCCTGCTCAGCACTCTCGCCGGCCTCAATAAATCCAGCGAGCGTACTAAACCTATTCTCAGGCCAGTTGGGATGCCGAGCAAATAGGCATTTATCATCCTTGATAACCGCCACAATGACACAAGGTGAGATTCTCGGATACTGCTGAATATCACATGAATGACATTGGAGTGCATGCTCTGTCTCTGAAACAACGTTAGGCTGTCCACAAGACCCACAATACTTATGCTTAACTTGCCAATCCAAAAGCTGCAAAGCCCGACAAATAAGCGAGAACTCTGCGTCTTGCGATTTAGCGAGTACAGATCTTAATTCAACTCGGGTAAAACCATCTATTGCTGCAGCCTCTGGGATCAACTCCCATACTTCACAGTCGCGGTCCTGCCATTGTCCAATACAAATACTGCGTTCACGAAAAAATTTGAGCGACTCGGCCTGATCGATATCAATAGCTATAGACCCCACCCCAGCAGAGTTGTCCGATGCTATCAATAAGTCGCCGTCGATCACTGCCACAATCCACTTATTACTGCTCCCGATTGGTTTTGAACCAGCATAAAAACCGTTTAGCTGTAAAGGTGCAAGCACAAGAATTAAGCCTCTAAATATGATTCGAATTTAACCTCCAGCCCTTGCAAAAACAGAGGAGTAAAGATAAGGTTTGCCGCTACTAAAAAGTGATGTAAGTCTAGCATGGTTGGCTACGATGTTTTACTGTACTGACTGGTAAATTGGCTACACCGCTGCCCCATATAAATTTACTTTACATGCAACATAAAAAAGGAATTCATAGATGACACCGACGCTCTCCCAGGCTTTTAAAAAGAACTTTTTAGGTAACTCCCCCGGTTGGTATGAAGCCGCGATCATTGCGTTTCTGATTTTAAATCCCATTATGCTTTATATCTTTGGTCCCTTTATCACAGGCTGGGCACTAATAGCTGAATTTATCTTTACCCTATCGATGGCTTTAAAATGCTACCCACTTCAACCTGGCGGCCTATTAGCCATTGAAGCTATTATTCTCGGAATGGCGAGCCCAGAAGCGGTCTACCAAGAGGTCGCGGCCAACCTGCAAGTCATTTTGCTGCTGATGTTTATGGTTGCTGGCATTTATTTTATGAGAGATATGCTGTTGTTTGTTTTCACTAAACTTTTACTTAACGTGAAATCAAAAACAACCCTTTCATTCATGTTTTGCTTTTCAGGGGCTTTTTTATCCGCCTTTTTAGATGCTTTAACAGTTACTGCCGTCTTAATCACCATAGCCGTTGGGTTCTACTCCGTTTACCACAAGGTCGCCTCAGGCAGAAAGATTGTTGATGAGGATCACGATCATAGTGATGACGAAAGGCTGCAGGATAATCATCGGAGTAATCTAGAGGATTTTAGAGCTTTTTTGCGAAGCCTGATCATGCATGGTGCTGTTGGTACTGCTTTAGGTGGTGTTTGCACTACGGTGGGCGAACCACAAAATTTGTTAATCGCAGAAAGAGCGGGCTGGGAGTTTATTGAATTCTTCATGCGTATGGCACCCGTCACTATGCCAGTACTATTTTGCGGATTGATATGCTGTGTCCTGTTAGAAAAGTTCAAGGTATTCGGTTATGGAGCCGAGCTACCCGATGAGGTTCGTGAGGTGCTCCAGCAATCAAGTGATAATGACACTGCTAAGCGGACCCAATATGATAAGGCGGCTCTCATCGTTCAAGTCATTGTTGCGGTTATTCTGATTCTGGGTCTTGCCTTTCACTGGGCAGCCGTAGGCTTGATCGGCCTTATGGTCATCATCCTTTTAACGTCATTTAACGGTATTACTGAAGAGCATCGTATAGGGAGCGCATTTGAAGAGGCGCTGCCCTTTACTGCGCTCTTAGTCGTATTTTTCGCTATCGTTGCAGTGATTCATGAACAGCATCTATTTTCGCCCGTTATCACTTGGGTCTTAGCCCAAGATCCAGCCATTCAGCCGGCCGTATTTTTCCTTGCAAACGGATTGCTATCCGCTATCAGTGACAATGTATTTGTTGCTACGGTTTATATTAATGAGGTTAGGGCCGTGTTTGATGCAGGTGATATAACTCGAGATCATTTTGACAAACTCGTTGTAGCTATAAATACCGGCACTAATCTACCTAGTGTAGCAACGCCAAATGGACAGGCGGCTTTCTTGTTTTTACTAACGTCTGCCTTGGCACCATTGATAAGACTATCCTATATGCGGATGGTTATTATGGCTCTACCCTATACTATCGTGCTGACTACTGTAGGGTTACTTGGGGTTCTTTACGCGCTCTAACACTTAATATCACATCAACAGTGGTACAAAAAAACCGGGCTTTTAGGCCCGGTTTTTTTCAAATAAAGCTTGCTAGTTTAGAGCCCTTTGAGGTCCTTGCGCAGAACCTTGCCTACATTGGTCATCGGTAATGAGTCGCGAAATTCTATGACTTTGGGAACTTTGTAACCCGCCATATTTTTCTTGCAAAACTCGATGACCTGAGACTCAGTCAGTGAAGAATTAGATCTGACAATAAACATTTTAACGACCTCACCTGCCTTGTCATCGGGAACGCCCACAGCGGCGCATTGGGATACATCTTGATGCGTAGTGAGCACCTGCTCAAGTTCATTGGGATAAACATTAAAGCCCGACACAATAATCATATCTTTGAGCCGGTCAACGATTGTAATGTAACCCTCATTGTCCACTGTCACAATGTCACCCGTATGTAACCAACCTTCAACAACAGTCTGGGCTGTTTGCTCAGGCTGGTTCCAGTAGCCGGCCATGACCTGGGCGCCACGGATACATAACTCGCCAACGCCGTCAACGGGCTGCTCATTGCCCGCCTCATCAATGACCTTGATCTCTGTCCCAGGAATGGGTATCCCCGCGGTGCCAATCCGTTCAAAGCCAGGTGGATTCATTGAAATTATAGGTGAGGACTCAGTCATCCCATAACCTTCACTCACAATACACCCAGTGACTTTTTGCCATCGATCTGCTACTGATTTCATAAGTGGCATTCCGCCAGACAGCGTCATCTTGAGCTGATCAAAATCAAGTCGACGAAAATCTTTATTTTCTAACAGCGCAACAAACAAGGAATTCAAACCACAAAAAATCTGAATTTTCGATCTCTTGATCGCCTTGATCAATAACGGGATGTTGCGAGGGTCAGGAATCAATACCGAGTGACCCCGAAGTGCTGGCAATACACCAACACAGAGTGAGAACGCATATATATGGTAAAGCGGGAGCGGTAGCGCTGTGACGCTATATCTTGCCGACTCAGGTGCAACTGATATGACATCCAATGCCTGAGCGACATTGGCAGTCAAACAGGACTGCGTCAGCATAACCCCTTTAGATGGGCCAGTAGTCCCACCGGTGTATTGCAGAGCGCAAATATCATCCACGGAGGCCCTGTGATTACCATAGCTGGTGCCACCGGCTAATAAATCCTTAAAATCAATGATGTCTTGGCCTTTAATTTTTGGCCTCTTACCCATTAACATCATTAGCCCTCCCAGCAACTTTTGTTTTGAGGGCGACATTAGATCTAGGGGGCGAGTAACGATAATGTGTTCAACGCTGGTTTGAGGCGCAGCCTCAGCAAGGACGTCATAAAACTGATCCAGAACAATCACCGCCCTTACGCCAGCATCATTAAACTGATGGACCAATTCCCTCACTGAATACATCGGATTAGTATTAACAATCACCAAACCCAGTTTCATTGCAGCTATTGCAACGACTGGATATTGAATCAGATTTGGAAGTTGGATGGCGATTCGATCACCGGCCTGTAACTTGAGGCGTTTCTGCAGGTAACTGGCTACTCTTCGCGACAGCTGATCTATTTCACCATAGCTAAGGGTTTGCCCCAAACAGGTGAACGCAGGCTTAGAGGTTGAATCGGATACAGCCTCAGTCCACACCTGTAACATTGACCGCGCCGGCAGAGCTGGCTGCGCAGTAGATAGACCTACTTTCTTCTGAGCCTGGGTGACAGCTGACTTAATTAACATTTTTGCTCACAGTAATTTGATCGTACGTAAAACAACAGCGAAGCATAGCTGTTGTTAGCGTGACAAAAGCGCCATGCCCTTTTCCAGACCGCCGAGTGTCAAAGGGAACATTTTATCCTCTGTTAATTCTTTCAGCATCATTATAGATGGCGTGTAATCCCAATATTTTTCTTGCACAGGGTTTAACCAGACCATCTTGTCATACTTCTTAGCCATGCGCTGCATCCAAATAGCGCCCGACTCATCATTATTATACTCCACACTACCTCCAGGGCTTGTCACCTCATAGGGCGCCATAGAAGCGTCGCCTACAAATATCACCTTGTAGTCGGAGGAGTACTTATGTATCAGGTCAAATGTCGAGATTTGTTCCTCTCGACGACGGTGATTGTCTTTCCAAACATAATCATACAAACAATTATGAAAGTAAAAGTACTCAAGATGCTTAAACTCCGTCTTAGCCGCCGAAAATAGCTCTTCACATAGCTTCACGTAGGGGTCCATAGAACCACCGACATCAAAAAATATCAGCACCTTTACTGCATTATGTCGTTCAGGCACCATTTTGATATCAAGATAACCGGCATTTCGAGCTGTGCTACGTATGGTATCATCTAAGTCTAACTGATCAGCCGCACCCTCCCGCGCAAATTTTCGCAACCGACGTAGTGCAACCTTTATGTTTCGCGTGCCGATTTGGACAGAATCATCTAAATCTTGGTATTGTCGCTCATCCCATACTTTTACTGCAGTGCCCTTCCCGCCCGGGCCGCCAATACGAATACCTTCAGGGTTGTAGCCGCCGTGACCAAAGGGTGATGTTCCGTTAGTGCCTACCCATTTGTTACCGCCCTCATGCCTTTCTTTCTGTTCTTCGAGGCGTTTTTTAAATTCTTCAATGAGCTTTTCAAGGCCGCCAAGGCTCTCTACCTTGGCTTTTTCTTCATCAGTAAAGTATTTGTCAAACTCTTTACGCAACCAATCTTCAGGTAATAATGCTTCAACAATACCGTCAATATTCTCTAAGTTTTTAAAATAGGCGCCAAAAGCTCGGTCAAAACGATCGTAGTACTTCTCATCTTTGACCATACATGTTCGCGCCAACAGATAGAAATCATCTACAGAACCAAACGCGAGGTTTTGCTCCATGGCGGCCAAAAGGTCAAGTAGCTCCTTAATAGAGACTGGAACACGTGCTTTTTTAAGCGTATTAAAAAAATTAATCAGCATAGGTTAAGCTCTTATATTAAAATTTATCGAGCTTCACGGCGGGTCATAAACGCGAGTCGTTCCAATAAATGCACATCTTGCTCGTTTTTCAATAACGCGCCATACAATGGCGGAATCGCTTTGGTTGGATCTCGATTAGTCAGTATATCTTCCGGAATGTCGTCCGACATGATGAGCTTCAACCAATCCACTAGCTCCGAGGTGGATGGCTTTTTCTTTAAGCCAGGAATCTTTCTGACGTCAAAGAAAATATCCATGGCATCATCGACCAATTGCTTTTTGATTTTTGGAAAATGCACATCAACAATTCGCTGCATGGTCATGCGATCAGGAAAGTTGATGAAGTGAAAGAAACAACGGCGCAAAAACGCATCCGGCAACTCTTTTTCATTATTACTGGTGATAATCACAATCGGTCGCTGGATAGCCTTGATAGTCTCGCCAGTCTCATAGACATGGAATTCCATACGATCAAGTTCGAGAAGTAAATCATTAGGAAATTCAATGTCTGCCTTATCGATCTCATCGATAAGCAACACAACTTGCTCATCAGCGGTAAAGGCTTGCCACAGTTTGCCTTTATCGATGTAGTTGCCGATATCTTGAACTTTATCGCTACCTAGCTGAGAATCTCTCAATCGAGAAACCGCATCATACTCATACAGTCCCTGCTGCGCCTTGGTCGTGGATTTAATGTGCCAAGCCAATAGAGGCTTGCCTAGAGCCTTTGCTACTTCTTCAGCAAGTAAGGTCTTTCCTGTCCCGGGTTCACCTTTAATAAGCAGTGGACGCTGCAGTGTTACCGCCGCATTCACAGCCATCTGAAGTTCTTCGGTGGCTACATAGTTCTCAGTACCAGTAAATTTCATAGCATTTAATCCACATTCAATGTTATTTAGTTGTAAGCGAGACATTTTAATCTATTCTATAAACTGTTTTGAATCTATATTTACTAAACGAATCGTCATATAAGGGAAAAATGGCATTAACTATGACCCAACAGTACTCATAGATAGGCCCTTAACACAAGAGAGAGAGCACCCTACTAACACCTAAGCTCTTAACAACAGACACGGAGTAACTAATGAAAATACGCCTATTAAAACCCCTTATCGTGGTACTAGCACTATATCTGCTTCCCATCGGAATAATCTCAGCTGCATTGACATCACCAGTCTATGCCGACGAAACGGCGGATACCAGAACGCACTCTCTAGATATCAATGGACACAAAATAAAGCTAATACTAGATTCCGAGGACCTGGTCCATGAGGCAACTTCTGCGCCTTCGATATCGGATGATCATGTGTTTATCTCAATGTCAGCCGACGAGGCAGAGATATCTGCCCTGGGTGGAATCTTGAGCAAACTCGTCGACACTGAGTGGGACCAACTTAACGCGTCAGAGAAAGAAGAAATAATTGAGGCGCTAGAGAAAATCGAAGATGGGGTCGAAATTGACATAGAAGCAGATTTTGGTGCAGGTAAAGTCCTTGTCGCTGTAATAGCTATTCTCTCTACTTTTGGTCTGCCGTTTATAATCATTGCCCTAATACTGTATTACAGGCATCGAAAGAGACGACAACGTGACATTTTAATCGGGAAATTTATTGATGCGGGCAAAGAGGTACCGATCGAAATACTTGCGCCCAGTGGCGCATCAGACAGCCTCTCTGGCAACCTTGAGAGAGGCATTATGTTGATGGGAATCGGAACAGGTCTGTTTTTATTCTTGGGAATGCTGATAGATTGGGGTGTAGCCTCTGTAGCCTTAATACCACTTTTTGTCGGTGTGGCGAGAGTAGCGATATGGCGTTTAGGTGATCAAGCCGAGAAAGTAGCGGATAACCAATAATACCCATGCTATTAGCCTCGGATCAGGCACTCATCGAGAGAGTCGTGACAGCTGACTGTCATGACTCTTTCGGCATCCTTGTCGAGAGGCATCAGTCAGATTTGCGCTACTCTCTGCGCCAGATGACCGGATGGAATGAGGCGCTGGCAGATGATTTGGCTCAAGAAACATTTATTCAAGCCTTTAAATCCCTAAAAAACTACCAAGGCACAGCTAAATTTAGTAGTTGGATTTATCGAATTGCCTATAATCAAATGGTGAGTCATTTTAGATTGGCTCGCAATCGAGAAGTAAGTGCGAGTGAAGAGATTTTAAAAAGTCATTCACAGCAGATAGCCTTGTCAACGACCTCAGAGCTAGATCTTCACCGAGACTTGGCCGATTCCATGAAGGCTTTACCAACAAAACAACGAATGGCCGTTCATTTACATTTACATCGAGAACTAACACACTCTGAAATATCAACTATAATGGGAATTCCTTTAGGGACTGTCAAGACACTGATAAATAGAGGCAAAAAAACATTAAGAAGTCTGCTTTCAAGTTGGAATCCAGAGGACAAATTATGAAACAATCTACAGATATCGAAAACTTATTTAATCAGGCACGTAACAGCGAGCCTTATTTTAGTAATCGTCGCTTTGGTAGTCGTGTGCTTACAGTTATTAAACTGCAAGAGCCTGTACCTTTTTGGAAGGAAGTCACCATTGAGATGCTTGGCGCCCTAATTGGCTGCGCCTTAGCCTATAGTTTTTTCCCGTTTAACGACCTTATTGCTGGCATTCCTACTAAGTTTGTTATTGGACCGTCGGTGCTCCTAAGCATTGCAGGCGTAATTAGCTGCACATGCGCGATAGCTTATTGGACGGCTGAGCGAAGCCGGTTATAGATCAAGGCTCCTTAGTCTCGTCCTTAGATGCTGGTTTATAACGCCAAAGTAGTAGACGAATCAAACCATATCCGATGAGCCCAAAAACCGTAAAAGCTAAAATTGGTGCTGCACCACGCTGAAAACCGACATCTCCATTAGCGATAAGCCCCTCATAGAGACTTACAAAAAAGGCCGGTGCCAAATAAGGGTTATCAGTGTAGGCGGTAACGGGAGTCAAAAAGAAAGTTGCCGCCACCAACAATAAGAGCTGTCGGAAAGTAGTAAAACGAATGTTTCGCAACAGATACCATGCGACCCATAGAAGGCACATCACACTTGACGTATAAGCTATCCAGCCCCATAAATAATTTTCAGCGTTGTACATAGTTAGTCAACCCATCTAATAATGTGATCTTCAATATCATCATCGCTTACATCCAGCTCTGATACCACCCAACCTTGTAAGGAAGCCCCGTAAGAATGCACCGTCTGCGAGCTTCCACTGACTAAATAATGCCAATCAGGGAGACCCTTACCGTCCGCTATTAATCGGTAAGAGCAACTCTTCGGCAACCAACCTAGGGTATGTATATTGTCTTGATCAAGATTAATGCAGTCGTTCACGACCGAGTGTCTACCCTCGTAATTGCTGCACTTACAGGTCTCTATATCTAATAACTCACAGGTCACATTGGTATGAAATATTTCACCGCTATCATGATCCTCGAGCTTGACAAGGCAGCATTTGGCACAGCCATCACAGAGCGCTTCCCACTCTTTAGAATCCATCTCTTTAAGGCTCTTCGTTTGCCAAAATTTATCCATTTATTGACTCCAAGGGAGCTTGGAGTTCTCTGCCAAAGCAGGATCTAGAGGATATAAGGTTGGTGGCATTTGCAGATAAAAGCCCTGGCGGCCTATATCATCTAGCACCTGCCTTGCATTGGCTCGAGCCAACTTCTTGGACGGCGTGATCATCAGCGTGGTGACTAAGCTAGGCTGCCCCAAACTCGTTAACAGGACATCTGGGATTCTGCTCAAGCCCTCTTTTTTATCGACATAAAGATACATGCCCTCCTTTTTGTTACCCTTATAGATATCGCAAACTAATCTCATCTGTTGAGTGTTCATTGTAATTTCGCTTCTATTAAAACCTCTTGAAGCACCGATTTAACCAAGCCCTCGCGCCAACCAGCATTCAAACGATCAGGCCATACACAGGATCCCTCACTGGCACTTCGCACGATAGATTCGAGCTCCTTTTTGTTCGACAGAAACTCTTGTGGCAACTCAATCCCTTCAGCCAAGGCGTTAAGGCCGACGCGCATCGCTTTCATCACTGCGCTGACTGACTTAGATAGAGGCTCAGGAAGTCTCTGCAAAGGTTGATCGTGACGAGCTATCGAGACCTCTTTAAGCAATGCATTTCCGTGCCTCTTTATAGTTCCCCCATAAAGATCATCAATACCTTGCATCTCGGTTAGCACAACAGGCATACGTCTAGCGATTTCGAGTAGCGAGTTGTCTTTCACAACGTGGGACCGAGGTTTATCCAAAGATCGAGCAGTAACCTCGCGCCAGTCACAGAGCCTCTTTAAGGCCGTCAGTGACTCGTTACCCAGTTTCCAAGCGCCTTTGACCTTCCGGTGGTAATCTTGAGTATTTTTCCGGTCCGAAACCAAAGTGTAGACTGCCAAACTCTCCTCTTCAAACCAAGCTTGTCGCTCCTGCTCCGACAGCATCGTCGTCAGAATCCCATACATAGAATGGAGGTAAGCAACATCATCAGCAGCATATTCAATTTGCCGGTCAGTAAGGGGCCTCGCCAACCAGTCTGAACGGGTTTCCTGCTTGTCCAACTCGACCTCAAATAAACGATGGACTAACCGCGCATAGCCCATAGAATAACCGACATTAGCTATTCCAGCAGCGATTTGTGTGTCAAAAATATTATCCGGAATGATATTTAAACCGTGCTCTAACACCTCTAGGTCTTCAGCGCAGGCATGGAATATTAAAGTTCTACTCGGGTCTTCCATCAGCTGCTTAAGGCCCTCGAACTCACGAAAAGCCAACACATCTACTAAAAAGCACTGTGTTCCATCGGATATCTGAATCAAAGCGATTTTAGGATAAAAGGTACTGGTACGAATAAATTCGGTGTCTACCGCCAGTAAGTGCTTGTCTGACAAAGCGCTAAGCATATGATTGAGCTTTTCATCACTATCGACCCAAATGCTCATCTAAAGTGTTTTCCGACTTTGTAAAGCCATGTTCAATGTACCACCATCAACATATTCAAGTTCACCGCCCATGGGGACCCCATAGGCTATACGTGAAACAGTCACACCGAGCGATTTGGCTTTATCAGCGATAAAATGCGCTGTTGCCTCACCTTCGACGGTTAAGTTAGTTGCCAGAATCAGCTCACTAACATCTTGGTTCTTAAGGCGGCCGATAAGGTCATCAATCCCAAGCTTTTCTGGACCGACACCATCAATCGGCGACAAATGGCCCAAGAGAACAAAATATTTTCCCCGATAACCCCCAGCGCTCTCAATGGCGTACAGGTCAGCTGGATTCTCGACCACACAAATCTGGTTAGAAACCCTGCCGCTGTTACTACAGATACCACAAAGGCTATGCTCTGTTAAGGTGCGGCACTCTTGACAACGACCCACCTTCTCGACGGCTTCGGCAATTATCTCAGACAAACGCGACGCACCGGCTTTGTCACGCTCAAGCAACTGAAGAGCCATTCTTTGGGCCGATTTAGCGCCAACACCGGGCAAACAGCGTAATGCATCAATCAGTTGATCAATTAAATGTCCGTACACAAAATATCCTCACACTTATTAAGAAATCTAGAAGGGCATTTTGAAACCTGGTGGAAGGCCCATTCCACCCGCTATTGAGCCCATCGCTTCCTTGCTTTTCGACTCTACTTTTCGAACAGCATCATTAACTGCCGCAGCAAGAAGATCTTCAAGTAACTCTTTATCCTCAGTCATCAAAGATTGATCAACAGTGACCTTACGAACATCGTGCCTGCCTGTCATTATAACTTGAACCATGCCGGCACCGGACTCACCGGTAACCTCGGCCTTAGCGGCCTGAGCTTGAAGTTCGGCCATCTTCTCTTGCATCTCTTGAGCCTGCTTCATTAAATTATTGATATCCATAATGCCCTCAATCTATAGGTTGGACAGAGCGCTCATCAAGAACCCCATCAAAAAGTTGTTTAAATCGCTGTACGGAAGGATCTTGATTTAGCATGTCTACGGCCTCCGCGTGACGCTCTGCAGTCTCTCTCCGGTCAACAGCGCGGGGGGTCTCAGCCTCAGTCAAGCCAGAATTTATAAACACCTTGATTTCCTGACCGAAATACATGGTTAGTGCGTCGGCCAAACTCAATTGGTGTCCGCTGTCATAAAGACTATTTTCTTGATCGTCGATCATGAAAGTCAGTTCATTATTTTGTCGTGACAGGTATAGGCAGTGGCTAGCCACCTCCCCTAATGATGCGCCTATGATTAACTGTCGACGAACATCGACCCAGTTCTCTGGAGTAAACTCATCAAGTGCAATATTATCGGCCAAATCGGAGGCTACTCTTGTTGCCAGGGACGGAATATTATCCTCCTCAACAGCCTCAGGCTCAGACTCAGCCATAATCGACAGTTCGGGAGTATCTTGAATGTCCTGCAGTCCAATCTTTGACACTTCATCAGCAATGCTGGTGGTTAGAGGCTGCGCTGGCTGATTGGAGGCCACCGGTACTTCAGCGGCATCAAACTTTTTTACAGGGGGGGCAACCTCCGGGATTACAGGACTAACGGCTGTCGACCGTCCATTACTGGCGGGCCTGAAGGCAAGCGCGCGCAACATTGCCATTTCAAAACCAGACCGTTGGTCTGGTGCCAAATTTAGGTCTTTTCGGCCCAATAGGCATATCTGATAAAACAACTGTACGTCTTCACGAGAGACCGTTTCGGCCAAACTGGCTAACTCAGCAAAGTGACTAAGCCCTTTATCAAGTGCTTCCGGAACCGTTTGCAATATAGCAACCTGATGCCAGACCGACAGAATGTCACCCATGGCAGCCCCATAATCTGGTGATTGCTCTGCCATTTTTGCGATTGAGGACAGTAGGGTAGCACCACTTTGACTCGCTAGGGCTTGACATATATCGACGACGAAACGACGCTCAATAGTACCAAGCATGGCGCTGACATCAACCTCATTAATGTGACCCCCGCCATGGCCTATGGCTTGATCTGTTAAACTTAAGGCATCGCGCATGCTGCCATCAGCCGCCCGGCCTATAGCCCACACACCACCTTCATCAAAGGGCACTTTCTCTTCACCTAAAACAAATTGGAGGTGTTCTGCGATACGCGCAGGGCTAAGATTTTTTAAATTGAACTGTAAACAGCGAGACAGAACCGTGATCGGCAGTTTTTGCGGGTCTGTAGTCGCAAATAAGAATTTAACGTGAGGCGGTGGCTCTTCAAGTGTTTTTAACAGAGCCGCAAAGCTAGACTTCGACAGCATGTGCACTTCGTCAATTAGGTAGATTTTATAGCGTCCACGAGAGGGTAAATATTGAACGTTATCTAGAAGGTCGCGCATGTCATCAACCCCTGTGCGTGACGCTGCATCCACTTCAATTAAATCTATAAATCGACCCTCATCAATCTCGTTGCAACTGCTACATTCGCCACAAGGAACCGAAGACACTCCTTTCTCACAGTTAAGGCATTTAGAAAGAATGCGAGCGATAGTAGTTTTACCGACGCCCCGAGTTCCCGTGAAAAGATAGGCATGGTGAAGGCGATCATTGTCCAAGGCGTTAATTAATGCCTGCAATACGTGCTCTTGGCCAGCTGTCTCTGAAAATGATTTAGGGCGCCACTTACGGGCAAGGACTTGATAGCTCATAACAGTTTCTATATCTAAACAAAGTCGTATTATAGGCAGATAAACGCTGAGCAGGAAGAACTAATGGTGGCGACCCTCAATAGCCACACCTCGGCACACAGCGGCACCGCTACCGTTGCTCCCTTCCGGGCCTGGCGGAGTTCACAGTTGGCTGTTGCGAGGGGACCAAAGAGGGCCACCCTTAAAGCTAGCGCGGAATTATCCGAGGTTTCCCGGCCAAGTGCAACCGTTTATAGCGTTAAATTTATATTTTGCAAACTGCAATGTCAAACGTAGGTAGGAGCATCAAAAAAAACAAATTTATTCCACTTCACATCTGACTCCGCCTTGACTACACTGCGTTCCTTACACGGAATTATGCTTATTTATTAAAGGGTTTGTCGATGATTTTTTGTTCAGATAACTACTCCACCCTACCCCAATCTATAACCTTAAGTTCGAATATTAAGACGCTCCTTCTATTAATTATTTTCTTTAGCCTGACTGGCTGCGGTAACAATGAAAGCAATGTCTCTTCGGGAAATAAAACTGGAACACTTTACTGGGGAAACGGTACTGAGCCGCAAAGCTTAGATCCTCAAATCGCAACTGGTGTCCCCGAGCATCATATAATTTCAGCTGTAATGGAAGGGTTAGTCCTAAAAAATCGAAAAACGTTAGAGCCGATGCCAGGCGTAGCGGAATCCTGGGATATTACCGAAAATGGAACAGTCTACACATTTACATTACGTGATAATGCACGGTGGTCTAATGGTGATCCGCACGTAGCACAGGATTATGTTTGGTCTTGGTGGAGAGCACTTCAGCCCGCACTGGGGAATCTCTATGCCTATATGCTTTTCCCTATTAAAAATGCACAGCAGTATTATGAAGGTGAGATTTCTGACTTTAATGAAGTTGGTGTAAAAGCATTAGATGACCGAACACTGCAAGTCACACTGAACTACCCGACGCCCTATTTCCTGCAACTGTTAGATCATTACAGTTTATTTCCAGTGCACCAAGCGACTATAGAAAAATTTGGAACGGCAGACCAGCGCGGGACACGTTGGACTTATGAAGGTAATTTAGTGGGCAATGGCCCTTTTCAACTTGTTGATTGGAAAATCAATCGACGCATTGTGGTGCAAAGTAATCCTTATTATTGGGATGCGGACAATGTGTCACTCAAAGAAATCGTTTTCATTCCCATCGAAAACATCGTAACAGAGGAGCGTATGTTTAGAGCCGGTCAGCTGCACGTGACCAGCAGTCTTCCCGCAGATAAAATTAGTGTTTATCGCGAAGCAAACGACCCTGAGCTTAAAATAGCGCCTTATCTTGGCACTTATTACTACCGTCTAAATGTCAGAAAACCGCAGTTCCAAGATCCGCGGGTAAGGCGCGCATTGGCAATGACTGTTGACAGGCAAAGGCTCGTTGACAACATAACTAAGGGCGGGCAGATTCCTGCTTACGCTATGACACCTCCAGGCACCATGGGGTATTATCCTAAAAGTGATCTTAAATTTGACCCGGAGGGAGCAAGGCGTCTACTCGCAGAAGCGGGCTATCCCGATGGTAAAGGGTTTCCCGCTACTGAAATTCTGTATAACACTAACGAAGGCCACCGAAAAGTTGCGGTTGCGCTGCAAGAGATGTGGGAAAAGAACCTGAACATTGACATCCGACTGCTCAATCAAGAGTGGAAGGTTTACTTAGACAGCGAAAGTGCCGGAGAGTATGAAATTTCACGGGCTGGATGGATCGGCGATTATGTCGATCCGAACAACTTTCTTGATTTGTTTTTATGCGGTGGAGGTAACAACCGCACTGGTTGGTGCAACGAAGAATATGATCGTCTCATTCTTGACGTAGCACCTTCTATGTCATCACACAAAGAACGGCTCGAGGTGTTTCAGCAGGCAGAGACAATGCTTTTAAATGAGATGCCCATTATACCGATATATACCTACACCAGCGTTCAGCTTGTTGACTCATCCGTTAAAAACTTTGATGCCAACATTATGAATGCAGCCTCCTATAAAGATATCTACTTGCAACCAGATAAAGAATAATTATAAAAAGGATTTAAAAATGTATCGATTTGCTATCAGCCGACTGCTACAAGCAATCCCTGTGCTATTGATGGTCATTACAGTCACCTTCTTTCTGGTACATTCTGCACCTGGCGGTCCATTTTCGGCTGATAAAGCTGTGCCACCGGAAGTCATCAAAGCGCTCGAAGAACAATACAATCTAAATCAACCAGTGTGGCAGCAATATCTCAACTATCTTGGGGACGTACTTCAAGGTGACTTTGGACCTTCTTTTAAGTACTCAGGAAGAACGGTTAATGAGCTTATCGCGGCGGGTTTACCGATCACGGCGGAGCTCGCTTTTTATGCAATGCTAGTTGCTTTGAGCGTAGGGATAACAGCAGGCGTTGGCGCGGCAATGCGGCCTAACACTATGCAGGACTATTTGCCGATGACCGGAGCAATGATTGGCATATGCATGCCATCGTTCCTGCTGGGCCCCCTGTTAGTTCTTATTTTTGGTATCCATCTAGATTGGCTGCCAGTATCCGGATGGGGCGACATTCCCGGAGATAAAATTCTACCCGCGATTACGTTGGGCACTGGATATGCAGCTTATATTGCGCGACTATCAAGAGGGGGAATGCTTGAAGTGCTGTCCCAAGACTATATTAGAACAGCCCGAGCAAAAGGTTTGAGTGAGCGTTTAATTATTATAAAGCACGCCCTACGAGGTGGACTAATACCTGTTGTTGCATTTTTAGGTCCCGCTTTTGCCGGGCTTTTAGCTGGCTCATTTGTTGTAGAAACTATATTTCAGATTCCTGGTTTGGGCCGGTTTTATGTACAGGCCGCTTTTAACCGCGACTACACGTTAATACTCGGTATGACCATCTTTCTATCGACCCTTATTATACTATTTAATCTGTTATCAGACATGCTGGCGATTTGGTTGAACCCCAAGCTCAGGCAGGAAATTAGGGGGACGAACTGATGGCTGATGCAATCGAAGATCATGGCACTTCTCTTTGGAAAGATGCCTGGATCAAACTCAGCAAAAATCGTTTAGCACTGTTTGGACTGGCGGTTCTAATAATGCTGATCGCAACCTCCCTTTTGACACCGCTGATAGCCCCCTATGGCTATGAAACTCAGAATCTTAATATGGGAGCAACTGCTCCGTCTTTACAGCACTGGCTTGGTACCGATATTTTTGGACGAGATATGCTCACCCGAATCATGTACGGCGGTCGAGTATCATTGATGGTTGGCTTCATTGCGACCGCGGTTGCTCTTGTAATTGGCATTCTTTGGGGTGCTATTGCAGGTTTTTTTGGCGGGCGTTTAGACGCTATCATGATGCGAATTGTCGATGTACTTTACGCCCTACCCTTTATGATTTTCATAATACTGTTAATGGTGGTGTTTGGACGTAATATTCTCCTATTGTTCCTTGCCATTGGAGCTGTTGAATGGCTGACAATGGCCAGGATTGTGCGTAGCCAAGTTATGGCACTAAGAAATCAGGAGTTTGTCGAAGCTGCAAATTCGCTAGGATTGTCCCAATGGACCATAATCCGTCGCCACATTATTCCCAATACTCTTGGCCCCGTGATTGTCTACACCACACTGACAATTCCGAGCGTTATGCTGCTAGAAGCCTTTTTGAGCTTTTTAGGCCTAGGCATTCAACCACCGGAAAGCTCATGGGGCTTGCTGATTAACTATGGGGTCGAAACCATGGAAGAATTTCCTTGGCTCCTTATTTTTCCTGGTATAGCGCTGTCGTTAACGCTGTTTGCACTCAATTTTCTAGGTGATGGTCTACGCGATGCTCTTGACCCTAGAACCTCTAAGGATTAGAACAGGACTTATATAATGGCAATTCTCGAGGTAAATGGTTTAAAGGTATATTTCCACACACGTAATGGTGTCGTTAAAGCCGTTGACGATGTTTCATTCTCAGTCGATAGAGGTGAAACACTGGCTATTGTAGGAGAATCAGGGTCAGGTAAGTCTGTTACCTGCTACAGCCTGCTTGATCTTCTACCAAAGCCCCCCGCCAGAATAGAAGGTGGTACGGCCCTATTTGATGGAAAAGATCTACTAGCCTGCTCTGCTTCTGAGATGAGACAACATCGTTGCAATGATATAGCCGTTATTTTTCAAGATCCGATGACGTCACTAAATCCCTTTCTAACGATTGGTGAACAACTTATTGAGCCATTGATTTATCATCCGGATAGA
Organism: SAR92 clade bacterium; assembly: GCA_014381985.1. Classification (GTDB taxonomy): domain Bacteria; phylum Pseudomonadota; class Gammaproteobacteria; order Pseudomonadales; family Porticoccaceae; genus HTCC2207. The sequence continues at coordinate 31,747 of JACNKP010000019.1, forward strand.
AGTCAGATACAAACACGAGTTGAAGCCAAGAGAACCGCAGTTGCCCTGCTCGATGAGGTAGGAATCATTGATTCCCATGCGCGGTTTGATTGTTATCCCCATGAGTTCTCAGGAGGTATGAGACAAAGGGTAATGATAGCCATGGCGTTGATTACCGAGCCAAAACTATTAATTTGTGATGAACCGACTACTGCACTAGATGTGACCATTCAGGCACAAATCCTTCGACTAATAAAAAAGCTACAAGAAACACGAAATGTAGCGGTTATTTTCATTAGTCATGACCTCGGTGTTGTCGCAGGCATCGCAGATAAAGTACTCGTCATGTGCGACGGTACTATTCGTGAAACTGGCGGCACTGATGATTTATTTTACAGGACTCAGAACGAATACACCAAGAAACTGCTCGCTGCAATACCGGAGGGTGCTAAGACTCTGCCGCATCGTGCTAAAAGTGATGAAATTTTGATTGAAGTCACTCATTTGAAAACGTATTTTAGAAACCAGCTAAATACCAACAATAGCGAAGAAAATCGATATATAAAAGCTGTGGACGACGTCAGTCTGGAAATCGCGCGCGGAGAGATTTTGGGTTTAGTTGGAGAGTCTGGATCTGGAAAATCAACCTTAGGTCGGTCAATTTTACAGCTAGCGCCCACCACTGAAGGCTCAGTTAAATTTTCCGGTCAAACGCTCACAGGCTTAACCGCAAAGCAGCTAGTACCTTGGCGTAGGAAGATGCAAATGATCTTCCAAGATCCCTATGCCTCACTTAATCCACGAATGACCGTATTTGAAACCCTGTCAGAACCGCTCCTCTATCATGGTATAGCCACATGGACAACGATTGCGAGCCAAGTTAAGCAACTTATGGATGATGTTGGCTTATCACAAGCCCAGCTGCGCAAGTATCCTCATGAGTTTTCTGGGGGCCAACGCCAACGTATCGCCATAGGACGAGCCATTGCTACCAAGCCCGAGTTTATTATTGCTGATGAGCCTGTATCAGCATTGGATGTGACCATCCAAGCGCAAATATTAGATTTAATTCTGGAGCTGGTAGAGCGACACAACCTTACAATGATGTTTATCTCTCATGACTTGTCAGTGGTCCGGTACATCTCCGACCGGGTTGTGATCATGAACCGTGGTGTTATTGTCGAACAGGGTGATACAGAGACCTTATGGGCTGCCCCTAAGGAAGCCTACACAAAAGAGCTTCTAGCGGCCATACCGCTAGCTGACCCAGCAGCGGAACGTAAAAGAATAGCTAACATCTAGCTCCCGGCAGGTATTCGCAGGGCTCTAAGCGCTGTTGACGAGCTTACTAGTAATGCAGTGGAACCTTGATCGTTAGCTTTAACAGCCTGCTACAGACAAGAGACTCCTGTCCCTCTCAAACCACAGTAACCACTCGGGTTTTTGACTAAATATTGCTGGTGATAGTCTTCAGCATAAAAGAATTCAGGGGCTAACTTAATCTCAGTCGTAATGGGCCCGAAGCCTAAATCTGTTAATTTACGTTGCACGTTAGAAGCTGAGGTTTCAGCCTCGCTAAGCTGCGCTTCGCTGCAATAAATGGCAGACCGATACTGACTGCCCATATCATTACCTTGTCTCATGCCTTGAGTTGGATCATGAGACTCCCAAAAGACCGTCATTAACGCGTTAAAGTTAGTTAAACTTGGATCAAAAACAACCAGCACTACTTCAGTATGCCCTGTCAGCCCTGTACAGGTTTCTTCATAGGTTGGGTTAGGCGTGGCACCTCCTGCGTAGCCCACTGCGGTAGAGATCACACCCTCTTGCTCCCAAAAGCGACGTTCTGCGCCCCAAAAGCAGCCCATAGCAAAGATTACTGCTTCTAAGTGCTCAGCGAACGGTGGTTTTAGGGGCTGCCCTGTGATCAAGTGAACATCGGAAATAACGATGGCCTCTTTGCGGCCAGGCAAGCAATCAGCGAGGGGAACGCTTTTACGCCCAAAAAGACTCGATAACATCGATAGTATCCTTGCGTTTAAATACAGTTAAATATAACTCGATTATTTTATGGTGGCCAGAGCCTATTAGATCGTGAACCTAAAGATTAGTCTGCAGTGTTATTGTGTATGCCTATCACTTGACTTGTTTTCTCAGCTGCGGATGGATCACCACCCTTCTTAGCCGAATCGTTACGCTGAGAATCCAGCCTCGCGAGATACTGAGCGTCTACGTCACCCGTGACATAATGACCATCGAATACTGAGCATTCAAAGCGAGTTATGGTGTCATTACCTTCCTTTGCAGAGGCTACTAGATCTTCCAAGTCCTGATAAATCAACCAATCTGCTCCAATTAAATCGCCCACCTCTTGGTCAGTCCTGTTGTGCGCAATAAGCTCAGATGCAGACGGCATATCTATGCCGTAAACGTTCGGATAGCGCACCCCAGGGGCAGCCGAGGCCATAAATACCTTGCTTGCTCCTGCCTCCCTTGCCATCTGGATAATCTCTTGAGAGGTCGTACCACGAACAATAGAATCATCTACCAAAAGTACATTCTTTCCTGCAAATTCTAACTTCACTGCATTCAGTTTTTGTCTTACCGATTTTTTACGTTCGGTCTGTCCGGGCATAATAAAAGTTCGACCAATATACCGATTTTTCATGAAACCTTCGCGTAACTTGACCCCTAATCGTTCAGCCAGCGCTTGAGCCGAAACACGGCTTGTGTCTGGTATAGGGATAACAACATCAATACCGTGGTCAGGTTTAAGTCGAATTAACTTATCAGCAAGATACTCACCCATCCGTAATCTGCATTTATAAACAGAAATATCGTCGATCAGTGAATCCGGTCGTGCAAAATAGACATGCTCAAATATGCACGGCATCAATTGATGCTCTTTTGCACACTGGTGAAGATGAAGTACCCCTAATTCGTCCACAAAGAGAGCTTCACCAGGTTGAAGATCTCTAATTAACTCAAAACCCAGACTGTCGAGAACGACTGATTCAGAAACCACAGCATATTCAGTACCCTTAGCTGTTTCTCGTTTACCAAAACATAGTGGACGAATTCCGAACCGGTCACGAAACGCAAACATTCCGTAATTGGCGATCAAGCCTACAACTGCATAGGCACCCTTGCATCGCTCGTGGACGCCCGACACCGCAGCAAAAATATCGTCGCTAGAAGGTGCAAGTTTGCCCTGCGCCTGCAATTCGTGGGCAAAGATGTTGAGAAGGACCTCTGAATCAGAGTCGGTATTTAAATGCCGCAAATCATCACGAAAAACCTGTTGGCGCAATTCATCGGCGTTAGTAAGATTACCGTTGTGAGCCACAAAAATACCATAAGGCGAATTGACGTAAAGTGGTTGAGCAAGCGCGGGCCCAGAACTTCCTGCTGTTGGGTAGCGTACATGCCCTATACCAACATCACCCACTAATCTCATCATATGACTGCGACGGAATACATCACGGGCCAAACCCTCGCCCTTACATTGATGGAGTTCCCCACCAGATTCGGTGACAATACCTGCCGCATCTTGACCTCGATGTTGTAACATCGTCAATGCGTCATACAGCCGCAGATTTACACTAGACTTACCCGAAATGCCAACAACACCACACATGATTAAACCCAGCCTATTAAGAAGTCTTTAATGGCTATCGCAGCTTCTATTCCAGCGTCCTTAAACAACATAAACACTGGGATAAGCTCTGACGACGTCCACCACAAATCTTGATCCACTGGTAACGCTTTAGGAAGCATTACCACCAACGCTAAAATAATTAGCATACCTCTAAAAACCCCAAATACGAGCCCTAAGGTTCTATCAGTGCCACTCAATCCAGTTGAGCTTACCAACTTGCCCAGTAAAAAGTTGACTATAGCACCGACTAATAACGTGCCAACGAAAAGAGAGGCCCAGGCTGCTAGCTGTCGCATTGACGCTAGAGCAATAACGTTTACTAACAACTCTCCAACTAGCTCACTGAATGCCATAGCGACGACAAATGCTGCCAGCCAAATCACCAACGACATTGCTTCCTTAACAAAACCCCGAATAAGGCTGATCATCCCTGAAATTGTGATAATTGCAACAATTACTATATCTACTGCCGCTATATCCATAATACCTTTCCTAAGGTCTGCTAGTAGCTAGGTTTCGTATTTCAAAATGATAGATTTTGTCTCAAATATACGATCTATTGCTTGACTGGCGGCCTTAGCACGTCGCCAATCAATTTTTGGCCCAACCACAACGCGATAATGATTTTCACCAGTAATCACAGCTCGCTCAATAAAAGCCTTATAGCCTTGATCAGCAAGCTTTTTCAATAATTTTTTTGCCTTTGGCTCTTCGGTAAAACTACCCACCTGGACACTCCAGGCTTGCGGAAGCCCCTTATCAGTTAACCCGAAGTCATCGCCATCATTCGTAACCACCGGCAACGACTTCTTGACATTAAAGTCGGCATTGACGCTTTCAGGGCGCTTCGCGCGCTCGAGAGAAACCGCTTCAATTGAGGGTGCTGCTGGAATTTTAGTTGTACGGTCAACTTTATTTGGGTCAGTAAAGTCAATCAAAAGAGGTAGCACTATTAAACCAATGACCCCCAGTACCAGGGTGCCTGCTACTCGCTTCGCTAAACCTTCACTCACATCAAGCCTCTTTTGAAATAATATTCAATACTGACGAAACAGTATGAAATGAGCCAAAGACGACTACTTGGTCGTCTGCACTAGCCTCCGCAATTACTTTCAAGAAAGCAGACTCAATTGAATCGCAGCGATAGCCCTTAAGCCCGGCATTATATACCATATCAAGCATCGATTGAGCAGAACTAGCCCGTGCATTATCACTTATTTTAGCTACCAGGACTTCATCCAGCCTCCCGCCAACTTGACTGATCATTCCAGCCCAATCCTTGTCCGCCAACACTGACGCTACCGCATAGGTTTTACCTTTAATGATCGGTATATTTCGCTCTAAAACTGATGCTGCAGCGGGGTTGTGCGCCACATCCAGCAACACATTAACGCCCTTAAATACAAGGCTCTGCTGTCGCCCCATTAGTGACACGTTGTTTAATGATTCAGTGACCTTTTCGGCTTCTAATTGCACGCCGGCACTGATCAATGCCTGAATCGCCAGAATCTTATTTTGAGGCAGCAATCCCCTCACTTCAATATCAGGAAATGATGACTGCACCCCTGACCCCTGAACCAGCGATGTAAAATGACTTCCTGTAGTATTGTTAGTAATGGAAAAATCGCGACCTATCATCAACGCAGTAGCGCCTGTTTTTAGCACCAATTGGTCAAAGCCCTCCGGAGGGTTTTGCTCACCAATAATCAAGGGCTTTTTAGCTCTTGAGATACCCAGTTTCTCTGCCGCGATCTCTCCTCTAGTATTACCAAGCCAATCTTGGTGATCAAGATCTATGCTCGTCACGACAGCAACGTCTGAGTCAATGATGTTAATGGCATCCAAGCGCCCACCGAGTCCTACCTCTAACAAGACAATATCGAGTTCATGCTCCCCAAATATAACTAAAGCGGCAAGAGTGTTAAATTCAAAATAGGTAAGCGAAACATCTCCCCTAACCGACTCGATGGCAACAAAAGCATCTACTATGCTCTCATCTGACACTGAAACTCCAGCAATACAGATTCTCTCGTTATACTTTAAAAAATGTGGGGACGTGAAAACACCCACAGAATAGTCGTGGGCCAGTAAAATCGCTTGCATAGCCGCTATACAAGAACCCTTTCCATTGGTTCCCGCAACGGTAACAACAGTTGGTCTGATTTCACTTTGAGGGGTCTCTCGTCTGACATTGAGCCTACCCCATACTTCGGAAACTCTTTCCAAACCTAGATCGATCTCACTAGGATGCCTAGCCTCTAAAATAGTCAACCACTCACTGAGGGAGCGATTAGGCATTATTAGTCTCTGAGAGATTCATGAATTTAGATAACGCACTTGCCAGTCTATCTCGGATCTCGCTTCGACTCAGAATCATATCGATATGGCCATGTTCTAATAAAAACTCACTACGCTGAAACCCTTTCGGCAATTTCTGACGAATAGTATCTTCAATGACATTAGGTCCCGCAAACCCTGCCCTAGCACCAGGCTCAGCGACATTTAAATCGCCTAGCATCGCCAAGCTGGCCGAAACACCACCGTAAACTGGATCGGTCATGAATGAGACATAGGGTACACCAGCTAATCTTAGTCTTTCTAAAATCGCACTAGTTTTCGCCATTTGCATCAACGAAATCAACGCTTCTTGCATTCGAGCCCCACCCGTCGCCGAAAAGCAGATAAGTGGTTTACGCTGTTCAAGTGCTAGATTAGCCGCTCGAGTAAACTTTTCACCGACGGCATAGCCCATTGAGCCACCATGAAACGCAAACTCAAAAGCGCAAGCAACCACTGGAATCCCCTTGAGAGTCCCACTCATCGCGATTAGCGCATCCTTCTCACCGGTCTTTTTTCGCGCATCCGATAAGCGATCTTTATATTTCTTGACGTCTCTAAACTTCAACCGATCTAACGCCTCAAGCTCAGGTTCCAATTCCTGCCTACCTTCGGCGTCCAAAAAAATATCAAGACGGCGCCGAGCGCCAATCCGCATATGATGGGTACACTTTGGGCAAACATCCAAATTACGTTCGAGCTCAGGACGGTATAAAGGAGAGGCACATTTAGGACATTTTTTCCAGAGGCCCTCAGGTACCGAGTTAACTCGCTCAGTTTTAGCCGCTGCGGGGCCCTTGGGGCGAATACGATTAAGCCAGTTCATAAACTTCCTTTTTCGAGCGGCCAACGGCAGCAAGAGAGAGACATGTAGTTTTTCTTAGTTCGTATTCTAACATGACAATCCGGTCACCCATAGAATGTCCGGACAAATATTCGCCTAAATGTGATGACGCTATAGCGAAGATGGCTAAACCTAACTAGAGTTATCAGCAAGATTTAACCCGATCAATAAAAAGACGAAGCTTAGACTCATCTTTGACACCCGGCTCACTTTCCACTCCCCCACTCACGTCGACCATATCGGGCGACACTGCCTGAATGGCTTCGACGACATTGTCTGGCGTTAGCCCCCCAGCGAGTATGAGCGGGTAATCACGGACAAGAGGCAGGCGATCCCAGTTAAACCGCTTACCCGTGCCGCCATATGCATTAGCATGCCAGGCGTCAAAAAGAAGCCAGTTACTGTCTGAATATTGGTCGATTTCTTCACTGATATTCAGGTCATCTCGCATACGTATCGCTCTAATATAGGGAAAATTAAATTGCCTGCAAAATCCCGCTGTTTCATCGCCATGAAACTGTATTAAATCTGGTTTGACACTGCTAATTACCTGCTGGACAAAATTGGTGTTGGCGTTCACCAGTAATACCACACAGAGCACGCCTGGACGGATAGCCCCGCGGATCTCTATCGCACGTTCGATATCAACACAACGACTACTACCTTGGTATATGACCAAGCCTAGCGCGTCCGCCCCAGCATCTTGGGCCAACAGCGCCTGCTCAGAGCTAGTGATACCACATATTTTTACCTTTACAGCCATCTACTTAACCCTTTCCATGTATCAATTCGGGCAAAAATACTGGCCCCTTAGGGAAAGAAGGAATCTCACAAGCTTCAGGATAAGTAACATCAACTAGATAAAGCCCATTGGGTGCGGCAGTAGCGGCACTTTTACACCTATCGCGGCCATCAAGTAGCTCTTTGATCCAATCTGCAGGCCGACGAGAGAGACCGACTTCCATCAGGGAACCAACGATATTACGAACCATGTGTAAGACAAACGCGTTGGCTGTGATTTCAAAAACTAGTAGATTGGAACTCTCATAGACGGAGGCTTGTTCGACATGCCGAAAGGGTGAGATAGATTGACAGCCAGCACCTCGAAATGCTGAGAAATCTTGCTCCCCAAGCAGGAATTGGCAAGCGCCCTTCATCAAATCTCCTCTCAGAGGATACTTAATCCAAGTCACACCGGTCGACAGAATCGCGGGGCGACTCTCCTGCGCAACCATAACGTAGCGATAAGTACGTGAAAGAGCACTGAACCTAGCATGAAAATCGGGATTCACCTGTCCAGCCCACACCAAAGCCACAGTATCAGGTAATTTGCTATTTGCACCCATAACCCAATTGCGACCATCTCTTACAGCCGTGCAATCAAAGTGTACAACCTGATAGCTGGCATGAACCGCTGTGTCAGTTCTTCCCGCACAACCAACTATAACTGGCTCATTGGCAACATAAGATAAGGCTTTCTCCAAAACAGCCTGAACGGAAGGGCTGTGCTTTTGCCGCTGAAACCCACAAAAATCAGCTCCATCGTAACTAACAATGGCAGCGTAGCGGATTACACCAGTCGGGAGATTTTCACCCTCTGGAATACGGCAATTTGGAATATAATTCCAGTCGGACGTCTGCACTGCGTCAACCTTGTTATTAATTGAATGGTTATAAGTCTAATTGATCAAGAATAGCTTGAGCTCTGGATTTATCAGCCTTGCTCGCCTCAGCTATAATTTCATTAAGAATAGCGTGAGCCCCTTGTTTATCGCCCAAGTCAGCGTAGGTAGCGGCTAAATCTAACTTTATATCGACTGGGTTAATATCTTGGAATTCATCCAAATATTCCATATCTGATAAGTCGGTAGTCTGACTCTGCTCAAGAGTATTCATACTTTCGAGAACCTCGCTATCAAAGTTTCCATCGATCTCTGGAAAATCCTCAAGGGCAATGTTAACGTCCATATCTGCATCAGACAATGGGGGCTGCTCTGCGACCTCCAAGATGCTCTGCCCCTGCTGTAATCTCGATGTCAAAATAAGCTCCGCCTTCTTGATAGCAAGCTTATCCTCTGAAGAATTAATTTCCTCATGCAGCGCAACTAAGGGCTCAGTCAAGTCCTCACTGAGATAGATTTCCAAAAGTTTAAGCCGGCTACTCATATCATCAGAGTCATTACTCCGCGCGCCCTCAAGAATATCCAAGGCCTCTTTAAACTGGCCTAGAGACAGGTGCACCTCTGCTTCAGAAATTGGGTCAACCATTAGATCGAATCCACCCAGATTAACATCATCGTCTGGCCCCGCAAAGATATCGCCGTCAGTTTCATCAAATACGATCTCAGTTACCTCCAGCTGAGATTGCATAGGTTCCTCATAGATGTCTGCTAAGGTAGAATCGCTAGCAGGAACCTCGCGGCGGATTGACTTATGGGCAAAAAGCCCTAGCACAGTGGCCAATACCGCAAGTAACGACGCAATATACCAAGGCTGGTTCTCGATCCAAGCTATCGCTACATTTGATCTATTAGCCTGTGCTTTCTCTGGAGGAAGCTCGATCATATCGGCCTCTGGCCTCACAGGCTGCGTTAACGCCTGTAATTTCGTCGTCAACACCAATACCTCTTCGCGCAACGCCTCATTTTCCAGCTCAACTTGGGTTACCTCCATCAATCGATCCCGCTCTAAGGAATCGACACTATTAATTCTCACAAGACTCATAACATCAGCCTCATCCCGATAGGGGATTAGCTGCAACTCTCCCGAGTTGGCTGGATGTTTGTTTAGCGCATAGCTATAAGTGTCCTGAACAACGCTCTCTGGCACTGTTAGTGTTTCAGTTGAGGGACTAACGACAACTACCGGCAAGTCATCGCCTCTCTCAGCCCCAGTGATTATGTCGGACCCAACGGCAGTCTTTTCAATGTATACAGTGCGCTTTAGCCCGTCTGACACGAAACGTCCAGATTGAATACTCGCCTGCTCAGAGGTTGGCAGCTTAATAACGGTATTGATAATTATTTTACTGGCATCGTCATACAAAAAGGAAAGTGGATTACCAATGAATATGGCATCCATCGTCTGCCAAACAGTGGCTCCCTCGGGTCTTACTCTTTCGGATAGTTTCCACAGCGTATCGCCCCTGGCTACAAGGTAATGACCAAGGTCAGCGCTAGAACTGGCCTCCTCAGCAGCCGCTCCTGTCTCAGATAACTCAGTCATCTGAGACCCCAGTATCTCAGCATTTCTTTTAAGACCTATAGTTTCAGAAACAAAGTCTCCAGTTTGAATGCTAACATCGTAAAAGGTAGGTAATCTAACAATAGATTGAACGATGATCTTACCCGCATCCCCTGACAGGAAAGCTGATGGGTTCCCAATATAAATAGCGTCCATCGTTTGCCAGACTGTAATGCCATTAACGACTATTCGCTCAGCTAAATTCCAAAGAGTGTCACCATTAGTGACTTTGTACTCATAAGCGCCGAGAACAGGAGCCAGGTAGCTCTTAGAAGACGACTCCAAACCAGCTTTAACAGGAACTGCGACCACAGACACGCTAGTAACAACCAGCGCAAAAAACCCAATAAGCAGAGTAATCGCGAACTTGACTTTGTGGGTCACCATAAAAACTTCCCTATTGAAAACACCTGCAATACTAGAGTGATCATAACAAAGTTTACGCGACATAATCCACGAAAAAGACATCCCTTCCCTGCGTTTCTTAATGCTGGAGTTGTTATCGTAGGAACGAGCTTAAAAAGCGTTGAAAACCGTACTTAGTCCATCTTAAACATCTTAGTTAATCAGGATGCGTAGCATTCGCCGCAGTGGTTCAGCAGCACCCCAGAGTAGTTGGTCACCCACGGTAAAGGCTGACAGGTATTCTGGCCCCATGTTCATCTTCCTCAATCGACCAACTGGTATATCCATAGTGCCAGTCACGGCGGCCGGTGTTAAAAACTGCAATGATGGCTCTTTATGATTCGCCACTACTGTTGCCCAGGGGTTAGCATCACCGAGCATAGATTCAATTTCATCCATAGGTATATCACCGGTCAGTTTTAGTGTTAAAGCCTGACTATGGCAACGCATTGATCCAACTCTAACGCAGAGCCCATCAAGAGGAATCGGACTTGATTCCCTCGCAAGAATCTTATTCGTCTCTGCTTGATTTTTCCATTCTTCACGACTCTGACCGTTAGCTAGCTCCGTATCTATATACGGAAGCAGACTGCCTGCTAGCGGGTAGCCCCAGTTGTCGACGGGAAAGCTCCCACTTCGCAAAATGTTCGTTACTCCGCGATCAATATCTAGGATTGCTGAGGATGGGTCTCTTAACTGAGCACTTACTGCTGAGTCAATAGAGCCCATCTGCGAGATAAGTTCACGCATATTCTGGGCCCCAGCGCCCGAGGCAGCTTGATAGGTCATGGATGATGCCCACTCAACTAGACCTTCGTTGAAAAGCCCTCCCAGCCCCATTAACATCAAACTAACTGTGCAGTTACCACCAGTGAAATCTTTAATACCATTCGCTAAGCCGCGCTTGATAACAGCGCTGTTTACCGGGTCGAGTACAATCAGAGAGTTACTTTCCATTCGTAGTGTAGAGGCTGCATCTATCCAATAACCCGTCCAGCCTCGATTACGTAGCTGGGGATATACCTTTGAGGTATATCCACCACCTTGGCAGGTCAGGATAATATCCATTCTAAAAAGCGCATCAAGATCAAAGGCATCCTCTAATGTTGCAGCTCCACTCCCTACGTCAGGGCCGATTTGACCCACTTGGGACGTAGTGAAGAATACCGGATCAATATCTCGGAAATCGAGCTCGGCTTTCATTCGCTCCATCAAAACGGAACCAACCATACCTCGCCAACCTACAAAACCTGTCTTTTTCATTACTTCAACCTACTCTAAAAAATAAAATCCGAACCACAACCTTCTACTATAAGGCAAGCTTGACTACTTGATTGCTCCATAAACCCAAGGGTGAGCCTTTTCGCGCTCAACCTCATACTGCCTAATTTTATCGGCCTGAATGAGCGTTAGGCCAATCTCGTCGAGACCCGTTAATAAGCATTGCTTACGAAACTGATCTAGAGAAAAGTTAAAAACCTGCCCTGAATCGCTGGTTACCGTCTGGCTAGCCAAGTTAACATATAACTCATAGCCTTCAGTAGCCTCTAACTCTAAGAATAGAATGTCGACCTCATCCTCGGTCAAGATGACAGGCAATACGCCATTTTTAAAGCAGTTATTATAGAAAATATCGGCATAACTTGGCGCTATTACGACGTTAAAGCCATAATCTTCTAATGCCCATGGCGCATGCTCTCGACTAGAGCCGCAGCCGAAGTTTTTACGCGCAAGCAATATTGAAGCACCGTGATAGCGCGGCTTATTGAGCGCGAAATCAAGATTTAGGGGCCTGTCAGTGCAATCTTGCCCAGGCTCTCCATGATCTAAATATCGCAACTCATCGAATAAATTTTGGCCAAAGCCACTGCGTTTAATCGACTTAAGAAACTGCTTAGGGATAATCATATCGGTATCGACATTGGCTCGATCCATAGGGCCTACCAAACCGCGATGCTGTGTAAATGCCTTCATAGATTAACTCCCGTCGTCGACTCGCTTAGAAAATGCCTAACGTCAACTATATGACCGGCAACAGCGGCTGCAGCGGCCATAGCAGGACTCATTAGGTGAGTTCGCCCTCCTTTACCTTGACGGCCCTCAAAGTTTCTATTGGAAGTTGATGCACAGTGTTCGCCATCCCCTAATTTATCAGCATTCATAGCCAAACACATGGAACAGCCAGGCTCACGCCATTCCATACCAGCTGCAATGAATATCTTATCTAAACCCTCTGCTTCGGCCTGGGCCTTCACCATCTGAGACCCCGGCACTATAAGCACTTGCTTGATCGAACTAGCCACTTGCCTGCCCTTCGCCACTTGTGCCGCTTCGCGCATATCCTCGATCCGTGAGTTGGTGCAGGAGCCAATAAAAACTCGATCGACAGCGATAGATGCAATAGGTGTTCCACCCTCTAAGCCCATATACTCTAACGCCCGCTCAACGCCCTTACGGCGTTCCTTATTTACTTGATCCTCAGGTCGCGGTACCAATGCTGTAACAGGCGCGACCATCTCTGGCGAAGTGCCCCAGGTCACTTGGGGGACAATATCGTCGGCATGTAACTCAACCTCGATATCGAAAAAAGCACTATCATCACTCACTAGGGTCTGCCAGTATTTCACCGCCTGATGCCAGAGATCTCCCTTCGGGACGAATTGCCGGCCTTTACAGTATGAGATGGTTTTATCATCGACCGCCACCATACCTACGCGGGCTCCAGCCTCAATAGCCATATTACAGACAGTCATGCGTCCTTCCACTGACATATCCCTAAATACTGAACCTGAAAACTCTATTGCATGACCACTACCCCCGGCGGTACCTATCTTGCCAATAATAGCCAGAACGACATCTTTTGGAGTCACACCGAGACCTACCGCACCGTCGACGCTGACTCGCATATTTTTCATCTTCTTGGAGACCAGGCACTGAGTTGCCAGGACATGCTCAACCTCAGAAGTACCTATACCATGTGCCAGACAGGCTAAAGCCCCATGTGTCGCCGTATGAGAATCGCCACAAACCACTGTCATGCCGGGCATAGTCGCTCCAAGCTCAGGTCCCATTACATGGACAATGCCCTGACCCATTTCATTCATCTTGAATTCTTTGATACCAAAATGATCACAATTGTCATCTAACGTCTGAACCTGAATCCGTGAGATCTCATCCGGAATTCCAGAAACCCCCGCCTCACGCTCGGATCGGTCGGTGGAAATATTATGATCAGGTGTCGCTATGTTGGTATCAAGCCGCCAAGGTCCTCTGCCCGCAATGCGCAAGCCCTCAAATGCCTGGGGTGATGTGACCTCATGCAGTACGTGCCGGTCAATATAGAGCAATGAAGATCCGTCATCATTCTCATTAACCAGATGTGAATCCCAAAGCTTGTCATACAGTGTTCTCGCCGCCATCGGAAACGCTCCTAATTTAGTGTTGCTCTCAGTATAGCTTTGCTTTAGCATGAAATAAATTCATAATTTTCATTCATGCCATTCCTAAATAGAATAACTACCTAAAGGTACCCATGGACAAGCATAACCTAAACGCGTTTATTACTGTCGCCGAGACAAAATCATTCTCTAGCGCTGCCGAAATACTGCACGTCACTCAGTCCACGATAAGTAAACGCATTGCACTTTTGGAGAGTACGATGGGGCAGAAACTGTTTGATCGGATCGCGCGTCAGGTGTCCGTCACCCCAGCAGGCGCAGAGCTATTACCCCGAGCCAAGCACATGGTTCAAGAGTACCAAAATGCCATACAGGCTATTAATGACCTCTCAGGAAGCACGTCAGGAATCCTGCGGCTAGCAATAAGCCACCACCTAGGACTGCACCGCTTGCCCCCAATTCTTAGGACCTACGCACAGGACCACCCAGATGTAGCCTTAGATATTGAATTTATGGACTCAGAGAAAGCTTATGAGCAAGTGTTACACGGACATTCAGAGCTCGCTGTCATCACATTAGCACTAGAGCAACATAATAATATCGCTCACAGGAAAATATGGGACGACCGATTAAGGTTTGTTTGCGCCCAAGATCACCCTCTAAGTGAGGTGCCATCACCGAGACTCACACACCTAGCACATTACCCTGTGATCTTACCGGGGCTGAACACCTACACGGGACGTATTGTTCAAAATCTATTCCAAGCAGAAGATATCCGACTAAAATCGCCAATGTCGACTAATTATCTAGAGACCATCAGTACCATGGTAGAAGTGGGACTCGGATGGAGCGTACTCCCTGAGACACTCATCAAAGATCTGCATGTAATGTCAATTCCTGACTGCCACATACAGCGGGAACTTGGCTATATCCACCACACAAAAAGAACGCTATCGAATTCAGCCAAGGCCTTCATTGCCCTTATAAATCAGCAGCCCTAACTATATTGGTTTCAATCCACTGTCTACAGAAGCATTCTGCGCTCTGTGCCGAAGAAAGTGATCCATTAGCGTTAGAGCCAACATTGCCTCAGCGATAGGCACAGCGCGGATCCCAACACAGGGGTCATGTCGGCCTGTAGTCACCACCTCGACTTCGTTACCAAACTTGTCTATTGATTGCCCAGGAATACGAATACTTGACGTCGGCTTTAGCGCCAAATGGGCCAAAATAGACTGTCCCGACGATATTCCACCCAATACACCTCCAGAGTTGTTTGATAAAAACCCCGCAGGTGAAAGTTCATCACGATGTTCTGTACCTTTTTGGCTTACTGACTCAAAGCCAGAGCCAATTTCTACGCCCTTAACCGCATTAATACCCATCAGACCATGAGCGATATCAGCATCGAGCCGATCAAATACTGGCTCGCCGAGACCAACAGGCATATTATCAGCAACCACCGTCACCTTAGCGCCAATAGAGTTTCCTTCCTTTGATAGCGCCTGCATATAGGCCTCAAGCGCCTCAATCTTATCAGGATCGGGAAAAAAGAATGGATTAGATTCAATTTCATCTTTCACAAAACGCTCAGGAACTATCGGGCCTAACTGAGAAACATAACCATAAATAGAAATCCCGGCTACTTCATGAAGATACTTTTTGGCGATAGCTCCAGCCGCGACGCGCATTGCCGTCTCACGCGCAGAACTCCGTCCGCCCCCACGGTAGTCTCTGTCGCCGTATTTTTGATGATAGGTGTAGTCTGCATGAGAGGGTCTAAATAGGTCTTTTATTTTGCTGTAATCTTTTGATTTTTGATCTTGATTTTCAATCAACATTCCAATAGACGAACCCGTTGTTTTACCCTCAAAAACACCAGACAGTATTTTAACTTCATCATCCTCTCGCCGCTGAGTGGTATATCTGGACTGCCCGGGCTTTCGGCGGTTCAAATCAGGCTGCAAATCAGCCGCAGAAATCTCTAGCCCAGGAGGGCATCCGTCGACGATACAACCAATTGCCGGCCCGTGACTCTCACCAAAGCTGGTAACGGTAAAAAGCTTTCCTATTGAATTACCTGACATATTTATTGCTAACCCTATTTTCTTAAAAACCATGCTGAAAGACGGGGAATTATACCCTCTTTACGCGAACATTTCGCGGTGCTCAGCGAGCTGGGCTTGCGTGAGCATAAAAACGCCGCTATCGCCCTCAGCGAATTCAAACCACATAAAGGGTACAGCCGGAAACGCCTGCTCAAGTGCCTCACCAGAATTTCCGACCTCAACTATCAGCAGTCCGTCCTCACTCAGGTATTCGTGTGCCTGCTGCAGTAATCTACGAGTAAAGTCCAATCCGTCGCAACCAGACGCCAATGCCTGTTCTGGCTCGTGGTGAAACTCCTCAGGCATACTATCTAAATCAGCTTGGTCGACATAAGGGGGATTACTGATGATAAGATCAAAATCTCGCCCCTTGAGTCCATCAAATAAGTCAGATTGAATAGCGACTACCCTCTCTCCCAACTTATGGTTATCAATATTAATATTGGCTACGGCGATTGCATCCGCAGATATATCGCTCAAAACCACTTCGGCCTCATCAAACCCATACGCACAGCTAATACCAATACAGCCACCACCAGCACACAGATCCAATATTCGCTTAGGGCTGCTCTGAAGCCAGGGTTCAAAATAATTAGTTATTAGAGCAGCTATAGGTGACCTAGGGATCAGAACCCGTTGATCGACCATAAAGGGTAAACCACAAAACCAAGCTTGCCCGGTTATGTAAGGAGCAGGCATCCGTTCGTCCACTCTCCGTCGAAACAAAGACCTAATCTGTTCGAGTTGCTGCGCCGTAAGTACATTGGTGAGAAGTGAGCGGTCAGCATTAGGCGGGAACGCGAGGACATAAGATAATATTGAAACTGCCTCGTCCCAAGCACTGTCGGTTCCATGACCGAAATAAAGATTATGCTCAATAAACATAGCTTCACCCTCGCCTAATAACTGAGCGACGTTAAGACTTTCAGTATTTGGCTGATTTGTCGGTTTATAGGGGTCAGAATTTTTCGTCATGGCACCTCCGATAAAATAATATTTTACCCTTGAACGGTGTCTTAGTGTTTATTTTGTTACAATATTAATACTGTAATAAACCACCATTAACTTGTTTAGCTGGAAATAATACATGAATAATCATTTTGCTAAAATCATCCAAAGCACCGGTGAAGATCTTAACCGTCCTGGTCTGTTGGATACGCCCGCTCGAGCGGCAAAAGCCTTTGCTTATCTTACCAGCGGGTACGATATGGACCTAGACGAAGTGATCAATAATGCTCTCTTTCCTTCGGATTCCGAGGAAATGGTCATGGTGAAGGATATCGAACTATATTCACTGTGCGAACATCACATGCTGCCGTTCATCGGTAAATGTCATGTAGCCTACATTCCCAGCGGAAAAGTTCTTGGGCTATCCAAGGTTGCCAGAGTGGTCGATATGTTTTCACGACGTCTGCAAATCCAAGAAACCCTCGCCCAGCAAATCGCTTCGACCATTCAAGAAGTAACAAATGCACAGGGTGTAGGGGTTATTATTGAGGCCAAACACATGTGCATGATGATGCGTGGTGTGGAAAAACAGAATTCTTCAATGAAGACCTCAGCCATGTTGGGCACCTTCCGAAGTAGTCAGGCGACTCGAACCGAGTTCTTCTCGTTATTAGGGAACCAGTAAATTTCCTTGCAGCAAACCGCAAAGTACCTATAAAAGCCTTTCTAATTTAGAAAGGCTTGTGCCTTTGCTGCTACGTCTTCGGCTTGTGCCTCAAGATGAAGGTGATGGGAGCCGGGCATTTTTAGAATTTGCATCTGAGGAATCCACTCAAAGAGTTCACTCTGCTGCCGGTCTGGGGAGAATGCACTATTCTCCGCCTGAATCAGCATTACTCGGGCTCCTATCGCCACAAAAAAACTTTTTAAGTGCTCCACCGAGTACTTAGTATAAGAGGCGGCTTTTAATCGCTGGTCACTAGCCCAATAAAATCCTCTAGGTCCCTCAGACACACCTCTGGTAGCTAGGAGTGCAGCTGCATCGAACTCTAGTGGCACAAAGCCGTTGACGCGAGCCTGGACTGCGCGCTCAAAGTCATGGAAGAAAGTAGGA
>JACNKP010000071.1 GCA_014381985.1 SAR92 clade bacterium
AAAGCCAGCAAGCCCTGCCATACCGATCCCTTCTGATGAAGGATCAGGTAGTGATCTTTGGGGCTGTCTGTCCGCGTTGAGGTATTCACAATCATTCCACGTGGGGTTCAACTGGGCTCGATATCATCAAATCGGTGAATTCGCCGCTTCAAGGGCACTTTTTGAGCGTTTGGTGTTCATTCTTCTCGGTACTCGATAATCCGTACTGGGACGGTAGAACGATCAACAACGGTAACAATTTCAACTTCTGCTCCAGAAGGTCCGCTTCGGCCCCTGGAAGTGATTGTGTAGACATTGCTTCTGGTCGTGAAGGTCTGGGCGAGCTCAACAAGTTGGTCATCAGTCATGCCAGGCAATTCTCGGAGATCCATGATGCTTGTGATTCCCTCAGCCCTGTTTCGACGCATGCTGAGGATATTTTCCACGAGATCCTCCTGCCCTTGGTACATGTCCAGGAGAAGGGTCCGAGTCACAGTGTTGATATTGAGTTTACCAACGGCCTGCTGGTGGAGTTTGTTGATGGTGGTCTCGTCAAACAATGCTGTTATTTGCCAGTCTTCAAGTGGATTTACCCCCGTAGTTCCACTTTCACCACCATCGTCTGAATCTCCAAGTGGTGTATTGATAAGGGATTCCAGCGTAAACTCATCGTTGCTGGCCAAGTTCATAACCGCCGCTGCTTGAGATGGATCAAGCCCAGTACGTTCGATCAAATCTTCGGTGATTATGGCAGGGAAGTAGAGACGGGGAAGCCCGCTGACTGTGGCTCCGTCAGACAGTGACGAGGCGGTCAGATAGGCTGACCAGCCCCCATCAAGGCGGTCATCGGGTTCATCATCTGGCAAGGATCCTTCGCCATCATTTTCGTTGTCGTCAAGGCGATTGTTGAGGTTCCAATCTTCGCCACGAATGTCATCTGGTTCAAGCCCTGCGATAAGTTCCATTTCTCCAATATGCCAGAGAAAGTCATTCCGAGGTTCATAGCGGGAGTCAAGTGAGAGGTAGTAGTCTTTCTCGACCCCAAGGTCACGGGGGTCGTCATCCTCGTCGATCCAATCTTCAATCGCTGGGGAGACGCCCCAGGACAGTGGAGAGAAGATGACGGCCAGGTACCCGCGCCCATCTCCATTGACATTCAATTTCATGTGCTCATCCATTGGGCCAGGCCAGAGTTTGCCATCGAGGTCGTTGTAGAGGATCGACCATGTTCCATGCTCCGTTTTGCCTTCGTGGACACCCTCCATGTCAAGGTTGATGGCCAAGGCATCATTGGGTTCAGGCTGCAGGGTGTGGTAGGCCATGACTGCAATGGTCTCTTCAACTCCGGCGCGAGCGGCCCATCTGGCGCGTACTTGGTCGAGTGCTTCATAGCCCAGCATGGACTGGCGACCGGCAAAGATCATGAGTGAACTGACGAGCAGTGCACAAATTGCAATAGCCCAGATCACGACGACGATCACCGAGCCACTGTGGTGTGAGCGTGTTGTTTTTTTCAGGCAGGAGAGGGGCATTACTGTTCCCCCCGATTCTGCAGCAAGGGGGATACGCTGCCGCCCTGCGTGGAAGAGGAAGTGTTGGATGTTCCTGATCCAGCGGCGTCGTTGAACCCGCCTCCCTCTTGGGAATCTGAGTCGCCATTGAGTAGAAGAGTGCCGCCGTTGTCTGGACCCTCGTCCCACTCTAGACCCAGCCAATGCAAAGCATCCAGAATAGCTTTTTCTGACTCAGGTGTAGACCGAGCCTGATCGGTGTCTTCGATACGCAGTAAAAACTCACCGCCCTGACTATGAGCAAAAGCCATATTAAACAGCGCCACATAAGCGGTACCAACGTGAGGGTCACCCGTAGGAGACGGTGCTATTCGAGTGCGAACAGTCATTTAAAATTCCAAATCATCAATTTAATTAGTTTAAGTCTTAACGGACTTTGTTAGTGAAGCATTTTAAATCACAAACTACCAATTGTCGCGACGAGAACGCAGCGCAACGAAAACATCTTTATCACTAGAATCAGAACAGTCAACGGCTTTGCGTATGGTTTTATTACCCAACCTAAAGAAAGTATTAAATTTTCGTTCATCACCTACCGTTGTGTTCAATGGTGCCGTCACTGGGTCAGTTTGAATAGCTTTGGCTAGCCAATCTTGTGCATCCATGTTTTCAGGCTCAAGGCTTAAGGTAAAGCGTAGATTATTTTCTAAATATTCATGGCCAGGGTACACAACAACGCTGTCATCAAGGGTATAGAATTGCTCTGAAATAGTACGATAAAGCACCGCTGCATCACCGCCATTGCCGCAGTTGCCAACCCCTGCATTAAACAGAGTATCACCGGTAAAAATGGCCTTAGCAATGCGGCCCTCGCTGAGCAAAAAGCAAAGGTGGGCAAAGGTGTGCCCTGGGGTGTCCAATACTTTAATCTGAACATCATCCTCCAGATCTATAATTTCATTCGCACCTAACATTCGAGTTAGGCCGGGTATCTTGCCTTCACCATTTGCGTGCGCCCACACTTGGCAGCCGTGCTTTGCAATGAGAGCTTCATTACCCTGGGTATGGTCCCAATGCTCATGGGTATTGATAATTGCCGTCAAGGTCAGACCTCGCTCTTTTAGACGCTGATTAACACTTTCGTCTTCCCAGGGGTCAATAACGATAGCGTTGCCATCGTCAAGTTGGATCAGATAGGTGAAATTGCGTAAAACACTTTGGGTATATAGCTGATGAATTTGCATGAAGGACTCTGCGTTGGTTAATGATTAGCTAGACTAAATGATCACGCTTGAAAGCCAAAAACTCAAGCCTTTCATTCATTAGTTGTGCCACTTGAATGGGAAAAATTTAATCGGTTGTTCGACTACTGGTCAACGGCACATAAAAAAAGGGCTGCCAAAGCAGCCCTTTTTTTAGTTTCTAAGCTACATTTTACGAAAAGTCTGGGTTTGTTGGGTCATAAAAAGTTTTGGAGTTATAAATGTCGGGATTAACGCAGGTTGCTGTGGCCTCTAAAGAAGCTTTAGCCGCACCTCCACTTGCCTCCCAGCCTTCACTGCCTAACCGCATAGCTTCCATACTTTCATGGAAATGCCCCCAAAAAAAGTCGACTCCATTGGTCTCGGTTTCTGGACGCGCAGAATAGATACCATAGGCATAAAAACTAATCGCCTCAGCATCCAAACCATCCAGCCAGGTCTCGTAAGCAGAAACAGTCGCATCGAGATCATCAGCGCCCTTCCCTTCGTTGAAACTACAGGCAAAGAATGCAGATGCAAAGTTTCCAGACTCCGGCGAGGGACCAAAACTGTCCGGTGCTCGAGGGAAACTGAAGTCCCAGCCGTACTTACTAGGAATATCGCACACCATTACACTCTCGTACTTGGCAGACCAAGCTTTGGCATCGTCATTCTCAGCCCACTGAGCCCAAACAGCATCAGCAGCGGCCTTAGACGGCCAAGTAACTTCCCACCAACCATTAGGAAATTGGTTCTGGTCACTTGCTGGCGCATAGCCCCAAGCGCCAAGTAGATCAGGGGCTAACCCTCCCTTTCGCCATTCAGCAACCATTGAGTCAACAGATTCCTGACTAAAGTCAGGGCCTGCAGTACAAGGAATAAACTCATTATAGAAAACCTCACCAACGGCATCCCATGAGGCAGTTTGCAGTTCAACTGGAGCTGAGGCAACAGTCGCTTCTTGCTCAACTTCAGAGCACGCGGCTAGGGTTAATAGCGCAAATCCAACCATGATTAATTTATTCATAATATATCCTCTCAGTAATAAAAAGTGTTGTGCGTGGTAAGAATATAGGCACCATCTTTCCGCAATAGCGCGCATAATCATTATGCAACTAAGCATCATTGACATAGAACTTACACTCAACTTCTATGTGCAATTGAATAGAATAAGTGGGTAACCAAGGCCCACCCATATTATTTCACTACTTATTTTCGATCGGAACAACTATTTTAGACATGGGATGCACCGCGACCAACCCGCAGAACAACATCAAAAAGACTCCACTGCCTATCATGGTCGCATCGAGGCTCCACTCGATAGCAAATCCCATTATGGCATCGGCAATCGGCAATAAGCCCATAGACATAAGCATCAGTATGCTCATCACCCTACCAAGCAATGCATTAGGCGTAATTCGTTGCAGCCAAGTCGTAAAGTGCACGTAAAAGAAGCTCTCAAAAATGCCGCTAATAAAAAACAGTAGCATGGCCCACCAGTAGGGATCATAAAATATTATCAACGCTAGGGTAGAACCACTAAACACATAAGCCCAGAACATCCCGGGAATTAACTTTTGGTCGCCAGGCACTTGAATATAGGCGCTGCCAATTGCGCCAATAAAAGCGCCAAATCCAAAGGCCGCTGTTACAACGCCATAGACGTAGGCGCCATCGACATAATGCAGCTTGGCCCACACAGGTATTCCCACAAAGACCATCGGCATAAAGAAAAAATGTATAACAGCCATACCTATGAACCCGAGGCGGACAGCCGGAATGGACCAAGCCCATAATGAGGCCTTACATATCTCAGCATACAACGATGATGTTTGGGAGGCTGTAGACTCAGTATTAAGGGGACGTACTTTTACAAATAGCAGTGACAGCAGGGACAAACCAAACGTGACCCCATCAACAAGAAAAGCACGATACAGACCCTCTCTATCTAAGTCATAACTATCGAGCGCGTCTCCGTTTAGAGTTAGCTCAGAGGGATGACTAGCCGAGCCAATCTCTCCTGCGATTATAAATGCAGCGACAAATGGGCCTATAGTCATTCCTAAATGCAGAGTCGTCTGAACGATAGCGTTGCCTGCCTGAAGCTCATCTCGTGAGACTAAGCTAGGTAAAATAGAGATACTCGCAGGATAGAAAAATGCATCTGCTACCCCGAAAGCAAATGCCATAAGGAAAACTGCACTTATATCAGCGGTATCTTGGCTAATCATATACGCCAACGAAAGAACCAGCACCATACGCAAGCCGTTGGACAGGATCATCATGAGACGCGGGCTAGTTCGATCAACCAAAGCGCCCCCAGCAAGCATTAAGGCGGCCCGAGGTATGCCTTGCACGGCGAATACTAATCCTGTTAATGCAGGGCTATTGGTCATTTGTAATACAAGCCAAGGAAAGGCAATTAAGCTAATTTGATCTCCAATAACAGAGATCATTTCACCGAACCAAAATAGGCTGAAATTTCTTTTTTTAAATAACTCTAACATTACAAAAACACGTTAATGAACTCACCTAGATTCTATAGAAGTTAAGATAGGGGGTATAGCCTGATTATATTAATCCAGCTGCACAATCATAAAAAGCATAAACCCGAGATCAATAGTTTTAATTTGAGGGTTATAAAAAAGCCCCCACCAGTTACGGTAGGGGCTTTTCCTTTATCCAAGGATAAATTTGGAATCCACACTAGAAGGGGTAACTTTAAACACGGTTCCGAGGGTCATACGACTGCGTATGTAATATTGGATCAATAATAGTTCGATTTGGGCAAAAGCCCCTTTTTTTAGAGCGCAATGTAGGGGGACTAATCCTCTCTCCCATCGGTTACGAGCTTCAAATTACAAAGCAGGCATTAGCGCCTCTAAATGCGCCTCAATCTCTTCTGCAGTGTCCCTAGTCGCATCTTGGGCTACAACGCCGTTTATTAGCGTGTCGCCCTCTAAACCAAACAGATGGCGCAACGTCAGCAAGCCGTCGGTAAGGGCGTCTATTTGGCCATTACCATCGATATCTGCCAGCCCTCCTAACGCTTTAATACGTTTCTTAAGGGCCGGTGCAGTTCTGTAATCAGCATTCGCAGCAACGGCACCACTTACGAGCGCTGTATCAGTTAAACCAAAAATGTCTCTTAGGAGCAGCAATCCATCTGTCAGAGCATCATATTGCCCATTCCCATCAACATCTAACGAGCCGTCTTTCACCGCTAAGTCTTTCGCCTCAATATGCCGCTTTGCAAGAAAGATTTCATACCGAATTTCATTAGAGACACTCTCCCGAACGCTTGCACCTGAGAAGTAAATAATATCAGGTAGCCCATCGCCATTTACATCGCCATAAACTGGCTGTGAGTTCTTCAATGCCTCTGACATAGGAGGCCAGAAGCTTTCTCTTAAAAGAGAAAAGTCATCTGCCCCAGTATTAATATAAACGTGGGGATGAGTATCATAGCCCCAAGTAGCAACAACTATATCGTCACGCCCATCACTATTAATATCCTCACAACTAATTCTGTAGGAGTTATCCTCCAAATCTACATTTCCTTGCAGTTTGATAGGTATCGAGGTCAAGCTCCCATCTTTGGCTGAGAAGCCAAATAATTTATAGACCCACCTCATGTCTCGGCCTTCGACGATATCCATTCCGTCGTAATAAGTATCTAACTTATAACCAGCCTGCAAATAAATTAAGTTTAAATCACTGTCTGACTGATCGGAGATTTCGCAACCATACTCGAAGGACCCTCCTATGTAATATTCCCCATCTAGCAACTTCACATCTATCGGGCCCTGATCACCATTCCAGGATGTCCACGTCGTGCTGATAATGGCATCAGCAACTGTTACCAAGGAATCCTTTTTTACCCATTCGTCGCCATAACTAGATCTAGTATGCAGGTCAACCCCAGGAAGGCCATTTACTCGTGAAGCGGATGAATACGTTAATGAGGCGGGGTTAGAATCCGTTCCCCCAAAAAAAACAAGGCCGTTTCGGCCAATTGGGAAGGTGGCAACACTTATCCATGCATTTGTATATCGCCAGAACTCATTAGTGCCCCCATAGCCGATCGGTTGAGTGACAACATCAATACTTCCAACCTCATTATCCATTTTGTGCGCGTTATATCCCGTACCACAGGGGTCATTGCAGCCAGTCCTCAGTATGGAGTAGGTTCCATCGCCGTTTGACATGGCAACGGCATTCTTAATGTTATCTCGAACATCCCAAGGATCAGCTCTTCCATCTTCACGACTCTGCGTCATGAAAACATCATCATATCCATCCTCATTGAAGTCGTAGACAATGTTTTCAAAGGTTTTCTCAATGGTCACTAACTCTTCACCAAAAAGCTCCAAGGTTTGATCTGTAAATGAATGGTCTGCATTTTGGATAAAGGCCACTAGGCCGGCTTTGACGGGCTCATGACTTATAGTTCCTGGATCTAGTCCACACCACAAGCCCACTAGAATATCTTTAACTCCATCCCCGTTTAAGTCAGCCAAATCAAGGGTTTGTGCAGAGGTATGATTGCCGCAAAGCAGATCGTATTTAGCCCTCAAGTCTGGCATTAGTATTGGCGTGGCCTCGAAGACTTCATTAGACGCTGCAGTGGCGTCAATGGAGAAAGATAGAGTCAATGTCGAAAGGACCAGTAAAATTATTTTTATATTCACTAAAAATCTCATGCATTGCAGCAAAACAAGAAAATTAACCAAAAAAGAAGGTAAAGTATTAAATTAATACTAAGTCTTTTTTTTATATGTAGGTGAATAGATTTTGACAGCGAATAGGGGCTAATATGGGGAATTAAACTTTTGTAGTTATGATCTCTGAAGTACAGTGAAAAATGGTGGGCCGTCCGCGACTCGAACGCGGGACCAATTGGTTAAAAGCCAATAGCAGTTAGTATATAAATCAATGACTTAGCACCACCGAATTTGCCCAGTTCAGCGAGTTTGGGCCTATATTAATCAATTACTTACAGGTTTCTTTCCCCACAAAACCACCTCGATCTAGTGGCAATATTTACTTTTTTACCTTTGGCTTTTTCTTTGGCTTTGCTGCTTTCTTGTAACCCATGTGACCACCTCGATCTATGAAATTAGTAACACCAACACATCTGCTCTGTCTTTCGTGTATCAACGTGTACAAACGTTTTAGCTACACCTACGGACATACCCATCGCTGATGCGTGCTTCACGACCTTTGCTCTTTGTGAGCCTCCAGATACTCTAATGTCACTTGCGATCCCGTAGGCGCAAGTGCCAAAAGTTTTCTTGGCTCGTACCAGGATATATTTTTTACTTCTGAACCCGCTAGCAGTAGACGGCTCATTTAATGCGGGTAGATTTTGCCTACCGCCATAAAATGGTCTGGGTATTAAAACGCCAATACTCCCTTTAACAGAGTATTGGCATCATCACTATTTAGTCTGCAGAGCTTTCTAGCGTGAAAGCATTTGGGGCCGCAGTAAAACTTTTACCATCGCTATACGTGATCGTTTGAGGCTGACCAGTAAAATTGTATACCACGTATGTCCTGGTGCCATTCTTATCAAACGCTACGGCCGCAGGGTTGTTTGAAGTTAATTCACCAGTGCCTGTTTTTAATTGTCCGAGTGCACTAAATGTATGTATCCAGTGGTATGTATGAGCTTTTGACTCTCCTGCCTCTGCCGCATAGCTTGACCCTACAGTATTGTAGTCTGCAATAGCGGCATCTGCATCTGCCATGGCCCATAGATTCCACCAAAGGTCACGCCACTGGTCATCAACCAACCCAGAAGGTTTCCCATTACTCGATTCAGTCAAGCCAAGAGCAACATAATCAGCCATATAATCCGAGTATTGGCTCACATGGAAAATTAATGGGCTAGATGGAAGTCCTTGAATGCCTAAAATATGAGCATACGCCCCACTAAACCAGGTAGCGAAGTCAGCGCCACTCGCCCAAATTATTGACGTAGTAATTTTGTCATAACCTGAAGGGAAGTTATCATCATCACCACCCCTATTTTTGTAGCCATCGATATTATTCCAATACTGCCAATAAGCAGCGGCTGTTGAGGCATGCAAATACATCCCTTTTTCAACTAGGGCATCATTCCCAGTAATCAAACCATATAAAACAATCGCGCCATAGGCATTCGCCGCCTCAGATGTAGACTCATTGTTGTTACCTTGAAGAGCATCAGCCTTACCGTCAGCCCAAGAAAAACCATTCGCGGGATCAAAATGACGTAAATAAGGGAACATCTCATCGTCTTTGCTGCCTGCATAATCGCGAATTAACAACTCAATCATAGGCCCGTATTGATCATCACCACACCAGGAGGCATCCACTCGACACACCTCAGCTGCAGCTCTTACAAAGTAACCATAATGGAAATGATGATCTGCAAGACGCTGATGAGAGCCATAAGCCTCTTCGAGGCCCAATAATGTATCCCACTCCTCGTCATAGACAAAATAACGAAAAACATCTAATTCACCCTCAGTCTCAGCAGTGAACCAGTCAGCTAGTTGACCTTTAAGCCAATCTATAACCTGTGTTGCCTCACTCTGCATTCCAATAGAGTCGGCAATGGCTGCTAATTCAGCTGCTTTACCATATGCCTTTCCTGACCAGTACGTATCAGTGCTATTAATCCAAGAATCTTCTCCCTGATCAATAAAGTCAGTCACCAAACCTTCCAATACACCCTGATCATAGGTGTTTTCTATTGAGGGCATTGTTGGTAATACACCCACATATGGAATCTCATAACTAAACTCGCTTAACTGAGCAAACTTGATAATGCCACGAGCACTACGAATTTTGTAATCGGAGGTTAATTGAGAAGAGTGCTTCCAATGTAAAGGATGTAAGCCAGCAATAGTTTCAATACTGCTTCCCTGCTCATCTAAATATGAATGCCTTACTGTAACGGTATTAGTATCCCGATCTACGGCATAGTCAATATCGGCTGAGGCTACAACATTACGCGCATTAGCGGCAAAGAAACTGGACATACTGTCACTGGGTATCCCAGACAACGTCGGCAGGTAACTTAAGGTGAATTCATTCTCTGAATTAGTAATAGTAATTTCATTGCTTGCTACGTTAGTAAACGTGGTCGTACCCTCTCCAGTTACCAGAAACGAGTTCCTCACTCCAGCAATATCAGTCCATACGCCAAGGTGGTTCCCCGTCTGATAAAAAGTGCCCTTTTCCCCGCCATCAGGTCGATGCGTACGCAAAAGGGCCTCGCCTGAGTAAACTTTGAAATAAGCGTAAGGGGACCCATGCACGAATGTCGCATCCATGACCTCGATATTACCGGATTTCCACTGGACAGTTACAGAGCCATCACTGTGATCTTTTAAGTAAGCATCCAAATTGTTATGTACAGAGTTTGCGATAGCAACACCGTCAAAAACCTCATCAAATGGGACTGGACCGTCATATCGAGGAAAGTTTCCAATGACCTTGTATCCACCCGGCATGCCCATTAAACGAGCGCCTTTATTACTCACTCGGACCCGAATAGGATCAGGCGTTAAATAGGCAGGATCGTTAGGATCGCCAATGGTCATCTCACCAAGGAATGGAATAGAACCCCACCATTTGTGTGTTGGAACGGGTCTGGTTAGAGCCGCACCCGTCAATTGAGGATGAAGCGGCGTCGGGGTACCCGTAGGTATTCTTGTTGATGCGTTACACGCAGCAATCGCAGGTTCCACTAGTCCTGCATTATAAATCCAGTTGCCATAATCAACTGCACAACGATAACTTGCAGGATTTATGACATTAGAAACGTTACCAGCTCCATATTCCAACAAGGTGTAGTCGACGGGCCCATTAGGTCCGCCACCAGATGGATTTGTGGGCGGCGTAGCGCCATCATCAATGCCTGTAAAGCGTACATTATCTATTTGATACACAAGGCCAGCGCCCGTTTGAAATGCCGGGAAAAACACCATAGGTGCAGTTATCGACGACAAATCGAGCGCGCCGCTAGATGTCAAAGACGACACAGGGAAATCAATAGATTCCCAGCCACCAGTGGCATTGATTCCCTCGATGCCAAGCTCACCAGAATTCGCGCTACCGCTTTCAACTTTAACGAAGAATCCACCGGAAAGATTATTACTACCGGTGTTGATAATTTTGATATCAAAGGACAAACTTCCCGACGAATAATCACTAAGGTCAACAGCCGACGTTGGCCCAACAACCAGTCCAGCATGGCCTGCACCCGAAAGATAGGTAACTTGAAGCACATCACCACGAACCGTATCATCAATAACTTGCCAATCAACACTCAGACAGCTTTCTGTTCCTGCTTCTTCGTCGGTACAGTCTCCGTACCCATTTTTCTCATCAAAAAATGATAATTGAGTGTTTCCGCCCCAAATGTCATCGACTAGACCATTGTCAATAATCACTACATCTAAAATAGAGGGCCCACCTCCGGTATCAGGCTGAGTAACGCTAACAATGCGTTCAACACTGGCAATGTTGCCACCGGCATCCCTCGCCGAATAAGTAAGTGTGTATTCACCAATTTCTGTGCCGACCGAACCACTAACTGATACTTCCAAGTTTCCATCAACAGAATCAATGGCTGTCGCACCAAGATCAGAATATTCCAATCCCTGATCAATAGTTACATTGGCATCGCCATTTAAAGTAATAACGGGAGCAATAGTATCTTGAACAACAATATTTCTAGTGGCGGAAGCCGAATTTCCAGCTTTATCTGAGGCGCTATAAGTAATGTTGTATGCCGCAGCAACCGCTTCATCAACCGACCCTGAAACAGTAACATCAACATTCCCATCAACATCATCTATTGCCGTGGCACCAGCATCTGTATAAACAGTCCCCTGCTCATGCTGCACATCAATAGGTCCAGCAACAGTAATCACTGGAGGCGTTGTATCAGCAGGCGAAGAAACTGGAGTTGGGGTGGAAGCACCGCCGCCGCCACAGCCTTGAAGACCCAAAATAATGGAGATAATAAGAGGCAGAGTATAACGAGGCATTGCTTTAATCCTTAAACAGATGTGACAGTCAGCCGCTATAGTAGGTAGTATCTATACAGCACAGCACAGCACATTACCTAATTTAAGTAGCCTGAGCCCGAGCTAACCGATCAAATGGTCGATTTTTGCGACAAAAACATACACAGTGACTGGCGATCTCCGAATATTTCGAAGATATATCTGTCTACCGACTGATTAATAATTGTGCTGAAAAACTAGGTTATTGGGATACCGAGCGCAAGTACACATAAGTTCACATACCATTAGGTCACTCAGAAGAGATTTAGAAAAAATGGTGGGCCGTCCGCGACTCGAACGCGGGACCAATTGGTTAAAAGC
>JACNKP010000018.1 GCA_014381985.1 SAR92 clade bacterium
ACGCCAAAGACCAACCGGTATGGAACGACGCAGCAATGGCCTCGCTCAAGAACTATAACTTAATGGATTTAAGTATTTGAGTATTTGAGCAAGTATGACCCTGCGGTAGGTTGTGTGCGCTATCGCAGTATTTCCAGCGCGTCTGCCCCGCTCATTCCTACTTTGACGCCCAGTGCCACTGCCGCAACAGAAACGTCACTTATAGTGGCCTCAAGCATGTCATCGTGATTGTTTACGCCATTGACTATGGCGCAGGCTTCACCCGTCTTATTGCAAGTCGCAGCGTTAATGTAACCGCATGCCAGAAAGCCGGATTCACCTTTTATAATTAACAACGGCGCTGCTAGCTCAATTCGCTCTCTTTCAAGATTGGACCAATCCATAGGGGCGCCAGCCGATTCGGTGGTTGCTAGTAATATAAAAAATATTGGTAGGTATCTCAATGGGTATCCTGTTTTTCCTAGACAGATGATGAGTCTGACTTGGTCGTAATACGCTTCACAACCTCAGGCACTTTAAAGGGCGCGAGTTCTTTCGCCATGCGCCACAGATACAAAAACAGGTTGGTCTTGTGGTACCAGGCAAGTTTGGCTAGCTCTTTATTGGCGCTGTCATAGCCTATGGCGAACAGTTCGTCATAGCGCTCGGTGTTGTCGCGCAGGCTGAAATCGCTTAGGTCCATGCCGATTAGCAGGTCTGCGTCGGCAACCTGGTCTTGGGTGTGGTGGCTAACGGCAATTTCAAAGGCGTTGCGCATGACATCAAGCACATGGCTTGGTTCTGAATAGTGGCTCACGCTGCTAAGGTGGCTGGCAATGGTCACCCCTGCCCCCAGGGCTTTGACGGCTTCGATAGGGACATTTTGTACCAAGCCACCGTCAACGAGGGTTCTATTACCAATAACCACGGGGATATAGATGCCCGGAATAGCAGCCGAGGCACAGACGGCGTCAGCCACAGACCCGCTGGTGAGAATCACTTCTTCACCGCTGTTGATGTCGGTCGCCACAATAGCCAGTGGAATCTTGGCATCTTCAATGTTCACATCGCCCAGATACTCAAGCATGAGCTCTTTGAGGGAGTTGGTCGAGAAAAAACCGGTCTTGTTAAGCTTAAAGGTGGTTACCTTTGACAGGGTTAGACGTCGAGAGAGTTCACCAATAGTCTCTATGCTGACATTAAAGGCGTAGAGCGCTGCTAGCATGGCGCCGACACTGGTGCCGGCAATGTACTCAATGTCGACGTTAGCGTCTTCTAAGGCCTTTAAAACGCCCACATGGGCAACGCCTTTTGCTGCGCCGCCGCCAAGCGCTAGACCGATTGTGGTGTTAAACAGTTTAATTGCCATAGCTACGATATTAACCTGTGTCAGTGGTTGAAACTACCGCAGATCACACCTTTTTAGGTGAGAAACACGGGGTATAAAAAAACCCGACACAGCGGCCGGGTTTTTATTGATGCTAAAGCGACAATTACATGTTTTCGATCATCGCGTCACCAAACTCTGAGCACGACATTAATATGGCGTCGTCCATTAGGCGTTCAAAGTCATAGGTGACTTTCTTTTCAGTAATCGCGCCTTCAATGCCTTTAATCACTAAGTCTGCGGCGTCGCCCCAGCCAAGGTGACGTAACATCATCTCAGCAGAGAGTATTAATGAGCCTGGGTTGACCTTGTCTTGTCCAGCATACTTAGGTGCAGTACCGTGTGTGGCTTCAAAGATAGCAATGTCGTCTGACAAGTTTGCACCTGGTGCAATACCAATGCCGCCAACCTGCGCTGCTAGCGCGTCTGAAATGTAGTCGCCGTTTAGGTTCAACGTGGCCAGCACGCTGTACTCATCGGGACGTAATATGATCTGCTGCAACATAGCGTCTGCGATAACGTCTTTGATGACAATGTCGTCGCCGGTGTTTGGGTTCTTCACGGTGTGCCATGGGCCGCCATCAAGTGGCTCGCCGCCAAAGGATTCGCGAGCGACTTCATAGCCCCAGTCGCAGAATGCACCTTCGGTGAATTTCATGATGTTGCCCTTGTGGACAAGTGTTACTGATGGTTTGTTATGGTCAATGGCGTACTGAATAGCCTTAGTGACCAAGCGCTTGGTGCCCTCTTCTGATACTGGCTTAACGCCGATACCACAGTTGGTGTCAAAACGAATTTTGGTGACTTTCATTTCGTCTTGTAAAAATTTGATAACTTTAGCGGCTTCGTCGCTGCCTGCTTTCCATTCGATACCGGCATAGATGTCTTCAGAGTTCTCACGGAAAATACACATGTCGACTTTGTTAGGCTCTTTAACCGGAGAAGGAACACCGGCAAACCAACGTACTGGGCGCTGACAGACAAAAAGGTCAAGCTCTTGACGCAGTGCCACGTTTAATGAACGGAAGCCGCCACCGACGGGTGTCGTCAATGGGCCTTTAATAGAAACGATATACTCTTTAACTGCTTCGAGTGTCTCTGCGGGGAACCAATCGCCTTGATAAAGCTCTGCCGCTTTTTCGCCACAAAATACTTCCATCCAAGAGATTTTCTTTTGGCCGTCGTAGGCTTTAGCAACGGCAGCGTCGATCACTTTAACCATGACTGGCGTGATATCAATGCCAATGCCGTCGCCTTCAATAAAGGGGATAATGGGATTATTGGGAACGTTGATCGAAAAGTCAGCGTTTACGGTGATTTTTTCGCCAGATGCTGGCACTTGAATATGTTTGTATCCCATTTTTAGCTCCATTAAAGTTCTTTGTTATTGATGCGGTCTAAATTCTTTTGTAAAAAATTTACCTAATCCGGCTATTTTAGCATGATATGGGTTCTTTTTTGTAACTCTGTTTCATTTATAATGGCAATATACGGAGGCAATATTGTCTAAATTGATCATTTTTAACAAACCCTTTCAGGTGCTCTGCCAGTTTACGGATGACGCCGGCCGAAAAACCTTGGCTGATTACGTGGGTGTTAAAGAGGTGTACCCCGCTGGCCGCCTAGATTTCGACTCTGAGGGCCTATTATTGTTAACCGACGATGGTAAATTGCAGGCTAAAATAAGTCACCCTAAAAACAAGTTACCCAAAACATACTGGGCCCAAGTGGAAGGTATAGCGTCTCAAGAAGACTGTGACGCCTTGATGGCCGGTGTGCAATTAAAGGATGGCATGGCTAAGGCTGTATCTTGTAAAATTCTGTCAGAACCAGACCTTTGGGAGCGTGTTCCACCGATTCGGGTGCGTAAAAGTATCCCTGATAGTTGGATTGAGCTTGTGATTGATGAGGGCCGAAACCGCCAAGTACGGCGCATGACCGCCGCTGTACACTTGCCGACCCTGCGTTTAGTGCGGGTGGCTATTGGTAAATGGTCATTGGGCGACCTGCAGCCAGGTCAAGCTAATACGGTTGGTCCTTGACCCCTTGAGCAGTAAACACTTTAAAGGAATGACTTGTGCCAAATAAAATACATCTCACCGTCGCTACTGTTGTTGTCAAAGATGACACGTTTTTGATGGTGCGTGAAACCCAAGAAGGCGTCAAAGTCATTAACCAACCTGCAGGTCATGTCGAGCCAGGTGAAGACGTGATAGCTGCGGCTATTAGAGAGACCCTAGAAGAGACCTGTTGGAATGTGCAGATCACCGGCTATTTAGGGTTTTCAAATGCCAAGTCAGCAACTACCGGCATTACCTACTACCGTCATACCTTTCTTGCAGAGCCAGTGTCCTTTGACACTACGGCAGAGCTTGACCCAGACATTGACAGTGCTCAGTGGATGTCTGCCACCGAGATTAGAGACCCTAACAACGTTCCACGCAGCGATATGGTGGTCAAGGTACTTGAGGACTATGAAGCCGGACGTATTTTCTCTTTGGGAATGTTCAGTAACGACTTATAGTAACCCCATTGTTATCGTCATCATTGGAGGCGGCATGGCTAGTAAAATACTAACAGGGCTCATCGTTATTTTTGTGTGCATGGGCTTGAGTGCGCAAGAGCCACGTGCACGCGATATTGGCGTTCCTTTTGCCGGTGACCCAGGAACTTTAAATACTATTACTGATGTGCCGGGTGTGACGGTTGGGTTTGAGACGATCATCAAAGACCTGCCCAATGGCAAGGCTGTGCGCACTGGCGTGACGGCTATTTTGCCGCGAGGTACCAGCAGCACTAACACCCCCTCTTTTGCTGGCGTGTTTTCTCTTAATGGCAATGGCGAGATGACAGGTACCGCATGGATTGAAGAGTCTGGCACCCTAGAAGGCCCGGTTCTTATCACTAACACCCACAGTGTAGGCGTCGTACACGATGCTGCCATAGCCTGGCGCGTTAAGCATGGCGGGGCTGCAAACGCAGGGTATTGGTGGTCTCTTCCGGTGGTTGCGGAAACCTGGGATGGCTGGTTAAACGATATCAACGGTTTTCATGTAAAGCCAGAACACGCCATGAATGCAATTGCTAATGCCAAGCCCGGGCCGGTTGCTGAAGGTAATGTGGGCGGTGGCACTGGAATGATTTGTCATGAGTTTAAATGTGGTACTGGCACCTCGTCTCGCATAGTCGACGTGCTGGGCAGCGGTTATACCGTGGGTGTACTAGTTCAGGCCAATTATGGTACGCGTGAGACCCTTCGTGTCGCAGGCGTGCCTGTTGGTCTGGAGATAACCCATGACCAGGCGTATGATACGCCGCAATCTCCAGATGGGGACACTGGGTCCATTATCATCGTTGTCGCGACCGATGCACCCCTCTTACCTCATCAGTTAAAGCGTTTAGCCCGCCGTGCGGCTCTTGGTTTGGCCCGCAACGGAAGCTATGCTGGTAATGGGTCTGGTGATATCTTTGTCGCGTTCTCCACGGCCAATGACCCTGCCTCGCGTAGCGATGCTCTGGCGTTGTTGGAGATGGTGCCTAACGATGAAATTGACCCACTGTTTCTTGCAACGGTTCAGGCAACAGAAGAGGCCATCATTAACGCAATGATAGCGGCCAAAGATCTAACAGGTAATCAGGGCAATAGTGCAAAAGCCATCAGACACGATGAGCTGCGCGCGGTGCTTAAGAAATACAACAGGTTGGCTAACTAGCCCCTATTAAAAAGTAGTCTGGTGCTCCATGAGTAAAACCCAAAAAGTTATTGTAGGCATGTCTGGCGGCGTTGATTCGTCTGTGGCGGCGCTTTTGTTGCTGCAACAGGGCTATCACGTTGAAGGCCTGTTTATGAAAAACTGGGACGAAGACGATGGGTCAGAATATTGCACTGCCATGGCTGATCTTGCCGATGCACAGCAGGTGTCCGATAAGCTAGGTATTACCCTGCACACGGCTAACTTTGCGGCAGATTACTGGGACAACGTGTTTGAGCATTTTTTGGCAGAGTACCGCGCCGGTCGAACGCCCAACCCTGATATTTTGTGTAACCGAGAGATCAAATTTAAAGTGTTCCTTGATTACGCTCAAATTCTTGGGGCTGATTTTATCGCTACCGGTCACTACACCCGTACCGACCTACATCAAGGTCACTCTCGATTACTTAAAGGCTTAGACGGCAATAAAGATCAGAGTTATTTTTTGCACGCGGTGCAAGAGCATGCCTTTGCTAAGTCACTATTTCCGGTGGGTGAGCTTGATAAACCTGAGGTACGAAAGATTGCCGACGAGCATGGGTTTGTTACCTCAGACAAAAAAGATAGCACTGGCATCTGTTTTATCGGTGAGCGACGGTTTAAGGACTTTTTAGAGCAGTATATTCCTGCGCAACCTGGTCTCATGGAAACCCCTGAGGGTGTTGCCATGGGTGAGCATCAAGGTTTGATGTTTTATACCATTGGTCAGCGTCAGGGACTGGGTATTGGTGGTGTTAAAAATAGCAGCGAAGAGCCTTGGTATACCTTAGAAAAAGATCTTGAGCGCAACGTGCTCATTGTGGGTCAGGGGACTAACCACCCGCTTTTGTTCACTAATCATTTGGCCGCATCTGAGATCAATTGGATTAATGGCATGCCTCAGGGCCCTTTAGAATGCATGGCTAAAACTCGTTATCGCCAACCTGACCAACCCTGTGTGGTCACACCCGATGCTGATGGCGGTTGCGAAGTGGTCTTTACAGACGCACAGCGGGCTGTAACCCCGGGACAGTCCGTGGTTTTTTACCAGCATGACTGCTGTCTTGGTGGTGGTGTGATTGAGCGTACATGGAATGTTGCTGAGTGATCTTTAGTCGTCCCACTGCTGACCAGGCGCTAGCCTTAGCGGGTGTTTTCCATGCAGCTGCGTTGGTTGACGAAATTGCTAATCACGGCGATATCGGCCCTAACCAATTGGCCAACGCCATGTCGGTGCTGCTTAATCAAAACCCCGACTCTGTCTCTAGTCTTTATGGCTCGCCAGATAACATTCAATTAGGTGTTAGCGCAATGCGCACTTTGCTCACTGACCGCTCGGCCGGGTCGGCCAATGTGTTGCGTTACGCTATTGGCATTATGTATCTGGCCAGAAAGCTAACTAATGACAAGGCTAAGCTTGATGAGGTGGGCAAAGGGATCGCCAATGCCCAGCGTCAGGCTGAGCATTTCTCTGAAACCCATGACAATGTGATCGCTAACGTCGCTGGGTTGTATCAAGACTCTGTCAGTACAATGCGTATGCGTATTCAGGTGTCGGGTAATCCGGCTTATCTTCGCCAGACGGGCATAGCACAGCGAGTTCGCTGTTTATTGTTTGCCGGCATTCGCAGTGCGTTTCTTTGGCACCAGGTTGGCGGTAAGCGCAGTCATTTGCTGCTTCGGCGTGACGCTCTGCTTATGGTATTACCTAAATAAGCTACGAACCCAATGTTATTGTTTAACCGAATTGCCACCTGAAATTGTGCCATTATTGGGGTATAATCGCGGCCTGTTTAATACTTCTATCTAGGAATAACCATGACAAAGGTTTCATTGTCCCCTCTCACTGCAGTTTCTCCCATCGATGGACGCTATGGTGCAAAAACCGACATGTTGAGAACCGTGTTTAGTGAGTACGGCTTAATTCGCTATCGTGTTCTGGTTGAGGTCCGTTGGTTGCAACATTTGGCGGCTAACCCTGCCATTGTTGAGGTTGCTCCCTTTTCGAAAGACGCGACTGCCCTGCTTAACGGTTTGGTCGATAATTTTACGATAGAGCATGCCGAGCGTGTTAAAGAGATAGAGCGAACCACCAACCACGATGTGAAAGCCGTGGAATACCTGATTAAAGAAACCATTGCCGACAACGCAGAGCTACTGGCGGTGAGTGAGTTTGTACACTTTGCCTGTACGTCTGAAGACATTAACAACCTGTCTCACGCGCTAATGCTTAAAGAAGGTCGCGATGACATTGTGGTACCGGCATTGCAGGCTATTCATGGCCAGTTGACGGCCATGGCCGTAGAGTTTGCTGATGTTGCGATGTTGGCAAGAACCCACGGCCAAACGGCTTCTCCGACGACAGTGGGTAAAGAAATGGCCAACGTTGCCTATCGTTTACAGCGCCAATTAGCATCGATTACTGCGGTTCCTCTGTTGGGTAAAATTAATGGTGCTGTTGGTAACTACAACGCACATATTTCGGCCTATCCCGATCTAGACTGGCCGGCGATATCTCAAGCTTTTATTGAAGGTCTGGGCCTAGAATTCAACCCTTACACCACGCAAATTGAGCCCCATGACTATATGGCGGAGTTATTTGACGGTCTGGCGAGATCAAACACCATTTTGATCGACTTTGCGCGCGATATCTGGGGTTATATTTCACTGGGATACTTCAAGCAAAAAACCATTGCTGGCGAAGTCGGTTCATCGACTATGCCGCATAAGGTTAATCCTATCGATTTTGAAAATGCCGAAGGTAATCTAGGCATTGCTAATGCCTTATATGGTCATTTGTCTGCTAAATTGCCAGTGTCACGTTGGCAGCGAGACCTCACCGACTCTACCGTGTTACGTAACATGGGGGTTGGCCTAGGGTATTCTATGATCGCCTACGCCTCTCTGGATAAAGGTATAGGCAAACTGCAGCTAAGCCAAGAGCGACTGGCCGCAGACCTCGATGCTGCCTGGGAAGTGCTCGCAGAGCCCATTCAAACCGTTATGCGCCGCTATGGCATCGAAGAGCCTTACGAGAAGCTCAAGGCGCTGACACGAGGCAACGTGATGGATCAGGCAACCATTCAAGCGTTTATCGATACTCTGGAGATTCCGCAAGAGGCTAAAACTGCACTAAAAGCGATGACTCCGGCCAGTTACATCGGTAACGCCGTGCAACAAGCTAAGGACATCTAGACCTTACCTCATGGACGACAACCACCCTATTCTGGGCGATCTTAGCGCCGATCAGTTTTTAGCTGAGTATTGGCAAAAAAAGCCGTTGCTCATTCGTAATGCATTCCCTAATTTTGAGCCGCCTATCGACGGCAATGATCTAGCAGGGTTGTCACTAGAGCCGACGGTCGAGTCACGACTGGTAGTCGGTGACACTTGGCAGGTAGAGCATGGCCCTTTTGATGAAGCACGCTTTGAAACCCTGCCTGACAACAACTGGACGCTATTAGTACAGGCTGTTGACCTATGGGTGCCTGAGGTTGCTGAGTTACTTAACCATTTCGATTTTCTGCCACCATGGCGTGTTGACGACATTATGGTCAGTTATGCCGAAGATGGTGGCAGTGTTGGCCCGCATTTTGATCATTATGATGTGTTTTTACTGCAAGGCAGTGGGCAGCGTCGCTGGCAGATCAGTGAGTCGGCCAACGGCGAAATGAGTCTCGGCAGTGACACGTCGTTAAAAGTATTAGAGAACTTTGTCGCCACCGACGAATGGATTTTAAACCCCGGTGACATGCTGTATTTGCCGCCCAAGGTTGCTCATCATGGCGTTGCTGTGGGTGAGTGCACAACGTTCTCAGTTGGGTTTCGCGCCCCTGCAGCGACTGAAATGCTTGATGACCTGGCCACAGAGCTACTAAGCCGCGACATTGTTCCCAATCATTTGACTGACCCACCCTTGACCGCAGCGATGGCTAATTCGCCAATCTCTGCTGAGTATGTTCAACGGGTTAAGGCTCTGCTGTTGGAGACCTTGGACGACGACGAAATGCTGGGTCAGTGGTTCACACAGTTTATGACTGAGCCCAAGTACCCTCCTTTGGTTGAGTTGACCGAGGAAGTACGAACCGCAAGCTTTGAGCATCAGGTCTCAGATGGCGAAACCCCAACCTACAGTCATTATATCAATGGTCAAAAGCAGGACTGAACCGGAGTCTCTGGTGATATGAGCGTAGTTACAGTAATCGAAACCACCTGGGAAAAAGACCAAGTAGCGATTAAATCGGTGCGCGTGCCGGTGTTTGTTGAAGAGCAGCACGTGCCCTATGAGATAGACTTTGATGACTTTGACGCCACAGCGGTCCACTGGTTGGCCTATGACTCTAATCTTACCCCGATTGGTACCGCTCGAATGCTCATCGACGGCCGCTTCGGTCGCATGGCGGTACTCAAACCATCACGCAACCGGGGCGCCGGCAGGTTAATAATGTTAGCGGCTATTGATTACGCTACTGCTTTAGGTATGCCAGCCATGTTCCTGCATGCTCAGTTACCGGCTCAGGCGTTTTACCAGAGTTTAGGGTTTGAACCTTATGGCGAGGTCTTTAGAGATGCTGGCATGGACCATATGGCCATGAGGATTGATCTCTAGTACCCTCTTTGGAGTATCTTAGCCCAATATAGATCTGGCCTATAGGTAAACCGCTTGTCCTTTATCAAAGACTTCTTTATCGTGTTTTACACCGACCATTGATACTAATGCTATCCTATGTAGAAGCGCCTAATGAGACTACCAAATTATGACAAAAAAGTTTAATCAGCCACTAGGTGGCAATGATATGCCTCGCTTTGCTGGTATCGCCTCTATGTTCCGGTTACCCGTGCAGGACACGGCAGAGGGTCTTGATATTGCTTTAGTTGGGGTACCATTAGACATAGGTACCAGTAATCGAGCAGGCACTCGCTTTGGGCCGCGAGAGATTCGCTCTGAGTCAGTGTTGGTGCGCCCTTACGGCATGGCTACAAAGGCAGCACCGTTCGATTCATTTCAAATTGCAGACATTGGTGATGTCGCTATAAACCCTTATGACTTAAAGAAAAGTATTGGGCTTATTGAAGACCATTATCAACAGATTTTAGCGCACAACGCTAAACCGGTTTCCATGGGTGGTGATCACACGATCACACTGCCCATTTTACGTCAAATTGCTAGAAAACATGGGCCTGTAGCCCTTGTTCATGTTGATGCTCATACAGACATCAACGACACCATGTTTGGCGAGAAAATTGCCCATGGCACGATTTTTCGTCGGGCCATTGAGGAGGGCTTGGTTGATCCTCATAAAATGATTCAAATCGGCCCACGAGCCACGGGGTATACCACCGAAGACTTCGATTGGGCTGCTGACCAGGGTGTTCAGGTAGTGACTGGCGAAGATTGCTGGTACAAGTCTCTGGCGCCTTTGATGGATGCCTTTAGAGCCAAAGTGGGGGCGGATACGCCAACCTACCTAAGTTTCGATATCGACGGACTGGACCCTTCAGTTGCCCCAGGAACCGGCACTCCGGAGCCCGGCGGTCTAGCATCATCGCAGGGTTTGGAGGTTATTCGTGGCTGTCATGGGTTAAATTTGGTCGGGTCTGACTTGGTAGAGGTTTCGCCACCTTATGACACCAGCGGTAATACCTCGTTACTTGCTGCTAATCTGATTTTTGAGATGCTTTGCAGTATGCCTGGGTGTATTCGCAGGAACTAGTTTGCCTGGATATCTTGCAGGTGGTCTATATCACGCAGAATCCCTCTGTCATCGACAGCAATGAGATTGACCGCGCTGGGATGACAGTCGATCAAATCACGGGCACCTCTGTCCCCGCTAGAATATCGTAAATCATCATAAAACTGCGCGCCAAAGGCGACCGGATTGCCCCTCCTCCCTTTATAGGTGGGTATACAGACGATATCTTTGGCGAGGGAGTCTCTTAATGTGCTGTATGTTTGAGGCTGAACCCAAGGCATGTCACCCAACGCAATAATAACGCCCTGCCAGCCCTCTATTTGAGCCATGCCGTCGGCCAAGGTTGCACCCATACCGTTTGCGGAATTTTGGCAAAAAATAAGTTTTTGTTGGTCTAGGACAAGAGTGGATGCCAAATCTCTGTCAGAGTCCGTGAGGCATAGCTTAAAGGGCAAGTCAGTTTGTTTGATATTGTCTAGCGTCGTTGCTAAAACGGTCTGACCACTGGGCATGACGGCGGCGCGTTTATCACCGCCAAATCGGCGGCTTGTCCCTGCGGCCAGCAGTAGTACCCCAACTTGGAACATTTGACCCACCTATCGTGATGCCTAAGGTTGTTTGCCTGCAAAAAAATGATGTTATTTAAGCGGCTCTTTAGAAACAATAATGCCATTGTTGTCAGCATAGAGATAGTCACCTGGATTAATCGTGATACCCGCGAACGTCACGCTAATATTCTGTTCGCCTATGCCTTTCTTTTCGGTTTTCATGGGGTGTAGCCCCAGTGCTTGTACCCCAATGTCAGTCAACATGATTTCGTCAACATCACGGATACAGCCATAGATAATAATGCCCGCCCAGCCGTTGGTGGAGGCGCTTTCGGCTAACATATCCCCAAGACAAGCCCTACGCATGCTGCCACCGCCATCAACCACCAAAACGCGGCCCTCGCCTTGAGCACCAACAAGTTCTTTGACTAGACTATTGTCTTCGAAGCATTTAACCGTCACCACCTGCCCACCAAACCGCTCACGCCCACCAAAATTACTAAAAATGGGCTCAGCGACGCTGATCGCATCTGCGTGGTCATCGCAAAGGTCTGGTGTAGATCTCATGCTGTTGTTTTCTTCTGGGACATCAGTTTATCCTTTTACTTTTTGGCGATAGCGGTGCAACAGTGGTTCGGTATAACCGCTGGGTTGCTCTAAACCCTTGTATACCAAGTCGCAAGCGGCGCTAAAGGCTATGCTGGTGTCAAAATTGGTACTCATGGCGAC
>JACNKP010000017.1 GCA_014381985.1 SAR92 clade bacterium
TAGAAAGATGAAAGTTCAGATTTAGAGCACTGATGACATTTAGGTAGGCACCCATGCTCACGGTGGGATCACCCTTCTCAATACGATGGAGTGTCACCCGGGAAATACCCGCTGTCTCGCCGGTTGCATTAGCCGTGATCTTGAATGACTTACGATGCTGCCTTATCAGCTGCCCAATGTCGGCGAGCTGACTAACCGCGTCATCTGATATTTTTTCTATTTTTTTCTTCATAATGTTTCATATAATATACATAAGTATAATAATGTCAATTATATGAAACATAATTTGTATTTTTTACAGCTTGGGCTCTTACTGTAATTGATAAAAGCCATTATCGAACCCTACCAGCCACTCTTTTCAATCAGCGCCTTTATAGACTGCCGGGTGTCGGGATCTCGCATGCCCACCGCCAAGTTTGCACTTAAAAAGCCCTGCTTGTTGCCACAGTCAAAGATATCTGCGTCGGTCTCAAAGGCATTTAAGCCGTCAAGCTTAAGTAGCTCATCCAGCGCGTCGGTCAGCTGAATCTCACCACCCACACCGGCAACAGTCGTCTCAAGCAGGTCTAGCACTTTAGAGGGGAGAATATACCGACCCAGAACGGCCAGATTGGAGGGCGCATCCGTTGGGGAGGGTTTCTCGACCAAGCCCTTTAGTGCCACACTTTTGAAGGGCTCACTCGACTCACCACCCAAGTCAGCAGCACCGTAATTTTCAATAGCCTCTAAACCAACCCGCTCAACCATGACCTGGCCCACACCGGTCTCATTCCACGCATCAGTCATCGCGGCAAAGCTGTAGTTCCTATCCCGCGATTCCTGATCAAGCACCAGGACATCGGGCAGCAGAACGGCAAAGGGCTCGTTATTTAAGAGATGCTTAGCGCAGAGCACCGCATGACCAAGCCCCAGCGCATCACTCTGCCGAACAGAGGTCACCGTGACACCCGCGGGAATAATATTTTTGACCGTGCCCAGGATGGTCTCTTTGCCCTTCTTCTCTAGCCGGTGCTCAAGCTCATAGTGCGCATCAAAGTGGTTCTCGATCGCCTCCTTGCCACTTCTTGTGACCAGTATGATCTCAGTGATGCCCGCCGCAATGGCCTCCTTGACCACGTGCTCAATAATAGGTCGATCATAGACTGGTAGTAATTCTTTGGGAATC
Organism: SAR92 clade bacterium; assembly: GCA_014381985.1. Lineage (GTDB taxonomy): Bacteria > Pseudomonadota > Gammaproteobacteria > Pseudomonadales > Porticoccaceae > HTCC2207. The sequence goes on from JACNKP010000017.1 coordinate 1,166, forward strand.
GCCTTGGTCGCAGGCAGCATGCGCGTGCCAAGACCCGCCACCGGGATAACCGCTTTTTTAATTTTTGCTATCATTGCTTATCCCTTCGGTAACAGCCCAATAGTCATTATCAACTTATAACAGCACTATAACCCGAACTTTGCCTTTATAACGTTAAACTCTGATGCCTCAAGACGCGGCCCAAACTGAGCAACGACCCTTGCGGCGCAGTCATTAGCAAGACCCGCCGCCCAGGCATAACTTTTGCCTGAGGTGATGGCGTATAAAAAAGCGCCGGCGAACATATCCCCAGCGCCATTGGTATCAACGGCTGTGGCCTCAACGCCATCAGACTGGTGCGTTTCTTGGCCATCAAAGGTCAATGCACCCTTGGCGCCATCGGTAATGGCGAAGGTTTTGGTGTACTGCTTAAGGCTCTCTGCGGCCGCTTCAAGCGACTCCGTGCCGGTAAAGGCCATTGCCTCATCTTTATTGCAAAAAATAAGATCAACACCGCCGCCTATCACCTGTCGCAGCGCATCACCAAAGACGGCCACCACAAAGGGGTCTGATAAACTGATCGCTACTTTTACATTATTCGCCTTAGCTGTCTCTACAGCGACTTTTGTCGCCAATGTTCGCGCCTCGTCAGTGACTAAATAGCCCTCAACATAGAACCATTCTGAATCAACCAAGGCGACCTGATCAATCTCACGCGCGGATAAGGCCTCACTCGCACCCAAGAAGGTGTTCATGGTGCGCTCGGCATCATCCGTCACCATCACCAGGCACTTGCCGGTGATACCTGACTCTTGACCTGCGGAATGAAAACTGACGCCCGCCTCTTGCAAATCGTCTATATAAAGCTGGCCGTCACCGTCATCAGCGACCTTACCGCTGAAAAACGTTTTAGCACCTAAGCTACTAGCCGCAACCACTGAATTACACACAGAGCCACCGCACTTACGCAGCATGTGCGTATTTTCAGAGGCAAGAGCCGCAAGCAACGCCGCCTGCCTTTGCTCATCAACCAGCGTCATGACACCCTTGTCGATCTGGGCACCGGCCAGGAATGCATCAGACACTTCAACCTCGGTGTCCACCAGCGCCGCGCCAATGCCATAGATATCATATTTTTTCATTTATTATTAAGCTCTTGCTGTTGCCGCACTTCTTCCTGTAACTGGGCAATCTCTTGCTGAAGCTGCGTATGTTCACGCTGCTTTCTCACCAGAAATCGCGCGGTAATTGCCGCCTTCTCGATAATACCCATGGGGGTCAATAAATAGGCATAACCCCACTTATTGTCCGAGCGCTGGAAATTATCGAGCTTGACCCAGCCCACATCAATGAGGGACCTCACCAAGTAGTGGGTCTTACCCAAGCTAACGCCCAACTGCTCAGCCAGCTGGCGCTGAGTGAGATCGGGTTGCTGCTCAAGTATTTTGAGCGCGCGATATTCGAGCTCTTGATTGGTCATAATAGAGGTGTGACGAGTTATTTATTCGTTCAGGCAGGCTACCGCAGGACACTGTAAGGACAGATCCTTAAGACAAACACAAAATGAACAAACTAAAAGGATCCAATCCTGTTCATCTAATGAACAAGATAGCATAAGTGAATAGAATTGCAAGTTTAAACTAGCGCTCTATGGGCCAGCTTGGCGGCTATTAGCGCTTATTTAAGTTTTCCTGTGCTCATAAAAATCAAGCCGTAAAGGGCGCCTTGAAACGCGAACACCCAGAGCCAAAGATTACTGGTGAGGGAAATGTAATCGGCAAGATAAATCACTAAAACTAAACCGGAACTGCCCAGTGCAATAGACAGCCCTGTTGCCGAGTTCGCCATAGTTTTTGATCTAAAAAACCCCTTAAAGAAGGTGTTAATACGATTATGTAAATGATCACTATCCGGTGCAGTGAGCGAAGCACCGCTGTACCAACGCCGCAAAAGGCTAACGCTAAAGTCGGCACAGGGGTAAAAATACAACGCAGCTAAGAATGGCAGCGAAACGACACCCATAGTGAGAGACTCTAACCCCATCAACAGCATAGCCGCGCCAATGCCATAAGAACCCGAATCACCCAGAAATAGACGCCCTGAAATGACATTAAAGAGCAAAAACAGACTCGCCCCATAGAAGCCAGATTGATGGGCAATATTATTAGTTTCACTCAAAAAAATAAAGCAGGTGATCGCAAAAATACCAGACACAAGCCCATTAGCCCCATCAACTGTATTAACGGCATTGATAAAACCCACTGAGAAAAATAAAGTGACAAGCAAAGCCACCCACCAGAATCCTAAAAGCCAATCAATTCCCCACAGACCAATACTGCTGGGCACCAACCCTGGTGAGAATATAAACACAATCAAAAGAAGGAGAGACTTAGTAGCCAAACGAGCCCTTGGAGAGAGGCTGTTATTGCGCAGATCCTCTAATAAGCCAAGAAAAAAACAACCGTACGCCCCAAACCATAAGGGCCAAAATATCCCGAGTGGCGCCAACGTGATGCTGCCACGATAGCCATTCATTAACAAGAACCCCATTGACACCAAGACTCCTATTGCGACTGCCACTCCGCCCAGCCTTGACGACTGGACCTCTGAAATACCATGTTTATCTGCGGACTCGGCAGCATAACTCTGCAACGTCATCCACTGCATCATTAAGATAATAACAAGACCGCTAAGGCCAAAGGCTGCTGTCGCAATAAGAAGAATAGCAGTCAGCTTATAAAGTTCGCGCTTAGAAAGAATAAATGAGCTCAAAACTGAAATCTCTTTGTGTTACCGCATTTAGCAGCATAATTATGCAATACGGCATAATTATACCTCAACTGTGTGACATTAGTCTGACAATACCAGCCTTTGCGGGCTTTATTTCGCGTTGACCAGGCTCGTGATGACATATATTGCCTAGCTCTCCACAACATATTGACTAACGCTACGGTTTAATCCTGTCAGGTAAAAAATAACGCCATAACCGAGCCATTGGAACAAGAAAACCCATGCCCACAAATTGCTCGTCACTAACCACCACTGATTTAGGTATCCCGCCAAAGCAAGCCCTGAAGAACCGAATACTACCAGCAGGCCGGTCATGGAGTTAGCCAGCGTTTTTGAGGGTAACCACCGCTGAAAATGGTAGTGAATACGGTTGTGTAGATGATCATTGTCCGGCAAGAAAATTGAGCGTCCAGCCCTGTAGCGACGAATCAAGGTGACCACAAAATCAATGCAAGGGTAGGCAAATAGGCACGCCAAGAAGGCGGCTGAAAAAACATCCTGACTAAAAAGATATAGAGCTGAAATTACTAGGGAAGCACCAAGACCGTAGGCGCCGGTATCGCCAAGAAAGAGTCGCCCTGAAATGACATTAAAAAGGGTAAATAGCCCGCAGGCAGTCATCATGGCCGCATAAACAAACTCGCCAGTGTTCAAATAAAACAGGCTATAAGCAATGGTCATGATGCCCGGCATTAGCCCATTTGCACCGTCCGACATATTAACCGCGTTAATAAAACCAACGCAGAAAACCACGGTTAAAAACCAGCCAATAACAGGGACAGCCATTAAAGCGTCTAGACCGGGAAGTCCAAAATCAATAGGGATTAATAACGGCCAAAAAGCGATGGCAATAGCAAATATGGCTAGCTCTGCAAATAACCTAAAGCGAGGACTTAACATATTGTTACGCAGGTCTTCGGCAAGCCCTAGAACGGCACAACATCCCACCGCAAACCAGTCAATCCAGTAAGGCCCTACTGGCCCGCCCGACTTACCGCCCAAGTAGCCATTATAATAGCCGGCTAACATTAACCCTAACCAGCTAATGAATGTTACTAAACCACCCAAGCGAGAAGCGCTAACTTGCGATATGCCATGCTTGTCTGCAGCATCCGCCGCATAACTCTGCAGGGTTATCCATTGGAAGCATAGCATGATGATCAGGCCGGTCAGGCCATAGAATATAACCGCTAACAGCAGGATTACTGCCAGCTTTACGAGATCCTTTTCTGTGAGTATGAAAAGGGATTTACCCAAGCTTTACCGAAATGGTGTTAATAATTCAGCCTCCATCAAACATAAAAACTAACATTGATGCTTATAACGACTTCACCTATATTGCGTTGACAACGGAGTCTATAACTCGACCCGAAGCGCCCGCCACTGCAAAAAACTACTCTTGCCGCGTAACCAATTAATCAGACTTTTTAGTATAGTGCATAATCAACACCAGCAATACCGATAGCATACCCCCCAGCAGAGTGCCTAAAATACAAATTAAGGCCCGCTTAGGTTGTGACTTTTCCTCTGGCACCATGCTTGGGCCTACCGCCACAAAGGCATAGTCTGGGCTGGCCTCGGCCAACATTTTGCTTTTGGTCTGCTCTTCAATGATAGAGTAGAACACTTCCTGCATTTCTGCGATCGATGTTTTACCAATTTGTTCTTGTAAATATGCGATGTTTCTGGTGACTTTGTCCACCTGTCGTTGCTGCATGAAACGGTTAATCGACTCGACATACAGGTCCACCCATTGCTTGGCGACCTGCGGCGAATAGTACTCGATAGACACGGAGACTAGGCCTGACTTTTTATCTTCTGAAACCGCTAGTCGCTTAGAGAACGATTCAAACAGCTTCCAACTGCTAGGTGGGCCCACTTCACCTACATTATCATTTTCAACTAACCAGGTTTTAGTCTCAGTGTCATAGAGGTCAGCGTCAATCTGTAACTCGTTAGACCCTTTGCTCCACCCTTGTGCAGCGTAAACCTCAACAGCAATGTTATTTTCAGCAATAAAGGCTTCAATATAGCTCCAAGATTTCATGATTTCTTGGGCTATTTGCCCTTCACTGCTCTCGCCCCCACCCAGACTAACCCCGGCGAGAGACGCAAGCCCGCCCAACTGACCCAAGGCGCCTGAGAGGCCGCCACCACTTGACTGGGCTGGCGCCAACAGCGCCGTGGCCTTGTACTGGTTAGGCACTGACAGCGCGTAGATGACTGAGGCAATAGCAAACACCGCTGTAATAGCAATGATCTTGATCTTGCCGGCCCACAGAACACCGAACAGTTCTCGTAGGTCTATTTCGTCATCATACTGGTTCGGTGATTGCTGGTCGGGCGCACTGTTATCCATCTGAGCACTCATTATTTAGTCACCGCTATCATTGACGCGAAACCGGCCGTGGTATTAAAGATCGTTTGGGTAATATCACGCCACAGTGTTAAGTTGTCTGTATATCCGGTATTTATAGGGACCACTATTGTGTCGCCAGGGTTCAATGAAGTATTGCCTCCAGCGAACAGCGTCCAACTCTTAGTGGGTCGCAACACTGAACCATCTGCACGAACAATATAGAGCTCTTTATCGTCAGCGCGCGCCGTCAATCCAGCCGACAAACCCAAATAATCCTCAAGATCTAACTCAGATTGGAAGCTGTGTGTGCCTGGCCGTCGTATCTCGCCCACTACCGTTACCGTAGACAGTCTAGGCGGTATGGTCAACGTATCGCCATCTTCAAGGGTTATATCAGCCACACTATCACCACTCATAGCCGCTCCAATATCAACCAATAATCGCCCGGCGCCCTCGAATTTTTCTAATATGTCAGCGATCGCTTTAATTTCGTCTATGCCAACAGTGTTGTCTTCCTTTGTTAACTGGGAGGAGGCAAAATCTCTAATAATCAACTGGGCAAACTCTTTAGACCTAAGGCTCTCCTGCTTAGCTACCGACTCACGGGTAAACACTGCCCCTTCATAAAATGCGCTTGCTGTCAGACCACCGGCTCGCTCAATTACATCAGTCATCGTTTCGTTCTTGCGGATTCGGTAAGATCCCGGAAATAGTACCTCACCTTCAACAGTAACAGCATTGGTAGGATTCCAATCAGGTAATGCTCTCACATACAAATGATCTCGAGATTGCAAAACAGTCCCTGAGGATGACATTAACTCGGTCGTCAGGTTTAGATCAATGTAACGGCTCAGAATCTCGTTGTTTTGCCCAAGATATAATCGACGCAACTCAGCAGAGTCAAGGTAGACGCTATCTTGCAATCCTCCGCCAGCCGCGATTAATGTGGCAACGGTGTCATCTCGACTTAAGGGGTAGTCACCCGGCGACTTGACGGCGCCGGAGATAGAAATGGTTTGCACAGGCTCACCACTGCGGGCCTGAGACTTTAGCTTTTCAATAATTGGCCTGAGTAACGCCAACCTCTGGCTGGAAGTGATTTCAGCTTCAGCTTCAGTATCAGTATCAGCATCAGCATCAGCATCAGCATCAGCATCAACAGTTGTAATATCACTGACACTCGCCTGGCTGAATACGATAATTTGATCTCGTGGGCGGGTCAGAATATTGTCTTGCGAACCCTTACCATTCAAGGCAGTTGCCAGATTAATCTGCAAAACCTCAATATCCAATTGTGCATTTTTTTGCCGCACCACCAGCGCATAACCCAAGTCAGCGTAGGGTTTTAGATCGCTCGGTATCGACGATAGTATATCGGCGATTTTCTGCCCGACAACCCAGCCATAGACGCCTGGTCGCACCACGGCGCCCTTTAAGGTTACCGCATTTTCTAAATTTTCAGTGCTCTGGGGCACCCTTATTTTGTCGCCATCACGTAGGCCTGTCGTCTCTCGTTCAGCTTGCGTTAAATCAATATTTTTAGCGCCAGGCAAAGACTTGCCAATGGCCTTGCTCACGACCGCAATGGCTGCACTATAGGCATCTTGATTCAAACCCCCGGCCATTGCGACTGCGTCAGCAACAGACTCGCCGTCTATAAATTCATAGATCATTGGCCGTTTTACTGCGCCCTCAACGTCTACAATGCCAGCATAGGGCGGCACAAACACTACATCACCTGACTGCAGCCTAACATCACCACTGGCATCACCTTTTAATAACAACTGGTAAACGTCAAAGGTCTCAACCGTAAGACCATTGCGCTTAACTTGAATGTTTCGTAACGAGCCAATATCGCCAATACCACCGGCTTGAAACAACGCTTGGGTAATGGTGGTCAATGCTGACACAGAGTAGGCGCCCGGCACAGCCACCTCACCGGCCATAAAGATATTAATGGCACGCAAGCGCCCCATTGAAATGGTTGCCTGTGCACCGATGATCTGGTCTTTAACGCGAGACTGAATAAGCTCTCTCGCGTCCTCATAGGTCAACCCTGCGACGGTAATTGGCCCTAGTTTCGGAAAACTAATTTGGCCATCCCGTGTGATCTGCAAATCGTACTGGTCACTTTCGGAGCCAAAAAGTTGTATAGCCAACTGATCGCCCGCGCCCAAACGATAATTGTCGGGCACACTGGCATCATCTGTTGGCGCAAAGGTACTGACCTCTTTGTCAAAAAGCGACACGCCGTACCGCTGAACCTCTCCCTTTTCTTCGATTAAGGATTTTTCGAACTCAGCAAATTTTTCTTGGAACAATCGATAGTTTTGTTGCGATTCTAAATCAGTGTCGCCTAAGGTTCTTTGCTCCAATTGTTCGCCAGGCGCAGCAATACCTGTATTAGTACCTTTGACGCCCTTGCGACCCAAAACCTGATCAAGATCAATACCGTATTGCTTGGCCATGGCTTCTTGCTGTGCAGGGGGCATACTTTGCAACTGTTGAATCATTTGCGGGCTGATAGTCTGGGCTGAAACCCCCATTGACACAAAGATTGCTGTTAGTAACAGACCCTTTAGGCATGCCCTTGCAGCACTCACAATAGTCGCTCTAACATGAGACAAGCTTGAGCAACCTAAATGACGAGAAGCGCTTTTAAGAAAAACATTCATACTCTATGTAACCCTTTTAATTATTAAGCCGTAAACGCAATACCATAAGGCTTGAGTCTACCACCTGTTGAATATCAGTAATTTGGCCTAGACTATCAACCAAAATCGTATTTGTATAGGCTTGCTTGCCTACACAATCTTGTTCAAACCTCACCCCAGCCTCGGCATCGTACTTCAACCATGGTGCACACTGGTGCTTTGCGACAACCCGGCCATTAACCACAAAGGCCCTTTCGTTACCCGAATCCTGAATCTCCCAGGCAGGGGTAAAACCCTCCAGGCCACTGACTTTTGTGACCACCCAACCGTTAAAAGAGACGGCATCAACATCATTAACAAATAGGGTGGTTTTCTCAACAGAAACCGGTTGCACCACTGCAGAATAACCCCCAAATTGAACACTCCAGCGAGAAACAGGTAACTGTTTAGGGCTGGGGAAAAATACGTTTTTTATCGAACCTAATTGACTAGATTGTACCTCAAAATATTGGCACCCGCTAAGCATTAGGGTCAAACTCAGGGCTACCGCTCGTATGATCAACATTAGGGCACCATCCTATTCTTTAGGTCACTAAAGGCGTCATAGCGAGCCCCTCTAATGTCCCACCAGATATTACCACTAAAATCTTCCAGCCGCTGGCCACCATCGCGCTGAATGGGGCGCACACGGGCGCCGTAACTACCGCGAGCATTACCGCCAAAAAGCCCGTCAAAGGGTATTTTAAAGAACATACCCTTGTCAAAGCTACCCTCACCAAAATCTTCTGCTGAGACGTCGGTCATTGTCGCCCACAGTCCCACCATCCAGCCGTTGTTAAAGGTTCGTCTTACCTCTAGCGTTGCGCCGACATCTTTGGCCAAATACTTACCCGCATGCACAGCAACATCAAAATTATAAAATGGCGACGCCCAATAGACACTGGCAAACGCGGTAGCGGTTTGATAGTCAAGATGTTTAAAACTTTTGTCGTAATCGCGCTGACGTACCCAATTGGCGCTAAGGCCATAGGCCAACCGGGACTGGAACGGCTGATACAGCACCTCACCGCCAAAACCGCTATACATTTCCTCTAAGACACCGCCAAACACACGGTAATGTATGCCTTTGTAGGCACTGCCACGCTTTTCAAAGTATAGTGAGTCAAGGCCCGTGTCCCCTTCAGTGAGGTACTTAACCACATCTGAACGCACTGGCGTTAAGGCGGAACCACCACTAATACGGCTGCTCTCATCAAAGTTGTTGGTAATATCAACCCCATAGGCGCCGGTTAGTGTCCAAGCCTTTGGCAAGGCCAAGCTAGCGCCTATTTTTGTGTACAACTGATAGCGGGCTGGATCATCAGGGTCAAACAACTGGAGTCGGGTACCCACACCCACATCAAAAAACACCTTCTTTTGAAAAAAACTGGTCTTTCTTTGAGGCGAGGCCAAACTGCGGCCCGGTAGCACGCTAATTTGCCTTTCTACCAGCTGCCTACTTTGCCCATAGGCCAGTGAGGGCCTGCGCATCTGTAGGGTCTGTACGCGATGGCCAGCCTCTTCGGCAATAATTCTAAAAGTATTAACAGCGGAGGGTAAATGAAGATCAGCTAGCACCGCCATTTTAGCAATAGCGTCAGCCCACACAGGATATTGATCGTTGCCCATCACCAGTATCGCCGTGCTTGATGATCGCTCAATGCTCGCCTCTAGCAACAGCAAACCAGACCGCTCGACATCATACAAAAGAGTGTCATACCAATCTTGTGCATTAAGCTGCGGGGGTAAATCTTGTGGGGCCATATCTAAACTCGACGTAAATGTTGGCGCTGGCCGCCTAGGGGGTAGGGATTTAGTATCTAGCGCCGCCGAAAGCTCAATGCCCCATTCCTGCTCGTGCTGGCGCGACAAAGAAAGCGACACACCCGGCAGGGCCTGCCACTTTACGGCCGCACTCCAAGGGCTTTTCGGTCTTAGCCCCCCATTACCGAATTCCCAGTCATATTGGTCGGGGTTGTATTCGAGCATTAGCGACACTGGCAGAGAGTCAAACTGATAGGCCGCACCGCCAAAAAAGCCTGCCTTTTTACCGCTAAAGAATGCGCCGCTTGATAACTCTCCACCCAGCCCAACATCAGTATCGCGGGTTGAAAATCGATCTGATAGCTGAATCAACGGATTGTTTATATCGCCATTGCCGGCTAAGCGACCCCAGCCCAACCCCAGGGTGAAGTCAAAATCACCCACCACTTTGGACGCCACCACATACTCTGACCCCCACACGCCCGTTCCGACTAAATCCCTAATGCCTACGGCAACCTGAGGTAGATAGTCTTGCTCTTGCCACAATCGCACCTTAGCTTCATAGTTACGATCCCAATAAAAAAATTCATTAAATCCCGTATAACGAAAGGTACCCTCTAGCCACGGTGTGACTTGGTAGGTGATTGCATAAGAATTGGTTCGAGATTGGATAGCTGCGGTAGTGGTTAGAGTGCCATCGGCAGACATGCGGGCCGTTGGCGTATCAATTAAGCCCGTGACGCCAAAATCTGAGGCTAATGACGGCAGCACGCTGAAGGCAAAAAGAAAGACTAAGAATGCTTTAGACATCGATGTTCAGACTTCCATTACTTTTAAATAAAAAAAGGGCATCTATGACGCCCTTTAATCCCGAAATTACAAATTAATAAAATTAGGTTCCGGTAGTACTCGTGGCACTGGTCGCCGTAGTGCCCGTGGTGCCCGTGGTGCCTGTAGTAGTAGTTGTTGTTGTAGTACCTGTAGTACCTGTAGTACCTGTAGTACCTGTAGTACCTGTAGTACC
>JACNKP010000023.1 GCA_014381985.1 SAR92 clade bacterium
AATATTTTTACCATCCTTAACATTACATAGAGTTTTTCCACCAGAAGAACTTCCATCTTTTATTTCATCTCTTCTTTTGATATTACCAAGAGTTTTGCCACCAGAAGATGTGCCATCTTTAAGTTCGTCAGTTCGCTTCATATTAGCAACCACTTTGGATCCATTTTTTACATAAGTTCCGTCAAATTTGATACCCATATATATATATCCTATTAATAATTTTTATGATTTAAATATAAACAGAATAAAGAATCTTCGCAAGTTCTTTAACCAAAATTGATTTTCCATTATTGAGTCTACACTAATTATGAATCGCAATAGTCGAGTTAGTTTGTAACAAAGTTTGTAACTGCTACAAAGGAATGGAGTCTACAGAGGAGTTTGTAACAAGTTTGTAACTGTTTTTAGAGTGCTAAACCCTTTAAGAATGGGGGTTTGCGAGGAACACGACTATTCCCACTCAATAGTTGGGCTAAATTTAGCTTAATAAAAACAATAGGTTACAAGCGTTATTAGCAGGTTTGTAACTGGCTTGTAAAACAGCCTACTCATAGCACACTCTTTAGCAATCAATGTTTGCCATATTTATCAGTATGTTATCTCGCCCAGACACTAAATGCCTATTAGTATTGAGATTCAGGCAACCGCACTACCATACCGTCCATTTCATCTGTGACCTGAACTTGACAGCTCAGTCGACTCGTTGGCTCACGCACATCGAGCATTTCCAGCAGTTCATTTTCTTCATCATTCGCTTCACCAACAACCTCTGACCACTCTGGATCGATCATGCAATGACAGGTACAGCACACGCAACAACCGCCGCACTCTGCGACAATACCGTCAATCATATTGTTTAACGCACCCTCCATTACGCTATTTCCCACTGCTACATCAACATGATATTCAGTGCCGTCGAATTCAATATAGGTTATTGCTGGCATTGCTACTGTTCTCCATTAATTAATAGTTTTTTGATCTCACTACTCTCGTCTACCAAGGCAGCGACATCAATTTTAGATTGTTGCAAAATTAACTTTTTGGCCACCATAAAATCTTTAGGCCGATTAATACAATCAGCTGCAATAACATACTGATCTTTAATATAAAAGACTGAGAAACTGCGGCCTGCACTAGCATCACCACGGACCACCGCTTTAGTGTAGCCTTGGCTAATGCCTGCAATCTGAAGTTTGACATCAAACTGATCAGACCAAAACCAAGGAAGTTCTGAGTAAGCTTTTTTTATCCCGCACAGACTGGCCGCCGCCGCCTTAGCCTGTTCTGAAGCGTTGGGGACAGACTCTAATCGAAGAGACTTTTTCAGCAAAGCATTTGGATGAAAGGTGCAGTCTCCTGCAGCAACAATATCAGGGTGACTGGTCTGTGCGAATTGATCTACCACAATACCATTTTCGACAACCAATCCCGCTTCACTGGCAAGTTCTGTATTGGGAATCACGCCAACACCGATAATCACCATATCTGCGCCGCTATGGCTATCATCATCACAGACCACACTCCTCACTTGGCTATTACCCTGTAACGCCACGACCTTTGAGCCTAGTCTAATCTCCACACCCTCTTCCTCATGAAGACGTTTATAAAACCCCGAGACCTGCTCTGATGCTACACGTTTTAATAATCGAGTCTCGGTCTCCAACACAGTAACCTTAATGCCAAGCTTAGTCAGTGATGCCGCTGTTTCTAACCCTATATAGCCACCTCCAATAATAACCGCTCGGCTGGCTTTTTTCGCCGACTGACGAATGGCTTTAACGTCATCCATCGTGCGCAAATAGTGGACTCCCTCTAACTCAGATCCAGGTAAGTCTAATTGCCTAACCCGCGCGCCTGTGCAAAGAGCTAATTTGGTGAATCCTATTTTTTCGCCAGTATCTAAATTGAGTTGTTTATTTCTTGCATCAATTGACGTTACTTTGCACCCAAGCTTAAAGTCGACTTTTAGTTTGTCATATGTTTCTGCGGCACGAAGAACTAACCGATCTGCTTCAACACTACCGTCCAAATAGGATTTTGAGAGCGGCGGTCGCTGATAAGGCATATGTGGTTCATCACTAATAGTGGTGATCGCACCTAACCAGCCCTGTTGACGAAGGCTGATCATTAATTGAACTGCTGCATGACTAGCTCCGATAATAACAACGTGATCATCGACTTCCATTTTAATTCCTTTAATTAAATAGGCTGCAACTATCTCAGAGATTCCACCTGAGATTAATTATGAGGCCAGCATTATCTATCAAGATACATAGCACTGGAAGTGCTTTAGCTTGCCATTAGACGTTGGGATGATTGTTCTCTAGTACCGACTGCACAAGGAGATTAATTACTAATGATCTGGAGGAACATAATCAAAGATAAAGTTAATACGACCTTCGGCGCCTTTATTCATGACGCTGTGCCGTTTTTGGTTATTAATCTCGTAAACCTTACCCACTTCAAATTGATAAGGCCTTCCTCCTATCATGAATCGGACACGAGGATTGGTATATATAGGTATATGTATTCGATGGCCATGATGAAAAGAAGGATGTTCGTCCGAATGAGGCTTAATGACACCTCCTGCCTGAAGACGCGCGGCCATTGCTCTAATAATGGTGCCTCCTGGCGGATAATGGTCTTTAAGGATTTTGTTCATAAGCGGAAAGGCCTGTTCGGCCAGTAAATCCCAGCCGGATTCTTTAGTTACCTCTATATTCGGCCACCCTGAACCATCAGTAAAAATCATTACCATCGACTGAGTTTGCTGATGAACCTCATACTCAAGCTGGCGAAAGGTATTTCCCGTCCAGCATTCCTCTGGCAGTTTCATAATCGCGTCTCTCAGAGGAGCAATATCGTATTCACCCAACTCTTTTAGAGGAACCCCAATATCCATAGACCTTACCACTCATCTCAACGCTGAATTTACCTAACAGTAAAATGAGAAGATCGACAAGTCAACCGATAAGGCTTTAAGCAAAAGTTGATGAGGCCCATAAGCATGCGCACTCGATAAATTATTCTGCCTGCCTCACGTAAGGCGGTATTCGGACTTAATCTCTCTCAGAGTTAAACTTATTAGCGTTATACCCCGTGTTTCCACCCCCAAATAAATATTTACCTAAACAAAAAAATGCACTACCCTAAGGGGTAGTAACCATTAGAAATGCGACAAGACCGCTTGACGAGTCGCATGACATATATGTACATTAACTGAGATTATATCAACAGCTCAAGGCCGAAATAACGTAGTATTACCTTAATATAACAGGCTTTAATGGGCATTTTTGAGGGTAGAATAATGGCTAGTTTGGACCAATCACAAAGAAACTTTTCAATTCGAAGAAAGTTAATCGTTACCTCTATGGCGACGGCTTTAGGTTTAGTAGTAGGGGCACCTATAGCGCTAGGTCAGCAAGCGTCTCTTGAAGAGATTATCGTTACCGCGCGGCAGCGATCTGAATCAAGCCAAGATATCCCGATGACAATTCAGAGTCTGTCAGGCGATGATATTCAAAAACGCGGCATAACTACCCTTGAAGACTTTTCCCGATTTGTCGGTAATCTTAGCGTGCAAACTACGGCGCCAGGTCAAAATACTATTGTCTTTCGTGGTGTAAGCGACGGTGGCGGTTTTTTAGTCGATCCAACAGCCGCTATATATTTAGATGAACAGCCCATGTCGATGACGTCAATGGCCCCCGACGTCTACCCCGTTGATATTGCTCGAGTGGAAGCCTTGGCTGGCCCTCAATCAACCTTATTTGGTGCCTCATCACAAACTGGCACCATCCGTGTGATCACAAATAAGCCAGATGCGTCAGAGTTTTCTGGCGACATTGGCCTAGGTATGTCAGGCGTTGCAAAGGGTGATAATGGGTATGACTTTGACGCCACAGTTAACATACCTGTCATAAAAGATAAGTTGGCAATTCGACTATCAGGCTTTAGTGCCGAAGATGGTGGTTTTATTGACAGCGTACTTGGAACGACTGTAGTAGACGCCTATAGCGGCCTTGGCGGCCTTAAGACTAATGCTGGAAGCGTTGAAAACGATATTAATAATGTAGAATGGTCTGGCGGGCGAATATCAGCACGATGGCTTGTCTCAGATGACTGGACCGCCACTTTAAGCTCAAACTTTCAAGACATTACAGCCAATGGTTTTAATGACATGGACGGTACGGTCGGTGATCTTGAAACGGTCAAATTCTATGACGAATTCCGAACTGATGACTGGACACAAACCAGTTTAGTGATAGAAGGAGATCTTGGGTTTGCTCAGTTAACCGTAGCGGGATCTTACTATGATCGCGAAACGGCTTATCAACACGACACTCAAACCTATACCGCCTACTTCATGTATACGTTCGGCACCTATTTGGGGTATGCAACATACGATTTTGGCACAGACCCCGTTGGATATCTAACTAACATTCAAGAAAACAAATCTGACGTACTAGAAGTTCGTCTAACCGGCAGCGGTGACAAAGTCGATTGGACTGTGGGTGCATTTTATATGGACTCTGATGAAACTTGGGACTTTAGAAGTTATGTTGACGGCTACGCCAACTCACCTGCGTTTGCAGCCTGGGCTGGATATGCTGCCTATTACAATCTGACCATCGCGCCAACCGATGCTTGGTGGCGCTCAAATCAAACCACGCAGCGTGAAGACAAAGCATTTTTCGGTGAAATTGATATCAAACTGACAGATCGCCTATCGTTACTGGCGGGCGGACGCTGGTATGAGGTCGATAGAAATATAGAGTACTTCGTTGAAAAACCAGCGGGCAATCCAAACCTAGCCACACCAGGTCGCAGCGCTTCAGATGATGGCTTTATACCCAAATTCGGACTGCAATATGATCTAACCGACGACTTAATGGTCTGGGGTATATACTCAGAAGGTTATCGAGTAGGCGGCACGAACCGAGGTAGAGGCATCCCAACCCTGCCTGTTGACTACGGCTCTGATATTGTCGAAAACACTGAATTTGGCCTGAAATCAACCTGGAATGACGGTAAGGTTCAGGTTAATGCGACCCTTTACGAAATGCAATGGAACGATATGCAGCTAGAGGTAACCGACCCAAGCTTCGCTATCGGCGAGCCGTGGCAAGCGGTAGTGGCAAATTTGGGAGATGCATCCATTAGTGGTGCTGACCTGGACGTTAAGGCAGTGATAGGTGAAAACCTTCAAGTAGGATTTAACATTACAAGGATCTTTCATGCCTATGTGGATGCGCCCGAAAGTTATGCTGACCCTCGCTTCCCTGGCGGCCAAGCCCCATTAGGATTGACATCAAAGTCAGACCTGCCGCTATTTGCTGACACCTCATACTCGCTCTATTTGGAATATACGACCCAATTAGACCTGTTTGATGGCGGAGATGCCTATGTTCGTTTCCAGCATAGTTATAGCGGAGACTCGCTCAATCAAGTCAATGACGGTGGTAATGCGCCGAGGCAAGCACAAGGTGACTATCGGATCTCTGATCTCGTAATGGGTTACGAAATGGGTGATTGGAAAGCTCAACTGAGTCTAAGCAACATCGGTGACGAACGAGGCGTGTCTTATAAAGATTCCTCAGATTTCGATCCGTTCTATGGCCGCAACAGTGACAACGTGGTACGACCCAGAAATTATAGTATTTCACTAAGACGCTATTTCTAGGTTTCACACCAACAAAAAAGGCACGCTTAGCGTGCCTTTTTTGTGTCTATTGCGTGGATAAATCAAAAAGGCCAGACCTCTAGCCCATGTATCGCGTTGCGGATGTCCATGGTTAAATTTACAGCCGCAATACGCTCCTTAGACTCAACATTATATAAACTGATGGTCGACGGCGAAGAACCAGCCGCTATCAAACGATCGCTTACCACGCAAAGTCCACGGCCAAATGACTGCCTGGCAACTTTGGTATCGTCAACCCCATGGAACTGAAGCTCTTCTGTGTTGTACACAGGAACCGGCAATGCAATAGACCCACTATTTCGGCTCACATGGCGTATCACATCACTCTTAGTGTCATTAAATATCACACCTTCAAGAAAAGGTCTCGCGTTGTGTATTCCTTCAGGAAGACTACAAACCTTCGCGATACTCATGTCAGATGCAAGTCTTAACAATGCACGTGTATGTAATCCGCTGAAGTAAACACCGGTCTCTGCAACATGTACCATATTGATATGGTAGTTATTTGAGAATGGAGGGCCACCTTGAGCCATAGGGTCAAATCGCTGTCCCGTCCAGTCATCACCGTTTCGCGAAACATATATGCCCCAGCTAAAACTCTTAGTGTTGAGATTAAATACTAACAGGCTGTCATAACCGGTTGATGTCAAAAACAGTAAATGATCACGTCGACTTATTTCATGGCAATGCTTTAGATATTCGTTTCGATAAGATCCTAGCAACTCGAACTCGGGGCTGTAGCAAAAAAGCTCGTCACTGGCGGCAATCCATACTTCTTGATCAATGAACTCAATACCCCGAAGCCCTCGATCCCAACCACGCCCTGAAAAATCAATATCACCATCATTCCAGTCAATATGTTGCTCTACCTCCTGACTATTAAAGTCGATGGTATAAACGCCACCATGACTCTGTCCTTTTTCACTACCTCTTACCACCGAGGTCGCAATTAACTTAGGTAAATTCATTGAGGTTACCGCACTATAATAGTTGGGTCAGATTCATTTAACAAAGGTGCCAAAATTTCTTTTAGTGGACCAATATGTGCATCAAACCGTTGCCACGTATTCATTGATTTGTTGTAGATTGGTTGCCTGACTTGCTCAGAACTCGCGGTTCTAACGGATCGTTTTGTTTCGTGAAAATTCACACACGCTTTCTCAAAAGGAAGACCACAGTAGTCTAAAATACGCTTAACTTGTGTCTCCAAGTCCTGAACAACATCTTCATACTGAACTCGTAAAACCTTACCAGGTAACACCTCATCCCAATGAGTCATTAACTGATCATATTGAAGGTAAAACTCGCCCAACTCGAACATGTCATAGGTAAATGTTTGCCCTTTGGCGAAATGTTGTTTAAAAGAACCTACGCAACTATCTAGAGGGTGGCGACGGGCATCTATAATCTTTGCATTAGGTATTATTGCTTTTATAAGGCCTACGTGAGCAAAATTATTCGGCATCTTGTCGGTAAAGAATGGTGCTCCGCGACGATGTCGTTGCGTTCTATCAATATACTCCTGCCCCAAATGCGTTATCTCAGTATCACTCATTTGAAGAATGCCACCAGGAAAAACTCTGTCTTGCGCTTTATCGGTAATCATCTGTGAAACAATACCAAGATCAGGCAGTTCACTGGTGCCATCGACTAAACTATGGCTAGCCAAAATTTGTTCCAGCAAGGTTGATCCTGATCGTGGAAGCCCAATGATAAAAATCGGTGCAGGGTCTTGAACACCGACTTCTGTTTGTTTGATTCTGTCAAAAAAATTTTGACTAAAGGTTTCTTTAATCTTGGTGTGAGCCACCTCTGTTTGGACCGGGTCATAAACAATACTATTTCGGTGCGCTTCATTACCCTGACTATAATATTGATAAGCAAGATCGTAGTTTTTTTGATCTTCAAAGGCTTTACCTAAACTGAAAGCAAAATGTACTATCGACTCTGAAGGAAGAGAGTCCTGATTAATACGCTCAACCATATCCTCAATTTCAGTGTCACTAAAGCGGAATGTTTTTAGGTTTGAAAGGCTAAAGTAAATTTCGCCAAAATTGGGGCGAAGTGCAATAGCTGCTCGATAGGCCTTAATGCCTCCTTCTTGATCACCCAGCGTTTTTAACACGTGTCCAAGGCCGATATAGGCTCCAGCCAAATCTGGATCGAGAGATACTGCGCGCTTATAAGCAGCCGCCGAGTCCTCAGTTCGCCCCGCCATCGCTAAGGCTGCCGCATAATAATAATGAGATGAAGCATTGTTTGGCTCCATCTCTAAAGCTTGCTCAAGAGCCTTAATAGCCTCCTCTTCTTTACCTTGTTCTTTAAGTGCCGTCCCCAGATCATGCCAGGCAATCATAAATCTCGGCGCCATCTCTACCACTTTCCGCAGTAGCTTCTCGGCTTCGTTAAAGGCACGTGCGTGGAGTGCAACCCTGCCAAGTAAAAGTCCAGCATTCACATCACGTGGATTGGCCGCCAGTAATTCCTTGGCAATAGCCTCCGCCTCACGAAACTTTCCTTCCGCAAATAGCTGTGTCGCTTTTTCTAAATTAGCCTGAATAGGCGACATATCGGAGGCATGTTTTAAAGCAGCATCGCCCGCCTCATCTCTACCTAAGCTTTTTAGTGCACCCCCCAGTTTAGAAAATGCACTGGCACTTTTTGGGTTCGCCTCGATCGCCTTTTGCAACGAGATTAAAGCTTCTTCCGGCTTTCCAAGGTTTAGCATCACTGTGCCTAAGTCTTCGTGCACATTAGGGTAGCCAGGTGCTATCTGAGTCACCGTTCTTAAAACTTCTTCGGCCTCCTCAAAATCGTTTTTGCGGAGCAATATGCTACCTAATAAGGACAAAAAGTTGACGTCTCGAGTATTTTCGGACAGCCACAATCGACAAAGTGCTTCAGCCTCATCTTGCGCGCCATTTTTCAATAAGGTTATTGCGCGATCAAAGGTGTTCCTAGGATTGTTTTCTTCCACAGATGTCTGTCCTTTAATAAATCTTATGTTAGCTAAAAGTGACCGTTAACTATTAAGTTTGTGAATAATTATTGTTAATAAAATAGTTTACAACCAGTATATAATTAAAACATTAATTCAAGGAGAAAATATAGTATGCCTAGATTAAAAGCTCTGTGTACGCTTGTCATTGTGCTCGTTATTAGCCTCTCACCAAACACATATGCCGAACAATACGCTTTGATATCCGATGGTGTAATCGATGGGATATCAAATGATCTGCTGAAAAATAAAGCGGTCATAGTAACGGATTCTAAAGTCACCTCCATTGTGGATCTCACCAAAATCCCAAACGACGCAATACGAATAGACCTTCCAGGCACCACTCTTATGCCTGGAATGATTAATGCCCACGAGCATCCATTGCTGTATAAAGATGATTATCAGAGTGGCCACCTGCAAAGCTCTTCGGCCTATAAAGCGCTGCTAGGACTATCAAATCTCCAACGTTTGCTAAAAGCGGGATGGACCACCATCAGAGTCATGGGCGATGGCGATGTCTACTATGCTAACCAAGATATTCGCAGAACTATTGACGAAGGCGTTTTTATCGGCCCTCGCCTTACAGGTGCTGCCCACTATATCTCGATCACCGGAGGTGGAGGTGACATAAATTATTTCTCTCCAGAACAACAGGTTATCGCCGACGGACTAATAGCTGATGGTCCAGATGAAATTCGTAAGGCTATTAGAAAAGAAATTAAATATGGGTCAGACTGGATAAAAATTATGGTGACTGGCGCATTTATGTCTGTCGGTGACGATCCAAGAAATGTCGCCTTTAGCCCAGAAGAACTAAGCGCGGCAATAGAAGAAGCCTCTCGTCAAAATATTCCAGTCGCAGCCCATGCTCATGCCACAGCTGGTATTAATCAAGCTGTTATTGCCGGCGTAAGGTCTATTGAACATGGCAGTTATCTCGACGAGGAATCTATTGCCCTAATGGTTGAACATCAGACTTATTATGTTCCGACCATCTACGTGGGAGATTACTATGCCAATAGCGGAAAGCTGCTGGCACAAAGTAAGAATGATGACTTTTATTTGTCTTTTAGGGATGACTGGCTTCAAATGATTGGAAAAGCACATAGAGCGGGGGTCAAAATTGCGGTTGGCTCAGATTTATGTGGATCCGCAGTAGAGTCCCATGCTTGTGCACGGGAATTTGCCACTCTAATAGAGGCTGGCTTAAGCCCAATGGATGCCATTAAAGCTGGCACCAGCGTAGGGGCTGAACTTCTGCAATGGGACGATCAAATAGGCAGTATTGAGGTCGATAAACTGGCTGACATTATTGCCGTACCCGGAAATCCTTTGGTAGATATTAGCGCCCTCGAAAAGCCAGTATTTGTCATGAAAAATGGACAGATTATTGTGAACACATTGGAGAGCTATTCCGCTATTAGCAACTAAACTCCGCCCCTTTAAATCATATTTGCCATCATAGTGTCAGGGGTTTCCAAGTACGCTTTCCAATGGTTATTGAAGCGGGCGATAGTGGCACCATCAATAACTCGATGATCCCCTGACCAACTTACCGTCATAATCTGTCGTTCAACTAACTGGCCATTACTGTCAAACCGCGGAAGCCCTTGAATTTTACCCAGAGCAACAATGGCAACTTCAGGTTTATTAATAATGGGGGCCGCTGAGATACCACCAATGGCACCAATATTAGAGACGGTAAGGGTGCCGCCTTTTAAGTCTGCCGGACTAATAATGCCAGAGCGAGCAGCCCCTGTTAAACGTCCTATTTCTTGCGCTATTTCAACTATTGATCGCTGTTGTACATCCTTTACATTAGGCACTAACAACCCTGTTTTACCGTCCACTGCCATGCCAATATTGTGACTCGCAAGGTAAGTTAGTTCGCTAAAGTCACTATCAACTCGACTATTGATAATAGGAAAGGCTAATAAAGACAAAGAAAGAGCCTTCATTAACAAAGGCATCAACGTTATCTTAAAATCATCATTACCATATCTCACTTTCAGGCTAGCTCTTAGCTTTATGAGTTCGGTGACATCAATTTCATCAACAAACGTAAAGTGCGGAATACTTGAAACAGAGTCACTCAGATGCCGTGCCATGATTTTACGCACCCCAACAATTGGCTCTCGTCGATCCTGCACTACGGCAACAAGTGTCGGGCCAATCGGAGCCAAAGGTTTATCTAAATGTCTCAATACATCTTCTTTTAGCACACGCCCGCGCTTCCCTGACCCTGAAATTTTAGATAGATCAAGATCATTCTGGCGAGCCAACTTACGTACTGCTGGTGTCGTTAGCACCTTAGTATTATCGAGGGGGTCCTTAGCAATCGGCTGTTGTTTAACCAGTTCAAGCTTAAGATCAGGCTTTGTCTCCTCGCTCACTGGTTCTGACGTCTGTACGTCATTAATATCGATGGCGTAAAGCGGCGAGTGGACCTTAGCGATATCACCAGCCCCATAGTAAAGTTTAGTGACTCGACCCGAGTGCATCGAGGGAATTTCGACAATAGCTTTGTCCGTGCTGACATCCACTACAATTTGGTCTTCCTTTATGAGGTCGCCCTCTTTCACCTTCCATTCGATCACTTCGCACTCGATGATGCCTTCTCCGATGTCGGGTAAAATAAAATCTGTTTTCATAGCCTGCTTCCTAGTTAGCCGGTTATTAGAAGTTAACGCTGGCTTTAATAGCTTCATAGACCTTTAAATAGTCTGGCATATATTCTTTCTCAAATACCAATGGAAACGGTGTGTCCATTCCGGTGATGCGCAGAATGGGTGCTTCTAATGACAAAAAGCAGCATTCTTGAATAGTGGCTGAAACCTCACCGGCAAAACCGCCTGTCCGAGGTGCCTCATGACTAATAATTAGACGTCCTGTTTTCTCCACAGACTGAGCCACGGTATCAACATCCCATGGAAGTAGAGTACGCAGATCAATCACCTCACAGGAAATACCATCCTTAGCGGCCATTTTCGCGGCCCGATGAAGCTGATGCATCTGGGCGCCCCATCCGACCAAAGTGATATCAGAACCCTTAGTCATTACCTCGGCCACACCTAGGGGTAAAACATAGTCAGTCTCTGGGACCTCGCCGACCTCGGCCCTATATATAGCTTTTGGCTCAAAGAAAATCACTGGATCTGGGTCCCTAATCGCGGCCAGTAACAGTCCTTTAGCTTGATATGCCGTACTGGGAATAACTACTTTAAGCCCTGGTGTATGACAGAAATAGGCCTCGGGCGATTGGGAATGATAAAGGCCACCCGAAATGCCACCACCATAGGGAGCGCGAATGGTTAAACCCCCACAATTAAATTGATCACCACTGCGATAGCGAAATTTAGCCGCCTCATTCACAATTTGATCAAAGGCTGGAAAGATATAATCAGCAAACTGAATTTCAGCGACCGGCACCGATCCTTGGGCTGCCAAACCAATTGAAAACCCAACTATCCCTTGCTCTGTGATTGGAGTATTAAAGCACCTAGCTTTGCCATACTTATCTTGTAAATCACTGGTCGCTCGAAATACACCACCAAATTTACCAATATCCTCGCCCAAGCAGATAACGCGATCGTCTGTATCCATTGCCGTATCTAGCGCACTGTTGACCGCTTGTAAAAGATTGATCTGAGCCATGATTGTTGCCCTAAGGAAGCTGTACTGAGGCTGACTGATAAGTGCCATTGGTCTTATCTGGATTAGCTAAATAATGATCAGGGTACTTGTCGATATGCTGCTGTAATTCGGCGTACTGCTGTTGTAAATGCTGTGGTGGTGTTTGATAGACATCTGTTATCAAACCATTAAGAGAGGGTGCAGAACGCTTTTCCTGTGATTTCAAAGCATCCAGAATTTCTTTCTTATAATTAGTTATTAACTGATGATCTTGTTGATCGCTCCACCAACCTTTACCAAAAAGCCATTTTCTCATACGCAAAATAGGATCTTTTTCCGCCCATAATTGCTCTTCTTCTGCATTTCGGTAACTTGTTGGGTCGTCGGAAGTGGAATGGGCACCAAGACGATAACTCATGGTTTCTATCATCACGGGGGCGCTAGTATCAACAGCTAACTTCCGTGCAGCTACCCCTGCTGCATAGACTGCCAAGATATCATTGCCATCAACTCTAATTGTTTTAATACCATAGCCAATACCCCGTGGGGCAATACCATCACCAGCAAACTGTTCCGAGCTGGGAGTGGAAATAGCGTACCCATTGTTTCTAACTACAAACACCACTGGACAGTTAAGTACCGCCGCCATATTCAGGCCAGCGTGGAAGTCACCTTCAGAGGCAGCGCCATCGCCAAAATAACAAACTGTACAGGCATCGTTGCCTGACAATTTCTGCCCATAGGCATAGCCAGCGGCTTGCGGTATTTGCGTCGCCAGGGGTGAACTTATGGTCATGTAATTGAGCGCTCTGCTGCCATAATGAACAGGCATCTGGCGACCCTTTCCTAAATCAAGATCATTGCTCAACAGTTGATTCATGAACTGTTCAGAGGTGAAACCTCTGTATCGTAAAGCAGCTTGCTCTCGATACTGAGCCATTACCATATCTCGATCGGTAAACCCTGCGATAGATCCAACAACCGCAGCCTCTTCACCAGCGCAGGTCAGATAAAAGCTAAGTCGCCCTTGACGCTGAGCAGAGATCATCCGCTCATCAAGGACGCGAATATAGGTCATGGCACGATATATTTTTAGCGCGGTGTCTTTATCTATTACGGGTGATCTGGCGCCTTTTCTCAGCTCACCCTCAGAGTTTAAAATTGACAGGACGGGGATCGATAGATCGGTTGATTCAGTAAACCTAAGAGTGCCTGTCGTACCATTAAATTTAGCCATAACAATACCCCTCTGAAAGCTATTATAGTTGTTTTCGTAAGCATCTAAATTAGCATGGGAAGTCACGGAAAATCCTGTCAAAAAGCAAAGGAAATTCGAGCCAATAATGCCAGTTATTGCTCAATAGGTAATTTATATGCACAATAATTGCACTACAGCTTATAAATTACTTTATAAGCCTCCAATTAATATCACTGATTAGCATTTGATGTATATTTGGTGTTAAATAATTACCCATTACATTCGGTGAGATCACACCGAAGGATAGCTAGGGAGCAATAGTAAAATGGCGCAAGATACTTTAGATGCAACGGATTGGAAAATACTGTCGATACTGCAGGGCAACGCCGCCATTCCAAATATTGAACTCGCGGAAAAGGTATTTTTGTCACCCTCACCTTGCTCACGACGGGTAAAAAATCTTGAAGAGAAAGGCTATATTAACAAACGCGTCACCTTACTAGACCCAAACAAAGCTGGGCTGCCAGTCACTGTTTTTATTCAAGTTACCCTCGATCATCAAGTCAAGAAAGAACTAGACAGCTTTGCTAACCAGGTAAAATCTTGGCCTGAGGTAATGGAGTGCTATTTAATGACTGGAGAGTTTGATTACCTCATTAGAGTCATAACACCCGACCTGCAGCGCTATCAGGAATTTCTTGATCAACGTCTTACTCAACTTAAGGGCGTTAGCCACGTCAAAAGCAGTTTTTCACTGAAACCCGTTTGTTATAAAACTGAATTACCCCTTGGGCACCTTTTTTAAACTCTAAAGAGTGACAATGTTCCCATTTAAGACGCTATTCCCTGATTAAATAACTAATCTAAGGTACCTTTGGGGGCGATGTTAAATATGAGGTAACATATTTTTGTAATCCAAATTAACCTCGAAACGTTGCAAATACTAAAGGCTAGGGGACGAGCGGACGACTATGATTAACACTACATAAGGGGTTTGAAATGATAAGAAATTTTGCAATTATTTTTGCTGCCATGACTTTTTTTGGTTGCACACAAACAACCATAACAGAGGTCGACCCTCAACCCACCTTACCTAATTCAAGGCTAGGTGATGAGGTTAAGCGAATCTGCTTTGCAAGCTCTATTAACGGTTGGAAGGAATTCCACGGCGACCGACACTCCATTATTCTAACCAAAGGTGTCAGAGATGAGTATAAATTGGAATTATCGGGTTTCTGCGATGTTACCAAGGCTATGAGTAATATAGCGACAAGAACGCGAGGTTCATCATGCTTAACCCGTGGCGATGAAATTATCGTTAGCGATGGTTTCTCAGGAGTAGACCGTTGCTTTATTAAAAAGATGTACAAGTGGCAAGCAGAAACCCTAGAAGACACCGAATCTGAAAGCAGCGATTCATCGGCAGAATCTAAATAATAACATAGCGAGTTTTACTGCAATTCTATTGCAAAGGCTCTCTAGTCTATCTCGCTTATAGCCTCGCCCATGGCATTGATCAGTAAGTCAATTTCCGTAGTTGTAGTGGCAAAGGGTAACCCTAACTGGAGAGTATCAGCGCCATATCGCACATAAAAACCCTTCTCCCAGCACTTCATCGCCGCCTCAAAAGGTCGTTTGGCAGGCTCACCAGGGAGAGACGCCAAGGTAACACCGGCGGCTGATCCATAATTACGAATATCAACAACATGCTTCGTGCCACGCAAACTGTGTATCGCCTTTTCTAATATCGGCGCCATAGTCGCCGCCTGTTCGAAGCTATTCTCTTTCTCAAGCAAGTCTAGAGTTGCGAGCCCAGCAGCACAAGCCAATGGGTGCCCTGAATAGGTATAACCATGAGGGAACTCGATCATATAATCGGCACCGCCGCCTTCCATAAAGGTGTCATGAATTTCTTGTTTAGCAATCACAGCCCCCATTGGCACTGAGCCATTGGTAAGCTGTTTTGCGACGTTGATCATATCTGGCACTACACCATACTCTTCAGCACCCGTAGCAGCGCCGACTCGACCAAAAGCGGTAATGACTTCATCAAAAATAAGAAGTATCTGATGTTCATCACAGATCTCTCGAAGTCTCTTTAAGTAACCCACTGGCGGTGGTATTACCCCTGCAGATCCAGCCATCGGCTCAACTATAACCGCTGCAATGTTACTCGCATCATGTAGCGCAATCATTGCTAATAGCTCATCTGCCAGATAAGCGCCATGCTCTGGCATACCTTTACTAAATACGTTCTCTGGCAGCATGGTATGGGCCAAATGATCAGACTCAAGAGTCTGACCAAAGGTAGCGCGATTACCCACAATACCACCGACACTAATGCCGCCGAAGTTCACCCCATGATAACCTTTAGCTCGACCAATCAATCGCGTTTTAGACGCCATTCCTTTCTTGCGCCAATACGCTCTCGCCATCTTGAGAGAAGTATCAGCACTTTCGGAGCCAGACCCGGTGTAAAACAAGCGGTTGAGTCCTTTTGGCATAAATTGGGTAATGCGTTCAGCCAGTTCAAAGGACTTTGGATGTCCATATTGAAAGCCAGGGAAAAAATCGAGGGTGGACGCTTGCTTGGAAATAGCCTTACTGATCTCTGGCCGGCAGTGGCCCAATCCTGTAGTCCAAAGGCCAGACAAGCCATCAAAGACTTGCCTCCCATCAGCCGCAGTAATGTAACTACCCTCAGCGGCAACGATCATACGTGGATTTCTTTTAAATTCTCGATTACCAGAAAAAGGCATCCAATGAGCATCAAACTGCTCTTTAGTGACGCCTGCATGATTATAGAACTTCGCCTGTTTAGCGTGGTCCTGATTTTTAAATAACTTTTTTGACATTAAGTAACAGCCTGATCGTTTATCTTCTGAAATAGTATATGACAAATTAAGGAACCAAAGCATACCCTAGCCGGGATAGGCGCACAAAACAGCGCATAGATTAAGTTTTACTCAATCTTACAAATAGAGTTTAACGTTGCATTGATCGGGCGATATACTGCACGTAGTAAATACTTAGATTACGACCGAGGCGGCCATGACCTACAAAACGATTAATTACACCACTGACAATTCTATATTAACCCTGACGCTATCACGCCCCGAGCAACTAAATGCATTCACTATTGAGATGAGCCATGAACTGATTGACGCATTTAACCGTGCCAGTGATGATGATGAGGTTGGCGCCATCGTGGTGACCGGTGCTGGGCGTGCGTTCTGCGCGGGAATGGACTTAAATACTACAGGTAACGTATTTGGTCTGAGTGAGCATTTAAAGCCGACCATCCAAGATATGCGTGAGCGTGCCCATGAGGATGAGATTGCGAATGGTGTACGTGACTCTGGGGGCCTTGTAGTATTAGCTATGTACAACTGCAAAAAGCCGATTATTGGTGCTCTAAATGGTGCTGCGGTGGGAATTGGCGCCACCATGGCCTGTGCTATGGATATTCGCTTGGCCTCAGAAAAAGCCAAAGTGGGTTTTGTCTTTAATAAGATAGGTATTACCCCAGAAGCATGCTCAAGCTGGTTTTTACCCCGCTTAGTGGGGATCCAAACAGCACTTGAATGGTGCTATACCGCAGAGATATTGACCGCTGAAACCTTACTTAAAGAACGTTTCGTAAAAGCCATTTATGCGCCTGAAGAATTACTCAATGAAGCCTATGCATTGGCCGCTCGAATGGTTAATTTTAGTCAAGTTTCCATGGCATTAACGCGACAAATGATTTATCGAAATGGCGCGCAAGATCATCCAATTAAGGCTCATGAGGTAGATTCTTTAGCCGTTTTCTATGCCAGCAAGACCAGCGGAAAAGAAGGTGTGAATTCATTTCTTGAAAAGCGCGCGCCCAAGTTTACTGAAAAAGCGTCTACTGATATGCCTCCCTTCTACCCATGGTGGGACGAGTCAGTATGATTCGATTAAATGAGTTAGATCAAATACCAGCAACGATGCCCTGCCCCTACAATGGGACTAAGGTTAGCAATGATCAGCTAGAAACATTTATCTCAGCTTCGTTAAATCAAGAAAAACTGCCAATGGTTATTTTGGGCGCAAATTGGTGTCCTGACGCTCAATGTCTAGAGGCAGTAATGCAGTTGCCATCGGTTGCGCAATTTATAGCCGAACACTATGAAGTCATTCGCGTAGATTTGGGTGAGTATGATATCAACATGGATCTCATCGAATGCTTGGGTATGCCATCTCAAGAGGGTATTCCTCGGGTTTTTATTTTGGACCTCCAGGGTGAGCCGATTAATCTTGAGACCAATGACAATTGGAGGTCTGCCAGACAAAGTCATCCTCAAGATATTTTTGATTATTTTCAGAGCTTTATAAAAAAAAGGCCCTCAACATAAATGTGAGAGCCTTCGGTATGTTTTTTTATTGCCTTAGGGAAGATCGTCGACAAGCTCGCCTTCAACTTGCTCCAGAAGATCTTCGCGATCCACATTCAAACCCAACATAACCGTTGCTGCCACATAAATTGACGAGTAAGTTCCGATACCAACGCCGATCATTAAAGCAATCGCAAAATTGTGTATTAACTCACCGCCGATAAAGAACAATGCCAACAATACCAACATTGTCGTCACTGAGGTATTAATGGTTCGCCAAAGTGTTTGTGATAGCGATTCATTAATGACTTCTATCGCTGTTGCTTTGCGAATCTTACGGAAATTCTCTCGAATGCGATCGGACACTACAATGGTGTCGTTAAGTGAATACCCCACTACGGCCAACACCGCCGCCAATACCGTCAGGTCAAACTCAAAGCGCGCTAAGGAGAAAATACCTAGTGTAATTATTACATCGTGAACCAAAGCTAGTACGGCTGCGATTGAGAATTTCAATTGGAAACGAATCGCCACATAAAGCATAACCACAGCCAAGGCGGTTAACATTCCAAGGCCTCCATCTTCACGTAATTCTTCGCCGATTTGGGGCCCAACGTAATCTACTCTGCGTAACTCAATCTGTTGGCCATCGCCCTTTAGTACTTCAACGATCTGTTCTGCGAGCTTTTGGTCAGGCTCACCCTGCAGACGAATCAATACGTCAGTTTCGGAGCCAAAATGCACTACTACCGGGTTATTAAA
Organism: SAR92 clade bacterium; assembly: GCA_014381985.1. Taxonomy (GTDB): domain Bacteria; phylum Pseudomonadota; class Gammaproteobacteria; order Pseudomonadales; family Porticoccaceae; genus HTCC2207. Next base: position 18,654 of record JACNKP010000023.1, read on the forward strand.
ACCAGCAGCTGATAGTTTATCTCTTAACTCACCAACATTAGCGGGTTGCTCATACCCCACCTCTATTTGAGTGCCTCCAGAAAAATCCAAGCCTAGAGCCAACCCTTGGGTGTAAAGAGACCAAGCGGACACCGACAGTAAAATTGCTGAGAAGATAACCGCATACTTGCGTATGCCCATAAAGTTGTACACTTTTAAGTCAGTCATAACCTTCCCCCTAAATCCACAATGTTTCGATTTTGCGGCCACCGACCACCAGATTAACCAATCCGCGAGTCATTACGATCGATGTAAACATCGACGTCAAGATACCAATCGACAAGGTCACCGCAAATCCTTGCACAGGACCTGATCCAATCAAGAACAAAATCAAGGCAACAATTAATGTGGTGATGTTGGCATCTAGAATGGATACAAAAGCGCGGTCATAACCAGCACTAATAGAACCCTGCACGGTGGCACCATCATTACGTTCTTCGCGAATCCGTGAAAAAATCAATACGTTGGCGTCTACCGCCATACCCACGGTGAGCACGATGCCGGCAATACCGGGCAGCGTTAGCGTCGCGCCTAAGAGGGACATAAATGCTACCAACAGCAGCAAGTTCATGGTCAGAGCCACATTCGCCGCTAACCCGAAAGCTCTATAAATCACCACCATAAACAGCAGTACCATGGCCATACCAACGGTGACTGACTTTACTCCTAAATTAATATTATCGGCGCCTAGAGAGGGCCCAATAGTGCGTTCTTCGACGATATACATAGGCGCGGCCAATGCCCCAGCTCGCAGCAATAATGCTAATTCTGAGGATTCTCGCTGTTCAAGCCCGGTGATCACAAACTGTTTGCCCAACTGAGACTGAACAGTAGCCAAGCTAATCACGTGTTGTTCGATATAAGGCACAGGGGTAATAACCAATTCACCGTTCTCATCGACCGTTTTCTCAAGCTTGGTTTTATATTCAATAAACAGCACACCCAAGCGACGGCCAACATTGTCCCGGGTCGCATGACCCATTTGCCATCCGCCTTTGGCATCCAGCGTTATACTCACCTGAGGGCGACCATTTTGATCAAAACTAGGCTGTGCATCGGTGACATTTTCGCCAGTGATAATAGCTTTCTTTTCTAATTCCGCTTCTGGACCTTGTCCTCTAGGCGTTTTGAATTCAAACCGTTCACCACTCTTACCTTGAGACTCGAACCGAAATTCTAAATTAGCTGTTTTCCCGATAATTCTTTTGGCTTCAGCCGTATCCTGGACACCAGGAAGCTCAACCACAATACGGTTTTTTCCCTGGCGCGAAACTAAAGGTTCAGACACGCCCAATTCGTTAACCCGATTGCGCAATGACGTAAGGTTTTGTTTGATGGCACTGTCTTCGATAATGCTAGTCGCTGCAATGCTAAGGTTTAGTACCAGCGATAAAGGATTTTGGCCTGGTGTTGTCTCAGGTAAAAGATCGCGGTAGCTATTCCGTATTAAAGCCGTCGCTTTTTTTACCTGCTCAATATCGCGAAACTGACCAATTATCTGGTTTCCCTTGAGCTCAAAGCTACGATAGCGAATGCGCTCTTCACGCAGTACAGTTTTTATCTCTTGCAAGTCACCTTCGAGACGAACCGCGACAGCTGAAGCTAGATCAACCTCCAGCAAAAAATGCACACCCCCACTTAAATCAAGACCAAGTTTCATTGGTTGGCCACCCAAACTACTTAGCCAGTCAGGCGTGGTTGGCGCCAAATTAAGGGCAACAATATACTCCCCACCCATCTCGGCCTGAATGACCTCTTTAGCTCGCAACTGCAAATCAATATCTTGTAGTCGAACCAGCAAGCTCTCGCCATCAGCTTGACCGTCAAAATAGTCAATACCCGCTTCGTCCAATGCTCCCTCTACTTTTTGCAACACACTGTCATCAATCACCATGGCCCCACTTTGACCCGACAACTGAATGGCCGGATCTGGCGGATAGAAATTAGGTGTGGCGTAGATAAAGCCAAAAGCAATCACCAGAAGAATCAATATATTCTTCCACAGAGGAAACTTGTTTAACATGGGTTAATCTGTCCTTTTATTCTTGGGGCGCATTATAGCGACATTCCTTACTAAATAGGGGCAGAATCAGGGATTTAAACCCCCCTTATCCCCAATAGCCTGTTTACGATAAAACTTATCGGTAAAGGCATCCAATTCCCCTTCGGCAATCGCATCTCGCAAGCCGGCCATGAGCGTTTGATAATACCGTAAATTATGGATGGTATTGAGCTGGGCGCTAAGCATCTCTCCACACTTTTCCAAATGATGTAAATAACCCCGACTAAAGTTAGCACAGGTATAGCAATCACAGTCTTTATCCAGTGGTCCAGTGTCATGACGATGCCGCGCATTACGAATTTTGACTACCCCTGTACTGGTAAACAAATGACCATTGCGGGCATTGCGTGTAGGCATCACACAGTCGAACATATCAATGCCGCGACGTACGCCCTCGACGAGATCAGCGGGTTTGCCCACCCCCATTAAATATCGAGGCCGGTCCGCGGGCATGGTGTCAGCCAAGTGGTCTAATATCCGAACCATGTCATCTTTTGGCTCTCCCACAGAAAGGCCACCAATGGCATAGCCATCAAAGCCAATATCAACCAAACCTGCCAACGACTCATCTCTCAACGACTCATACATTCCACCCTGAACAATACCAAACAAAGCAGATGGATTATCACCATGGGCATCTTTGCTGCGCTTCGCCCAGCGCAGTGACAACTGCATGGAGTCGTCAGCCTCTTTTTCAGTAGCGGGGTATGGGGTGCATTCATCGAATATCATTACTACGTCACTGCCCAAATCGGCCTGGACCTGTATAGAGGTTTCAGGATCGATAAACACAGGACTTCCATCAATCGGCGATTGAAACTTCACCCCCTCCTCAGTAATTTTGCGCATATCACCCAAGCTAAAGACCTGGAAACCGCCAGAGTCTGTGAGAATCGGCCCATGCCATTGCGTGAAATCATGCAGGTCACCGTGCTCCTTAATAACCTCAGTACCAGGTCTCAGCATGAGATGAAAGGTATTGCCAAGAATCATCTCAGCTCCAATCTCTACAATGTCACGGGGTAACATACCCTTCACCGTGCCGTAGGTGCCAACGGGCATAAACGCAGGTGTTTGCACGGTGCCTCGAGGAAACGTCATCTCACCACGGCGAGCTTTTCCATCGGTGGCGGAGACATTAAATTGCATAAAGCATTCGCGGCTCATTCGGGTATATCCTGATCGGCATTCGGGTTGTGTAACAAAAACATAGCATCGCCATAGCTAAAGAAACGATATCGTTCTGACACCGCCTCTCGATAAGCCGCCATTATAGAGTGATATCCTGAAAATGCGCTGACTAACATCAATAAGGTTGATTCAGATAGATGAAAATTAGTGAGCAGGCCATCAACCACGTTAAACCGATAGCCAGGATATATAAAAATATTAGTATCCCCCTCAAAGGGAGCAATCTGGCCACTTCTCGACGCAGTTTCCAAACAGCGCACACTGGTAGTACCCACCGCAATTACTCGACCACCATCAGTCTTAGTTTTGATGACCTGATCACAGATTTCTTGGCTAACCTGCAACCACTCTGAGTGCATCTTATGGTCAGAGATATTATCAACACGCACAGGCTGAAAAGTCCCGGCTCCAACGTGCAAGGTTACAAAAGCGACCGAAGCACCCTTGGCCTGAATATCCTCGAGCATTTTCTCATCAAAATGTAGTCCCGCCGTCGGCGCAGCCACCGCACCCAATTGATCAGCGTAGACCGTTTGATAGCGAGTCTTATCCTCATCAGTATCACTGCGGTCAATATAAGGCGGCAGCGGCATATGGCCAATAGTCTCTAAAACCTCCAGTACCGGATTATTAAAAACTAAGGTAAATAAATCATCATCTCTACCGGTCATCTCTGCCGAGAAACCCTCGGAAAACATGATCTGGTTACCTGTCTTCGGAGATTTACTGGCACGCACATGGGCCTGCACCGAATAAGCATCAATTAACCGCTCTACCAGCACCTCTACCTTACCTCCACTGGCCTTATTCCCATATAACCTTGCAGCTATCACCTTGGTATTATTGAATACAATTAAATCGCCCCGTTTAACATGCGATAAAAAATCACTAAACTGCTGATGTTTTATGTCGTCACTAGCTGAGTCCAGAAATAGCATGCGACTACCCTGCCTCTCTTCAGCAGGCCGACGGGCAATCAACTCATTGGGTAATTCAAAACGAAAATGGTCACGGCGCATAACAAAAACTTAAAGGCTTAAAAGAGTAGGTTCCAAGGGTATAGAAATTACGCTTAAAGCGCCAAATAATTAATAGAAAAACCCTCTAAATCGCTTTCATTACTTAGTCATGGTTAAATCTGTTGACCCACTATTGATCACTGCTATAATCGCCGCCCTACTGCAGTACGTGCAGATAGAGAATGCCAGTGTGGTGGAATTGGTAGACACACGGGATTCAAAATCCCGCGCCCTTAAAAGCGTGCCGGTTCGAGTCCGGCCACTGGTACCAAACACTAAAACCCCGCTCCTGTAGTGGGGTTTTTTGTTTTTGGCAAAGATTGATGAGAAGAAGAGCTCAGGTTTGAGCTTGGCCACCCGTGGGAAATGCTAAAACCCAGGGGAAATTGCAGTCACGTCTTCGATAGAACCAAGTCAATTATTATTCAATTCGACAAAAGCTATTTTTTTTGCGGTCAACTGGCCCAAGGTGTTAATCGACCTGTAAATTCATGTGCTACGGTTTAAGACACTACTAATGGTTTTTTACTGTCTCAGGGTCAACAATGAATCCAAAACTTCTATCGCTGTCTTTGGCTGGTCTCTTGGTCACTGCTTGCGGCGCCAAAGAAACGACTGTAACCCCTGAGACAGGAATACCCGCCCTACCGGACGGGGCATATCTTCTAAAAGATGTGAAGGTGACTGAGAATGGTGGGGTCAGCTTGCTGCTGCGCGACCAAATAAAGATCTACACCAAAAATCGTTTTATGTTCGCCTTTATGAACGCAGAGTCTGGAATTGATGTTGGCGCAGGCATTGCCACTTGGAGAAACGGCATTATGGTAGAGGTGCCCACAGTAAACCACGATGGTCCGGTGGAAGGTTATAGTTTTGATGTAGCAATTGAGCAGACCGACGGCGGTTTTGTACAAACCATTATGGGCCTGAAATACGATGATGGCCGATCATTAGATATGATCGAGACGTGGAATACTGCATCGACTAAAAGCTGGATATTTGATGGCCTTTGGCAGTTGCAAAACCGCAATGCCGAAAATGTCACCTCAAATGATTTTGTCGAAACCAAAATGATTGGTGGCGGCCACTTTATTTGGTTACAACGATCTTCAATGGATGGTGAAACGCAAAAGCACTTTGGCTTTGGTACCATTGAGGTTAATGATGACGGTAGTGCCACTGAGACTGGCATGACTAGTTCGCTTGAGGGTTACGCAGGTACACAGCATAGATTAAAGCTGACGCTCATAGATGATAACCATTTTAGCCAAACATTTATGATGAATGACGTTGAAGTAACCCAAACCTATCAGCGCATGTAATTAGCACCTCAACGTACCTAGGGTCTATAAACACGGGTTGCTGTGCCGCGAAACATAGTGTCTTTTTCGCCTTCGTTAAAGTCTATTGTCATTTTTTTAAAAGCGTTCCAAATCACCGCGTAAGAAACAGATAGTTTATCGACAGGGAAATTACTTTCGAACATGCATCGGTCAGGCCCAAAACAGTCGATGGCATGCAGATAATAACCTCTGTGGACCGCGACAATTTCATCTGAATTAGCGGGCAAATCACGTCCATTCCACCCCCAACCATTAATTTCCATTGCCAAGCCACCTAATTTAGCTACAACGTTCGGACATTGAGCGAGCTCCTTAACGTCAGCTTTCCACTGCGGAAAGAGCTCTACCTGTTTACCTGCATAAGGACCAATACCAAGGGGGCCACCAAAATGATCAAAAACAATGGTGGTCTCTGGAAATGCTCGGGCTAGGTCAGTAAGCTCGGTTATCTGACTGTGCAACAACCAGGCATCGAAGGTGAGGTTCAAAGGTGCCAGCCTGGCAAAGCCTTCGCGGAAATCATCTCGCATCATTAATTTTTCAATTCTGCCCGCATATCTATCTACTGCGGGTGGATCCGGGTAAAAAGCAGTTGAGTGACGAATCCCCCGCAATAAACCCCCAGCGGCAGCGGCATGGGCCTGTAAAACCTCATCAACCTGTGCGCCAAGAGTTAGATCAGCATGACAAACCATCCCTAAGATCGGCGGTTTTCCTGGCTTTGTCCCTTTTTGAGACTGTTCTGCCTGTGCTCTTACAAACTCAGTCTCACCTACAGGCCTTAAATGCCGTGGACCTTCGGTTCTATATTCAGCCCCGCATTCGATAAACACCGTGCCAACAATGTTGTGTCCAGTTTGAGTGTCGGCCCACAGGTCACCTATTTCATAAGGCATATCCGCCCGCCAGAGGTGATGATGGGGATCAAAAATTGGCCGTTCAGGGTCAATAATCTCCTCTATTACTTGCGCATGCCACCGCTCTAGTTCATTCATCGATTGGTTTCCTGTTGCTCAGTGCGGGATAAGTTTTAGCCCTTACTTTGATTTTTGAGAGCTTTTTTGGCGGCACGGCGGCGCTCTGTGGCGTCAAAGGCCGCGCTGCCTATATGCTCTTCGCCTCGACCTTTAGCTAACTCTACCTGTTTTTGCCGCTCGGCAAAACGCTGTTTACGGTCTTCTGCTACGACATCGTGGCAATGATGACAGGACAAGCCTTGCTTATAGTACTCAGAGCTTTTTTCTTGCTCCGTAATTGGCATTCGACAAGCATGGCACTGATCATAAGAACCGCGCTTGAGCTCATGATCTACTGCAACTCGATTGTCGAACACGAAACACTCGCCTTGCCATAGTGTTTGGTCTTTGGGTACTTCTTCTAAATATTTAAGAATCCCACCCTCAAGGTGGTAAACCTCATCAAAGCCCTGCTCTTTCATATACGCCGTGGACTTCTCACAACGAATACCACCCGTACAAAACATAGCCACCTTTTTATGTTTTTCTTTATCAAGATTTTTCTTAGCCCAGGCCGGAAAATCACGGAAGGTTTTTGTCTGTGGATCAATGGCATTTTTAAAAGTACCGATCTCAACTTCATAATCATTACGCGTATCTACAACCACTACATCCGGATCAGAAATAAGCGCGTTCCAGTCACTAGGTTTAACGTAAGTTCCGACGACCTGTTTAGGGTCTATGCCCTCAACACCCATAGTGACAATTTCTTTCTTTAACTTCACCTTAGAACGATAGAAAGGAATTTCACTGTGAAAAGAATTCTTCTGATCGATATTGGACAGCTCTGGTTGCTGCTCTAACCATGTAAGCACCGATTGCACGTCATTGGGTAACCCAGAAATAGTGCCATTAATACCTTCCCCTGCAAGCAATAAGGTACCAAACACATTGCAATCAGACATGAGCTTTTGCAGCGGTGCCTGAAGATCTTCAAAATCAGGTAACGACACAAATTTGTACAGCGCGCAGGTGAGATATTTATCTGACATCAACATTCCTAACTTATGATCGCGTTACCGATGATACTTAAAGGTGCCATTGTAACAAATCAAGGCTTTTATCAGCCCCTAATCAAGATTTAATTATACCAGCCCAAGATAAATTTCCTGCCTGATGCCCCTTGTAATGAGTCATCGATCTCCTAAAATCCGCTGACCCGGATATACGCCTTCAACAAGCTCACCATTACTAACCACCAATTGACCACCAACAATCACATAAGGAATGCCAGTGGGCCGCAGATAAGGGTCGCCATAAACTGCATTAGCTTGCACAGTGGTGGGGTCAAAAATAACGATGTCGGCATCGGCCCCCTGCTGAATGCGCCCTTTTTTATCAAAATCAGTAGATGCTTGGGATAACCACTGCGCTTGATAGAGGCTCATTCGGGCCAATCCATCTGACAGGGTTAATAGCTTGGTATCACGAACGTAATGACCCAATACTCGAGAGAAAGTGCCGGCAACATTAGGATTCGTTTTAATGCTCAAATTAACCGCAGGCAAGGCATCGGTTGCGATCATCATTCTCGGCCACTGCAAGGCCGTTTTCATCCATTCTTCTTTGACATAGTGATGATTAACCGAACCTCCAGGTTGTTCTCTTGAATACTTCTCCCAAGTTTCTTTGGTCAGCCATTCGCCCGTAGCGATCCATTGAACATCTTCATAGGTAATATCAAACATACCCTGCCAATCACGATGGCGAAACACATCGGCCGAGATGCTGGTGCCGCCAGCAGCATAGGAAAGGGTTTCGGTAGCAATATTAGCTCCAGCTTGATTCGCTTTGTCAATCATCTCCAACCACTCACCCACTTTACCCATAGCGTTATGAGTGACATGCACCACAAAAAGCGGCGCCTTGGTTTCTTTTGCTAGGTTAATGACTTCGATCAAACCCGCGTTATCGCCCGTATAACCGCGGCGAACATGAACGTGAATCGGCACCTGCCTATCGCCGGCTACCTCAAACAACATGCGCAGTTCATCCTCTGATACCGCCGAGGTAAGATAATCGAGCAGTAGGCCAATACCCAAACCACCCTCGTCGATACCCTGGTTTATCATTACTCGCATGGCTTGAATTTGTTCTTTATTGGCTGGCGTTGTCCAAGATTTTCCATCCATACGGAACGGATCAGTACTACCGAAAAGGTATTCTGTCTTTAGGTTTTCCATGACCTTTGACCTGACAGCATAGTGCGCCACCGACGCCCCGTAATTTAGCTGGGCGCCGTCTTTGTAGTCTTGCCCAAAAAAACTCACCGGGAAAGCGCCCGCCTCCATATCCAGCTGAGTCGTGACGCCATCCAGTAGATTCATGCGCTGTCCCAGTTTGGTGGGTGTGTGGCTATGAATATCTATAAAGCCAGGTGCGACAACCAGCCCTTCCGCATTAATAACCTTGTCACCTACCAACGGTCCCAATGAAATAAGTTTAATAGAACCGCCAGTTATTCCTATATGCCGTACATCATCAAAATTAGTCTCAGGATCAATAACACGACCATTAGCTATCACTAGCTCATAATCTGCATGGACTAAGGGAGCAAAAAGAAAACTAATTAAAAGTACTAGACGGCGAGTTTTAGTCACTAGCATCCATCTACTCCATTCGTTGTGAACATCAAAAGAGCCTAACTTATATTCGAAGATTTAACCTTTGTAACTCTACCCAGGTGCACCTTAGAACACAAATAACACTAAACATGATTAGTGTTGTGTGAAAAAAAACTATATTTATTCTCCCTCTCATCGCTCTACTGACACTCTTTGGCTTATTTAGTGAAAAAACATTTACCATAAAGAAGAATTCATTCAAATTACCTATTAGACTTTGCGGCATTAAACTTTAGTAAAAATTTACAAACGGACTGTTATGAACTTCTATCAGTATTTCACGAACAAGACTGGGATTCTCTCTTTCTCCTTGTGTGCATTCATCGTATTAAGTGCAGGAGCATCTTCATCCTCTGATCCAGATGATAGCGCCAGTTCATACTCGATAATGTCTAGTCCAGCACTAGCTTCTGGTGACTGGGACATTGATGGTGATGGTCGAGCGGATGCGTTAACCGATGGTCTATTGTTTTTACGCTATGCTTTTGGATTGACCGGAGACGCACTAATTAGTGGCGTTGTCGCTAGCGATGCTCAATACACCACCGCGTCAGATATAGAACAAGAATTAGCCACCGTTTATACCAGTTCAGGTGATATTGATGGCAATGGTGAAGTTGATGCATTGACTGATGGGCTGTTGCTGCTGAGATACCTATTTGGTTTAGATGGAGATACCTTAACTGCAGGGGTTATTGGTGGTGGAGCGACTTTAACCGATAGCGCTGCTTTAGAGACCTATCTGAGTACTCTAATGCCACAGGCTCCCTACATAACGCTCAATGGCAGTGCCACGATTAACCATGAGCAGGCAACCAGTTATATTGATGCTGGGGCCACGGCCACTGATGTTATTGATGAGTCTGTGACGGTAACGATAACAGGGTCGGTTGATTCTGATACCGCGGGTGTTTACAGCTTAAGTTACTCTGCTACGGACAGTGAGGGCAACGTCTCTCGTATTTTAATCCGGACAGTGACGGTAGCTGACACCATAGCGCCGGTCATTACCTTGGTCGGTGATGCTGCTGTTGAGGTTGAGTTAGATTCGACGTATACCGATGCAGGAGCGAGTGCGACTGATACAGTTGATGGATCGGTTGATGTTATTACCACAGGTTCTGTCGACACCTCTGCTGCTGGTGCTTATACCTTCACCTATACCGCTACTGATACAGCCGGTAATAAAGCCTCCCAGACTCGTACCGTGACTGTTGCTGTTAGCTCTTCATTGGAAGTAACGAACGTATTTGTGAATGGGGAGGTAGATGCAAGTTGGGAAGGTGGAATCCAGGTTGCTGATTCTGCAAAAAATTGGTCTAACTGCGACACAAATGACATTTCAGAATGCAATATAGAATGGAAGCTGGTAAATGACCAGGAACGCGGTACCGTATTGCAAATTGAGCATAGTTCTTCGAGCAATCAAGCGATTTTATATTTCAAAACAAACAACGCACAAAATTTAACCCTGTACGCTGGAGGTCAAATTAAATTTGATCTCAAAACCCTTAGTGGTGATAGTAATTACTCCATGAAAATCGACTGCATATGGGACTGTACATCCGGCGACCAAGTTATTGGTAGCATTGGCTCTGATGGTTGGGAATCTGTCACCATTGAGGTCGATGATTTGGTTGATAAAGGATTGCAGTTAACTACTATTGATACTGGACTTGTGATCTGGGCGACCCAGTACACAAATACCGTATTCCAAATTGACAACGTTCGCTGGGAAGATACTGATGGCGGTGGTACAACGGTAGAGGAACCATTAGCTGATGATGGCTGGGTCATCCCATCATTTACTGGATATGAATCACCTAGTACCTATGATGGCTACAGTTTAACTTGGTCTGATGAATTTAGTGGCACCGAAATTAATGACGATAATTGGGGTTACGATATCGGCGGTAGTGGCTGGGGTAATAATGAACTTCAGTACCACACTAATCGAAATGCATATTTAAAGGAGGGCCTACTTGTTATCAGAGCCCAACAAGAAGCATATCGAGGGAAAAACTATACTTCTTCACGCTTAAAGACTCAGGGAAAACAGAATTTTAAATACGGTCGTATCGATGTTCGCGCTCGTCTTCCCGAGGGTGCTGGAATTTGGCCCGCTCTATGGATGCTTGGGAAAAATATTACTGACGTGGGTTGGCCAAAATCTGGAGAGATCGACATTATGGAAATGGTCGGTGGAAACTCACCACAAGACAAACATCCTGATGGAGATCGCACTGCACATGGGACAATGCACTGGAATAATAATGGTCTAAATGGCAGCTATTCGCCCGTCAATACAGGAGGTAATCGTAAATTGAGCACACGTCTCTCTGATGAATTTCACGTATTTAGCATTCAGTGGGACGTTAATGGCATTGGTTGGTATATTGATGATGTTCAATATTCTTATAAAACGATTAACTCAACTCAACCTTTTAGGGAAGAGTTTTTCTTTGTTATGAATATCGCTGTAGGAGGCGACTGGCCCGGGAGCCCAAATTCATCGACAGTGTTTCCTCAGCGAATGGTCATTGATTACGTTAGGGTCTTCCAAAAGAATTGATATGTAATAGCGTGAGCCTTGAGAGAATAGATTGGATGATTAGAAAACTGCTTATTTTTGGGATGGCCTCATTAGCCATCTCTGCTTTGTTCGCCTCGGCAGAGACAGTTCCAAATGGGAGGCCTGTAGATTCAATAAAATGGTTTCATCAAACCATACTGCCTAATGGTACCAGCTGGTTTAGTGCAGAGCAGCAGCACTACACTAATCGCATCGAGAATACCTTTATTAGCGATGGTGTATTGACCATAAAGGCTAAAAAAGAGATGTTCAAAGACCAAGGTGTGATTAAGAAATACACCTCTGCGCGCCTAAACTCTAAATTTGCTTTTACTTATGGTCGAGTTGAGGTGCGGGCAAAAATGCCCCACGGACATGGCACCTGGCCTGCAATTTGGATGCTACCTAAAGATATCCAAGAGAAAGGTGCGTATTTCGAGCAAAAGGGTTTTGGAACAAAGTCTTGGCCAGACTGCGGCGAAATCGACATCATCGAGCACTGGGGTACAAATCAAAACTACGCTCAAAGTGCCACACATACTCGGTCTAGCTTCGGAAATACAGTCAATCACGGTGGGCAACCAATACCAACCATTTCTTCCGAATTTCATCTGTACTCTTTAGATTGGAGCGCTGCCAAATTGGTCTTCGCCGTTGATGGAGACAACCATTACACCTATGCGCCAGCTGTTAAAAATAAGCGCACGTGGCCCTTTGATCGGGACTACTATTTATTACTCAATTTTGCCATCGAAAAAGATATTGATTCCGCTTTTGAGCAGGGTCATTTATCTATTGACTACGTGCGAATTTATGATCAAGAAAATAACTTAATCTGGTCTGATGAATTTAACTAAATCGACTGATTAATGTCTAACAAGGTTTTTAAGGGGTCGGTCGCTTGAGTAATAGGTCGCCCAATGACAAGATAATCGCTACCCATTGCCACGGCATCAACTGGCGTCACAATTCGTCGTTGATCATCTGCCGCGTTGCCATTCAGGCGAATACCTGGCGTAACTAATTTAAAATTCTTCCCCAGTGCGACTTTTAAGCTTGACGATTCTTGGGCGGAGCAAACAACACCATCAAGTCCGGCGCTTTTGGCTAAATGAGCCAAATGCAAAACCTGATCACTGGCGCTTCGTTGGATACCAATCTCTTCGAGGTCTGTATCGTCCATGCTGGTCAGCACAGTCACCCCTATCAGCATCATATTACTGCCTTTTTCCTCTAAAACCTGTTTGGCGGCACGCATCATACGACTACCGCCAGAAGCGTGAACGTTTGCCATCCATACTCCCAAATCAGCAGCAGCAGCAACCGCTTTAGCCACCGTATTAGGTATATCATGAAATTTTAGATCTAAAAAAACGTCAAACCCGCTGCTAATAAGGCGTTCAACAACCGCAGGGCCGGCGATAGTAAACAGCTCTTTACCCACTTTTAAACGACACTGGGTTGGATCCAATTGTGCAGCAAGCGCTAAGGCATCATCTTGATTGTCATAATCTAGCGCCACTATTACTTTTGGTGAAACAGATATCATTGTTTAGTGACCCTTATTTTGAGACTTTGGTTAGTTTTCGTCGATAGGAAAGAACCATCACCGAACTAGCTAACATTCCCAAAAATGCACCGGAGGCAAAAAAAACAAGCAGCCACACACCGACGCTCATAGTGGGTCCGTTAATGAAAATGAAGTTAACACCCAACGACTGGCTGTTTTCCAAGGCAAAGAATGCACCGACCATAGCGACAGCAAGAATCAAAAGAAATTTGATAAACAGCCAAATACCGCGCACTTTGCTACCTCAGTCAAGATTAAGATTTCGCTCTATTGTAACCTTTGGCTAACTAGTCCACAAAAATTCAGCAAACTTTTTTGCCCAAACATAAAAAATGTTAAAATTTAGGTCATTACAACTTTAATATTAAATATATTTAAAAGGATTTGTAACCTATGAAAAAATTAGTATTAGTAATGTTTATTACTCTATTGAGTCTTTTGTCGTTGTCCAGTAATGCTCAGATAACAGAGCGCACGATTATCACGTCCGGAGAGGGGAAAGTATCGGTAGCGCCAGATATGGCCGAGCTTAATATGCAATTGCAAACGATCAATAAAGACGGCAATAAAGCCAAAACAGAGCTCGATGCACAGCTTAATCGCTTGTTGGTGGCTCTGGTGCCGATCGGAATCACCTCAACAGATATAATCGCCTCCACATTACAATTAAATCCTCAGTATGAGTACCAAAATAAAAGGCCCCAGTTTGTTGGTTATCGCGCGTCGCGAAACGTAACAGTAACTCTTAGTAGACTGGGTCAATTGAATCAAGTTATGGAGACCGCTTTAGCCGTGGGAATAGATCAACTGGGGCGGGTAAACTTCAAAATTGCAGATGAATCCCATTATAAAAAACAGGCCCAACAACAAGCAATTGATCAATCAAAAAATCTGGCCAAACACCTTGCTGAGTCCTACGATGCAGCATTGGGTCCTATCGTTCAAATCACCTACCAAGATTCAGATATTCATTACCCAAGGCCAATGAACGAACTAAGACAATCTTCCTCAATGAGGGGAGATACAGAACCAGGGGTCTATCTGCATGACAACATTACCTTTACAGATCGCATTAGTGTTATTTTTGAATTAATAATCGAACAATAATTGAGACAAAAAAAGCGGCGATAGATTTTCTCTACGCCGCATTTTTTAAACTGACAGTAAGCTCTGGGTAGTGATTAAGCTTCTTTTTTGGCAGCGCCAAACCGCTTGTTGAAGCGATCGATTCGACCACCTGCATCAGCAACTTTCTGCTTGCCCGTATAAAACGGATGGCAAGAGGAGCAAACGTCTAAATGGATTGAGTTGGCACGTGTTGAGCCAACTTTTATAATATTGCCACAACTGCAAGTTGCAACCAATTCGTTATAGGTTGGGTGAATCTCAGTTTTCATCTTATACTCCAAGTTACGAACCGCCACTTCATCTTTAAACTGATAAAATCCTGCCTTAAAACAGGTCAGTTCTTGTAAAGCACGGTAGGCCATTTCTAAAGAGCGCGGATTCTAGCAGAAACCGCAGTAGTTACAAAAGGAATTCTCAATTTTTTATGTCTGATTTAGCACCTTTAGTTGTCCGCATTGCGGTGCCCTCTCCATTACGGCGTGTATTTGACTATCTGGTACCTGAGCATGTGCTTAAAGATAACCCAGAAGCTAAGGCCGAGGTTGGCTGCCGAGTGCTGGTAACCTTTGGTCGACGCGAGATGACGGGGTTAATCGTCGGCACCGGAACAACAAGCGAATTTGATATTAACAAACTAAAACCTGTGGGACGATTGCTTGATTGCTCCCCACTACTACCAGAATCATTGTTTAACTTATTTGTCTGGGCAGCTAACTATTATCAACACCCAATTGGTGATGCTTTGCTTAGCACCCTGCCTACGTTATTGCGCAAAGGCGACCCTCTTCCCGAGACTTCTCGCCGCTTTTGGCAACTCACTACTAAAGGCAAAGGATTAGGGCCTACGTCCCTGAAAGGAGCTCCAAGCCAACAAGCACTAACTGACGAATTGCAAAATAAAGGCAAGGTAGATGACGCACAGCTTGTAGCCGCCTATTCAAGATCAATATTGTCCGCGCTCGAAGAGAAAAAACTGATCGAAGCGGTAATGGTAGAAACGCCACCTCATTCCTTAGACAATATTCTTAAGGAAGACGCCCTCACACTCGATAGTGGCCAGCAACAAGCGATCAACAGTATTGAAGATCATGGATTTAATGCCTATTTATTGGATGGCGTCACCGGCAGCGGTAAAACAGAAATCTATTTACAGGCCATTGAAAAAACATTGCGTTACGGTCGTCAGGCGCTGGTTTTGATTCCTGAGATCAGCTTGACACCGCAAACCGAAAAACGATTCCGTGATCGATTTAATGCTCCTCTGGTTACGCTGCATTCCGGCTTAACTGATAAACAGAGACTCGCAGCTTGGATGAGCGCCAAAACTGGAGATGCGAAAATAATTTTAGGGACTCGCTCAGCGATATTCACACCCTTGCGAAATCCTGGTGTGATTATTCTTGACGAAGAGCATGATCAATCCTACAAGCAACAAGACGGTTTTCGTTACTCAGCTCGAGATCTCGGCGTAATAAGAGCCCGTCAGGAGGATATACCTATTATTCTAGGCTCGGCAACGCCCTCTCTTGAATCTCTTAATAACTGCGAAATGGGTCGCTATAAGCATCTCTTACTAAAGCATCGAGCAGGTAATGCTACCCAGCCAGATTGGAGCCTGATCGATCTAAAAACGGAGCGAACCGAAGCTGGGGTTTCCTCTTCCACCCTATCGGCAATCAAGCAAACCATCGCCAATGGACATCAAGTTTTAGTGTTTCTTAATCGGCGCGGCTTTGCCCCAGCCATGCTATGCCATCAGTGTGGCTGGTCAGCAGATTGCCATCACTGCGATTCACGCCTCACTGTGCATCGGGCACGCAGCCGTCTCATCTGCCATCACTGTGACTACCAGCAACGTATCCCTCATCTGTGCCCAAACTGTCAGGGGGCCCAGTTAATTGCTGCGGGGGAAGGCACAGAGCGCAGTGAAGCCTATTTACAACAATGTTTTCCTGACTCTAAAGTATTGCGAGTCGACCGTGATAGCACACGCAAAAAGGGCGCGATGAAAGAGGTTTTTGATACTGTCGATAAGGGAGAGCCATGCATACTAATTGGCACTCAAATGCTGTCCAAAGGGCATCACTTTGCTAATGTCACACTAGTCGCAGTACTTGATGCCGACTCTGGTCTATTTAGCCCAGACTTTCGCAGTCACGAAAGAATGGGGCAGCTATTAACGCAGGTCGCAGGTCGCAGCGGCAGAGGAACCATAGCGGGGCGAGTGTTAATACAAACGCATCAGCCGCAACACCCACTTCTAGAAATTCTCATAGAAAAAGGTTACGGCTATTTTGCCGCACAGCTTTTATCTGAGCGCGAACTAACCCAGTTACCGCCTTTTCGTTATATGTCAGTCATCAGAGCTGAATCTGAGCGCGCCAACGAAGCAGAAGCTTTTTTGCGAATGGCTCGACAGATCGCCGAAAGTATTAGCCCACCAACCCCTCTATTAAGCTATCTAGGACCACTGCCTGCGATGCTAGAAAAACGGGCTGGACGATTCCGTTTCGTATTGCAGGTTGAAGCGTCCAAACGATCATTATTACAATCATTGCTGTCTGCTCTTGCATTGCAGCTTGAAAGCCATAAAGCGTCGAGGCGAGTGCGCTGGTCTATTGATGTGGATCCTCAAGAACTCTAAGACATAGACTAATTATTCGCTCAACTCTATTTTACCTTTGCCAATAACCCAACATTTCACCTACAATCGTTACTCAGCACAAAGTAACTCATTTATGGCACAGAATTCTTCAAAAAATGGTTCAAATCGTTATGCGAGGGCACAACCATCCTCCGAAAAATCATCGCGCCCGGCGTTTATGTCCGGATTAGTCATTGGCGCTTTGATTATGTATTTTTTCCCTCTCATTAATGAGTCCTCTCCAAGTGAAACTGCAGCAACTGTTAATGAACTTGTCAAAAAAGCTGATCTAAAAGAGCTCAAATTTGACTTCTATACCTTGCTGAAAGAAACAGAGATATTAGTACCTGATGACCAAGATTCAGCAAATACAACTGACCCAGAAAAAGATGCTGTCTATGTATTGCAGGCTGGGTCGTTCAAAAATATACGGGATGCTGAAAATCTCAAAGTCGAACTACTTTTGATGAATTTGTTAGCCGAAAGTGAAAGCGTTAAAAGTAAGAATGGCGACATTTGGCATAGAGTATTAGTAGGACCTTTCACGGATACCTCTAAAATGGCATCCGCTCGAGCCAAGCTTGCTGAAAATAATATCGACAGCTTAAAACTAAAACGTAAACAGTAGTTTTTAGTACAAGTTTGTTTCAGTTCAACAGCAGTGGAGTGACGGCTCTGCTCTTACAAAAAAGCATCGTACTCCAAAGCTGTTATACGTGTATCAAACTCATGTTTTTCTTTACGCTTACACAGTGTGAAGTTTCTCTGCAACTCAGCGCCTAAGTATTGACCAATAAAGGTTGAGTCTTCAAATACACCAATCGCGTCGTTCCAAAAATGAGGCAGTGTGGGCTTTACATCACCTGCATCACCCTCAATAGGCTCTGGTGCAGATAGCTTTCTCTCAATGCCGGACAACGCTCCCGCCAAAATAGCGGCCACCGCTAAGTAAGGATTTGCATCTGCTCCAGCCACTCGGTGCTCAATACGCATAGCACGATGATCGCCCCCGGGAATACGGATAGCTGTGGTACGATTTTCATACCCCCAGTTAGCTGACAATGGCGCGAAACATCCCGGGGTCATTCGCCTGAAAGAATTAATATTTGGCGCCAGAATAGCCATGCTATCGGCCATAGTATCAACGCAACCCGCTACGGCATGGCGCAATAAATCAGAACCTTGATCAGTACCATTGTCAAAGACATTATTGCCCTCCTCATCGAGTAAGCTAAAGTGAATATGCATGCCATTGCCCACTTCTTGCGCAAAGGGTTTGGCCATGAATGAGGCAATCTTGTCGTGCTGACGAGCAACACTGCGGATCGCTCGTTTTAGCATACTACCCTGATCACAAGCCCTCATTGCGCTGTCTTGATGATAAAGGTTAATTTCAAATTGGGATGGGCCAAACTCTGTAATTAGAGTGTCTATCGGCAGATTTTGTAATTTTGCAGCATCTGCAATAGCGTCCATCAGTGGTGCTGCGTTTCGCATGGTATCAAGACCATAAGTTTGCCCGCCTAATGCTGGGCTGCCATCTAAAGCGCGCTGAGTATGCTGAGGTTGGCCGAATTTATCTCGATCTAATGTTAACAAATGAAATTCTATCTCGCTGGCAACGACGGGAGTTAGGCCTAACTCTGCATATCGATCAAGTACGCTTTGCAATACTGACCGGCAGTCTCCACCGAAGGGTGCATCGCCCGTTGCATTACCCATAGAGACAATGATCTGTGCAGTAGGCTTGTCGGCCCAAGGCACTCTGGCCAAAGTTTCAGAATGAGCCTTGCAAATACCGTCAGTATCGCCATTTTCTTCGACTAACTCATCTTGGTCGCGACCCCAGCAATCTAACGAACAGGCGCTGAGGGGCATTTTAAAACCACCGTCAAATACCTTGCTAATTTGAGACCTGGGAAGCCATTTGCCACGCTGATTACCATTAAGGTCATGCAAAATGACTTCAAATATTTCAATGTCTGGATTGTCTTGTAAAAACTGGTCAAGCTTTAGGTCACTCACCGTTAACTCCAAGCTGTTTGTTAATTATTAAACACATTATCCTATAGTATCTGATAAGAGACAGGTGTTCATCAGTAGCACTACCCTTAGAGGGTATTCTGCAACGGCTAAATCTGGCTAGTATAAGATTGATAAACTAAAGGATATGATGATGTTAAAGGGTATGTTGACGATAATAGCAACGATATCAGTGCTAATGGCATCGAGTTGTGCCGAACAAAAATCAATCTCAGCGGACACTGTATTTATCAATGGTGTGATCTACACGGCCGATAGCGAACAATCAGTGGTCTCCACTCTCGCCGTAAAAGACGATATTCTAGTGTATGTTGGCGATCTAGATGCCGCCGAACAGTTTATTGGTGTGCAGACTCAGACTATTGACTTGAAAGGCAAGATGATTATTCCTGGCCTGCATGATGTACATATTCATTTAGCCGGCATCGTTGAAACTGACACCTGCGACCTAGCCAGCCAGCCCTTCACTCTTGAAGCTCTGGTACCTCGTTTAAAAAAATGCATTGATCGTTTACAACTACCTTCAGGTGATTGGTTAACAGTAGAGCAATGGGCGTTTTCAGGAGGCAATGAACCCTCGGTAAAACTGCCTACCATCCGTAAGGCTTTAGATGCCGTGTCAACTAAACACCCGATCGTTTTACTAGGAAATGATGGTCACCATGGCGCTGTGAACAGCCATGCGTTAAACCTAGCTGCCGATAGCACCGGCAATGTGGTCGGTCTAAATCAAGAAACACTCAATAAGGAATTTGCAACTTTTAAAGAACTTGTTGGCGTCGATTCTTCGGGCGACCCTAATGGCATGATCAACGAAGACGCACGTAAATTAGTCAATGTTCCTAATCTTTGGGGCTACCCTGATATTGATTTAGCGCTTTATCAAAAAATTGGTCAACGACTAGCCGCCTCAGGAATCACATCGACCATGGAAGCTTCACTTAAAGAGCACGACATCGATCTTTTTGCCAAATGGGCTAAACAATCGCCGTTGACTCATCGCATGACTGTCGCTTTTTTTGCGGATTTTGAAGATTATCGACCATCCCCAGATAAACCCATCAGTATCGAACGTCTTATTGGTGAATTTACGGCTATCCAACGCAGACATAAGAATGTAGAAAATTTAAAAATTGATACCGCAAAAATCTTCGTTGACGGCGTTACTGAAGGTAACCCCCATGCAAACCCTCCAGCGTTGCCAAATGCCGCCTCTTTAACGGATTATTTGCAACCCCAATTCAAGGTGGATGCCAATACTCAGGCGCTAGAAGTCATTGGATATGTGGACACAGAATCTGCGGCCTGTGTTGAGCTGCGTCATCAAGCCGACGCCAACTTACCCACCATGTCGGCAAAAGATTTTTATGCTGAACAGGGCTTTTCTCCTCTCCAATGTAGGAAATTCAACGGGGTATATGAACGAGAAGAAAGTTTTATACGAGACTATACTTTGGCCCTTTATGATGCGGGTATTAATGTTCATAGTCATGCCATCGGTGATCGCGCGGTTCGCTTAGCGTTGGATAGTTTTACTGAGGCCAAAAAACAAAGTCCTAAATCTAAAGCAAAGGTATCGATGGCTCACGCGCAAATAATGCACCCAGACGACATCTCACGTATTGCTGATCTGAACGTCTACATGGCCTTTACGTACTCATGGATCGAGCCTTTCGTGGAATACCAAATGATGGTATCGCCTTTTATTGACCCCATTATGTCTAAAAATGATCTGTTCGATCCCGCCGGCTATGTCTACCAAAACAGTTATCCCGCTGGGTCTGTACTTGAAGCCGGAGGCGTATTAGTAGCTGGCAGTGACGCGCCCGTTGAAGCTCGCGATCCTCGCCCGATGTTGAACATTGAAAAAGCAGTGACGCGTAAGAATGAAATAAGTGGCCGCATATATAATAAAAGTGAATCTATCTCTGTTCGTGATATTTTAGATGCCTACACCATCAATGGAGCTGCGATGCTCGATCAGCAAGACATTACGGGCTCATTAGAAGTCGGCAAAAAAGCTGATTTTGTGGTCCTGAGCCAGGACTTATTGAAACTAGAGGAGCAAGGGAAAAGTGACCGCATTTCAGATACGCAGATCCTTTCGACCTGGTTTGACGGGCAAGAAATATACGCCGCGCCAAGGGATTAGCCATCGAGATCTATTTCTGCGCCATCTTCTAGGTATTTTATAGAATCCTATCTGCCCCTGGCGCCCATACCACTGCGGATCTGCCTGCCAAACTCTTGGAACACAGCTGTCGAGACCTTGTTAGATTCAAACTGCCATTCGGGATGCCATTGCACCCCCATTATCCAATTATCTTGACCACTGTGGCGTGCTGCCAGGGAAACCGCCTCTATAAGGCCGTCATCGGCAACAGCCTCAACCACCAAACTCTCTGCCAACTCATTAATACCCTGACTATGCAGAGAATTTACCTGCCAGGTAGTCTCACCAGTAAGTTGGTGTAATCGGCCACCCTCAGTAAAACTCACTGAGTGCACTGGCCCATATTGACCGTCTCGGTCTTTTGTTTTATCTTCACGATGGTCGCCGTAGCCCTCGACCTCATGAATTTTAGCGTTAAGCGTTCCACCAAAGGCAACATTAAGCTCTTGAAATCCACGACATACCGCCAAGATAGGCACGCCTTGCCTCATGCATTCATTGATTAACGGTAAAGTCAGACTATCTCGCTGGGGGTCTTCTAATGTCCCTTCCTCGTGGACGGGACCCTTAAAATGATGCGGTTGGATATTAGAAGGACTTCCAGTTAGAAATAGACCATCAAGTTGGCTCACCAAGTCCTCCAAAGTGTATAGAGTGTTTAAATCGGTAATATCAGTGCCCTCACCGAAAGCTGGTAATAGCATTGGTATTGCGTTTGCTCCATGAGCCACAGCATTGATGTATTTTTCACCCGCGCCGTGAAATTGATGGAGACCATTAGCGATCACATCACAAGCAATTCCTACTAAGGGTAGCGATTTAGGCATAGCGTTTTCTCATATTTTATGGGGTACTAAAACACCCACTTTAGAACAATTTATTATCTTTATTCACCACCCCTTTTGGGTGACTGACCAGAGCTTTAATTTGTGGTCAAATAATCATTCACCAGTGACTATTTAAACATACTCTTTTAAGGTTAGTTCGCTCATTAATATAGCGAGGCTAAAACAAACAATGGGTCAGTTACCACGAGAGAAATTATGAACAAAATCAGAACGACAGCAGAGTGGCAAAAATTAGACGCAACGCGGCATCTTCATCCTTTTACCGACCTTGGTGATTACCAGAGGAATCCTGGGAGGATTATTGATCGCGCCGAACATATTTACATCTATGACACTGATGGCAACCAAATGCTCGACGCCATGTCTGGTCTTTGGTGCTGTAGCTTTGGTTATAGTCAACCCGCTATAGCTGAATCGGTCAGTAAGCAATTTAAGCAACTGCCGTACTACAATAATTTTTTCCAATGCAGTAATACCCCAGCGGTAGAACTTGCTGATCGTCTGGTGAACTTAGCGCCAAAGCAGTTTAGTCATGTTTTTTTCACCAATTCGGGCTCCGAGGCAAATGACACCAATATTCGCCTGATTCGTCGTTATTGGGATATGAAAAAGCAACCGAAAAAACGCATTATTTTGGCACGCACTAATGCCTACCATGGCAGCACTATTGCTTCAGCTAGCCTTGGTGGCTTTGAATTTGTCCATAACCAATTTGAAACTCTGCCCTACGTTCAGCATATCGCTGACCCTAACTGGTATGTCAGCGGCGGAGATCTTAGCGAAGAAGAATTTGGGCTTCAAGCAGCTCGAGAACTAGAAAAAAGAATAGATCAGCTGGGTGAAGAAAATGTTGCGGCCTTTATTGCAGAACCTATTCAGGGTGCAGGCGGGGTTATTGTACCTCCCGATAGCTACTGGCCAGAAGTTCGTCGCATTTTAAAAGAACGGGATATTCTCTTTGTTAGTGATGAGGTTATTTGTGGTTTTGGACGGACCGGCAAACTATTTGGTTGTGAAACCTATGGTATGGAACCCGACCTATTAACCTTTGCCAAGGCGGTCACCAATGGCTTTCAGCCCTTAGGCGGCGTTATGGTCAGCGAAAAAGTCGCTGAGGTTATTACTGGTGATGGCGGTGAATTCGGCCACGGGTTCACCTATTCCGGGCATCCTATTGCTTGCGCAGCGGCCCTGGCCACTATGGATATAATGGAAAACGGCAACTTTATACAGCGCGTGGCAGACGATATTGGCCCCTACCTACAACGTCAGTGGACGGCACTAGGTAATCACCCAATTGTAGGTCATGTGCGTGGTGCTGGCATGCTTGGCTCGATCGAATTGGTGCGTGATAAAGAGAGCCGTGAACGTCTTGAGCCTGAGCAAAAGTCGGGTGGTATATGTCGGGAGTTTTGCGTGGCTAATGGCTTGATTATGCGCGCGGTGGGAGACTCGATGATTATCTCCCCCCCGTTTGTCAGTACCCACGAAGAAATTGACTTATTGATCGCTCGAGCGACCAAGTCACTGGATCAAACAGCCGAACATTATTCTGTATAGAAAGTTCTAGTGCGGACTGCGTTATAATACATGGCTTAGAACAACGATTAATTGATACGTTTTATATAGGGAAATCTGTAATGGCAGGCGATTGGGGAAAATTTAACTGGGAAGATCCGTTTAATCTTGATGATCAACTCAACGACGAAGAACGCTTAGTGCGCGACACAGCCGCAGCCTATGCTCAAGAAAAACTAGCCCCTCGGGTTCTTGAGGCATACCGCCAAGAGAAAACCGATCGAAACATATTTAATGAAATGGGTGAGCTGGGCTTGCTGGGTTCAACTATTGATGGCTATGGCTGCCCCGGCGTTAGCTATGTTAGCTATGGATTGGTGGCTAGAGAAGTTGAAAGGGTAGATTCCGGCTACCGCTCAATGATGAGCGTTCAGTCCAGTTTGGTCATGTACCCTATTTATACCTATGGAACTGAGCAACAAAAAGAAAAGTATCTCCCCAAACTCGCCACTGGTGAGTGGGTAGGCTGTTTTGGACTTACCGAGCCCGATGCTGGGTCTGATCCTGGCGGCATGAAAACCAGAGCTAAGACGGTGGATGGCGGATATATTATTTCTGGCAGTAAGATGTGGATTAGTAACTCGCCGATTGCCGATGTCTTTGTTGTGTGGGCTAAAACTGACGATGGCATTATTCGTGGCTTTATACTCGAAAA
Source organism: SAR92 clade bacterium (assembly GCA_014381985.1). Classification (GTDB taxonomy): domain Bacteria; phylum Pseudomonadota; class Gammaproteobacteria; order Pseudomonadales; family Porticoccaceae; genus HTCC2207. The sequence goes on from JACNKP010000023.1 coordinate 43,159, forward strand.
AGGCATGAAAGGACTTTCTGCGCCTAAAATCGAAGGTAAATTGGCACTGCGTGCCTCTATTACTGGCGAGATTGTTATGGATGAAGTATTCGTTGCCGATGAGCAACTGATGCCCAATGTACAAGGTCTTAAAGGGCCCTTTGGCTGCCTAAACTCGGCGCGCTACGGCATCAGCTGGGGCGCTTTAGGCGCAGCTGAAAGTTGCTGGCACGCAGCACGGCAATATACTCTAGATCGCGTCCAGTTCAATCGACCCTTGGCCGCTAACCAACTTATTCAATTTAAGCTGGCCAACATGCAGACCGATATTAGTCTCGGCTTGCAGGGATCTCTACGAGCTGGACGTCTAAAAGAGCAAGGTAATCTGGCCCCAGAGCTAATATCCCTACTGAAGCGTAACAACTGTAGCAAAGCACTGGAAATAGCTCGAATGGCGAGAGACATGCATGGCGGAAATGGTATTTCTGATGAATATCCAGTGATGCGCCATATGCTGAATCTTGAAGTCGTCAACACCTACGAAGGTACAGCAGATGTCCACGCCTTGATCTTAGGAAGAGCGCAAACGGGCATTCAAGCCTTTAGCTAGATTGACTCATAGATAAGGAAAATCATGGCGGGTCCACTCACAGGTTATCGCGTATTGGATATGAGCCGGGTATTAGCCGGCCCTTGGGCTGGGCAATTATTAGCGGACCTAGGAGCGGACGTAATCAAGGTAGAGCGACCTAAGGTAGGCGATGATACGCGCCATTGGGGACCTCCATACCTAAAAGATACAGCTGGCAACGACACGGAAGATGCCGCCTACTTTTTCTCAGCTAATCGCGGAAAACGATCCCTTACCGTCGATATCACTCAGCCGGAGGGTCAGGATATTATCCGAAAACTGGCCGCTAAAGTTGATGTGCTGATTGAAAATTATAAAGTGGGAGGCCTAGCTAAATATGGGCTTGATTACTCTTCTTTAGAAAAGGTTAATCCCAAACTGGTCTACTGCTCGATAACGGGCTTTGGCCAAACTGGGCCCTACGCTCAACGTCCCGGGTATGATTTTCTTATTCAAGGTATGGCTGGGCTAATGAGTGTTACAGGCGAACCCGACAGCCAAAATGGTGGCAGCCCCACAAAAGTTGGCGTCGCAGTAACAGATATATTTACTGGGCTCTATGCTGCCAATGCTATTCAAGGCGCTCTCTTAGAACGCCATCATTCTGGTATGGGACAGTATATTGACCTTGCTCTCCTCGACGTTCAGGCCGCCGTCATGGCCAACCAAGCTAGTAACTATCTCATTGGTGGGCAAATTCCAGGTCGCTTAGGCAATGCACACCCCAATATAGTCCCCTATCAAGCATTTGCTACCGCAGACAGCCATATTATTATCACCGTGGGCAATGACCAGCAGTTCATGCGCTTCTGCCAAGTGATAGAACAACCTCAATGGGTTGATGATCAACGTTATGCCACTAACACTGCACGTGTTAATAACCGCGTGACGCTTTGTGGCCAAATTACAAAGTATCTCAAGCAACAAACTAGTCAGTATTGGCTATCTAAATTTGAAGACCATGCAGTTCCCTGCGGCCCCATCAATACCATAGATCAAGTATTCGACGACCCCCAGATACAGTCGCGCAAGATGGTTCTAACAATGCAAGACACTCGTGCAGGTGAACTAAAGTTAGTCGCCAACCCAATAAACTACAGCCGATCGCAAATAGAATATGATTTGGCCCCCCCCCAGCTAGGCGACCAAACTATTGAAATTCTTCAAGAATACTTAGAATATTCTGAAGTCACCGTTAAAACATTAAAATCCAAGGAAATAATTTAGATCTATTAATCGTTATCAAAACCCTCTTACTGACGATCCTGACCGGATAAGTCAATAAAACGATTCAATTACTCAAAGCGTCTTTAAATACCAACACCATGAGTAGGCATAACAACTCTCCCCACAGGTTAAAGCACTATTCCGACTTTCAAGATGAACGGTGCCTATGAACACCGATTTAAATTGCTTTAAAAAGTTATTTAGTATTATTTAGATAAATATCTTTTTTAAATCTAATTTTAAAAATTTATTATGCATTTTTGATCTTAAAAGCCTCTCTAAATACACGGCCTTTTTTGCCTACAACCCCTACTATGCCGCCTTTATAGCGGACATTAATCGATTTGTATTTGTATGTAACTACCGTTCTATGCGTAGTTGATTTTAGAAAGCGCTGTCATATGGACTAAATTTGGTAGTTTCGGGCTGATTTGAGGGTGATTTTGCGGCAAAAAGCATGCGTATTTGGGGTTTTTGGTATAAGATTGACCCAGACTTGGTGAATAAGTTCCGTTTGATATGGCAACTTATCCTTTTCTCAGTAATTATTATGTGAATAACAAGTCAATAAATAGCCGCTACGGGGAAGTTTTTTTGAAGGGTTCGCTTGATTGAAAAATAATAATCAGCAAATACCTTGTAATGCCTGTAGAGGTAAAAATTAATACATGGGAGATACTAAATGAAACTTACACCATTAACGAAAGCAATACGTGCTTCAATCGGGGCCTCGCTGCTGTTATCAGCTGCCATGCCGCTAATGGCACAAGATACAAACGAAGAAGCTGAAATCGAAGAGGTTTATGTAACCGGGTCACGAATCAAAAGGGCTGATGGTTTCGAAAGCTCTAGTCCCGTTATTGTTGCTACCTTCGAAGAGATCAAGTCTTCAGGTATTAGCAAGATTGAAGATTACCTGAACAGCCTTCCCCAGCTTGATGCAGCCCAAAACTCATATATTTCTAATGGCGCATCGGGTAATGCTACCCTTGACCTTCGTGGCATGGGTTCAAGTCGTACTTTGGTGCTGGTTAACGGTCGTCGCATGGGCGGTGGTGGTGCTTATAGTGAGGCAGCAGACGTAAACCAAATTCCAACGGCTATGATCGAACGCGTAGAAGTGCTAACCGGTGGCGCATCTACCACATACGGTGCGGACGCGGTTGCTGGTGTTGTTAACTTCGTATTACGTAATGATTTTGAAGGCGTCGAGTTAACTGTTGGTACTAGTGGTTTCATGCATGACAACGATGACAGCTATGTTGCAGGCTTAATGGACGCAAAAGGTTTTGACTATCCAAAAGGCAGCGACGGCGTTGATGGTCGAGCAGATACTATAGATTTTGTTATGGGCAGTAAGTTTGCTGATGACAAAGGCCATGCAACAGTCTACGCCACTTGGCGTAAAGGCTCAGAGTTGCGTCAAGAATCTCGCGATTATGGATCATGTGCCTTAAATGGTGCTGGTACCTCTTGTGGTGGTTCAGGAAACGCAGTGGTTCCTAACTTCTATATCTCACAACTTGATGCAAACGGAATGCTTGACTGGGACACTTATGAGTATTGGACCCTTGATTCTGGCTCAAACTTCATCCCTTCGAGCGGCAACATCTATAACTATGCCCCTATTAACCACTTCATGCGTCCAGACGAGAAGTGGAGCATTGGTACCTTGATGAATTTTGAAGTTAACGATTCAGCTAATGTCTACGCCGAAGTAATGGCTACTAATTATCAGACTAAAGCTCAAATTGCTGAGTCGGGTACGTTCTTCGCTGAAGAGTATCATCTTCCTTATGACTCAGCCTTGCTGAACGATTCTCAACGGCAGGCTTTGACGGACACTTGGGGTCTTGCTTCTGGTGATGATTTCGGAGTTTATATCGGTAAGCGTAACGTTGAAGGTGGCCCACGGGCATCTGTTATGAGTAACTCTTCTTTCCGTGTAGTGCTGGGAGTTGAAGGCGCCGTTCAAGGTTGGGATTATGATGTTAACTACCAAAAGAACTACGTCGATTCTAGTATCACTTATATCAATGACTTCTTTGCACCGAGAATCGGTGAAGCCTTAGATAATGCAACCTATGATGTGTTTCAATATCAGGGTGTTACATCTGAGTCGGCAAATTTGCTAACGGGTGTCGCTATGCTGCGCGCGGACGTTTCAACAGAGATCTTCTCTGCTCAAATGAGTCGCGATACTGGCTTTAGCTTGCCAACAACCGGCAGTAACATTAGTGTTGCTATGGGTGTTGAGCGTCGAGATATGAGCTATGACCGCGATGCAGACACTGTGTTTGAAGAAGGTATGTTGTTAGGACAGGGTGGTGCAACCAAGAGCATCGAAGGTAGTTACTCAGTAACTGACGTGTTCTTCGAAGAAGCCGTTCCAGTGCTTGACAATCTAGATGCTGAGGTCGCTTTCCGTTCGTCTGACTACAGCACCACAGGCAATCAAAATACCTACAAATTTGGTGTTTCCTATGCTCCAACTGACATGGTAACAATCCGCACTGGCTATAACCGTGCTGTTCGTTCACCTCAAATTGGAACAATGTTTGCTCCACAAAACCAAGGGTTATGGGCTGGATCTGATCCATGCGCTGGAGCCACTCCAACGTATACTGCTGCTCAGTGCGCTTTAACTGGTGTTACAGCAGGTCAATATGGCAGCATAGTTGCTAGTCCAGCAAGCCAGTACAACGCGCTTTATGGCGGTAACGAAGCTGTCAATCCAGAGGTCGCTGATACTTTATCCTTTGGTATTGTTGCTCGACCAATGGAAGATCTAACGGTCGCTGTTGACTGGTGGAGTGTTGAACTGGAAGACGCTATTGGCTCGATTGGTGCAGCGACTATCCTTGAGCAATGCGCTGAAAACGGTACTCAGGCACTCTGTGATTTAATCAACCGTGGTAATTCAGGTACTTTATGGCTGGGAACTTCAGGCTATATCAAAAGTACTACAGCAAACCTCGGTGAGATTAACTTCAGTGGCGTTGACCTTTCTGCTGCTTATGACTTAGATGTTGCTGGTGGGGCGCTGACCGTTAAGATGGCCGGTTCTAAGTCTCTGGAGCGCGAGACTCTCGCCATCCCAGGTGATGAGTCAACTCGTAACGATTGTAATGGCATAGCCAATGATAGTACCTGTACATATCCTAATATGGATTGGAGACATACTCTGTCTGCAACCTATGCTAAGGACGATTGGACAGTGGGTGCTGCATGGCGTTACTTTGGTAAAGTTGACTATCAAGGTACTGCCGATGTGCTAGCATCTGCCGGTTCGCTTGACGCGGTTAACTACCTAGACGTTAACGGCAGCTACACCCTGTCTGAAAATGTTACATTCAGCGGTGGAGCACGCAACTTGTTGGATAAAGAGCCACCAATGGTAGGCGGTGGTTTGAATGCAACAAATGCTAACACTTACGGTAACTACGACGTCCTAGGACGTTATGTGTATGCTGATGTAACTTTTAGCTTCTAAGCTTAAGCTACAGAGTAGGACAAAAACAGCGAGCCTCGGCTCGCTGTTTTTTTATGCGCTGCCTTTACCTAAAGGCAAAAGAATATCGCTATAATTAGGGGCAATACCACTAACAGTTAAACGGTGACCTTTGAAAGATTCTGTCTCAAACATTTTGCGCGAAGTGAAATCTGCAATGCAGCAAGATAACTTCGGCGATGCCCTTTCGCTGCTTGAACAGGTGCTTAAGATTTTCCCAGAAAATAAAACGGCCTTACTGTATAAGGCTGAGATCGGTATCCAGACTTGTGATAAACAGATTACCGAAGCTGCATTAAAGTCTCTCATTCTCATCGCACCGCACAATCTACAATACTCAATTACACTCGCACAACTGTATTTTGATAATGGCGAGCTCGAGCGAGCCCCCAAAGTATTTGAACCTCTCATACAACAGTTTAAACACCCAGATTTACACTTTAATTATGCCTGGTTCTTGACTCGAGCAGCGGACTACAATAATGCGCTCGAAAATTATCAAAAAGCAATTGATCTTGGTCTACAGGGCTCTGAAGAAGCCCACCTAAACATGGCTAATATCTATTCAAGCCGATTATTTCAGCAGAATCTGGCTAAAAATCATCTAATGGTGGCCCTAAAAATAAGGCCAAATTATGTGGACGCGCTCTATAACTTAGGGAATCTAGAAGAAGATTCGGGAGACAGAACGGCCGCCAAATTGCAATTTCAGCGAATACTTTCTATCGATCCTAGTCATGCAAAAGCCACTGCAAGATTGGCGCAGGCAGATGACGACGGCTCACCTACTTTAATATCTAAGTTGGAGACATTGATAGAGAACCCCTCCACTGAAGACGACTCTCGTATAGACTGCTTATACGCCCTTGGCAAATTGCATGATCAACAAGGCAACTATAAGCAAGCATTTGAGAGCTGGACCTCAGCTAATACTATTGATCAAAAATTTGTTGGAAAGTTCGACCGAAGCTCGTTTACCAAGAGTGTTAACCGACTTATAGAAGTTTATTCAGAATCATGGTTTAAGCGAATAGAACTTGAGAATAGGGACGAGCCTGTCTTTATCTGCGGCATGTTCAGATCAGGCTCTACCCTTTTAGAACAAATGTTGGCCTCACACCCACAATTAGTAGCCGGAGGCGAATTAGATTATTTCCATAGAACGGCAAAAAAGATTGGTTCTGCAAATCCGCCTGACTCCGGTTACTCAACCGCCCTGCTCAACTCAGTAGCAGATGGATACAATGAGCAATTGCAGCTAATGGCCTCGCCAGAGATAAGAGTTACCGATAAGCGACCTGATAATGCACTTCACATAGGGCTTATTAAAACAGTGTTCCCCCAATCTCGAATCATATTAACCCGCCGTCAAGACAAAGATACCTGCCTATCAATATACTCGCATCGATTTGCTCGAGACATGAATTATGCCTGTGATCTAGAGGATATTAACTTCTATTCCAATGAATTGAACCGATTAACCGAGCATTGGATAACTTTGTTTGCCGAGACCGTCCACGTGGTCGACTATGATGACTTAGTGAAAAACCCAAAACAGGTTATCTCTGGGGTACTGCGTTTTATTCATCTGGACTGGGACGCAGCATGCCTTGATTTTCACCACCTGCGAAATGTCGTCAGCACTGCCAGTGTTTGGCAGGTTCGTCAGCCACTTTATAGCCGCTCTTCGGGCCGCTGGAAAAACTATCGAACACTTTTAGGCGATATATTTAAATCTAATTAACTCTAAACAGCGTACCTATTTATGTTAAAGTCAAACGGTCAAAATTAGTCACTTTAAGTAAAACGTTTTAACTTCTCTAACCCACAGGTAATGCAATGACCACCTCTAACTTCGCCATAATAACTCTGTTATTAACTCTACTGATCGCCGGATGTGCTAATAATTCTGAGACCTCAAGTGCCGCTCAGTCAACAACATCGGCCTCATCTGAAATGACCGCGGCAATAGAGGAAAGCCCAGATGATATGATCTGCATCTACGAGAAAATTGTCGGCAAGCTAATTAGGGAAAAATATTGTTACACGAGAAAGAAGAGAGATCAGTTGCGCGAAGAAGCACAGGAAGCCAATAAAAAGTTGAAGTCAGGGCGCTTGTCAAATACCGACTGATTAGCCTCCTAGGCGCAGACTCTAAGCGGTTACTTATAAGAACCGCATAATAAGAGCCATATACAATGACGGTTTATCGAGACCCCATGGATCGAATGGGATCTATGTCGCAGGGAATTGTCATTCTGTAATCTTCAGATTCAAGAGGATAGGTTCCGTGCCAAAAATAGCTGGGGAAGAAAACACATTTCCCCGCTTCGGGCTGAATTGTCTTTGCAACCGATTCCCTGGACCCAAGGCTCAAAGATGTCTCACCAAACTTAATCCAACCTGCTTGGCTTTGTGACATGTCGGGGATCGATATATAAGAACAGCAAGATAACCAGCCAAACGGATGCACATGATTACTGTGGTGGCCAGATTTCTTTAACTTAACCGACCAACTTCCAGAAAAAGCATAGCCGTCGGCCAATCTAGACAAAAACGGATGCTCTTCATTGTTAGGTAACTCCTCCAAATAACCATCAACACATTCCATCAGTGAACCTTTAAACGCCTGAACGAGCGGATTGGGATCCTCTAATAGTACTCCCATAGTCTGCGTGCCCTGCACTACACTCTGATCAAGGGGTTGCTTGGTTGATACATGCAAGGTTGCCAGGTAACCGTTTAGCTCCATCATAAACTCACTAATCGATTTGAAGCCATTCGGCACAGGCAGATCATATGATTTCAAGAACTTATCATAATCATATAACCACCTGTACTTGGCATTATTTTGTAACCGCCAAATAATACCTTGGTACGCCCATGTTTCTTGGTTATATGGCTGAATTGAAAGAGCGCGGCTGATCAACGACTGACTCTCGCCTACTTGATCCATTTTTATGGCGAGACTAACACGGTCTAACACGAATCTTACATTAGTAGGATCCTTTTCAAGCGCTTTATCAAATAGTGGTAACGCCTCTTCTAGCTGCCCTTTTCTTACCATTAGAGCGCCTAGGCCGTGGCCTAAGTATGCCGTATTACCAAACTGACCAATAGCGCGCCTCAAAGTATCAATCGCCTGATCTATTTCTCCACTACTTGCCTGAGATGCAGCCAAGTTATGTAATAAAATTTCAGAGGAAGGCACTTTGGCTAAAGCGTTAGAATACGACTGCAGAAATTGGTTATTCTCCGTCTGAAAATACAGTTCATTCAACGAGCGATGAGCATCTATTAATTCAGGTGATGTTTCCAACGCCAGTTTTAGGTAACTCTCGGCAGCATTAAAATCTTTACTATCATAATGGTGCAGGCCTAATTCATACTCAATACGAGCTCTATCATCAACAATAGCTAAGGCGTCTTCTAAAACCACCCGTGCACCATAGGTATCTTCTTGCTGGGACAAAGCTTTAGCTTGGTATATATATCCCTCAGCGTGAGTCGGGTAGGCCTTTTGAAACACAATACTCTGGCTGATAAGATTTTGCGTATCCTTGGTATCAAGATACAACTGAAGAAGATTAGAGAAGATACCTGGTCCATGTTGAAGTTTCAGGGCTTGATGAAGGCAGTTTTTCGCTTCATCCCAATCGCGCATTTCTTTTGCCATAAACCCACGATTAACCCATGCATCATAAAAATTAGGCATAACCTCAATCGCAGTTAAATAAAGATCATTCGCTTCAGTAAAACGACCCATCGTCTTCATTAAGTTAGCTAAATTTGAAAGTACCACTGGCTGTTTTTCGGAACACGCTAGGCTACGCCTAAAGTACGTCTCTGAAGCACCGTAGTTCAGCTTAGATTTCTCGATAAGAGCAGCTAAATGCAACGCGTCCGCATTTTGAGGATCTGAGGCAAGTAACTTGTCTATTTGGGCGGTCGCACTATCTAACTGGCCCGCTTGAAGTGAGCTTAATGCCTGGTTAAACATTGCCTGTAAGGTAGTCATATTAATGCTTAGATTTATCTAAATTATATATTTCCCGTATTATTGATCCGCAGACGCTGAAATTCTTGCGATGAGTTTACTCCAGTTTTCTTGTGAGAAAAGCTGTCCATAGATAAAAGCTAGATAGCCTTTTTGGTGAAGACTTGCCAATTGATCGGTCGACAATTTGTCCAGCTTACTGCCGTCAATGGCGACGAAATTAGCAAAAGCTTTGCTTTCACCCTTTATTGACTGCCCCACATGCTGCTCACTAAGAAGATCCAACGCTGATATCGTTTGCATGAAATCTCGAGTGATTTTTAGATCATGCTCATATTTAAGCGAAAAATCGATCATTGATTGAGTGGCGTCAGAAATATTACCATCTTGGAAAAACGGGAGGTCACTTCTCTCTATTATTCCGTCAGAAGCACGATCGATTACCACCGCCACCTTGTCACCATCCCCCTGAACGGTAGCAAACGGATAACGACGTAAATATGCTGGTATGTAATGTTCACTCTCCCAAACTCCACCATCGGAAACAAAAGGGTTTCGCCCCTGCCCAACGGAGAAAACGGCGAGCGGCTGACCATTATCAACGCCTGAAAAAATAATAGGATAAAATTTTTGAGCCGACGGAATTTCGGAGATAACCAGCGGTACGGAAATAATATTGGCCGCAAAGGCATAAGGTGCTTTAGGCATCGTCCAACCCAGTTGATCATGAGCTTCCCGATTTAAATATTCCGGTTTTTGATATAGATACATACTACCTTCCGCTGATATTCCTGCTTCGGAGTTTTTTTCTAATTTTTCTGAATCAGTCATTCGTTCCATCCTTAACCTGTTTGTCTTAGCGACCGAAATTAACACTCAATTTAGTATCACCCAGTGCACCTGTTGAACTGCAGCAGACTATCATACGAAGAGCATGATTAAGTCATTTGATACGGGTTACTCCAATCGATTTTTTATCATCAATACGCATCACGTGATAACCCATAAAATTCTTTTTGATCTCTACATTTGGAGACTCAGCTTTATATCGCCATCTACCCTTGAGCCTCTGGCGCCATACCTGTCCATTACTCAACCTAAACACAGTGGCACCAGTCCAGCCTTCAAACGGACCTTTTATTGATGTCGTGATAGTCTGGTTATTGCTCGGCTGATCAATTCTCTGCCGGCTCGTTGGCTGCTCAGCTTTAACAACGGTTAAGCTACTTTCAATTGGTCCCTCTGATTCCCGCATCTTTACCCATAGATACAATGTAGCTAATTCGTTATCAGACAGCTTTGATAAACCCATTTGCTTGAATTCGGCCACTGACATCTCCGATCTGAGGTCTTCGACATGTTCATCCGAATAAGCAATCTGACTTCCGAATAAAATCAAGCATCCAATAATAAATTTCTTCGAGTTTTCCATCAAAAGCGACCTGAAAGTTAGTTTAGTCAATCATAATCTAAGTCATACACTCTTGGGAAATCAACTCGCTTCGTCCAATGAAAAATTATGTCATTATTGCTTTTTGAGCCAAGACTCAACGGATTCCTCTAGAATCTCTAGTGGCATAGCGCCATTCAGTAATATCATCTCGTGAAACTCTCTAATATCAAAGGCCTCTCCCAACTGATCTTCGGCCATAGCGCGTAACCGTAACATATATAACTGCCCTACTTTATAGGCTGTCGCCTGTCCCGGCCAAACCACATAGCGTTCGATCTCACGAGTAACTTCAGCCTCGGTCATACCGGTTTTTGATAACATATACCCAATGGCTCGTTCACGGCTCCAGCGCTTGGCATGCATGCCTGTATCCACTACTAGACGCACCGCACGAAACATCTCAGCCTGTAGTCTACCTAAATCGCCCAGAGGGTCGTCCTGATACATGCCCATGTCCTCGGCGGCAATTCTCTCTGAATACAGCGCCCAACCCTCTGAGTAAGCACTAAAGGGGCTCACCTTGCGTAAAAACGGAACATTTTCGATCAACTGCGAGGCAGATAGCTGGAAATGATGGCCTGGGGAACCTTCATGATACATAAGAGTGGGTAATGTCCAGCGAGGATTGTCTCTGGTATCTTTTTGGTTTATATAAAAACGGCCTGGCGCCGAACCGTCAAATGCAGGTGGATTATAATAGCCGCCAGGCGCCGAATCCTGAGAGTATTCTGGCACTCTTACGATTTCTAGTGGCTGTGGTGGTATGGTGATAAAGTAATCGGCCACCTTGGCCATAAGTTGCTCATTGACCTCATTTAGGTAGGCTATCTGTTCAACACGCCCCTCGTCTGTATTAGCAAAATTGTGTTCAGGCAGTTCCATTAAGTAGCGAATTCTCGACACAATGGAGCCATCAACTAAGCCCTCATTGACCAAAATGGTTTCCATTTCCAGTTCAATACGCGCCACCTCTGATAGACCAATTTGATGGATCTCATCCGCGGTCAAGGTCGTTGAATTGTTTGAACGTAAAGCTGCGCGATAGATATCTTCCCCTTGAGGTAATCGCCAAATACCCGCATCGTGGTTGCTGATTGCTAAAAGGCCCTCAAACACAGCAATCATTTCAGCATATTGGGGTAAAATTTTACCCTCAACAACGGCGACCGCCTGTTGCGTTAACTCAGCCTTCCGCTCCATGCTAATGTCATCAAGTTTTTCAAGTTTCGCTGGTAAGGTTGCAATCAATGGGTTGGCCTCAGCACCTGAGCCAGAGAAAGAGCGCATACCCATAAGTGCTTTTTCGATGACAAAATCAGGAGGTACGGTGCCGTTATCTCGATCATCTAGCACTCGAACGTTGACTTCACCTATAACACGATCAAACTCCTCAAGCCGCGAGATATAATTTAGAAAACTTTGCTCATCAACTATTTGATGTCTATCTGTCAAGAACTGGGGCGTATTAACCATCACTCCAGAGATCTGGTTAACACGATAACCACCATGCTCGAATTCGCTTTGTCGAATAATGTCATCAAAGAACCAGGCCACAATTTTCCAGCTCAATAGTTCCTGCCCTTCAAGGCCTTCAGGCCCATAATCATTCAGACCACTGCGACTCTCACGTAAAAACTCAAGCATCTCTAATTCAGATTGCTGGTCGTATTCACCCAACGTACCACTATGAAAGTCCAGGGGAGAATTATCGATCAAGCCAAGAGAAGTCAGTAATTCAGGTGATTTAAACAGCATCTGAAGCGAGACTTTATTGACATAATTGTTAATGCCCACTGGTGATGCCCAAAACCAGGTATACAAACCAAGGCCTGCTACTACAATCACTAATAGAAACCATTTAAGTATTTTTTTAAACAAATGCATTGCGCTAGCTCCAGAGACTTTATTAAGTATTAGTTATCTTCATTAGACGCCTTACCAGACCCTTTCAGATTCAACTCTACTGGTAAGCTGGCCTAGCGCTTCACTGTATATTAAAAGTAGATTTATTCAGGTTTTCGCTATAAGACCTTAGCCTTGATCACCTCAAACAACTGATTCGCATCGCCGCGACAGCGTGCTAACTCAGCGCTACTGACCAACAGAGAATATTGTGAGTCGCAGATAGCAACAATGCAGGGGGCATGGTTTCTGAACGACTGGAGATCAGGCTCTAGCTCATCAAGATGCAGGTTTTCAAAGGGAATATCTAAAGCCTGCTGAGCATCGCGAAAATCAGCTTTTCCTCTAAATGGTCCATGTGTGATATCACAGAGCGCGCAGTCAGACTGACCCGTTAATTTGCCAAAGAGGTACTTTAACTCACCAATCACAGAGCCGTTTGCATTGTATATGCCGACTAATTTATCAATCACGATCAACCGCATCCCTGCGTGTAGTTAATCTTAAAGTGTAAACGATTTATCTAGGCAACCAAAACCATTTTAGGAACCGGGAACCCATTAAAGTCGCAGGCACAGGTCGTGCAATAGGCACCTAGGTTAGTAATAAAAACCATATCCTCTACTTCCATGTTTGAGGGAAGGCTATGCTCACCCACAACGTCAATGGAATCACAGGTCGGGCCTGCCATGGTCCATAATGCTGCTTCACCGGTGCGCTGACTTACTATATTTGACGGGAAACCTTCAGCCAACTCCATTAATCCACCGTAGGTACCAGTGTCTAGGTATAACCAGCGTTTTTCGTCTCGTGTTGCGATACCGACAACCTGAGTCACTAAACAGCCAGCCGAGCCCACTAAAAAGCGGCCAGGCTCGGCCATGACCTGAATTGACTCAGGAATAGCCTCTAGCGCTTTATTGATGGCCATGCCAATCTCTGCAATGGCAGGTTCAGTACCAGTAAACTGAACAGGATAACCTCCCCCTAGATTCAATAACTCTGGGGTCCAGCCATTGGCTTCAAGTTGACTGAAAATATTTTTTGCTGACTGAATCCCTTCGATCCAATTATTAATATTGGCACACTGTGAGCCAACATGGAAAGTGACTCCGGTAATCTGCATGCCGACACTTTTTGCGGCTTCAATAGTTGCCGTAATACCCGACAAACTCGCACCAAACTTACCCGCTAGTGGCCAGACAGAACCTTCATTACTCACTTCGGTGCGCAAATACAATTTAGCGTCAGGTTTAATAGCCGCTATTTTTAGTACTTCTTCCGGCGTATCCACAACAAACCATTGAATACCCGCTGCAGCTGCCTGCCTAATAGCGACCGGTGATTTAATTGGATTAGAGTAAAAAACGGTTTCTAGATTAGCGCCCAGATCAACCATAGCTTGCAACTCAGCTGATGAGGCAATTTCAAAACAACAACCCTCTTCTTTAAATATTCGAAGGATATTAGCATCAGGATTAGCTTTCACTGCAAAATGTGGTCGCACTCGCGGCATGGCAGCAATAAAACTTCGAGCGTTGCCTCTTAGTCGCTGCTCAGACACTGCTAAGACAGGGCCAACGTAGTTTTCAGTGCAGGGTGTGCTAAAGGCTATCTGCTCTCGAGTATCCTTTTCAAGCATCATCCGCTGATTAGTTTCTAATACAGTATCCATTTTTTCAATCGCCAAATCCATCTAATCTATCCCTTTGCATGAGCCCTTAACTTTAGCCATTTTACGTCGCTAAACTGTCAATTTGTATTGCCAAAGCTATAAATATGTTTATTATTACTTAACTTTTTGTATTATTTAGGATCATATTGCTATGAAAAACCAACAAGCGCTTATTAGCCTATTGCAGGAAAATAGCCGACGTCCTGTTTCTGATTTAGCCAAGCAATTAGGTCTGAGCCGTGCAACGGTGCAGCAAGCCATGGAACGTCTTGAGCACACGGGTGTAATCCAAGGTTATACCGTAAAAATCAACCCTCATTATGAGCAGCGCAGAGTCAGCGCTTATATTATGATTTCAGTCGTGTCTCAAAAAACATCCAATATAGTCCAGCAGATTCAGAAACATCCCCAACTGGATATGTTGTGTACTATTAGCGGTCAGTATGATCTGATGGCGATGGTGACAGAGTCGACGACTGAAGCTTTAGATCGGGCTATTGATTCGATTGCGGCGCTAGACGGCGTTGAGAAAACTTTGAGCCATATTGTATTGTCGCGAAAAAAAGATCGAGTAAGCTAAAGAAATTAGAAACTCTCAAACATTAACTCTCACAAAGAACCCTCTCCATGAGTGAATCGCCAAGAATAATTAAAAATCCTAGTCTGATGGATGCAATGATTCCCGTCAGTTTTTTAATAATCGTTCTTCTACTTACTGAAATATTGCCTGAATCTCCGTCTGGGACAAATCAAGTAACGCTCCTTTTATCCGCTGCGATTGCAGCTTTGGTAGGAATGAAAAATGGGTTTTCTTGGCAAGAAATCGAAAGTGGAATAATTGAAACTATTGAAGTATCACTCCAAGCGATATTAATCCTACTAGTAGTTGGAGCGCTAATCGGTGCATGGATTCTTTCAGGTACTGTACCGAGTATGATCTACTATGGAGTGGAACTTATGTCTCCAGACTACTTCTATTTCACTGCATGTTTAGTTTGTGCTCTTCTAGGGTTTTGTATTGGCAGTTCCTGGACGGTCGCGGGAACTCTTGGCATTGGTTTGATTGGAATTGCAGCGGCATTAGACTTGTCATTAGCAATTAGTGCAGGCGCAATTATCTCGGGTGCTTATTTTGGTGACAAACTATCTCCACTATCCGAAACAACCAATTTAGCAGCATCACTCACAAATAATAATGTATTTGTCCATATCCAGCATATGTTATGGACCACTGTTCCTGCGATAGTAATAACGCTTACCCTCTTTTTTTTCTTGGGCATTGGTAGCAGTGCCAACATAATCCCTGAAAATATCGCTGAATTACAAAAAGCAATGAGACAAACATTTTATATTAGCCCTTTGATGCTTGGGCCTCTTCTCTTACTTTTAACAATGGCTGTTAAAAAATCACCTGCATTACCAACTCTTATCTGTGGAACCCTGGTAGGGTGCATTTTTGCCATTATTTTTCAGTGGGATTCTGTCATTACTTTGGCCGGGAATTCAAATTTTCATCCTAAACTTGTAGGTTGGATGCGTGGAGTAGGTGTAGAAATCACCGCCATGACTGGCCTGCTATCATTTTCAGCAGGTGTGAAGGGCCTATTGATCGCTATGGCTTCAGGTTATTCTGTAGTAACAGACAATCCCTCTTTGGATACATTGTTAAGCAAGGGAGGAGTCAATAGTATGCTAGGAACCATAGGTCTAGTTATATGCGCGCTCTCCTTTGGCGGCACCATGGCACGGACAGGCCTTTTGAAAAAGCTGGTCGAAACCATGTTAAGTCGGGTAAAGACTGCAGGTGGTCTGATTGCTGCTACCGTTGGGACGTGCATAGGTACCAATGTATTGGCCGCCGATCAATATTTATCAATCGTTCTTCCAGGTCAAATGTTTGTAGAACCCTATAAAGAGCGAAAGCTAAAGTCCATTAACCTATCTCGAACACTAGAAGATTCAGGCACCCTAACCTCTGCATTAGTGCCCTGGAATACCTGTGGCGCATATATGTCGGCCACCTTAGGCGTAAGTACTTTTTATTACGCCCCTTTCGCATTTTTCAATATACTATGCCCTATTATTGCGGTTATTTATGGGTTCATGCTAATTGCCGTACCTAGCCTTGATGAACCGGCAAATAACCCAGCAGACTGATACTCAGAGCTTAATTTATGGGACGATTAGAGAAGTTAGTCTTACCAGCCTTTTTACTGGCGGTATCGGCTGGATCTCTAGGGACTGAATCGTCTTTTGATGGCCAGCGCGCGATGCAAAATATAGCAGCTCAACTGGCCCATGGCCCTCGTGAGCCAAGCAATTTAGATGCTAAACAAAAAACTCTTCTCTATATTCAACAAACGGTAAATACCCACGCCGATCAGGTAGCTATTCAGCCATTTGAAGCCCATGGCCTGAACGGCACGAATGTTTGGGCCAGTTTTGTTAATAAGAGCACCAAAGCAAATACAGGTCGTATCATGCTAGGCGCTCACTGGGACACCCGACCTAAGTCAGACCAAGAAGAGAGTCTCGCTAAACAAAAGATCCCTACTCCCGGCGCCAATGACGGTGCATCCGGTGTTGCGGTATTGTTGGAGCTGGCACGTATTTTTGCTATCAACCCACCCCCGGTGACCGTAGACTTAGTGTTTTTTGACCTGGAGGATATGGGTCATATCAATAATCTGCCGTTCTCAATTGGTGCCAGAGAATTTATCGCGCGCAACCCCTTTTATCGTCCTAGCGCCGGTGTAATTCTTGATATGGTCTGCGATAAGAACCTCTCCATTCCACGGGAGTTATACTCTAAGACACAAGCTGAAGAACTATTAACCCGAATTTGGAGGATAGCAAAGGCGCAAAACGCGACTGTTTTTAAAGATAAAGACGGTACCTATATTCAAGATGACCATATACCCTTTTTAGATGCCGGTATCCCGGTTGTCGATTTAATTCATTACCCATTCCCTAATTACTGGCATACATCGAAAGACACCCTTGATAAATGCAGCAGCCAAAGCCTGCAACAAGTTGGAAATGTGATATCGTCACTGGTGTATGGAGTTCCTTAATCAAGAATAAATCACCATTAGCAGCTGGAGTGTTAATAGCATGAGCATAAAAACTACACGTTGGATAACAGTAACTCTCACGAGTCTTCTTGCTGTAGCGATGACTAGCGTAGCGTACTCTAAGGATAGCTTGGCTGACTCGATTCAAGCTGACTACAAAAATCGCTTAAACGATATGTTTGAAGTATTTCATGCTAACCCAGAGCTGAGCCTAGCCGAATTTAAAACCTCTCAGAAAATCGCCAAAGAATTGCGAGGCCACGGCTTTAGTGTCACCGAAAATGTAGGCGGTACGGGTGTTGTTGCTCTATTGAAAAACGGTGAAGGACCATTGGTAATGATGCGCGCCGATATGGACGGTCTTCCGGTTGAAGAAAAATCTGGACTTTCCTATGCCTCTACCGCGACTCAATTGGACCCGGTAACACAAAAGAATTTTCCAGTAATGCATGCCTGTGGTCATGATGTGCATATTACTAGCCTGATTGGTACAGCTAAACAGATGATCGATAGAAAAGACCAGTGGTCTGGTACCCTAATGCTCATTGGCCAACCGGCGGAAGAGCGTGTTTTGGGCGCAAGGGCCATGATGGAAGATAATCTCTGGCAGCGCTTTGGTAAGCCTGATTATGCCCTAGCCTTTCATGTATTTTCTAATCTTCAAGCAGGCGTGATCAACGTCGTGGAAGGCTCTCCCTTTGCTGGGGCGGACACCGTCGATATATACGTTCATGGCGTTGGAGCTCATGGCGCCTATCCTCATGCGGGAAGGGATCCCATCGTTCTAGGCAGTCAAATCGTTATGGCGCTGCAGACACTTGTGTCACGAGAATTATCACCCAGACAGCCCGGGGTAGTTACTGTGGGTGCTTTTCATAGCGGTACTAAGCATAATATTATCTCCGATCTAGCTCATCTGCAGCTGACCGTGCGAAATACTAATACTGAAACTCGAGATACGCTGTTGCAGGGAATTAAACGCATTGCAGAGAACTTAGGTCGTGCTGCTGGACTGCCAGAAGATAAGTTACCAGAGGTTATTTATTCAGAAGAATCTGTGCCGCCTACCATCAATAACGATGCAATGGTCCGCCGCCTTAAGAATGTTTGGCAAACAGCAATGGGGGAAGATCGCGTTACCTCTCATCAACCAGAGGGAATGGGAGCTGAAGACTTTCCTTTCTTTACCACAGACCCTGAGATCAAAAGCGTTTACTTCAGAGTTGGTGGCACCGACAAAGATTATATTGCGGCCGCCATAGCGGGTACCGGCCCAGCAGTGCCATCGCACCATAGTCCTTTATTTAAAATCCAACCAGAGCCGGCAGTGACAGCAGGCATAGAAGCGACAGTGTTGGCACTGTTAGATTTAATGGCACCCACTAACTAGCAATCAAAGCACTAATTTAAGGGCATTAAGGCAAAAGTCGACATTTTTTTGGCTACTGGCGTGTCCCATGAGGCCAATACGCCACACCTTGCCAGCCAGTGAACCAAGCCCTGCACCAATCTCTAGGTCGTGCTCGTTTAGCAAGCGAGTGCGCACTAAAGCATCGTCGACACCCTCTGGAATCGTGACCGCATTTAACTGGGGCAATCGGTCCTGTTCAGGAACGATAAAGTTAATACCCAATTGCTCAAGACCATCGCGCAGCGCTAAATGATTTTTGTGATGTCTTGCCCAGGAGTTTTCCAAACCTTCCTCTTGGACAATTACCAACGATTCGTGAAGGCCATAGAGACAATTAACCGGCGCAGTATGGTGATAAGCTCGCTTACCCTCACCACCCCAGTACCCCATCACCAAATTAAGGTCTAAAAACCAACTCTGCACTTTGCTGGTGCGGTTTTGAATCTTATCTGCTGCTCGCTGGTTAAAGCTAACAGGCGACAAGCCCGGAGACGCCGATAAGCATTTTTGTGATCCTGAATAAATGGCATCAATGCCCCATTCATCAACTTTTAGAGGGGTCCCAGCAAGGCTCGTCACTGCGTCAACGATAGTTAAGCAGTCGTATTTATGGGCCAGACCAACTAGGGTCTTGGCATCAGACTGAGCTCCGGTTGAAGTTTCTGCATGAACAAAAGCAAGCAAACAGGCATCGGCGTGGGCAATCAAGGCTTCTTCCACTTTAACAGGATCTACGGCCGTCCCCCAATCATCCTGCACCATTACCGCGATGCCTCCACAGCGCTCGACATTCTCTTTCATACGTCCGCCAAATACGCCATTTTGGCATACAATAACTTTGTCACCCCGCTCTATCAAATTAGCAAAGCAGCATTCCATTCCAGCTGAACCCGGCGCAGATACTGCAAATGTGAGTTCATTTTGAGTTTGAAAGACATACTGTAATAATTGCTTAGTCTCATCCATCATACCAACGAAGCTAGGATCTAAGTGTCCTACCGTAGGCCGAGCCATAGCCTGAAGAACCCGATCACTCACGTCGGAGGGGCCTGGGCCCATCAATGTGCGGCGCGGCGGATGGAATGAAGTAATAGTCATAAAATTATCCAGATAGTTGGAGAAATGAATCGTTGTTTTAGTCAATTGAGATTTAAGCTGAATCTGCCACCACACCGCTTGATTTCAAGGCGGCGATAGCACTAGAGTCCATACCTAAACCTGCAAGAATCTCATCGGTATGAGATGCCACTTCAGGTCCGGGCCACTCTGTGCCGCCAGGTGTGCCTGCAAGTTTAGGCATAATCGCAGGTATTTTAAGAGCTTCGCCATTAATTTCTACCTGCTCAAATAAACCGCGATAATTAAAATGCTCGTCCGCCATCATTTCGGCTGCACTATAAACAGGGCCACAGGGGACACGATTAGCTTCTAGTGTAGTCATCGCCTCTTCCAGCGACTGTGTTTTACACCAGTCACTAAGAACTTGGTCTAGTTCGGCTTCATGCACTACACGGCTAGCATTAGTAGCATATTTAGCATCCTCTGCCATGTCCGCCCTTCCTACCGCTTTCATTAGTCGCATAAATATGGAATCGCCATTGCCACCGATGACAATAAATTTATCATCAGCACATTTATAGGTGTTGGTTGGGACTATTCCAGTCACGGTTGTGCCTGAAGGTTGCCTTACTACACCGGCGCCATCGTATTCAGGAATAACGGCCTCAAGAAGATTAAACATTGACTCATAAAGCGCGACATCAACCACTTGACCCCCACTTTTACCAACTTTGTTTGCCTCATCCTTAGCCCGCAATGCCATCAATATACCGATAACAGCATGTAATCCTGAAACTGTGTCCCCAATACTTAAGTTGGGTCGCACCGGCGCCTCACCTGGGTATCCATTTACAAAACGAAACCCGCTAATGGCTTCACAAGCTGAGGCAAACCCCGCTTTTTCTGAGTAGGGCCCGGTCTGTCCATAACCAGAAATACGTGCATAAATGAGGTCAGGGTTATCAGCTTGCAAGCTAACTGGGTCAAGACCCCAAGATTCAAGGACCCCGGGTCGAAAATTCTCCACGACGACATCGGCCGTTTTTAATAATTCCTTGACGATATCCCGTCCTGCTTCAGTTCTTAAATTTAACGAAATGCATTTTTTGTTACGTCCAAGGCTACGCCACCATAGTGATGTGCCGTCTTTAACCTCACGCCAATTGCGAATAGGGTCCCCACCTGGAGGTTCAATCTTAATAACCTCAGCGCCGAAATAACCCAGCATGCAACCAGCAAATGGGCCCGCGAGTAACTGGCCTAATTCAATAACTCTCAACCCTTCTAATGGTTTACTCATAAATCTATTACCTTTGAAAAAATGATCCCAATACCACCAGGTGCTGATTATGTCTTATAAACCCAAGTCTAATTTTCACTTCAAGCGCTGAGCGAAACACTTAAGCGTTGCTATGATACGCAACTCAATTATGATTGTAACATTGCCGGTAAAAATGGACTTTAATATGTTGTCAAAAATGCTCCGCATTATTGTGTTTTCATCTCTAGTGTTTTTACAATCAACGAATGCTCAAACTGCTGAATCAGGCCCAAGTGAGCATCTTGTCGGTAAAGTTAATCTCGCTGAGTTCCAACAGCAACCCCATAAACAGTGGTTTGATCAACACTATGGCGCCCATACTCTTGATCTGGACATTCTAAAAGAAATTAAGCCCTTGTTAGCCGAGGTCTCGATTACTGTTTTTATGGGCACTTGGTGCCATGATAGTCAGAGAGAAGTGCCAGCACTATTAAAGATACTCGATGCCCTCTCTTTTGATGAGACTAAACTGGATATTATTGCTCTGTCTTTTAACAAAGACACACCTAAAAAGATTGAACAATATTTTGATATTAAACGAACTCCCACCATTATTTTTAGTCGGCATCAAAAGGAGATAGGTCGGTTTGTTGAGTATCCCCAAAAAACACTAGACGAAGATATCCTGGCCATTCTTAAAGACAGCAATTACCGACACTCTTATGCCGATTAATAAACGGGAACGTTGGCCTCACTTAATTGTCGTATAAAGATAGCGGCTAAGAGTTCGTTCTTGCATGATTATTAATAGAGTTTGGTGCCATCAATCTTAGTTTCTGTATGATTTAAGAGGGTTACATCATAAAAAATGAATCCCTTGGCCTTGTTTCGTAGTATGTTTATAGGTGGAAGTGTTAGTTGGCAGTATTGTATTTTGGAATAAATGGCGTAGAGCTGAGTTATCACTTAAATCATTGATACTTAAAGGTTGTCGTTGGAGAAGTAAATGTACAACATGGGTACAAGTAACTTATTAGCGTACAGACATAGTCTCACTATGATTAAGGGCTTTCTGTTCTTAGTGTTAATGTTGTTTTCCTTAATCTCTAGAGGCCAGGTCGAGCAGGATCAGACTGACACTATCGAGAGCTATTTAACAGCAATCGACGACTTAGAAGCAGAACTTGGTGCCTACTCAACACAGTTGTCAGACTTATACCTAGGCCTTGGAAAATCTTACGCATCAAAAACAGAATATTCCGACGCATTAGCCGCGTTTCAGCGTGGGATGCAAATAGAACGAGTTAATTTTGGCCTACACAGCCTATCCCAAACACCCTATCTAACGTCTATAGCGGATACCGAGAGTAATCTTGGCAACCAAGAAAAATCATTGAAAGCACTTAACCAGGCCTATCAAATAAGTGTAAAAAACTATGGTGGTACGGACAAACGCATGGTCCCTGTGATCGATTCCTTGATCGACTGGCATATGAACATCTATCACCAACAACGACCAAAGGTAGGCTATAGCAATCTAGTTATGTCGGAAAAACTGGCCAATAACATGAATTTTATTTTAGATGAAAATATCTCTCTTAATCATCCAGAGGGGCCTACTTACTACCGGCGTATCGCGGATCTTCATTTCGTGATTGCTAATCATATTACTAAATATGGTGAGCCTAGGGAGACAGGGTTTACTGTATCTAGCGGCTTAGACTCAAGAAGAAGCAGTGAAGTTAGAACCTCGTACCGTCACTTTCATCGCGGCAAGACAGCTTTAGAGAAAGTGATCCAATCGAGCATAGAGCAAGAGAACTCAACGCCTTATGATAAAGCAAACGTTATTGCCGATCTTGGCGACTGGCATTTACTGTTTGGTCAAAAGTTATCTGCTATCAAGACCTATCAACTGGCCGATGAAATATTAGATTTAGATGAAGATCCTGAAGATGCTCGTCAATCCTTGTTTGGTAAGCCAAAAATCATAGAATTCGGTATAAAGAAGCAGGATCAGGACACTATGCCGAGTGAGAATGAGTCTATGAGTGTGCAAGTCTCTATGCTTATTTCAGAGGGCGGCGTCGCTTCAGATTTTTATCTGGCCAATGAATCAGACTCTTTAACTGATAATGAAATGAAGCTGTTGAAAAAATATTTTAGCGGTAAGCGCTTTAGACCTCGTATTGTTGAACGTCAGCCGCAAGAAGCAACCCATATTGTTAATTATGACCGTCCAGCCAAAGGAGTTGAAGGTTGAAAAAGACAGATTATACCGGCATTTGGAAGGCTGCTAACCGAGGAGTCTTGTTACAAACATTTGTCTTCGCGGCTGTGCTGACGCTACTTACATCTTGCCAGATGCCCTCGCCGCCTCAATCAAGCGGTTCGTCTGGGTCACCTCCATCGTCTGGATCACCTGGATCACCCGGATCACCTGGATCACCTGGATCACCTGGATCACCTGGATCACCTGGATCGCCTGGATCGCCTGGATCGCCTGGATCGCCTGGATCGCCTGGATCGCCTGACGGTGGGGACTCTATTGGGGATCTCGATCAATCACTGGATGATTCACTCGACGACTTTGATAGCACTGTCGCCGGTCAAGGATCATCTGACAAACCCGCGCAAATTGACATACTAAGCCCCAGTGGCGCTAGTAGCATTGAGTCTGATAGCGACCAACGCCCGTATGAAACGGCGGAAAGTATTGCGGAGGGTGATTCTGACATCGAGGAACGAGCGGCAACAGGCCCTGATTCAGACAGTGATGGTGAAGGCGCTGGTGATGGTGGCGGACAATCTTCAGGCAATAATAGCTCAGAATCTGGTGAAGCTATCGTCGTTCAACCCCTACCAGATGATATCGATGACGGCCAAGGGGACGATATTGTTTTGCGCCAAATAAGGGCTGCCGCCACTCAAGAATCTGACCCCGTATTGCGAGAAAAATTGTGGGATGAATACCGACGAATCAAAGATGGAACCTAAGGGATAACCAATGAAGTTTATGCCTCACCTTTTTACATGCTGTTATTTATCTAGGCGGTTGCCGTCTCGCCGGTTACTCGTCTCTATAGTGGCGTCTCTGGCATTAATAATTAACGCCCAAAGTACTTTCGCAGCTATCGATAAAGTTACCTCCTCTACGCCTCTGTCGATTAAAACGCCTTCGCGCCCTATGGCTGAAAGTTCTCTGCTTGATGTGGGAATACCTACACTAAATGACGGCCTTAGCCTAACCGACGAAGATGACACCGTATTCCCTGAAGTTCGTTTTGCTGAAGCAATTTATTTTTCTAATCAACTGGCAAAGGTTATGGAAAAAAGTGGGGCCTGGGGCGCTATTAGAGTCACACCTAATGCTCAAGTCATTACTGACGTCTATATTACAGGTACTATTATTCAGTCAGATGGCGAGGCTTTAGAACTGGATGTTGAGGTAAAAGATACGAGCGGCAAAAAATGGTTTGCCAAGACCTATAAAAAGGTTGTGGGAAAATTAGCTTATGACAGAAAGGCGAAAACAAATATTGGTGATCCCTTCCAGAATGTTTTCATCCAAATAGCAAATGATGTCCTGACCTATCGAGAGAAATTTTCTGACAAGAAAGCGACTGAGCTGAGGACCATTTCCGAACTACGCTTTGCCCAGTTATTTTCCCCAGAGGCTTTTAATGAATACATTACACCTGGCCGAAACGGTATCTTGGAAATACAACGGTTACCCGCAGAAAATGACAGCTTGTTGGAGCGCGTAAAAAAGATAAGAGAACGTGATTACTTGTACATTGATACGATGCAAGATTATTACGATGGGTTCTCCCAGCAGATGCACTTTGCCTACCAAGAGTTCAGGCATTCCTCTTACGATTCGGTCGTCAAGGCACGGCAACTTAACCGACAAGGCAATCAACGTATTATTGCAGGTATTGGCTCTATTTTAGCGGGTATATACGGTCGAAGTCAGTCTGAAACATCTACCGAAGCCTATGCGAGCTCTGCCACTGCAGCGGCGGGTGGTTTTATCTTAAAATCAGGCCTAGAGAAAAAACAACAGTCTGCTGCCTATGATGAAAGTGTCGCTGAAATGGGCTCATCGTTAGAGGCGGAAATTGCGCCTCAAGTGATCGCCTTAGAAGATCGCACCATAACTCTTACCGGCACGGTGCAAGCGCAGTACACGCAATGGCAGGAGCTTATGCAAAAGATCTACACACAGGAACGAGGCGCCCCCTAAGGCCTGATAGACAATAAATGACCAATAAACCCCCAGTGAATAATCAAAATAAGACTCAAAAGTTAGTCATCATAACGCTCATCGTCTTAGTTGCGGCCGTTGTCATTGTGCTCCCGAACTACGTTTCTGAACCTTGGGTTGCGGATGCTAGCCAAACCGATTTTAGTCCGCCTGCGCCCGCAGTTAGTCCCTCTGCTGCTGCCGAAAAAACCAAGTATCGTCAAGACGCTCAGTCGCTCTTAGCTGAGATCATCAATATTCGTGATCGGTTAAAAGACCAAGCGGTTGCACGCTGGGGAGACTTACAATTTCGCGTTGCCTTGCAAGGTGTGGATCAAGGAGATGAACAATATCGCTATGGCGACTATCAAAAGGCAATAGACACTTATCAATTATCTCTAGATCAAATGAAAAATCTTGAGTCTGTTGCGCAATACGAACTCGTCGAGGCTAAAAAGATAAGTCTCACAGCGATCGAATCCGCTACTGTGGTCTCTGGTGCTGAGCTTGCTATTAATAAGGCTGAACTGGCAATAGCCATAGCCCCCAATGATAAAGAAGCCCAGATATTGGTTAATAGAGCAAGTAAGCTCTCCCAGTTGATTACATTACTGGCTGAGGGCAGATACCACAGTGAGCAAAACGACTTGGAGTCTGCTAAAGCTGCCTATGAGAAAGCCGCCGCGCTAGACCCCCAACACATTGCCGCCGCGGCCGAGCTTCTCATCATAAAAAAATCGATCACTGAAGAAACCTTTAGGAGCCATATGAGCGATGGTTTCGTCGCCCTCAATAAAATCGACTTCGAGCAGGCATTCGCAGCCTTTAATCGCGCTGGTGTTATTTACCCTAATCACCCAAGTGTACAACAAGCTCTAAATCAAGTGACCTCTGAGCAATCACAGTTGTTAGTAGATCAACAAATGATCCAAGCTGACACGCTTGCCCAACAAGAACAATGGCAAGAGGCCTTAGCTATTTATCAGCGACTACTGCTAACCGACAATAGTCTGACAGAGGCTAAGGTTCGTAAAATTTCGGTCTCAGTGCGCGCTTCTCTTGATAGGCAGATTACCGCCCTTCTCGACGAGCCACTTTCGTTAACTGCATCGCCTGCTTTTTATAAAGGTAACAATTTACTTACTGATGCCAAAGGGTTTGCAAATCCGGGGCCACGCTTGCGACGCCAAATTGATCAATTAGATAAAGCTCTACGAGCTTCTCAGATACCGGTAACCGTCATTATTCAATCAGACAATCTCACCGAGATTAGCGTATATAAAGTCGCTAATTTAGGCACCTTGCAACAAGCTTCGATTTCATTGAAGCCTGGCCTCTATATTGCTGCAGGACGACGTACTGGCTATCGAGATAGCCGAGTAGAATTTGAAGTTTCTGAGCAATCTCCACCCGGACCCATCGTGGTTATTTGTTCAGAGAAAATATAAGACTAAAGTACTCGGAAGCCTTCGGACCCTATCGCTTAGTGACTGTTACAAACAAAAGCTGGCATGTGAAACCTGTTTATTGCGTATACTTTAAATACCAAGAGTCGACCTTCTCTCCACAGGAACGTTGGTCTAACTAAGAACAATAAAATATGACGGATCAAGACAATAAAAATAAGCCTATCAGTAGTGTCGATTTCAGTCCGATAGAGACGGGTTTGGAGCAAAAATCTGCTCCTATCTCCTTAGGAATGAAGATCCTAACGGGTCTCATGACAGCTGCCATTGTTATTATGGGCTACCTTTACTCAGCCAAAGCGGTTATTTTCAACGTTGATCCTATGGATGCAGATATTGAGATTAAAGGGCTATCATTTCACATTGGTGACAACTATTTACTGCTAAAAGGTGATTATGCCATTACGGCGACTCATCCTGGTTACTACCCTTTGAATTACCCACTGATGGTGAGCGACGAAGACAATCAAGAGGTCGCATTGGCACTGAGCCCACTTCCCGGCAATTTAGAGGTCACTTCTGAACTATCAACTATAAATGTCACTATGGATGGGGCAACTCTAGCAACCGTTCCAGGATTACTCACGGGTATAAATCGTGGTCGTCACCGTTTTACGTTTAGCAAGCGTCGCTACTTTCCTCTTGTCAAAGAAGTTGATATTCAAGGGTTGGATATCACACAACAGATCAGCCTTGTATTGCAGCCAGCCTGGGGGCAGATGCTATTCACATCCAAACCGATAGGCGCTGCGGTGAGCATAGATGGAGAGATTGTAGGCAAAACACCGATGACAATAGAGGTTTTAGAAACCGGCAGTGAACTCACATTAGATTATCCTGGCTACAAAACCTTCACCAAAGCCGTTACCCTCAAAGCGGGTACTACCGCTGAACACCCCCTAGTTTTATTAGATGTCTCAGATGGCACGCTCCAGATTGCAACGATGCCCGCGGGAGCAACCGTCACCTTAGATAAAATATTTTTAGGGCTTTCACCATTAAAGGTAGATGTCCCGCCCTTCAACGACCAAATCCTCGAGTTTTTCCTTGATGGGTATTTAAAAGCCAGTAGGACGGTCAAGGCCGAACCGGAAAAGGTCTCGGTCATTGATCTTAGGTTAAAACCCAATATTGGCAGTATTTCTGTGAGGGTTAGCCCTGAGAATGCAAAAATAACAGTGAATGGACGCTCACTAGGGGCAGGCAGTCAGACACTCTCTTTACCTGCAAAACCGCATACATTAGAAGTGAGCATAGCCGGTTACGAAACGCAGATCGTGCAGATCACTCCACGCCCAGACCAACAGCAAGACCTAAATATTAAGCTACTAACACTACAGCAAGCCTACTGGTCATCACGGCCCTCGGTCATCAAGAGTACGGTGGGTTCTGAATTAAGGTTATTTCAACCTGACCAATCCTTTACTCTTGGCGCCCCCCGCAGACAACCAGGGCGTCGTGCTAACGAAGTTGAACGGTGGGTCCGATTAGAGCGTCCCTTTTATTTAGGTTCTAAAGAAATTAGCAATGCTCAGTTTCGCCTCTGGAAGGAGGAACATAGTTCAGGTGCCATAAGAGGCATGAGCCTAGATATGCGAGATCAACCCGCGGTCAAACTAAGTTGGGAAGACGCTGCCTTATTTTGTAATTGGCTCAGTAAGAAGGAAGGTTTGCCAAGCTTCTACCAAATTCAAGACGGAGAAGTCACAGGCTTTGATTGGCAGTCCCACGGTTATCGACTCCCCACTGAGGCCGAATGGGCTTGGGCCGCCAAGATTAATAATCAGGGCGACACTATCGTATTTCCTTGGGAAAATGGCCTCTACCCACCAACCAGTGCCGTCGCTAATTACGCCGATAAAAGTGCGTTGGGTTTTCTTCCTTTTACCATCGCAAACTACAATGATAGCTATGCAGTATCCGCCAATATTGGTAGCTTTAGTCCCAATATGAAAAGTCTCTACAATATGAGCGGTAATGTCGCAGAATGGGTGAATGATTATTATGAGGTACGACTTCATCGAGGAGAGCCTATAGTAGACCCAAGAGGAGCAGAGTCAGGGAGCAGGCACGTGATTCGCGGAGCGAGCTGGGCATTGGGTTCTCGCACAGACCTTCGCTTAAGTTTTCGTGAGGCTGGTAGTGATGGGCGAGTCGATGTAGGCTTTAGATTAGCGCGCTATGTTGATCAGCCAGGAGTCACACCATGAGACTAGCATTAGCACTCTTAATGTTGCCTTTGTTGGGTTTTAGCCAGCAACCCACTGAACCCTCCGACCCCTTGGTGGTTGTCGATTCAGCAGCGACAACTCTAGAGGTGCCGGATAAAGAGGTATCGTCAGATGAAGACCAGGAAGCTGCTGACTTTAAACCGACTGAGGAGATTTCAGAAGATTTCCCAATCCCACTTCCTTATGATATTTAACCCCAAGAAGATAAATTTCACAGCCACGAGAAATAAGGGAATAGCCAATGAAAAGCCCGACAGATAAAACAACCAACGAAATGTTTTTCCAGCTAATTGCATTGCTGTTGTCGATTATTATTATCCATACTATTTTCGTTACCGTGGTCAGACCCAATGCTGAGAGCACGATACAACGTCACGCAGAAATGGCTGCAGCGGGAGAAGAGTATGAAGTGCCACGGTCTTTCTTTATTGTGATCAAAGATTTAGAACAGGAGTCCTGTTTTATTTTAATGTTTTGGGCTCTGTCTATTATGGGCTATAAAACTCGCACTGCTGTTCGAGAAAAAGCGATGCTTAATTTACCGCTTGTGAGTATTGCCGAGGGCACCAGGGTATTGCCAGATGATGCAGGTCAACTGGCACGGCCGTTGCAGTCCCTGCCGTCAACACAGCGCGGTTATCTTCTACCTCGCGCTCTTCAAACCGCGCTCTCTCGATTTGAAGTGACCGATAGTGTGCAATTTGCGGCTGAGGCGGTCAGTAATGTTTGTGATACGGAAAATGACCGGCTTGACTCAGAGTTATCAATGGTTCGTTATATCACCTGGGCCATACCGTCTATCGGCTTCATCGGCACGGTACGTGGAATCGGTGCTGCACTAGGGCAGGCCCATGAGGCCATGCAAGGTAATATCGCTGGCGTCACCAGCAGCCTAGGAGTGGCCTTTAACTCAACGTTTATTGCTCTTCTAATCAGTATGGTTGTGATGTTCTATATGCACCAGCTGCAGTTGATACAGGAGCGTCTGGTGCTAGATTCCCAATCCTATTGCGAAAACAATTTACTTCGTTTTTTAAAAGCTAAATAAGTATCGGATCACAGATGTCACTAGCTGTTTTAGAACTCAACGATCAGGCGTTGCTCATTCATACTGAGCAGGGCCAAAGCATCAGTGAGCCCGGTTTTGCCCAATTAACAAGCAAAGGCATTGAAACCGGTGAAGTCGCTCGAAGCATAGCGTGGCGGTCACCCCAGTCGAGTTTTAATCAGTATTGGCGTCAACTTAATCAACTTCCACTGCCTAGCAACCAACGCTGGGCACGACATAACGCTGATATCGCATTCGCTCAAATTGAGCAGCTCTTAAATGCTACCGCTGCGCCGGAAAAATTAATTCTTAGTGTTCCTGGTAGTTTCTCCGACGAACAAATGTCATTAGTAACAGGATTAATCGACGCATCTTCAAGTCAACTGTACGCCGTAATCGATAGTGCTCTAGCCGCTGGATTGGATTGTCAGAATCAGACTTGGATCGTAGAATTACAGCTTCATCAAACAGTTGTGAGTCTTATCCAACCTCAAGATAAGGGTACTCAGGGTTCAATTGAAGTCGTGCAACAAGAGCTTATTCCCGATCTAGGCATCATGACAATTTACAACTCAGTTGCCCGACATATCAGTAACAGCTTAGTCACCGATTACCGCTATGACCCCTTACACAATTCCGAGGGCGAGCAAACTATTTATGACCAAATACCCACTTGGCTATCGACTTTAACAGTTAAGCCGGAGGTCACCATTAGCATAAGTTCCCCCAAGGGAGAGCTTCCCTTGGTATTACGTAAACATAAAATAGAAGAATTAATTGAAGGTCGGTTGGCTAAACTGACTGAAATTCTTGAAAGCACTGAAAAAAATGATGTGGTTTTTACGCATAGTGGAGCCATTATTGGCCGGCTAGTATCTCGCTTTGCAACTGCGCGGCTACTTAGTGCTGATCAGGGATGCCGAAATTGTTTTTCAGTCCAACAGGAAATCGCTTTAGAAAGTGAGCAATTGCATCGTATTAGATCATTAAAGACGGGCTTATTATTAGACGGAATAACGACCAATCAAACCCATCAGTCAGCCTATGCAACTCACTTGCTATATAACAATCAGGCATGGCCGCTGGCAGCAGCGATTAGCATTTATCTAAAGAATGATCAGCTTTCTTTAAAGTCCGGGGCAGATAAAGACGCGACTCTAGCGCTCATGATTACAGATTCAGAATTAGGTGTACTTTACCAGCAACCCGGCAACGAGGTACTACTCCCTAAGAGCTCTCAGCCCGGTGGTTCAATTGTCATTGCAGGCCATAAAGTTAAATTAATCGAGGTTAATAATGGCTAGAAAACGGCGCAATATCGCCTTTAGCTTGTCCTTTCTCGATATTATGGCCTGCGGTTTTGGTGCTGTGACACTCCTATTTTTGATCCTACGCCACAACGCCACTGAAGTAATAACCCCAGATGAAAGCCTCGCAGCTGAGGTTGATCTATTACAAATGGATATTCAGCAAGCCACGGAGGAAAGAGCTGTATTACTCAATAGTTTAGATAAGATTAAATTAGACCTTGTGCAAGCACAGGGCTTGTCCGCAAGAGTCATTACAGAGCTGGAGGAGCAAGAGAATAGCATCCAAGAAGACCCTAATAATATGGACAAGCTTCGCCAGCAAGTTGAACAGTTAGAGGAAGAAACTGCTCAGATGGAAGAGATTGAATTTGGTGACACAGTACGAAAATTTAGTGGCGATGGAGTCAGGCAATATCTTACCGGCCTCAAATTAGGCGGCGAGCGGGTACTTATCTTAGTGGACGGCTCTGCCAGTATGTTAGCCGATACAGTGGTAAATGCACTGCGAAGACGAAATATGGACGACGACCAAAAACAACAATCAGTGAAATGGCAGTGGACAATGCGTACGGTAGAATGGTTACTGGCACAGTTGCCGCCAAGTAGTCGCTATCAAGTCTATATTTTTAATGCTGAAGCAACTCCAGTTAGCCCAGATACAGATGGTATATGGCTTGATGCTGCAGACTCGTTGGCCCTTGAAACTTCAGTGCGCGACCTTAGCAATCATGCCCCTAACTCCGGCACCAGTTTAGTCAATGCGTTTAGTGTCTTAGCCGAGTTTGATGATCAGCCTGATAATATTTTTCTACTCACAGACGGTCTGCCAACAATGAGTGAAACCGCCCCCAAAAAATATATGGTTACTGGCGGTCAAAGACGTAAGCATTTTAACGTTGCGCTGACGAAGATCCCTGCGGGTATTTCGGTTAATACTATTTTATTTCCCATGGAAGGTGACCCTGAGGCCGCGGCACTTTATTGGCAGTTAGCTTTAGATACTGAAGGTGCGTTTATAGCGCCATCAAGAGATTGGCCATAATGAGAAAACAACGCCGAGAGTTGCAAGAAGCCAGCATTTCCTTTCTAGATGTCATTAGCTGTGGTTTTGGCGCTATCGTGCTGTTGTTAGTCATCGCCAAAGTGGGTGATCCTTCGGCTCTAGAAGATGCGGAGAAAAAGTTACTCGGGTCAGTCAAAAGTCATCAAGAGCGCTTATTTGAAATAAGGGGTGAATCGGTCATTTTGGATCAGCGTTTACAATCCCGTAAACAGCAACTTTCCGAACTTTCCGAACGCGTTGCCCGATTGAAGGAAAAACTAGCCAGTGTGGCTAAACAGTCTGACCAACTGTCGCAATCCAAAATCAGAGAAAGAGAGCAATTGCAGCTTGTGCTGCAGGTGTTAACCGAAGAGATGCAAAGACTTCTTGGGCCTGAATTTCAAAAGAAGAACAAACTCGTAGGCGGCATCCCAGCAGACAGTGACTACATTATATTTGTGATTGACACCTCCGGCAGCATGCAAAGTGCTGCCTGGCAAAAAGTTCAAATTGAGATGCTCAATATCCTTGACGTGTACCCTGAAGTTAAGGGCATTCAAGTTTTAAATGATATGGGCCAATATATGTTTAGCGCCTATAAAAACCAATGGATTCCAGATAGCCCTAAAATGAGAACTAATATTACAACCAAACTGGCGACCTGGGCACCTTTTAGTAACTCAAGTCCCGTAGAAGGAATAGAGAGTGCCATAAAAGTGTTTTATAAACCTGGCAGACGCATTAGTATTTATACCTTAGGTGATGACTTTCAAGGAAGTTCGATCAGAAGAGTTGTCAAAGAAATTGATCGACTGAATAAAGCCAATCGCGGTAGTGATAGACTGGTTCGTATACACGCGATTGGATTTCCAGTTCATTTAAGGCCCGGGGTTTCACCAAGTACCTCCGCGATGCGCTTTGCTGCTTTAATGAGAGAATTAAGTTACAACAATGGTGGGACCTTTATCGGTTTAAATAGTCTGCAATAAACTAAAAATAACACGGGTGTTGTTTTAATATGGGAGCATTAGATATGAAGAAAATAGGCGGCCTAATTCTAATCGTGCTTTTAGCGGGTTGCAGTTCGTCGGCATCTGTAAAAATAACGAGCTCATTCCCATCAGTTTTGTCCGAACCTAAGCCCATCGATGCATCCATTCTTATCGAAGATAGCTTCGCCACCTACGTCGGCACACCTAACAAAAATACTACAATCGATATAGGTGCAAGCCAAGTTAATTTGCTCAATAGCGCCTTCTCTGGGCTGTTCGACAATGTTGATTTTGTGACATCTCTAGACCAAGTCACAGCAGAAACCGATCTGATAATTACACCCTCTGTTATTGAGGTTCAGCTATCAACCCCTTCTGACAACTATCTCAACGTATTTGAAGTATGGATTAAATATAATCTGGATATTCAAGCAAAAGATGGCGCTCTAATAACCAATTGGTTTATGCCCGCCTATGGGAAAACGCCAGATTCATTTATGGCAGACAAAGAGAAGGCCATTGAGCTGGCAACAATAATCGCATTACGTGATGCCGGGGCCAAACTGATGCTCGATTTTTATCGTATCCCCGCTATAAACGACTGGTTGTCGAGGCAAAATATTAATCAGGAGTCGCAGTCATTATGACAAAGACGATAGGTAAGCTTGGCGGCCAACTAGGGCTCCTTATAATGCTTCTTAGCGGTTGCTCAGCGACCACAACAATCGACGAGTACCGCCCCACAGATCAACCTATTGTTTTAAGTGGCGATGAAAAAGTGGTTATTCTGGGTCGGCGAGATGCAGGCCATTATGAAACAGATCGAGAATTCATTGAATGTGTAAGCGATGAGGTTACGAGCGGCGGCATTAAGGTACTTCCCGAACAGCAGTTTATTGATGCTATCTATCCATGGTTCGAACCACGAACAGCCCCCAAAGGACTGCCACGTTTAAAGCGGTTAATACAGCAGAATAACGTCAAGGCTAAAATAGATTCACTGTCTATACGTTATCTGGTGTGGTTGGATGGATCTACCGAAACAACGGGTAAAGGTGGCTCTATGAGTTGCGCTATTGGCCCTGGCGGTGGCGGATGCTTTGGCTTTGCTCAATGGGATAAACTCTCTGTTTACGAGGCAACAGTCTGGGATCTTGATGAGCTCGTTGAGAAAGGAAAATTACGCGTAGATTCTGAAGGCACCTCCTATTTAATTGGTGTTGTCGCTCCTATACCACTGTTAACCCCAGTAAAAAATGATGCCTGTGGCAGCCTAGGCAATCAGCTTAAGTTATTTTTCTCGATTAAATAGATAACATAATGAAACTAATCTTCAGGTTACACCCACCCCTGACAATTCTAGTCACTGCGCTGCTGGCGTTATGTTTAACATATTCCTCGATAAGTCAGGCAAAAGTGACTGGAGCTGATATCTATGAAACAACCCTAAAAAGCACTCCCATTTATAAGGATCCAGCACTCGAAGCTTATATAAAGTCGCTGGGAGAAGAAATCGTTGCGGTGTCTGAAATGGCCGGCGAGAAATTCACCTTTACCTTACTTGATGATGAGGCCCTCAACGCTTTTGCAACGAGAGATAACTATATTTATGTCAATCGTGGACTTCTTAATTATGTCAGCAATGAGGCTCAGTTAGTGTCAGTTCTGGCTCACGAAGTCGGTCATGTAACCCGTGGTCACGTCACTGGCCAAGAAGAGCGAATGACCGGCGCGAAAATTCTTTCCACCTTGGCTGCGGTACTGTCCAATAGCAATGAAGTTTACGAGGCTACTATGGCATATGCCAATTCCATGATTCAAAGCCATGGCCGTCGCAATGAACTGGAGGCTGATGAGGCTGGGGCTGAATATATGGCAAAGCTCGGTTATGACCCCACTGAAATGTTAAGCATGCTGTCGATCATGAAGGACAATGAGTCGTCGCAAAAAAAGCGCGCACAGGGCCAAGGCGTATCTAAACCAACCTATCATGGTGTTTTTTCTTCACACCCTCGAAATGATGCGCGCCTGCGGACGGTTGTGACCAAAGCCAAATCGCTTAAATCTGATAATCAGCGCGGCAATGGGGCAGACGTCTATCGAGGCCTTACTGATGGTCTGGTATGGGGGGTTAACTTCCTCGCAAAAACTACTGCACCTGAACGATATTCCGACATGAACCTAAAGATTCGTCTCAATTTCCCCAAAGACTGGACACTAACAGAAGATAATAACAAACGGTCAGTTTCAGCCTCACCAGAGGGAGGCGCAGCAACCTTAAGCCTGCAACCAATAGCTCGAACGTCACAGAGCCCTGAGGAATATTTGTACAACTATCTCAGCGTTCCTATTCTCGCCGAAGGTGAATCAATTTCACCGGCGCGGTTAAAAGGATTTACCGGAATACTAAATACTGACAACCCAAAAACTTCGACACGGATAGCGGTAATTTATTACAAATTAAATGCCTATATTTTAAAAGGCGAGGTTCTAAATTCAGATGACTTCGAGGAGTTTGATCCGCTTTTCTTGACCGCCATTAATACATTTCGTCCCATTTCTCGAGCAGAGATAGCCGGACAAAAACCAAAAGTAGTAAAATATGTTAGGGCGACACAAGCGACCACCTATGATGTCTTAGCTAAATCATTAGGTATCAGTGTCGCTGATATAGATACCCTACGTATTATTAATGGGCATTACCCCAGTGGAGAACCCACGGCTGGTGATTGGCTTAAAATTTTTGAACAATAATGTCTGTTGCAATTCCATGTGCCGAGCGAAATGAAAACCATGATTCAAAAAATATCGTTACTACTGGTACTTGCCACGATTGGTATTGGGTTCTACTGGCTACTAATACCCGCACAGCAAGTTGATGAGACTGATAGCGACAACAGTGAACAGTACAGGCCTAATGTTGCCTCAATTAATCAGCAGGTTGCTGACAAGTTCCTCAAAACTCTAACCGTAGATGCTACTGATATTGGCCCTGATATCGACCCTCAACCAAAGGCCTCATCTATGAAAGCAAAACTATCAGGCGCTATTAAGGCTATTACGACCAATCAAAATCCAACAGCTAAGCAGCTCAATGCCTTCTATGAGGCCCATAAATCTGATTACACAGAAACGGCACAATTCACCTTTGTTTACCGCGTTTTTTACACGGCTAAGTATGGCGGCCAAGCCACTGCCACTGCAAAAAAGGCCCTTGACGATAGAATAGCTGAGGGTGTACCTCTTTTACGAGACACCATGCTACCCCAAGACGTTTACATGCGCGCTGACTCTGTTGAAATTGATGAGGTATTCGGTGTTGGTTTTGCTGACAAACTAGACGCTTTAAGTAATGCGACAGCCTTACCCTGTTGGGCCGGCCCAATTAGTTCTAAGTCCGGCGCGCATCTGGTATGCGTAAAGGCTTATCAACCTGGCCGTACTCCAGTATTGTCGGAAATTGAAAATGAAGTTATCAATGATTGGCGTTTATCGCTATGAGTATGGTTTCTGTCAAAATAATGACTTCAGGCCATTAGCTCGGCAAAAAACACTTTTAGACCCTCAGCACCGGAGGATTCCCAGGTTTTAAGGGCAGCGGTTCCCACTATAGCGAGGTCTGCAGTGCCGCGTAAAAAGTCCATATCGGCCTTGCAACTAACACCAAAGCCCACGCCAATAGGCAACTCGGTATGTTGCCGACACCTAGCTATAAGACTTAGCACATCATCACCCATCGTCGTTTTTGAACCTGTAACGCCCTTGCGTGCTACCACATAGACCATTCCGCGGCTGGCCGCTCCTAGTTTTGCAAGACGCCCATCGGTGCTGGTCGGAGTCATTAACACAATAGGCTCAATTCCCTCTTGTTCAGATAAACGATGAAGGTTAGCGAACTCCTCCACAGGCAGATCAGGCAAAATATAACCCACTCCACCTGCCTCTTTAATACGTTTTACAAAAACCTCTTCGCCCATTTTAAACGCAGTGTTGTAATAACCCATCATCAAAATCTTAAACGGAAAGCGTTGACTAGCCTGATGCATAAATTCAAAACATTGATCAATCGTTGTTCCCGATTTCAAAGATGCTTCATTGGCTCTCACAAAAAGAGGGCCGTCTGCACTGGGCTCAGAGAAAGGAAACTGAAGCTCCACCAAATCAACACCAGCTTCAGCCATGATTTCTAG
Organism: SAR92 clade bacterium; assembly: GCA_014381985.1. Lineage (GTDB taxonomy): Bacteria > Pseudomonadota > Gammaproteobacteria > Pseudomonadales > Porticoccaceae > HTCC2207. The sequence continues at coordinate 80,864 of JACNKP010000023.1, forward strand.
CTCTTTCATGTTGTCTGCAAAAGAGGGATAACCGCACACCACGTGGGCCATCACTAGTAAGTCTTTGTCTTTTTTGCGTTCAGTAATGTAGGTTTGCAGTCCCATTATTTTTTCTCCGACCGATACTGATCGGCTTTGCCAGCAATAAATGTTTTCCATTTAGAGTCATCAAGGGCATCCGCGATCGTAAAGATATCCTTATCACCACGACCAGACTGGTTAATCAAGATAATCTCATCCTTGCCCATGCTTGGTGCTTCTTTTATGGCAGTGACAAATGCGTGTGTACTTTCAAGGGCAGGTATAAGCCCCTCGGTTCGCATGGTCAATGTTAAAGCCTCTTTGACCTCAATGTCTGTGGCCGCCTCAAAGCGCACCTTACCTTGCTCCCAGAGATGGGCAAAAATAGGGTTGATACCAATATAATCTAAACCAGCGGCGACAGAATGAGTTTCATTCATATTGCCTTCATCATTCTGCAAAAAATATGTCTTGTAACCCTGGGCAACACCCACAGAGGCATCGTCATAGGCTAATCTTGCTGAATGCATGTAAGAACCAACTCCATGTCCACCGGCTTCACAGCCAATTAATTCAACGTTATCGTCATCAAAAAAGCCCTGGAAAATACCCATAGCATTAGACCCACCGCCAACGCAGGCATAGACACGGTCAGGTAATTTTCCCGCTTGTTTTAATATCTGTTCGCGCGCCTCCAGACCGATAATAGATTGAAACCAACTCACCATTTCTGGAAACGGGTGTGGACCACAAGCAGTACCCAAAATATAGTGAGTGTCAGCCATATTGGTTACCCAATCTCGCATGCATTCATTAACAGCATCTTTTAATGTCTTCTGGCCATCTTCAACCGCAATGACTTCGGCTCCGAGGTTTTCCATCCAAAAAACGTTTGGGCGCTGTCGAGCGACATCAACAGCTCCCATGTAGATTTTGCAATCAAAGCCAAATTTGGCAGCCATGGTCGCAGTGGCAAACCCATGTTGGCCTGCTCCGGTCTCAGCGATGACTCGACGTTTGCCTAATCTTTGGCATAGTAAACCTTGCCCCATAACATTATTAATTTTGTGGGAACCCGTATGATTAAGGTCATCTCGCTTAACGTAAATTTGCGCACCACCAAGCTTTCGAGACAAGTTTTCTAGATGAGTAATCGGTGTGGGGCGGCCAGAATAATTTTGCAGCAGGGCAACATAATCTTGCCAAAACTTTGGATCAGCTTTGCATTCACGAAAACAGGCCAGCAGCTCCTCGATAGTTGCATGTAGGATTTCCGGAAGAAAAACGCCGCCATACTCTCCGTAGTAGCCTTCGCGGCCATCAGAGAAATCGAAAATATCCATTAAAAACCTCAAGAGAACGCGGAGACTGCTTTTATCCCCGCTGTTTGAAAGAAAACTAATCAGCCGTCCATTTTAGCCAAGTCATGGACAACGCACAACGATTGTACGTTTTACGCTCCTAGTAGGTGTTGCGTAAAAAAACCCCAATCGTGACCCATTTGCCTAGTATAGTCAGAAAACCCAACAACCCCAGTATGTATCGTTGCTAGGACGATTTATCCACAACTTTTGCAGGCACTTATGAAATCAAAATAGGATTAAAAGTGCAAATAAACACAAGATGTAGTGGATTAACACTTGCAAGACACACCATGTAGGATAAACTCACTTAACAGTTTCAAGGATGAATCTGGAATATTTTCAATACAAATTCAGGTGATCTGGTTAAAAAATTGGCCTAATAATAATTGTTAGGCAGTTTTAGCTAGTCAAGCATTAAAGGGCACACAATGAGCGCACCAAAACTAAAAACAATTAAGCCAACAAAAAACTCTCAAGAAATCGTTATGCAGGCTGCATCTTTGGATATTTGGGATAAAAAATATCGCCTTAAAGATAAGCAGTCAAATCCCATTGATGCTGATATAGATGCAACCTACATGAGAGTTGCCAAGGCATTATCGGATGTTGAGGACGAAGCTCAACGCGAAAAATGGCAAGAACGTTTTGTTTGGGCTCTCCAGCATGGTGCCATTCCAGCAGGCCGTATTATTTCAAATGCAGGTGCGCGAGCTTACAAACCTGCGACCTCGACGATTAACTGTACAGTGTCAGGCACAGTGCCTGATTCAATGCTCGGCATTTTAGAGCGCAATCTAGAAGCAGGCTTAACCTTGAAAGCCGGTTGCGGTATTGGTTACGAATTCTCTACGTTGCGCCCTAAAGGAGCCTACGTATCTGGCGCTGGTGCCTATACGTCTGGCCCGTTATCGTTCATGGATATCTACGACAAAATGTGTTTCACCGTGTCCTCCGCAGGCGGCAGAAGGGGCGCTCAGATGGCAACCTTTGATGTTAGCCATCCCGATGTGTTCGATTTTGTTCGCGCCAAACGTGAAGACGGTCGTTTGCGCCAATTTAATCTATCTCTATTGATTACTGAAGAGTTTATTGCAGCGGTGCGTGCAGACGGCGATTGGGATCTAACATTCCCTATCAGTGCCAAGGAAGTCGATGGCGGCATTGACATGAAAGGGGATAATGTCGTTTGGAAACATTTCCCCACGACAGACGGTTATGTAACTAATGAACAAGGCTTGGTGGCCTGCCGTATTTACGAAACAATCCGCGCTCAAAAGTTATGGAATGCGATCATGTCATCAACCTATGACTATGCTGAGCCAGGTTTTATTCTTATCGATCAGGTCAACAAGAATAATAACAACTGGTTCTGCGAAGATATTCGCGCGACAAATCCCTGTGGTGAACAGCCTCTTCCTCCCTACGGTAGCTGTCTGCTAGGATCTGTCAATTTGACCAAGTTTGTACGCAACGCATTTACCGAAGATGCATTTTTTGACTGGGACGAATACGCAGAGGTGGTCGGTGTATTCACGCGGATGCTTGATAACGTTGTCGAAATTAACGGTCTACCCCTTGAAGAGCAGCGCAAAGAAATTGAATACAAGCGACGTCACGGTATGGGCTTTTTAGGATTAGGCTCAGCGATGACTATGCTACGCATGAAATATGGTGAGCCAGACTCATTAGAGTTCACTGAGCGTGTGGCTCAAGATATGGCCGTGGCAGGACTTTATGCAGGTTTAGAGCTGGCGCGTGAAAAAGGCCCGGCGCCAATTATGGAAGATGAGTTTGATGTCACCGCTGCACTCTTATTTAAACAACCGGACTTAGCAAAGGATGGCATTAAGGTTGGCGATAAAATTAAGGGTAAGGTACTAATAGGCAAGTATAGTCGGTATATGCAACAGGTAGCCAAGGCTGATCCCAAACTTATTGAGTCTATTATTGAAGATGGCTGTCGCTTTAGTCATCATTCATCCATTGCCCCAACTGGCACTATATCTCTGTCGTTGGCGAACAACGTTAGTAATGGCATAGAGCCAAGTTTTGCTCACCACTATTCTCGTAATGTTATCCGTGAGGGCAAGAAGTCTAAAGAAAAAGTCGACGTTTTTTCCTATGAGCTACTATCTTACCGCACGCTGGTGAACTCTAAGGCCATGCCCTTTAGTACAGATGCCGAAGAAGCCTTGCCTGAGTACTTCCTGAGTTCAGAGAACATTGAACCTAAAGCGCATGTTGACGTTCAAGCTGCGGCACAAAAGTGGGTTGATTCTTCAATCTCCAAAACTATTAATGTACCAACCGATTGCGAATACGAAGCGTTTAAAGACATCTATCTGTATGCGGCAGAAAAAGGACTTAAAGGCTGCACCACCTTCCGCTTTAACCCAGAGGCATTCCAGGGTGTATTGGTAAAGGAAAGTGATTTGGAAAATACCACTTACAGCTTTACCCTTGAAGATGGCTCTACCGTAGAATTTAAAGGTAACGAAGAAGTTGAGTACGACGGTGAAACCCATACCGCCGCCAATCTATTCGATGCGCTGAAAGAAGGTTACTACGGTAAATTCTAATTAACTAAAACTACATCCGCAGAGCACTGCGAGGACAATAATGAACAAGAAAATTGAGAAAAAGATCGTCGGCTATAAAGTCGTTACAGCGAAAGATGTAGCGGCAGAGACTGCCGTAGAAGCAGATAGTAATATTATTCAGATGCACGAAAAGGTGTCACGCCCCGAAGCCTTGGCAGGTAGCACTTATAAAATAAAAACGCCGATGTCAGATCACGCTATGTATCTCACTATCAATGATATTGTTTTAAATGAAGGTACCGACCATGAGTTGCGTCGACCTTTTGAGATATTTTTAAACTCCAAAAACATGGATCAGTTTCAATGGATTGCGGCCTTAACGAGAGTTATCTCTGCCGTGTTCCGTAAAGGTGGCGACTGCACCTTCCTTGTCGAAGAGTTGAAAGCCATCTTTGACCCCCAAGGAGGGTACTTTAAATCGGGTGGGCGTTTTATGCCATCACTGGTGGCAGAAATAGGCTGGGCAATCGAAGACCACTTGCAAAAGATCGGAATGATGACAAAACCCGAGATCCCTGAGCATCAGCAGAAAATTATGGATGAAAAGCGCGCTGACTTTGAACAGGCTAGTGCTGCGCCACAAGAAGCTAACGACTTCCCACCTACAGCTGAGGTGTGTAAAAAATGTAGCGTCAAAGCTACCATTTTGATGGATGGCTGCATGACCTGCCTGAACTGCGGCGAATCAAAGTGTGGCTAAAACCCTAGTTTTAGTAGTATAAAAAAAGCGGCCCTAGGGTCGCTTTTTTTATTTCCTATTATTTTTACTATATGCCGAAAGTAACTAATCTGCCTTGACCAGCATCATTTTCATCATTTTCTTTAAGCCATTATGAAGAGAGCGGATCTCTTCGATATTTTCTGCGTCACTCATCCACTGGTAGACAATGCCAATGACCGCCGCGCTAAACTGATCTGCTATTAATTTTGGTGATACCAATGGTGCTATTAAGCCCTCCTTAATGCCCTGCTCTATCCAGCCCATAACATCCCTGTGTCGACGACCATGAATACCCATAATCACCGGTCTAAGTGGCGATTTTGGCGCCAAAGATTCAAACCATAAACGATAAAAGGCCTCAACATGCTTAGGCGCGTCTTCACAAAATTTACTGTGCGCATCTAGAGCAGCCGCAATAGCCTGGTAGCCGCTTTTATGGTTGGTCACCGAGGTCAATTCAGCTAACCATTCATCGCCCACAGAGCGTAATACAAAATCAAATAACCCCGCCTTGTTGCCAAACCGATAACCCGCTAAGCCTCTTGAATAACCAGCCCGCTCACCCACATCCTTTAATGTTAACTGTGCAGTGCCCCGCTCAATAATTAAGTCGATCGCTACTTCTAACATCTTAGTATCAGATATTTCCTTACGTTCAACCTGGGTTAGGCGCAGCGGTTTAGTCATGCTCTTTTCCTATACATGTATCAAGTTAACAGTATTTACATATTACGGCGATATTGTCCGCCGACATCAAACAGCGCATTAGTAATCTGGCCCAAAGAACAACAGCGTACCGCATCCATTAGTAATTCAAACCCATTATCACCACGGCGGACTGCATCCTGAAGTCGTTTAAGCACCTGCTCAGATGACGCCTCATGCTCACTGTGGAATGCTCTCAAACGCTTAATTTGGCTTTGCTTTTCATCATCTGTGGATCGTGCCAGCTTAATTTCCACTTCTTGTTCTTCCGCTTCACTAATAAAGGTATTAACGCCCACAATAGGCAGAGATCCATCGTGCTTTTTGTGCTCATAGAACATCGACTCCTCCTGGATTTTTCCTCTCTGGTAACCCGTTTCCATGGCACCTAAGACACCACCTCGATCAGAGATTTTCTCAAACTCTTGCAACACTGCCTCTTCTACTAAAGCGGTGAGTTCGTCAATAATAAAAGCTCCTTGACTTGGGTTTTCGTTTTTGGCTAGACCCCACTCTTGATTGATAATCAGCTGGATAGCCAAGGCTCTGCGCACCGACTCCTCTGTAGGTGTGGTAATAGCTTCATCGTAGGCATTTGTATGCAGGCTATTACAATTATCATAAATGGCGATCAAGGCTTGTAAGGTCGTGCGAATATCATTGAAATTCATTTCTTGGGCATGAAGAGAACGACCTGACGTTTGAATATGATATTTGAGCTTTTGACTTCGTGGGTTAGCCGCGTAACGATCTCGCATAGCCGTTGCCCAAATACGTCGTGCCACTCGCCCCATCACCGTGTACTCAGGGTCCATGCCGTTAGAAAAGAAGAATGACAGATTAGGCGCAAAATCGTCAATATCCATGCCTCTGGCCAGATAAGCCTCCACAAAGGTAAAACCGTTAGACAGTGTAAAGGCCAATTGCGAAATAGGATTAGCTCCTGCTTCTGCAATATGGTATCCAGAGATCGAGACTGAATAGAAATTCCGAATGGCCTTATCGATAAAATACTGCTGCATATCACCCATCATACGCAGACTAAACTCGGTAGAAAAAATACAAGTGTTCTGCCCTTGATCTTCCTTAAGAATATCTGCCTGTACCGTTCCTCGTACAGCGCTCAGAGCATTAGCGCGCAAGCTCTCATATTCATTATCATTGGGCTGACGCTTATGCTCACTAGCAAACTTATCCACCTGCTGGTCAATGGCGGTATTAAGAAACATAGCCAGCACTGTTGGTGCCGGGCCGTTTATTGTCATAGACACCGATGTCCGAGGGTCACAAAGATCAAACCCATCATAGAGTGCCTTCATGTCATCCAAGGTACAGATAGAAACCCCCGCGTTGCCCACTTTGCCATAGATATCAGGGCGCTCACCTGGATCCCACCCATAAAGTGTGACTGAGTCAAAGGCGGTAGACAGTCTTTTCGCTTCACTGTGTTCAGAAAGAGCTTTAAATCTCCGATTAGTTTTAAACGCATCCCCCTCACCAGCGAACATTCGAGCTGGGTCTTCTCCCTCACGCTTAAATGGGAAAACGCCCGCCGTGTAAGGAAATTCACCAGGAAGATTGTCCAGCATCAACCATGTTAATAAATCTCCATGGTCCTTCAATCGCGGCAATGAAACTCGAGAAATCTTGTTTCCAGAAAGAGAGATACTATTTAACGCGGTCCTCACTTGCTTACCATTTGCCAAGGTGTCTATTTTTTCATCACCAGAATAAGCTTCAACCACTGCAGGCCAATTCTCTAATAGTGCAGCAGCTCGGCCATCCATCGTTTTTTCCCGGTCCTTAATAAGCTCATCAATTTCTAAAGGTGCCTTAGCACCTGATTCATTAAGCATACCCTTGGTCGCAGCCAACTGTTGTTTTTGCCGTGCCAAGGTTGCTTGCTTCTCAACATGCTGGTGATAATTACGCACCGTATCTGCAATCTCGGCTAAATAACGCTGACGGTCAGCCGGCACTACCGCTGATTTTTCAGACGACATTCGGCAACTGACAGGCTCAAGGTGCTGGTCAAATTGACAGAGGCCTCTGTCCTGCAGTAATTTTAGCAATTCTTGGTAGGCTGCAGTCACTCCATCATCATTAAAGTGTGATGCGATCGAACCAAACACTGGCATAGAATCTGGAAGCTCAGTCCAGGCTTCGCGGTTGCGCTGCATCTGCTTGCACACATCACGATAGGCGTCTTCACTGCCTTTGCGGTCAAATTTATTGATAACCACAAGCTCAGCATAATCCAGCATATCTATTTTTTCTAACTGGCTCTGGGCGCCAAACTCTGGGGTCATTACATAAATAGGGACATCAACATAGGGAACAATACCCGCATCACCCTGCCCTATACCGGGTGTTTCAACAACTACCAAATCAAATCCGCTAAGACGCATTGCGCTAATAATGTCGGTAAGAGACTCTGGCACCTCACCTACCGCACCGCGAGTACCTATGGAACGCATGTAGATATTTGGATGATAGATCGCATTCATACGAATACGGTCTCCTAAGAGCGCGCCACCAGTTTTACGCCGAGTGGGATCAATAGCCAACACTCCAATCTTTAGTTGATCTGCACTGTCCTGCCGAAAACGACGAATCAACTCGTCAGTTAGTGAAGACTTACCCGCTCCACCGGTACCAGTAATACCAAGGACCGGCACAGTGTTGGTTAAAAACTGTGCCTGCTCTCGCAATGAATTTAAATCGCTCTCACTCAACTCATCACGCTCAATAGCCGTGATTAAAGTCGCTAAATTACGCTGACCTTCATCAGCGACGTTAAGATCTTTGGATTGAACTGTGATCGGTGACCCTGAACTGAGAGAGCATCGCTCAATCATATCCTCGATCATGCCAACTAAGCCTATATTTTGACCATCGTGGGGCGAATAAATACGCTCTACACCATAATTTTGTAACTCCGCAATCTCAGAGGGAACTATCACACCACCACCACCACCAAAAATACGAATATGCTCAGCACCCGCTTCTTTAAGTAGGTCCACGGCATACTTAAAGTACTCCACATGACCACCCTGATAGGAACTAATGGCTATACCTTGCGCATCTTCCTGCAAAGCCGTTGCGACGACCTCAGCAACCGAGCGATTATGAGCTAGGTGAATGACCTCCACCCCTGCCCCCTGAAGAATACGGCGCATAATATTAATAGAAGCATCGTGACCATCAAATAGACTGGCAGCAGTAACGAACCGAAGAGGCACTAATTTTTGTGGATTTGATTTACCCACAGTCTGTATAGTTGTATCACGCTTAGAAGTAACTGACATGGCGCATTCCTAGGTTATAAGGGACATAGTGATTAGTGAAAATGTTGCTTAGCGGGTAATTTTAATAAACTTGCTTGTCACACGCAAGTAAATAAAGCTTTGCTGATCACTGAAGCGTAACTAGGGTCGCTTCGAAAATAGTTTTACTGCGCTTATCTGGGCTAGATAATGGTCCTATGGAAGAAAAATCTTAGCAATATTAAAGAGACCCAGAGCCGCAACAGTGGTCACCACTGCACCACCAATGATATTAGCAGTCCATTTGTTGCGGTGATCACCTAGCAAGTCGCCTCGATTCATAATAATGAGCAAGAACACAGCGATAATAGGCAATAGCAGGCCGTTGGCGGCCTGAGCAAAGAGTATGGCGGCTATTGGCTTTGTTCCCACAGCGGCAAACAGAGTTCCAGTGGTAAGCACCGTTAACCAGATACCGCGGAAGCGGCGGTCTGCAAAATCACACGGCCAGCCCAATGCTCCACTGACAGCATAGGCTGCGGCTAGGGGGGCTGTAATAGCACTGGTTAAACCCGCCGCCACAAGACCAAGGGCGAAGAAATAATTAGCTCCACTACCCAGTACTGGCTCTAATTGAGTCGCCAAAGACTGGGCCGAGAATGTATTATCCGTCTGAAAAAACGCGACCGCTGCTGTGCTCATCACAGCAAGGGTAATCAATCCGCCTAGACCGATCGAAACCATCGTGTCTTTCCGAGATTGTGCAAGAGCAGTTTCCAGAGCCACACCCCGCCATTTTTCTTGTACCGCGTTGGCGTGGAGAAATAGATTGTATGGCACAACTGTAGTTCCAATAAGGGCAATAATCGTCCGTGCTGATCCCTCAGGTATTTGTGGGGTTACTAACCCGCGGAATAGCGCACCATAGTCAACATCTACTAGCACCATGGTCACCACAAAGACGCTACTCATTGTGAGCACTAAAATAATCAATACCGGCTCTAATATTTTGTAGCCTCCCGTACCGAGTAACAGCGCACTAAGGATGCCAATAACAAGAGCACACCAAGCGGCCGGTAAGGGTGTGATGGTTGCCAATCCAAGCGCTGCTCCTGATATATTACCCGCCTCATAGGCGGCGTTGCCAACACCAATTGCAGAAACCACTAGAACGACTGCACAACGGCTTATAATGGGGCTGCTAAAGGTACTGCGCAGGGCCTGAGATAGACCTGAGCCAGAGACCAAACCTAGCCTAGCGGCCATTTCTTGCAAGACGATGGTAGCAATAAGAGAAAACAGCAAGGCCCAAAGTAGTACAAAACCAAAATTTGCCCCTGCCACACTGGCAGTAGCGATACTACCCGGCCCAATAAAGGCCGCGGTAACTAAAAACCCCGGTCCAAACCCTTTCATACTGTCTCCATTAATTGCGCAGGGGTTACCTGTAGGTAGCAAGTCTAATTAACTTGCTTGTTCCATGCAAAGCAATTGATGCACCTAAAAAAAGAACCAAGCAGGCTCTTCTGTGGACTATGATGATTAGCATTCATTAGACTACAGGTGTCACAAATAAAAATTTAACTACAGGTAATTGTTCGAATGTCCAATACTGGCGTCGACGATTTTTACGTTGGATGCCGACTTATCAATTCCAAACCACCACGTCGCTGACAGACTGTTATACTGTCGCATCCCAAATTTTTAACCATCCACCAAATAACTCTGGATTTCCCGTGACCCATACTCTATTTTCCTCGGTGGGCTTGCCACCCGCCCAAATCGACAACCTAGCGTCATTGGGTTATCTCCATATGACCCCGATACAAGCGTTGAGCCTACCCGCTGCACTAGCCGGAAAGGATTTAATCGCCCAGGCCAAGACCGGCAGCGGTAAGACCGCTGCTTTTGCACTGCCGCTACTCACCAAACTGAATCCTCGTGATTTTGGTACGCAAGCATTAGTGCTCTGCCCTACGCGTGAATTGGCCACACAGGTGGCGACGGAAATTCGTCGTCTGGCGCGCTATCAACCCAATATAAAAGTAGTCACCCTTTGCGGAGGTGTCTCCATCGGCCCTCAGATAGGATCATTAGAGCACGGTGCCCACATCGTGGTGGGCACCCCCGGTCGAATCAAAGATCACTTATCTAAAGAAACCCTTTCGCTGGCGCGAACTAGCACGGTGGTATTAGACGAGGCAGATCGCATGCTTGAGATGGGTTTTATCGATGACATGGTGAGTATTCTCGAAGAGACCCCAACAGACCGGCAGACCTTGCTGTTTTCGGCCACATACCCCAAGGATATTGCCGCTATCAGCGCTCGCTTTCAACATTCGCCGGTGCAAATCGCGGTTGAAGCCAGTGACGACGACAATACTATCGAGCAAAAGATGTTTGTTTGTAGTAAGCAACAACGCCTAGATGGACTGGTTAAGCTATTAACTCACTTTAAACCGCACACCGCTGTTATTTTTTGCAACACAAAACTACTGGTGCGTGATGTCGGAGAACATTTAAATGCATGCGGAATCTATACCGCCGTGCTTCATGGAGATCTCGAACAACGGGATCGAGACCACGTCTTAGTGCAGTTTCGGCAACAGAGCTGCCGTATATTAGTTGCAACGGATGTCGCTGCTCGGGGTTTAGACATAGATGATCTCGCCGCAGTAATTAATTTCGAACTGCCTCACGATGCTGAAACTTATGTGCACCGTATCGGTAGAACAGGGCGCGCTGGCAAATCAGGTCTTGCTCTCACCCTCTTCACAGAAGCGGAGCGTTTCAAGATCGAACGTATCGCTAACTACCTGAAGTATGATCTTCCATTTGTTTCGCTTGAAACACTCCCAATGAGTGATACCAGACTACCGGCACCAGAATTTTTGACTCTATGTATTGCTGGTGGCCGAAAAGCCAAGGTGCGCCCTGGCGATATTCTCGGGGCACTTACCGGTCCTGGCGGTGTTGATGGAAAGGCCGTAGGGAAAATTGACATTAACGACCACGCCGCTTTTGTTGCTATTCAGCGCAACCTAGCGAACAAGGCTTTAACGTGTTTGCAAGAGGGTAAAATCAAGGGCCGAAAATTTCGCGTCACGAAAATGTGACCCTAGCACATCTCGAACTATTTAGTGAAGAGCCGTTAAGGCTCTTTTTAATAGCACCAAAAAGTCATGTGGCGGTGTTGAATATTGTGACTTTGCACGTTTCCCGCCTGAATAAAACAGACACATCGCTGTACCTAGCACCAATGAATAATTTAGTTGACGGGGGTTAATTTTCCTGTTTTGACGTCAAAAATAAAGCCGAAAATATTAATATGACTAGGGACAAGTTCATGCTGTCGGATAGTACTCATATCTTTTAATACACTTTCTTTTAAGTCAGTAAAGGTGTACCAGTCGATAGCTTTACCCGCCGCAGAACCCGGCTTTGTGTTGACGGTTGAATCTCTCTTAGGGTTAATCCAGACACCGTCTTCAATCACCGCGGTTTCTAAATCATCCTCTAATAATTCACCAATAATGTCTTCGGTCACTAACGTCATACCGCAATTGGTGTGGTGAATAACAAACCAGTCAAGCGTACCTAAAAACTTATGGGAAATAATCAACGAGCGAATTGCATCCTCTGTAGCCCTGCCGCCGGCATTACGAATAATATGGGCTTCGCCATCCAGTAAGCCTGCAAATTTATAGGGGTCCATTCGGGAATCCATGCAAGTTAAAATGGATATATGCCGCGTTGGTTGGGGTTGCAACTCAGACTGACTAAATGACTTACTGTAATGAGTGTTGGCTTCAATAATTGAAGTAAGATTTGCAGTCTCTCTGGTATTTTCAGGCATAGGGTCAACTTTTAATAATATTTTGGACAAAGTATAAACTTAATCTATTTTTTTATAAGACTCAACCAGTCTTTGGGCCGCAATGGTGGCCGGCAACGTTCCTTCTAATACTGCAGTCTCCAATTTAGGGACTAACTTTTTAATCTCAGGATTAGCCTTTAAGTCTGCGATAAGAGATTCAGCCGTTTCAGACCACATCCAAGCCTTGGACTGTTGCGCACGAAGTTTCGCTAATTGCCCTTTTTCAGACAGCGCAAAATTGAACTCAGTTACCTTAGCCCAAACAGCTTCAACCCCTTGATTTTTCAATGCAGAACATGTCATGACTGGCGGTTGCCAGTGGTCAAATCGTGATTTCATAAAATGAATGGCAGACCTATAGTCAGATTGTGTTTGAGCGGCCGCTGCAGTTTGGTGACCATCCGCTTTATTAACCAACACTAAATCGGCCAACTCCATAATACCGCGTTTAATTCCCTGTAATTCGTCGCCTCCAGAGGGAGACAACAGCAACAAAAACATATCTGTCATATCCGCCACGGCTGTCTCTGACTGTCCGACCCCAACAGTTTCGACTAAGACAACATCAAATCCGGCTGCTTCACAGATCAGCATGGACTCTCGGGTTCGCCGTGTCACACCGCCTAAGGTTTTTCCTGCAGGTGAAGGTCTCACAAACGCTTGCTCTGCAAACGCTAAAGTCTCCATCCTCGTTTTATCACCAAGAATAGATCCGCCAGTGACGGCAGACGATGGATCTACTGCCAATACCGCCACACTGTGTCCCTGCTCTATAATATGATTGCCAAACACTTCAATAAATGTTGATTTACCTGTCCCTGGCGCCCCAGAGATACCCACACGGACAGAATCACCCGAATAAGGCATTAGGGCTTCAAGTAAGCTGGACGCCTGTTCTCTGTGATCTTTTCTTGTCGACTCAACCAAGGTAATCGCTTTTGCTAAGGCACGGCGATCGCCGGCTCGAACCTGCTCTGCTAAAGATCGGGATTTATCTGTCATTCAGCCACTACTCAAACTCTAAAATAATTTCATCAACCATTAAACTGCCACCCTCCACAGCTGATATTTTACCCACAATACCATCTTGGACAGCACGAAGGCTATTTTCCATTTTCATGGCTTCAACGACGGCTAGCTCCTCACCCTCTTTAACTTCTTGCCCCTCTTTAACAGCCATTTTTACCAGTAAGCCAGGCATTGGTGAAAGTAAAAATTTCGACATGTCAGCAGGAGCTTTGTAAACCATATGGGCGGAAAGCACTGCAGCCTTTGGAGAGAGTATCTGAGCGTTGATCTCCGCACCTCGGTATAACAACCTATAACCCTTAGCGCTGCGCTCTACCTGTACTGAGATATCTTTACCGTTAACATCTGCCTTAAAAAGGGGTTCACCCAAACTCCAGTTTGTCTCGACCTGATAGTCTAAATTACCCAAACTTACCAAATATCCGCTCTCTGTAAGCTCAACACTCACCGTTGACTGTTGATCTCCAACCACCACTACCCAATCTCGGTTTGCTACATGCTCATGACCTGTTAGCTGGTTAGACAGCAAGCTAGCTCGTTCCTCTTCAAGCTGATTAACAGCACCTAGGACAACCAACGCAATAGCTGGGTCAGCCTGCGGGACTAAGTCAGCATTAAAACCATCAGGAAATTCGTCGGCAATAAAATTAGTGCTCAGGTCACCAGCAATAAAACGCGGGTGCACCATTAGAGCGTTCAAGAAACTTATATTGTGATTCACACCACGAATATAATAATTATCCAGGGCATCCACCATACGATCGATTGACTGACTACGGTCTTCACCATAGGTGATTAACTTCGCAATCATTGGGTCATAGAATATAGACACTTCGCCTCCTTCATAGACCCCACTATCAACTCGAACACCCTCCCCTTCAGGCTCAGAATAACGAACTAGGCGGCCAACGGAAGGTAAGAAGTTGCGGAACGGGTCTTCAGCATAGACTCGCGACTCCATCGCCCAGCCAGTTAAACTAACATCCTGCTGAGTCAGTGGAAGTTCCTCACCCGCAGCCACTCTAATCATTAACTCTACCAAATCTTGACCGGTAACTAACTCGGTCACCGGATGCTCTACCTGAAGCCTAGTATTCATTTCCAAGAAATAGAAGTTCATGTCAGCATCTGCTATAAACTCGACCGTTCCCGCAGACTGATAGTCTACCGCACGCGCTAGGGCACAGCTCTGCTCTCCCATCTTTTGCCGTGTTTCTTCGTTTAGGAATGGCGAAGGAGCCTCTTCTATCACTTTTTGGTGTCGCCGCTGAATAGAACACTCTCGTTCGCCTAAATAAATCACACTGCCATGGCCATCTGCCATCACTTGGATCTCAATATGACGAGGTTGCTGAATATATTTTTCGATAAAGATACGCGTGTCACCAAAACTAGAACGCGCTTCGTTGGTAGCACGCTCAAACCCATCGCGGCATTCATCTTCATTCATCGCTACGCGCATACCTTTACCACCGCCGCCGGCAGAGGCTTTAAGCATCACTGGATAGCCTATTTCAGCACAGACCTCAAGCGCATGATCAGCATCGCGAACAACATCTGTGTAACCGGGGATACAATTAACTCCCGCCTTTTGCGCAATAAGCTTGGAGGTGATCTTGTCACCCATAGATTCAATGGCCTTTTTACCTGGACCAATAAATATGATTCCCGCAGCATCTAAGGCATCGCGAAATTTGCTGTTCTCAGACAAGAAACCGTACCCAGGGTGCACCGCATCGGCACCGGTGTCCAAACAAGCCTGAACAATTTTGTCGATCACCAGATAACTTTCGGCGGAGACGGAAGGCCCTATATGGACAGCCTCATCAGCCATTTGTACATGCAGCGCGTCTCGGTCCGCATCAGAATAGACCGCGACCGTAGCAATACCCATTTTTTTAGCAGTAGCAAAAACGCGACAGGCAATTTCACCCCTATTCGCCACTAGAATTTTTTTCAACATAGCTCTGTTCTCATCAATGAGGTTTTATAGCGGAATATTGCCGTGCTTTCGCCAAGGGTTTTCGACGCTTTTATTTCTAAGCATTGCCAGAGACCTTGCCACCCGCTTTCGAGTGCTGTGAGGCATAATGACATCGTCGATATAACCGCGTTTACCTGCAATAAACGGGTTGGCAAATTTCTTGCGATATTCTTCCGTACGCGCAGCGATCTTTTTCTCATCACCGATATCTTTACGAAAGATGATTTCTACCGCACCCTTGGGGCCCATGACGGCGATTTCTGCCGTAGGCCATGCTAAATTGGCATCGCCGCGCAAATGCTTAGACGACATTACGTCATAGGCTCCACCGTAGGCTTTACGAGTAATAACCGTTACTTTGGGCACAGTGCATTCGGCGTAAGCGTACAACAACTTGGCACCATGCTTAATAATGCCACCGTATTCCTGACTAGTGCCCGGCATAAAGCCTGGGACGTCCACAAACGTTAGTACAGGGATGTTGAAGGCATCACAGAAACGGATGAACCGCGCCGCCTTTTTTGATGCATCTATGTCCAAACAACCCGCCAACACCAGGGGTTGATTAGCCACTACACCAACACTTGAGCCTTCGATGCGAATAAACCCAGTGATAATATTTTTCGCATAGTTAACCTGCGTTTCAAAGAAAACCCCTTCATCAGCCACCTTTAAAATGACCTCTTTCATGTCATAGGGTTTATTGGGATCGCTTGGAATAATGGTATCCAGGGACATTTCAATTCTGTCGGCCGGGTCTACCGTGGGCCAGACCGGTGGTTTCTCTTTGTTATTGGCTGGCAGGTAATTGAAAAAATGGCGTAGTTTGGCAAGAGCATCTACATCATTTGCAAAGGCAAGATCGGCTACACCTGACTTGCTGGAATGGGTAAGCGCCCCGCCCAACTCTTCAGCTGTAACCGTTTCATGAGTCACTGTTTTAACGACATCCGGGCCGGTGACAAACATATATGAGCTGTCTTGTACCATGAAGATAAAGTCAGTTATCGCTGGAGAATAAACCGCACCACCAGCGCAGGGGCCCATAACCATTGATATTTGAGGTATGACCCCCGATGCCATAACATTTCGCTGAAACACCTCAGCATAGCCGCCCAGAGAAGCCACTCCTTCTTGGATACGGGCGCCTCCTGAGTCATTGAGACCTATAATGGGAGCGCCTACTTTCATCGCTTGATCCATTAACTTACATATTTTTTCCGCATGGGCTTCAGAGAGTGCGCCGCCAAAAACCGTAAAGTCTTGGCTAAAAACGAAGACTAACCTGCCATTGATAGTGCCATAACCAATAATCACCCCATCGCCAGGAACATGTTGTTTGTCCATATCAAAGTCAGTGCATCGGTGCTCAACAAACATATCCCATTCTTCAAAACTATTATCATCAAGTAATAGGTCTAGTCGCTCACGAGCTGTCAGCTTGCCCTTAGCATGCTGAGCGTCAATACGTTTTTGTCCCCCGCCCAAGCGAGCAAGGCGTCGTTTTTCTTCCAATTCTTCGAGAATCTCATGCATTTTTTCTGCCTCGCAGACGTCAATTATTGAATAAGGTCTAATACTTTTTCAGCTGCGTCAGGAATATTAGTTCCCGGACCAAAGATCGCAGCCACACCAATCGCTGTCAGTTCGTCATAGTCCTTGGGGGGTATCACCCCACCACAAACCACTATAATTTCTCCTGCACCCTGGCTTTTAAGTGACTCAATCATTTGTGGCACTAATGTTTTATGTCCAGCCGCTTGAGATGATACCCCCACCACATGTACATCATTTTCAATAGCTTGCCTAGCGGCTTCCTCTGGCGTCTGAAACATGGGGCCGACATCCACGTCAAAACCTAAATCTGCAAAGGCCGTTGCTATCACTTTTGCACCCCGGTCATGACCATCCTGTCCCATCTTTACCACCAACATTCTGGGTCGTCGTCCCTGTTGCTCAGCAAAAGTTTCTACTTTTTGTTTGATTTTCATAAACCCCTCATCACCTTCATAGGCAGAATTATAAACACCACTTATCGATCGCGTTTGGGCTCTGTGTCGGCCCCATACTTCCTCTAGTGCATCACTTATTTCTCCAACGGTCGCCCTTTCTCTAGCCGCCTCAACCGCTAGAGTTAATAAGTTCCCTTTGCCTGTTTTTGCCGACTCAGTAAGCGCTGCAAGTCTCGCATTGCAAGAAACTGAATTTCGATCAGCGCGCAAGCGATTAAGTCGCTCAATCTGGGCAGCGCGCACAGACGAATTATCTATATCCCGCACATCAATCTCAGGCTCTTCACTCAATTGATATTTATTAACCCCAACAATCACTTCGTTTCCACGATCAATGGCCACTTGACGCAATGCCGCGGCCTCTTCGATACGTAATTTAGGCATCCCCGACTCAACCGCCTTAGTCATACCACCCAAATCTTCAACTTCATTGATAAGAACAAGAGCCGCTTTCACTAATTCATTAGTAAGGCTTTCGATATAATAAGAACCCGCTAGTGGATCGACCACATTGGTGATGCCCGTTTCTTCTTGAATCACTAATTGTGTATTTCGAGCGATGCGTGCGGCAAACTCAGTGGGTAACCCAAGTGCCTCATCAAAAGAGTTGGTATGCAACGACTGAGTGCCACCCAAGACTGCAGACATACCCTCAATCGTGGTACGCATAATATTGTTGTAAGGGTCTTTACTGGTCAAGCTAACCCCGGATGTTTGACAGTGGGTACGCAACATTAATGAGCGCTGATCTTTCGGCGAGAACTTCTCAGCCATTAAGGTTGACCACAAAATACGAGCCGCCCTAAGCTTTGCAATCTCCATAAAGAAATTCATACCAATAGCAAAGAAAAAGGAAAGCCGTGGCGCAAATTTGTCCACGTCCATACCGCTATCGATCGCGGTGCGCACATATTCAATACCGTCGGCAATCGTATAAGCCAACTCTTGAACGTTAGTCGCACCGGCCTCTTGCATATGGTAACCAGAAATAGAAATAGAGTTGAACTTAGGCATAAATTCAGCACTGTAACTGATGATGTCGGATACGATTCGCATGGAGGGTTCTGGTGGATAGATGTACGTATTGCGCACCATAAACTCTTTCAGAATATCATTCTGCAAGGTGCCAGCGAGCTGTTTAGGGGCAACACCCTGCTCCTGAGCGGCAACGATAAAGCTTGCCATCACTGGCAGCACTGCGCCATTCATTGTCATGGACACAGATACCTTATCAAGCGGAATACTATCGAAGAGTATTTTCATATCTTCAACAGAGTCAATAGCAACACCAGCTTTACCCACGTCACCCTCTACGCGAGTATGATCAGAGTCATATCCACGATGAGTAGCTAGATCAAAAGCCACCGACAAACCCTGCTGCCCAGCCTCTAGGTTTTTTCGATAAAAAACATTAGATTCTTCTGCCGTGGAAAACCCAGCATATTGACGCACAGTCCAAGGCCGCCCTGCATACATGGTCGCCTTGGGACCACGCTTATAAGGCGCAAAACCAGGCAAATTATCCATATGGGCAAGGCCAGCGGTATCTTCAGCCGTATAAAGGGGTTTTATCTTAATACCTTCTGGGGTCTGCCAAATCATGTCATCAGCCGAGCGACCTTTGGTCTCTTTTTCGGCTAAATTTTCCCAATCTTTGACTGTAGGACCTTTTTTATCGGTCATTGCTCTGTCCATCCTTTAAATCTATTGGTTACCGCTAGAGTACAGTTAACTTTCTAAACTGCACTATGCCGTAGCCCAGAGGCAAATAGTAGGTCTATTTGCAACACAAAAAATCACATTTATTGCCATATAGTTAGGTATTTTATTGATTTTTTGTAATAATATGGAACTAAACTCACAATTTATTTATTTTAAACCGCTCTAATCGACTAGGTTATTTATATGGCGACCATTTGCCAACATCATGTTGTTGCCTGCCTACATGGGATCCGTGAGCATCGCCTTGCACAGCGTCCAATTTTGGAGCGCGCAGGGATCAATCCCAAGGTCCTAACCCGAGATGGACAACGTGTGCACACCGAGCAGGTGGCTCGACTATTCAAAGGCGTCCAAGAATGTCTAGATGACGAGTTCATGGGTTTTACTCAGAATGGCTGTAAGGTCGGTTTATTCGCTACCATGGGAGAATTGGTTAGCCGTTGCGCAACCTTGGGTGAGCTATTGGAGAAAGCTGTCGATTTTTATAATTTAATCAGCAGCGATATCCCCATGCAGTTAACGGAATCGGACGGAAGCGCAATACTGGGCTTCAACATGGACCAGCCCCATCTAGACCCCGAGAACTTTATGACAGAGTTTTGGTTGGTCATCTGGCATAGGTTCCCTAGTTGGTATATTGGTGAACCGATAAGACTGCGGGAAACGCATTTCACCTTTAGTCCACCACAACATAGAGATGAGTTACAGATCATGTTTCCCTCTGAACTGCATTTTAATAGTTTTTCCAATCGCCTCGTTTTTGATCGTCACTACCTAGATAAACCACTAGTAAGATCAGATCAAGAATTAGCTAACTATGTTGAAAATGCCCCCGCAGATGTAATGACCATTCCAGGGTCCGATACTATTTTAGAGGCGAAAATTGAACGTATTATTACTCAGAGACACCCCGATCGCTTAGTTTTTGCCAGCATTCATACGTTGGCGAAGGAACTCGGAATGAGCTCTCAAACTCTACATCGGCGGCTAAAAGAGAGTGCTACCAGTTATCAAAAAATAAAAGATAATTTGCGCAGAGAGGTCGCGATACATAAATTAATTCACGAGAAATTATCCGTTGAAAAAGTCTCTGAGGCCGTTGGCTTTAGTGAATCTCGCTCCTTTACTCGAGCCTTTAAGCATTGGACAGGGCTGCCGCCACGAGAATATTGTAAGCAAAACTCATGACCTTGCCGAACAAACCAAGTACCCTGTGAAATCGTCAACCAATAGCGACATGCAATGACTTCTAAAATTAGACTCACCCAATTTAGCCACGGTGCTGGCTGCGGTTGCAAAATTGCCCCTAGCCTGCTTGAACAATTCTTAAAGACTGACTTTGTTGCACCACAGGATGACAACCTTTTGGTAGGCAATAGCACTAAAGATGATGCTGCGGTTTATGACCTGGGGGATGGCTCTGGGATAATTAGCACCACTGACTTTTTTATGCCCATTGTGGATGATGCTTTTGAATTTGGCCGTATTGCTGCTGCCAATGCGATTAGTGATGTCTATGCCATGGGTGGAACCCCTATGATGGCGATTGCAATACTCGGTTGGCCCGTTGATAAATTGGGTCCTGAGGTAGCACAACAGGTTTTAGAAGGCGGCCGCCATGCCTGTAAAGATGCGGGTATTCATCTTGCAGGTGGCCATTCTATTGACACCCAAGAACCTATTTTTGGCTTGGCCGTCACCGGCAGAGTTGATTTGTGTAACCTTAAACAAAACAGTACAGCGCAGAGTGGCGATAAACTATTTTTGACTAAACCCATCGGTGTGGGTGTGCTAACCACCGCTGAAAAGCAGGGTAAACTGAAACCTCAACACAGCCGTTTGGCGGTGGAGAATATGATGCGTTTGAATACCATTGGCGCTATTTTGGGTGCTGTCCCGGGTGTTAGCGCCATGACCGATGTCACCGGTTTCGGCCTATTAGGTCACCTGTTAGAAATGTGTCAGGGCAGTAATCTTAGTGCCTCGATTGATGTATCTGCAGTGCCGGTGTTAGACGCAGCTGTGACTGACTACATTGAGGCGGGTTGTGTACCCGGTGGTAGCCAGCGCAACTGGCAAAGTATTGCGCAACATATTAGCACCATTAGCGTTGAGAGCCAGGCGCTACTGTGTGATCCGCAGACTAGCGGTGGCCTGCTCATTGCAGTCAATCCAGTGGCCGCAGACGAAGTTTCTAGCCTTTTGCAAGAGGCAGGCTGTTATTGCCAGTCCATTGGTACACTAGCGGATTATGACCCTAGCCAACCTACTATTGAGGTGAAGACTTGACCGCCGCGGCGCTACCATTGACCAACGATTACCAACGTTTGCTGTTAGATCGTGTACCAATGATTGATGTGCGCGCACCCATTGAGTTTCAAGCAGGCGCCCTGCCGTTTGCCACCAACTTACCCTTAATGGCCGATGATGAACGTCATCAGGTGGGCATTTGCTACAAAGAGCAGGGTCAGAAAGAGGCCATAGCTCTGGGCCACGAGTTGGTCTGTGGCGCGATTAAAGCGGCGCGTGTTGATGCTTGGAGGGCATTTTTTGTCACTAACCCAACGTCTGTGTTGTATTGTGCCCGCGGTGGTTTGCGCTCTCAGTTAAGCCAGCAGTGGTTGACCGATGTAGGCATTAGCCGCCCACGTATCGAGGGTGGCTATAAGTCACTACGACAGTTTATGTTGCAGTATTTGGCTGACGCTTGTGAAACGCAAAGCTTTGTTCTGCTGTCTGGTATGACGGGTACGGGGAAAACAGACATTATAAAAACTCTGGACACTAGTATCGATTTGGAAGGTGCGGCGAATCACAAGGGTTCTAGTTTTGGCCGGCCCTTAGATGAACAGCCCGCCCAAATTGATTTTGAAAACCAAATAATACTGGACCTAATGCAGGTTCAACATAAATACCCAGGACGCCGTATTATTTTAGAAGATGAGAGCCGCAATATTGGTGGTCGCCACATTTTGAGGCCTCTAACCGTTGCTATGGCAGAAAGTCCTATGGCGGTCATTGAACTACCTTTTGAAGAACGCATTGATAAACTTTGGCAGGAATATGTTGTCGAGCGATATCAACAAACCATGGACTACCATTTAGAAAATGGTGAACAAGCCTTTGCCGATTACTTAGTTGATAGTTTGTTGCGCGTTAAAAAACGGCTTGGTGGACAGCGCACTAAAGAAATACTCGCCCTCATGGAGGGCGCGATTAAACAACAGCATAATGATCAGTTTGCCAGTCATCGTGGTTGGCTAGAAGCCATTACTGCAGATTATTATGACCCTATGTACCTTTATCAATTAGAGAAGCGTAACCAACGCATTGCCTTTCGCGGCAATCACCAAGACGTTATTCAATGGCTGCACGAGAAGCCATAATGTCTAGCGTGGTTGCATTCTTACTCCACCATCTAGGCGGATAGTCTCGCCGTTCAGGTAGCTATTTTCAATAATGTGGACGACCAACTGACCAAATTCAGAAGGTGCTCCCAAGCGCTGCGGAAAAGGAATATTGGCAACAATGCCGTCTTGAACGTTTTGTGGGGCCGCTAGCATAAGCGGTGTCGCCATGACGCCCGGCGCGATGGTGTTAACGCGAATACCCGATTTAGACAAGTCTCTGGCCATGGGTAAAGTCATACCGACGATGCCACCTTTAGTTGCAGAGTATGCAACCTGACCCATCTGTCCATCGAATGCGGCAATAGAGGCCGTGTTCACAATAACGCCTCGTTCAGTTTTCTCGTCTGGCTCATTTTTTGACATAGCAGCCGCAGCACAGCGAGACACGTTAAAGGTACCAATTAAATTGACCTCAATGACTTTACGATACAAGTCAAGATCGTGGGGCTGTCCTTCACGATTGACGGTCTTGGCCGCAATTCCGATACCCGCACAATTAATGCAGACATCAACTCGGCCAAAATCTGCAAGAATCACCTCAAAGGCACTCTCAACGTCAGGCCCATTGGATACGTCAAGCTGCATGTATCGCGCAGACTTAGCTCCTAATTCATCAACCGCCTGTTGTCCGGCACTCGCGTTCATGTCAAATATTACGACCTGCGCGCCGGCATCGACGAGCAACTGAGTCGCTGCACGTCCAAGTCCAGAGGCTCCTCCGGTCACTACTGCCACTTTATCTTGTAGATTCATAATCTTTCCTATACTCCCTATTATGTTGATTTTTGCACTAAAACAAAGGGCGGAATCACGACCGCCCAGTGCTCAGTCGTACTCTCATACCAGTCTAGCGCTTGCTCATCATTAATTTCAAATAGTGTCTTGTCAGCCAACCAAGCCTGTACCTTAGCGGTGTCGTCTTGATGAAAAGCCACAGCTACCTTAATCAAGTCTGCGGTTTCAGCAACTGCCAATAGGTTGCCCGCAGCGTAGTGCTTTTGCAAATCGTGCCAATTGATCTTGGCCGTCTCTGCATTTAGTCGCTGTACTAAGGCGTCTTTTTTGTTTAAGGATTGTGTCGGCATAGTTGTTGTTCAAACTTGTTTTAGAGCGGCTAGGGTAAAGCCTTGAGGGTGATATATCAACTGCCGATCGTGAGGACTTAGACGGTCCAGTTAACAAAATTTCGTAACAGTTGTAAGCCCGCGTCAGCACTTTTTTCAGGATGGAATTGCACGGCGAACAAGTTGTTGAGGCTTAAAGCCGCGGCAAAGTCCACACCGTAAGTGCAGGTTCCCGCTACATGAGGATTATCAGCTAAGGCTGCGTAGTAGCTGTGCACAAAATAAAATTGACTGTCCTGCTTTATACCCTGCCAGAGCGGATGGTCAATAGTTTGTTGCACATTATTCCAACCCATGTGCGGCACCTTAAGTCTATCGCCTTGCTTATCTTTATGATTCTGACCGAAGAACTTAACATTGCCTGGCAATAGCCCGAGACAATCAACGCCTTTGTTTTCTTCACTGTGCTGCAGCAATGCCTGCATCCCTACGCAGATACCTAACACTGGCTTCTCTTTAGCTGCCTCGCTGACGACATCACCAACCTTTAGCCGTTGGATCTCAGACATACAGTCACGAATTGCGCCGACACCTGGAAACACTACCCTATCGGCTCTGGATACCACATTGGCGTCTGATGTGACAGACACATGCGCTTTGGGACACACGTGCTCTAGAGCTTTGGCAACGGAATGAAGATTACCCATTCCGTAGTCAATGACAGCGATATGGTTAGACGATGTGCTCATAAGTATCTCAACACTGTGGTTACAGTAAACAACCTTAAGCTGTTAGCTTATAGGTGTCCCTTGGTTGAAGGCAACACTCCCGCCATGCGCTCATCCGCAGAAGCAGCCATACGTATGGCTCGACCAAAGGCCTTAAAGATAGTCTCAACCTGATGGTGAGCATTGGCACCCCTAAGGTTGTCGATATGCAAAGTGACTAGGGCATGATTAACAAACCCTTGAAAAAATTCACGGGTTAAATCAACATCGAAACCGCCGACTTGGCTACGCACAAAATCAGCTTTCATGATTAGACCGGGACGGCCTGAAAAATCCAAGACAACTCTCGATAAGGCTTCATCTAAAGGTACATAAGCGTGCCCATAACGCGTCAATCCTTTTTTATCACCAATGGCCTCGGCGATGGCCATACCCAAAGTAATGCCAATATCTTCTACCGTGTGATGATCATCAATGTGGGTATCACCGGTAGCTTGAATATCTAGATCTATCAAACCATGACGAGCAATCTGATCGAGCATATGATTTAAAAATGGCACTGGTGTTTCAAGGTTTGCTTTGCCCGTGCCGTCCAAATTAACACTAATGGTAATCTGTGATTCCAGTGTATTACGCGTCACAGTAGCAGTACGCTGAGTCATCTAATACTCCAGTTTGATGTTTTAAGGCGCGCAGTATACCTGAAAGGAACCTCTTTTTTCGACCTATTAGTACCTTTTAGGGCTTCTAGACTGATTAGCAGTCGGGACACAAACATCGCATTAAGGTACCATACCGCCTGTATTTACTGTGGCGGAAGATACCACTGCATGGAGAAATCTAGCTTGTCTAAACTGACTAAATGGTTATTGGCCGCGGGCCTGACATTGGCTGCTGCAGCAGCCTTGTTAACGCTGGTGTTAAACAGCTTAGTTGACCCCAACGACTACAAATCTGATATAGAGAATGCGGCCAAACAAAACGGCATTACCTTGTCCATTGAGGGCAATATAGTACTTAACGTTTTCCCAAAGTTAGGGGTTACTGTTGAGAGCATTAACTTCTCAGACGGGCAAAGTATCGCAGGAAAAATACCCAAATTAGACGTCACATTTAGTTGGTTGGCATTATTAGGCGGCAATATCAGCGAAACAAACCTGCCCATTGATTCCATCAGTCTGGCAAAGGGGACCTTGCAATATTCCCCTGACACCCCAGTGCCAGTTCAGTTTGACCAGATCGAATTGAGTATTAATGATCTTTCGCTTAACGGTAATGATTTTCAAATCAACCTGTCAGCCCAAGCGCTAAACGGCTTAAACCTGTCACTTAGAACAACTGCTCAAGTTAATATTCAGGACCAAAAGTTAAGCCGTATCGCGGGTCGTAACTTCACGTTTATAGTCGATCAAATTACGCTAAAAGGCGACGTTGATGCTGACCTTACGACTCAAGAAATTAAAGGCAGCCTCACCAGTTCTTCAATAAACCTGCGGCAACAGATCTCTAGAATTCAAAAGCGCCTGCCCATTTTTATGGTGCCTTCAATGTCCAGCGACAAGGCCCTCAGTGATGTTAGTTTTAATAGTGAATTCAATGTTAACCCTTGGGGTTACTCCCGCTATGTGCATAAACTGGTGCTGGATGGGCAAACATTTGCTATCGATATTACTGCCGATCAAAGCACTAACAAGATGTCTATGTCTCTTAAGGGTGATAGCCTTAGTTTAGCTGACTATCTGCCAAAATCGTCTGAAAACTCTGAGGACATCAACCAAGCACCAGTGGCTATTTTTGCCCCTCTGGCCTTGCCATTTATGTTGTGGCGCGGTGAAAGCAATATAGAACTGGCCATCAATAGTATTCAGTTAGATTCCTTCACCGTCAGTAATGTCTATGCCAATGCATCTGGTTACCTTAAGGTACTAGAACTAACCTCCTTTAATGCCGATCTATTTGGTGGCAACGTTAATGCTGTTGCAACGCTTGACCTAAATGCCTCCACACCCAGCTTCAACCTAGAGTCCGCGATTTACGATATTGATCTAGCTCAGGCGTTTCAAGCGCTGTCAGAAACCCAGGACTTCACTGGCTATTTCAATATGGACGTGTCCTTGGAAGGTTCGGGCACAAATATTTATGATATTCAAAAATCTTTGGTAGGTAATGGTCAATTTAAGGTGGTAACGCCCTCCTATGGCGGAGTTAACATCGAGGAAACTATTTGCCAGGCTACTGCCTTGTTCGGTAACGACAGCAATTCACCTCAACAATGGCCTAAAGGAACACAGCTAAATGATATTGACGGTGTCCTAGGGTTTACTAACGGAAAAATAATGCTAGGTAATATGACAACCGGCACTGGCAATCTAAATATTACCGGCCAGAGTCAAGTTCAGATGGTGGAACAAACCTACACACTAAACGCCAAAGCTGTGCTAACAAGCGCCACTAGCAGCAATAACGGGTGTTCGGTCAACAAGCGCTTACAAAATCAAGTTATTCCGTTTTCCTGTAAGGGTAGCTTCGGTGATAACAATAGCTCAACACAATCTAGCTGCGCCCCAGATCAGAAAGTCATTAGTGGATTATTAAAAAACACCCTAATACAGCAGCTCGGTGAAAAGTATTTCACAACGCCCAACAATGAGGCGCCCGTTAATGGCGACTCAATCCAAAACGCGTTAAAAGGCTTCTTTAAGAAAAAATTAGGCGACTCGTGAGTCCTAGTGATTTTCAGACAGCGGTTCTTAATTGGTTCGACCAACATGGCCGCACACATCTACCTTGGCAACAGGACATCTCTGCTTACCGAGTATGGGTATCTGAAATCATGTTACAACAAACGCAGGTAAGTACAGTTATTCCCTATTATTTGCGGTTTATGAAAAGTTTCCCCAGCGTTCAAGATCTAGCTGCAGCATCGTTGGACGAAGTACTGCATCATTGGACAGGTCTGGGTTATTACGCTCGCGCCCGTAACCTGCACAAAACCGCTCAGCAGGTTAGTAGCGACTTAAAGGGCAAATTCCCAAATACGGTTGACCAACTATGTGAGCTGCCCGGCATTGGTCGCTCCACTGCAGGCGCCATTAGTGCCATCGCGTTTCATCAACAAGCTGCCATATTAGATGGTAATGTAAAGCGCGTACTTGCGCGCTTTGCTGCCATTAGTGGATGGCCCGGTAAACCCAACGTGATGGATACGCTCTGGACCCTAGCCGAAAGAAACACCCCAGACCAGAGGATGGCGGATTATACTCAGGCAATGATGGACCTTGGGGCCACACTCTGCAAAAGCTCATCTCCTAATTGCCCAGCTTGCCCACTTAGCAAAACATGCGTTGCCTATCACCAAGGTAACCCTCAAGACTATCCCGGCAAAAAGCCTAAGAAAACGATTCCTGTTAGAAAGACATGCTTCCTCATGATTAATAATAAAAAAGGCGAGTTCTTACTGCAGCAAAACCCGCCAACGGGTATCTGGGGCAGTCTCTGGGTGTTTCCCCAGTGTGACAACACAGATGATATTAATCAGACTTTAGAGGAACTTGGCATTACCACCAAAGGGTACAGCGTGCTAGACGTAAAACGTCATACCTTCAGCCACTTCCATCTTGACTATCAGCCCATTCAAATGATTTTGGCCACCGCTGGCATTATTCCAAATAAGGTCTCCGAGAAAGACAATCAGGTCTGGTATAACCCACAAAAGCCTATATCATTAGGCATGCCTGCACCCATTAAAGCGTTATTCAACGGCCTTAATCTGTAGGCATATCAAGATTATCAAATGAGGTTGTTATGGCGCGCACTATTTTATGTCGCAAACTAGAAAAAGAACTCCCGGGGCTAGACATGCCCCCCTTCCCTGGTCCCAAGGGTGAGGAAATATTTAACACCATCTCTAAAGAGGCTTGGGCTGAGTGGATGACTCATCAGACAACCCTGATCAATGAATTACGCCTTAATATGATGGACGTATCAGCCCGAACCTACCTCTCAGAACAGCGAGAAAAGTTCTTTAATGGCGAAGAAGTGGATCAAGCCGAAGGATACGTCCCACCGACCGAATAATTCCTTGACGAACAGCAGATCAAACGCTTTAATACGCGCCTCTCGCGCAAGCGCCAGAAGTGTTGTAATGCCCAGATAGCTCAGTTGGTAGAGCAAAGGATTGAAAATCCTTGTGTCCCTGGTTCGATTCCAGGTCTGGGCACCATTACCAACAAAGCCTTAGCAACTGCTGGGGCTTTTTTGTTTCTCTTGTAACCATTCTGCTTCGGACTTACTATTTGACAATCTTAGCGATGTCGAATCGCCTAAACATCGCAAATGTATGTGGAGTATTTAGTGAAGACTGTCGAATACGGCACTAAGACGGGTGCATTAGTTGTATATTTTCATGGCGCTCCTGGTGCTATTAAAGAGTGCGCAGTGTTTGATAAACATGCACAAGAAAACAACCTTAGAATTGTCAGCTTAGATAGATTTGCGGTAAAAGACGCAGTGGATCAGGATTGTTATTACCAGCAAATAGCAAGCCAGATTAAGCGTATTATTGGCGATGAGCCATTAGATATCATTGGCTTTTCCATAGGCACTCATGTGGCCCTTGAGGTTGGCGCAATTTTGCGGAATCAGGTTCGTAATATCCACTTGATTTCATCTGTTGCTCCCCTGCACAAGGGAGACTTTATAGATCATATGGCAGGTGGATCGGTCTTTACATTGGCCAAGGAAAGTCCCGTTGTTTTCAAGTTATTAACCTTCTGTCAAAAAGTAATGGCGATGCTAGCACCGTCGTTGCTTGTACGCCTACTCTTCGCAAGCGCTACTGGACAAGATCGTGAACTTATTAAACAGCCTGAATTTATAAGCTACATCACCTCTGTCATAAAACACTGCTTTCAAGCTGGCACTGCGGGTTACATGCGCGATATAAAGCAGTATGTCACTTGGCCAGGTTATTTTGATGCGTACACAAGCAATGTGCAGATATGGCACGGTACCGACGATAATTGGTCGCCATTCTCCATGGCGACCACACTCAAACAATCTATACCCGGTGAGACTAAGCTTGAGGCGATGCAAGGTTTATCACACTATTCATGTTTGTTTTCTGCCGCACCAAAAATATGCACACAATTGCGAAAGGCTAGCTAGACGCTCTTTGGTGATTCTAATTGGGGTCATCTGACAATTCTCGCAAAAACCAAAACTATAAGTGCTCTGAAAGCGCCTTTAAACTGTCCGCATGGCTAAAGACTAAACAGCTAAAACATAGTGCATATGGGGCCTACAGCGCGCCTATGATTAGTAGCATTACAATCCAGGTATGGGCACCATATTGAAAAAGCCTCAGTAATTGCTGGGGCTTTTTACTTTCTGGTGTTTTTGTTGAATCAGCAATTAGACTTAATGGCTAATAGGTATGCTTAGCTTGCCTGAGAAAACGGTACCATAAACCTTTATATCTTTAATTGTTTGAGGCTCTACCCGCATTGGGTTTTTGTCCAAAATAACGAAATTAGCTTTTTTCCCAACCTTGATGGAACCAATCTTATGCTCTTGGTTTATGGTTCTAGCGGCGCCAATAGTAATTGCTTTTAACGCTGTATACACGTCTATTTTCTGATCGGCCGAATAGGCTAAGCCTTCTGAAGCAATACGGTTCACGGCGGTCCAGACTAGAGTGAGTGGCTCGATAGGCGCCATGGAGAAGTCTGAATGAAAGGAGACCGGCACGTTGCGGTCTGTTAGAGATTTAATGCGCACTAGATTATGTGCGCGCTCATCACCTAAGCCAAATTCGCCGTATTTATCTGCCAATGCCCATAGATAAAATGGATTTACCGATGCCTCAATGCCTAGGCTGGCAATTTGAGCTGCCTGTTGGTCGTCAAAATAACCCATGTGATGCAATGTCAGTCGGTGGTCTTGACGTGGGTCGCTTTTCTGCAAGGCGGCCACCGTATCTATAACCTGTTGAATGCCTTTGTCCCCATTAGCATGGATGTGCAGTTTGTAACCGGCGCGCCAGTAATCTGTAATCTGTTGAGTTAGGTCCTCAAGCGGGGTCATCCACTCGCCATGATGACCATCTAAGTAACCCTCTTTCATTTGCATTAACTGAGAGTAAATAGCACCGTCGGCAAATAATTTAACTTGCTTTGGTAGAAACTCAATGTTGTCGGTATTGTATTGGGTTGGCAGTTTATCGATCCAGTCCATGGCTTTTTGGTTATCGCTAAAGCCACGATAAAGTTTAGTGCCGTTGGCTATAAGATACACATTAAAAGGGGGCTGCTGGGCCATATAATGACTTAAAAGCCCATATTCTGTTTTAAAGTCTGTTCCAGGAAAGCCAGGTTCGGCAATAGTTGTGATGCCATTTTTTTGGATGAGCTGCGACATTAGATCAAGCCCTACCATGTATTTTTTCGAGCCAACCAAAAAGGGGGCCACTCTAGGCGCAATGGTCATCCAGCCATTTTCGAAGAAATGGCCTTTCCTCCAGTTGACCTGAGGGTTGCCTTTAAAACTTTCTTCCTGGAGCCCTATCAGTTCAATAGCCCTGTCGTTAAAGAAAATCTCATGAAATGATCGATGTATAACCGCCACCGGCTTGTCTGGTGCCAACTGATTTAGAAGTTGGCGGCTGAGATCACCGTGCCACAATTGGTGATAGCCCCAAATCATAAATAGATTTTTGCTGTCAATTTGGCTGCTATTAATACTTTGCTCTAGGCGCTTCTTGTAACCCGCAGGGTCTCTAACCCCTTTTTTGACGCCGTTTGGGAACACCCAGTCATAGGGAGCTATGATTTCACTGGGCAGCACTAGCGCTGCAATAGATGGATGTACGTGAGGTTCGATAAACCCAGGCATTAGGGTTTTACCTTTTAGGTCGAACTGACTGGCTTTAGCAAACCCTTGCCTTGCCTCAGTAAGGGTGCCGGTAAAAACAATATTTCCGTCTTGCTCAGCTACAGCCTCGACTTGGCTGAAGGATTCGCCGGCCATGGTGATAATATCACCACCATGATAAATAACGCCTGCTGCATTTTCAGCGCTTGTGGTCGGCAATTGTTGTTGACCGTCACAACCGACCAACCAAAGAACAGAGGCCAAGGAAAATAAAAGCTGTGACTTACGCCTCAAACCCACACTCTTCATGAGCTCGTTCCTGTAGTATTTCTTATGTTTTCTTACTCAAACATCAAGCTCTGATATTGCTTGTGCCCCAGCAGCTGGGTCTGCCTCTATACGCTTACCCGCTCCCAGCATAATACCTATCCACCGGGTCTCAGTTTGATTTTCTAAGGCAATTTTTAACATAATAGTGAGCGGAATAGATAGCAACATACCTACTGGGCCCAGCACCCAACCCCAAAGTACCAGTGAGACAAATACCACCAGAGGCGAAAGGTTAAGACCTCGGCCCATCCAGCGCGGTTCAACCACATTACCCATAATAAGGTTCACCGTTACAAAACCTATCAAGGTTAGTCCTGCCTCAAACAGTCCAAGCTGAACCAAAGCAAGTAACACAGCTGGCACTGCGGCGATAAAGGATCCAACGGTGGGTATGAAGTTCAGTAAAAAGGCTATAAGGCCCCATAGCACAGCGTAATCAACGCCCAGTATACTCAACCAGATAAAGATGATGAGACCTGTTAAAAAGCTGATGGCAGCTTTGATCGCTAGGTAGCTGTGCACGCTGTCTGAAAATTTGCTCAACCATTCATGAGAATCAGCACTGCCCCTGGCACTGCGAAGTTTTTCGCCAAAACTAACATTTTCAGCAAGAATGAAGATCACTGTTAATAGAATCATAAGAGTGTTGGTCATGACATTGCCAAAGGATGCCAGCGTGCTCCCGACTATACCCATCACCGCACCAGGATCGAAACTACTGCTCCATTGTTCTGCGCCAATGGCGATGCCGCGCGCACTCAGCCATTGCTGTATATCCTCACTCATAACTGATAGTTTAGCAGCGTATATAGGGCTATCTTGGCGAAAGTTGTCAACTGATGAACCTATCACCGCGGCTAAGATAAGGCCCACGGCTAACACTAAGCTAATAACCAAGAAAATCGCTATGCCTGAGGGGATACGGAAGCTTTTCAGCCAGCCTAAAACAGGCGACACGATCATGGCAATGAACACCGCCAATAAGAACGGCACTAAAAGGGGCCCTGCCATCTTCAGCCCCGACACTACTATGACAAATGCAGCGGCAACGACTAGAAATCGGGAAAACGGGGGTGTCTTTTCATCCATCAGGCAACTCCAGCTAATAAGAAAATTCAAGCGTTACAACCAATATTCATTTGCGACTATAACATTACCAACCATTGGCTTTGTATAATCATAACGTCAATCTTAATTATAAATCTCGGTAATTGATATCCAGTATCGAGTTTGAGCTAATCAATACATCAAGGCTAGATTTTTTTACTGGCGTTATGTATACAGTAATCTAGGTTTTGACTATAATCCGCGCCTCCATTGTTAGATGGAAATTCTCAGGGCGGGGTGCAAGTCCCCACCGGCGGTAATCCTTGACGTTAAGGTAGCCCGCGGGCGCTTTAGGTACTCTTTGTACTTGAAGGACAAGCAGATTTGGTGCGATTCCAAAGCCGACAGTTAAAGTCTGGTTATGAGAATGAGGTATAGACTTTAGTCGAGTCACCACTCGGATCTTTAGAGCAATTCGCCTTAGCTTTGGCTGGATAATGCGCGTCTTCCCTTGTTTGCCCTCAACCCAATTTATTGGTGGCTTTGATAGCCCCTAAATTAAAATTGATTTGAGTCTTTTATGAATAAAACTAGTCAAGAAATAGTAGCTCGCGGCCACATTGCGTTCGTTCAAGCCACCTGGCACAAAGACATCGTTGATCAGCTGCGAGATTCGTTTAGACTCGAATTTTCGACGATAAGCGACAAGAAGATCACGTTCTTCGAAGTGCCTGGCGCATACGAAATTCCCGTTTTTGCAAAAGCACTCGCTGAAACTGGAAAATACGCGGCTGTTGTAGCCGCTGGTCTGGTCGTGGATGGAGGTATTTATCGCCACGAATTTGTTGCATCCGCTGTCATAGATAATCTTATGCGAGTTCAGATGGATACGGCGATGCCCGTGTTTTCTGCGGTTTTAACACCCCAGAACTTTGATGGAGGCGAAGAACACACCGCTTATTTTAAAAAGCATTTCATCGAAAAGGGGCAAGAGGTAGCACAGGCTTGCGCAAACACATTAGAAGCCCTGAGTAATATCAGCTAATCAAGGTCCTCAAAATGGTAGTGGCTTAACGACTGAAGTAACAGAGGTACTACGGAAAGAATAGTAGCTTGAGTGCCACCAATACCGTCACTACCGTTATGATTGGCTGTACTAATCCAGACCCTCGTGTCATAACTAAATTAGACCCAAGCCTGGCACCTACTATCTGCGCTAGTGCCATAGGCAATGCCAGTTCCCACAACACAAAGCCATTGAAAATAAAGATAGCGGCCGACGTACCGTTGACAGCTAAAATCATTAACTTAGTCTCAGCGGTGGCCTTAACTAAATTATGACCGAGCAGCCATACGAATAAAAATGGCATAATTGATCCCATTCCTGGGCCAAAAAAGCCACCGTAGAACCCCATACCAAGCGCCGCCGTACAAGCGAACCAGTTAAATCCTAGCATTGGTACTCTATCAACTGGGCTAACCTTCGGTGATAACAGGAAATAAATGCCAATACCCAGCAACAAGAGGGGGATTAATCGGTTCAGTGTTCCCCCATCAAGCGCTTGAACCGTTAAAGTCCCCACTATTGAACCCAAAACCGCCATTAAAACAGACACTAGGAGAGGCTTTATCTCGAGATGTCCTTTGCGGAAAAAATTCCACGTTGATGACAGAGTGCCCACTGAACTTTGGACCTTGTTTGTCGCCAAAGCTGTTAAAGGTGCCAGCCCAACCCACAATAATGCTGGCAATGTCAGTACCCCACCAGAACCTGCAATAGAAGAAATCAACCCAGCAAAAAAGGCAACAG
Source organism: SAR92 clade bacterium (assembly GCA_014381985.1). Taxonomy (GTDB): domain Bacteria; phylum Pseudomonadota; class Gammaproteobacteria; order Pseudomonadales; family Porticoccaceae; genus HTCC2207. The sequence continues at coordinate 115,424 of JACNKP010000023.1, forward strand.
CGACTAATACCATCTGCGTTAAGAAACTTAACTCCATTCAAATCTCATCATGAAGTGAATACTTACTTTTAGTTATATTGCTAGTTAGGCTTTGCTGGGATGCCTGCCGATATATTGTTTATAGTACGCTCTAATAAATGCCAAATCCGCCTCATTATCGCCCGTTGGCTGAAAGAGATCACCAATAACCAGTCGCTTGCCGGCAAAATCAAAGCCAAACAGCAAGATCTCACAATCTAGGTCATGAGCTAAACGTAAGAAGCCTGTTTTCCATTTAACTACCTTCTTACGCGTTCCTTCAGGGGCCAACCCGATGGCGACTCCGCCTTCTTTTTTTGACAAGGCTACAACCTTCTCAATAATACCCTTGGGGTCAGCGCGATCTATAGGTATACCGCCCAGCCATTCCATAAACCAGACAACGCCAGGTTTAAAGATAGTGTGTTTACCAAGCCAGCGTATACGCAAGTTCAGGCCCAAAACTGCAGCCATAGCGAAGACAAAATCCCAGTTGGATGTATGAGGAGCTGCGATAATCAAAACACGCTTAACATCGGGAATAACACCCTCAACACGCCAACCAAAAAGACCGAGGACGGTCCGGCCAAACCAGCGGCTAAAAAGACTTCGGTTTCCTCGTAGATGCTCAGGTATTTGATCTGGATGCACTCGGTATTGATGCTGCTTCATTATGCTAACCTTTGATTTTTGACTATTTTTATTATTTTTATTAGCTTAGCGTATCTTATCGGTTTTTGTACGGATGAAAATAAAAGCAGGCTATTCCACCAAGACCTGAAATTAAATCTAATTAGCAATTCCATTCTCGAGGACCAAGACTCTTTAAATTTATCGTCAGAAAGAGACTTTTGATTTAAGTATAAAAGTGAATGTTCACTTTTATTTTCGGGCTTTTGCTCTTATGGTTAGAACTGATCCTTATGTATCCCCTGAAATTGATCGTAGTATTGCTTAATAGCTACTAAATCGTAATTATTATCGCCACTGGGATGATAAAGATCACCGATCACAATTGTCTTGGTAGGGAAGTTAATAGCCACCATAAGAATAGGACAATCTAACGCCTTAGCAAGCCTCAGAAAGCCTGTCTTCCATTTAAGCGCTTTTTTACGGGTCCCCTCTGGCGTTATACCAATGACAACGCCTTTGCCTTTTCTTGCCAGCCGCGCAACTCTTTCAACTATTGCTTGAGGCTGGGTCCGATCAGTTGGTATTCCACCCAACCACTCCATGAACCAAACAACGCCTCGCTTGAAAATAGTATGCTTGGCCAACCAACGCATTCGCAGGTTAAGACCCAAGATGGTTGCCATAGCTAAGACAAAATCCCAGTTTGAGGTATGAGGCGCTCCGATCACTAACAATCGTTTCAAGTCTGGTATCTGACCCTCAACCCTCCAACCCAAAACACGTAGAACGGTACGACCCAACCAACGGGATACCGCGCCACGATTGGCTCGTAAATGCACCGGCGTTTGATCTTGGTGAACAGTAGGTGTCTTGATACCCATAATTGACCTCAACTAGCTAAGATAAATTTACACGCAAATCAAGTTAGTGTTCGCGAGTGGCTCGAAATGCAATATCTGGATGACGCTCTTCTGCAAGAGCTAGATTGACCCTGGTGGGCGCCAAATAAGTCAGATGACCGCCCCCATCAACGGCTAGGTTATCTTCTGCTTTATTGCGAAAGGCCTCTAGGGTCTTGTGATCATCAGATTCAGTCCATCGAGCTGTATGCACATTAACTGACTCATACACGGCTTCTACGCCATATTCTTCTCGAAGCCGATAAGCTACCACATCAAATTGCAACTGGCCAACCGCCCCAACGATGACATCATTGTTACGAAAGGGAAAGAAAACCTGAGTACTACCTTCTTCCGATAATTGCCGAATGCCATTTTGCAACTGCTTGGCTCTTAATGGATCTCTAAGACGAATGCGCTTAAATAATTCGGGCGCGAAATGGGGGATACCACTGAATTTGAGCGTCTCCCCTTCAGTAAAAGTGTCACCAATCTGTATTGACCCATGATTATGTAACCCGATAATGTCGCCCGCTACTGCTTCGTCAACAGAAATTCTCTCGCCCGCTTTAAAGCTAAAGGCATCTGCGATACGCACATCTTTACCGGTACGAACATGTTTCATTTTCATACCTTTAGTATATTTACCTGAGCAGATTCGTAAAAAAGCGATTCGATCTCGGTGCTTCGGGTCCATATTGGCTTGAATTTTAAAAACAAAGCCGCTGAATTTTTCTTCATCTGCCACAACTTCTCGCTCTGCGGCCTGTCGCGGTTGAGGGGACGGCGCCCAACGCACAAAATAGTCAAGCATTTCACGAATGCCGAAGTTACCCAAAGCAGTGCCAAAGAACACCGGTGCGAGCCGGCCAGATAAGAATTCATTCATATCGAAAAGGTTAGTCGCGCCTTTTACCAGCTCTAGTTCTTCCAAAACATCATCGGCATAGGCGCCCAAGGCCTCTCGCGCCTCGGGGGAATCTAGTCCATGCACCTGAACGTCACCGGTCAATGTATGACCTTTCCCCTGCACATAAACATGGATAGTGTCAGTGTAAAAATTGTATACGCCACGGAATTCGCGGCCCATCCCAATCGGCCAATTAATCGGCGCAGCTTTAATTTTAAGCACCGCTTCAATTTCGTCCAATAAATCAATGGGGTCTCGAATATCACGGTCCATCTTGTTTACAAAGGTTAAGATCGGCGTGTCACGCAAACGACAGACGTCCATTAGTTTAATGGTGCGGGCCTCTACACCTTTAGCCCCATCGATAACCATGAGAGATGAATCCACCGCGGTGAGGGTGCGATAGGTATCTTCAGAGAAGTCTTCGTGCCCAGGGGTATCCAGTAAATTAACCATGCAGCCTTGATAGGGAAATTGCATGACCGATGATGTCACAGAAATACCACGCTCTTTTTCCATTGCCATCCAATCGGAAGTAGCATGACGGTCGCTTTTACGCCCTTTGACCGTACCCGCCACCTGAATAAGATTACCGAGCAATAATAGTTTTTCGGTAATGGTGGTTTTACCTGCATCGGGGTGCGAAATAATAGCGAATGTGCGCCTATCTGAAACGTGGTGACTCATGGGCTTTTTTACGTATCTATAAAAGTTCGGCATTATAGCTTTGTAAGCGTCTTGGGTCAGCTACTAATAGCCTAGGATTAAAATCAATCTCATCTATTTGATGTCGCGTATAATACACAATGAACCACCTACACACCGTTAACGCAAGATAGCGCTTTACCCACCCAATTCCACATTATTAATGTGTAAAGACATCAAAGGCCGCAAATCAAATGCAGTATAAAGGTCAAACAGACTACGATCACAAAGGTCCCTCACCAAAGCAAGGCGTGATACTTTGCAACTTAGGGACGCCAGATGCACCACAAACATCTGACCTACGCCGTTATTTAAAACAATTTTTAAGCGATCCACGGGTTGTAGAAGTTCCTAGATTACTTTGGTGGCTAATCCTTAATTTGGTAATCTTGCGGCTTCGGCCTCGGCGTTCAGCCAAGCTCTATCGTAGCGTGTGGACAGAAAAGGGGTCTCCATTGCTGGTTAATACGCAAGCGCAAGTCGATGGCGTTCGAAAACTGTTGGCCGCAAAGCACGGAAAGGAAGTGCCAGTGGTTCTGGGAATGCGCTACGGCAACCCCTCAATTGAGTCGGCCATTAATGAGCTTAGCGCCCAGAATGTACGAAACATTACCGTGTTGCCGCTTTACCCCCAATATTCTGGGGCTACCACAGGCTCAACCTTTGACGCTATCGCTGAAGTTTTCAAACGAACGCGGTGGGTTCCCGAATTACATTTTGTTGGCGGCTATCACCAATCTGAGGCATTTATTAATGCTCTATGCTCGAGCATTAGCCGGCATATCGACGCCCATGGTCATCCGGATAAACTTATTTTTTCTTATCATGGCACCCCTGAACGATACCTCAAAAAGGGAGACCCGTATCATTGCCTTTGTCACCAGACCACTCGTATGGTTGCTGAAAAAATGAACTTGGCTGAAGATAATATTATGACCACTTTTCAGTCACGCTTTGGCCGCGAGCCTTGGTTGCAACCCTACACTGACAAAACGCTGGGGGCCCTCCCAAACACAGGGATTTACCGTGTGGCTGTTATCTGCCCCGGTTTTTCATCAGATTGCCTAGAAACTATCGAAGAGATCAACATTGAAGCCCGTGAAATTTTCTCGAACGCTGGCGGAAAGGAGTTTCATTATATTCCTTGCCTCAATGACGACCCAGAACATATAGAAGCCCTAGCTCAAATTGTGAATCAACATCTCAATATTTAAGGGATATTCTGCAGGTAGAAGCCAAAAAGCCATTTTTTCCTGAAAATGATGACTTTATCCCTCCCCTCCGCGGAAAATCGGGAATTATAGTCGCGCTAGACGTATAATGCTGAAAATGAATACAGCCAGTTTTCCTAATCAAACGCCGTGCAAAATATTGAAAAAAAATAACATCAAAGCCTACATGGAAGCCGTTGGAGTTGCCGCTCTTGAGTCATCAAGAGTCATAGCCCGCGCGCCCACAGAGACGAAAAATCAAGCCCTAACGGCTATTGCAAGGCGTCTTAGTGATGACCGTCAAATGGTGTTGTCGGCAAATCTTATCGATATGGAGAACGGCCTTACCAACGGGCTAGATGCCTCTCTATTAGACCGGCTAGAACTTAACAATGAACGCATTGAAGCTATGATCGAAGGCTTGCATCAAGTTGCGGCGCTACCCGATCCTGTCGGTGAAATGACAGACTTAGGTGTCCGCCCTAGCGGGATTAGGTTGGGAAAAATGCGCGCGCCTATCGGTGTCATCGGCATCATTTACGAATCACGCCCCAATGTCACTATTGATGCTGCGAGTCTTTGTTTAAAAGCTGGAAACGCGACTATTTTACGCGGTGGAAGTGAGGCTATTCACTCCAATCAAGCTATTGCTGCCTGCATTAAAAAGGGTCTAGCTGATGCAAATTTACCTCAAACTGTAGTTCAGGTTATCAGCACGCCTGACCGCGATGCGGTAGCAGAGCTAATAACCATGACCGATTATTTGGATGTGATTATTCCTCGAGGAGGTAAGGGTCTGATAAAAAGACTTATAACTGACGCCCGAGTACCTATCATTAAACATTTAGATGGTAACTGTCATGTCTACATTGATGATCATGCCGATTTAAAAAAGGCGGTAGATATTGCAATTAACTCCAAAACCCATCGCTACGGTGTGTGCAATGCCATGGAATCACTGGTTATCGCCAAGTCTGTTGCTGACGAAATATTACCTAAACTCGCAGCTATGTATACGGAAAAACAAGTTGAATTACGGGGTTGTGAAAAATCACGAGCTATCGTAGCCACCATAAATGAGGCCAGCGAAGAAGACTGGGGCGAAGAATTTCTGGCACCTATTTTGGCGATTAAAATCGTAGACGGCCTCGACGAGGCTATCAACCATATCAATCACTACAGTTCTAAGCATACCGAATCTATCGTCACTGAAGACGATCAGAACAGTCGCAGGTTTTTAGCTGAAATTGATTCAAGTTCAGTGATAATTAACGCATCGACACGGTTTGCCGACGGCTTCGAATATGGTTTGGGCGCTGAAATAGGTATTTCGACCGATAAAATTCATGCCCGAGGCCCTGTAGGCTTAGAGGGCCTTACCTGTCAAAAATGGGTGGTGTTTGGCGATGGACAAATCCGACAATAGCATGGCAGTGGCTATATTTGGTGGGACCTTTGACCCTATTCATAATGGCCATTTAACCATTGCGAGCGATCTAGCTCAGTTACTCGATGTTAGTGAAGTAAGAATGGTACCATGCGCTTACCCGCCTCATCGCGGCGAGCCAAATGTGTCAACTGAGCATAGGCGAGCAATGCTGGCAACTGCCTTGAGTCATACTGACTCGCCGCTGATCATTGATGACATCGAATTACGTCGATCAGCGCCAAGTTATAGTATTAATACTGTTAAACTGCTGCGCCAGGAAATTGGGGCCGACGCTCCTCTGTTTATGTGTATTGGCATGGACGCTCTGAGTAAACTAGATAGCTGGCATCAGTGGCAGCAGATTTTAGATTTTTGCCACATTGCTGTTTCGTCACGGCCCGGTTACGAGCAGCCTCAAGCAGGCCCTCTAGTTAAATGGATTGCTTGTCACCGCAGCGACGATTTGAGTGAAATAAAGAGGAAGCCAAGTGGGTGCATCTATTTTTGCGACTTATCCATGTTAGATATTTCATCTACCAATATTAGAGTAAAGGTAGCCAAAGGGGATGATGTCCACCTTATGCTGCCTGACTCTGTCATTAGCTATATCCAAAAAAACCGTTTATATGAGTAACCTTGTACTATGAAAAAAGATCTCCACGAAATAATTATCTCTGCCCTTGAAGACGTTAAAGCTCAAGATATTGTAAGCATTGATGTTACAAAATTAACTGGCATTATGGACACAATGGTAGTCGCAAGCGGCAACTCTAGCCGGCAAGTAAAATCTCTGGCTAATAATGTAGCTGTCGACGCCAAAAAGGCTGGATTCAGGGTGATTGGAATGGAGGGTGATGACGTTTCAGAATGGATATTGGTCGATTTTGGCGATGTTATTGTGCATGTCATGTTACCCAAAACTCGGGCATTCTATGATTTAGAAAAATTATGGTCTTTGCGCCCAGATGATCGCCCTTTAAACGCGGAGGCCGAGGCCGCAATGTTGGGTTCGCCGCCGATTGGTCAGGATTAATTTGAAACTCCGTATTCTGGCTGTCGGTACGCGAATGCCTGCATGGGTAGAAACGGGATGTCTTGAATATAGTAAACGTATGCCGCCTGAACTGCGCATCCAAACCACTGAAATAGCGCTTGGCCAGCGAGGTAAAAGTCAGTCATCAACCAAAGCAACAGAAATCGAAGGCCAATCAATTTTAAAGTCTCTACCCGATAAAGATTTCGTCATTGCGCTTGATGTGCTGGGCAAAACCATGACTACCGAAAAATTAGCCAGTAATTTAGCCAGCTGGCAAATGGATGGTCGAGATGTTAACTTACTGATTGGTGGCCCAGATGGTCTCTCGCCTGATTGTATAGCTAGGGCTAATATGCGTTGGTCTCTATCGGATTTAACGCTTCCCCACCCCCTAGTACGCATTGTGCTAATGGAGCAGCTTTATAGGGCATGGACGATTAATGCTAACCACCCATACCATCGCAATTAGGTGTTTGGATAGATAATAATGATACATAAGGAAGCTTTCTCAGACCCTGCTCGCGAAAGAAGAATATTTGCTAGGCGGCTTATATTCTCTATGTTTATCATGTTGGTCATGGGACTGACCCTTATTTCTAGGTACGTTGACCTGCAGGTCAATCAGTTTCAAAATTTTGCAACGGACTCGGATAATAACCGTGTGCATGTGCGACCAGCGGCGCCCACTCGAGGTGTTATCTATGATCGAAACGGGGAGATTCTCGCCGACAACAGGCCCACATCCAATCTCTCTATTATTCGAGAGCGCACTGACGATCTAGGCCAATTAATCAATAAAGTTGGCTCATTAATAACCCTTACCGACAATGATATTACGCGTTTTTATAGTCGATTAAAAAGACGAAAGCCCTTTGAACCGACGCCACTAAAGTTTAACTTAACTGAAAAAGAACAGGCGATTTTAGCTGTCAACCAGCACATCCTTGACGGCACCAAGGTCAGCGCCAGATTGACTCGGTTTTATCCCAAGCGTGATCTTTTTACTCATGTCGTAGGCTATGTTGGCCGGATTAACGACCGTGAAAGTAAAATAATTAATCCTATCAATTACAGCGGTACCGACTCCATTGGCAAAATTGGTATCGAGAAATTTTACGAGGAATCTCTGCTCGGCGAAGTGGGAAGCGATCATGTAGAAACTAATGCCCGGGGTCGCGTGATGCGAGTTATTGATCATGTAAGCCCTGTTGCTGGTAACGATCTTAAACTGCATCTTGACAGCCGTTTGCAGAAGGTGGCCTATGAGGCATTTTCGGGCGAACGTGGGTCGCTGGTCGCAATAGAAATAGAAACCGGCGGCGTTCTCGCTATGGTTAGCGCGCCAAGCTATGACGCCAATCCATTTGTCTCGGGCATTAGCCAAAAGGCTTATGGCGCTCTTCTTAACTCAGAAGATAAACCCATGTTTAACCGCTCTATTAGGGGCCAATATCCTCCAGGTTCAACCATTAAACCTTTGTTCGGGTTAATCGGTCTTCAAAGTCAAAGTATTACAACGGATACTAAGATAGAAGATCCTGGCTATTTTCTTATGGAGGGTATTGAGCGCCCTTGGCGAGACCATAATTCAGAACGGGGCGGGCATGGAAAGGGCGTTGATTTAGCAAAGGCAATCATCGAATCCTGCGACGTGTTCTTTTACAAGATGGGCGTAAAGATCGGCATAGACACTTTGGCAACCAGTAGCGAAGCATTTGGCCTAGGTAAAAAAACTAATATCGATTTACCTGGAGAGCGCTCGGGCATAATGCCCTCTAGAATATGGAAGAAAAATGCTCGTGGAGCATCCTGGTTTGACGGCGATACTATCAACGTGAGTATTGGCCAAGGTTTTATGCTCACCACACCATTGCAACTCGCCGTTATGACCGCTAGCATCGCCTCTCGAGGTGACCTGATTCAGCCACAAATAGTTAAATCTATTAATGGTGTGGAAAACCCTACGATTAAAGTTACCGAAAGCTCTAAGATTAGTGATAAACATTGGAATTATATCCACGAGTCAATGCGTGATGTTGTGCACTCGAATCGAGGCACGGCAAGAGGCATCAACAAGGATTTGACCTACAACATAGCGGGCAAAACTGGCACAGCCCAAGTCATCAGCATTAATGCCAGCGACGAGTATGATCGGTCAAAGATTAGCGAGCGACAGTGGGATCATGCGCTGTTCGTCGCTTTCGCTCCCGCTGAAGATCCAAAGATAGCCGTAGCCTTAATTGTTGAAAATGGCGAGCACGGCAGCTCTGCAGCTGCTCCTATTGCCAGAACTGTCATAGATACATACATCAAATCTGTGATGAGCAACAATGACGCTCAAAACCTAACAGCAACTAACGCTTCTTACTTAAATTCTTTGCAAGGTTATGACGCTTATGCAGAACAATGATTTTGTTAGAAGGATGCAAAGCCCGGGCGGCGATCGAAAAAAGAGTGAGTCAACACATATCGATTTTCCATTATTAATATTACTGCTTGCGCTATGCACCCTCGGATTGATGGTGCTCTACAGTGCCGGAGATCAAAATCTTGCTTACGTAAAGCGTCAGGCAACTTTCATGGTTCTTGGATTTATAATCATGTTTGTAGTGGCCCAATTCGAAGTTCGCTATTGGGAGAAATGGGCGTTTGTATTTTATGGTCTAGGGCTGTTGTTACTCATTGCCGTATTATTCTTTGGTGTCGGCGCAAAAGGAGCGCAGCGATGGCTGGATGTTGGCTTTTCCCGGCTGCAGCCTGCAGAATTCATGAAGGTAGCAGTGCCTTTGATGTTAGCGTCCTACTTGAGCAAACGTTTTATTCCACCAACGTTAAAACATATAAGTTGGGCGATGGTGATGATAATGATTCCAGTCGCTCTAATTATGAGGCAACCTGACTTAGGGACGGCGTTATTGATCTTCGTGTCGGGGTTTCTTACGTTGTTCTTGGCGGGCTTAGGCGTACGTTATTTAATAGGCACATTCTTAACCGGCATTGCTGCTGTTCCTGTTATGTGGAATTTTGTCCTTTTAGATTATCAAAAACAAAGAATACTAACGTTACTTTCGCCTGAAAAAGACAAATTGGGTAGCGGGTGGAATATCGTTCAATCTAAAACGGCTATAGGCTCTGGAGGTCTAAATGGTAAAGGTTGGACCGAAGGCACTCAATCACAATTGAATTTTCTTCCTGAGAGCCATACTGACTTTATTATAGCGGTACTAGCCGAAGAATTCGGTTTGATTGGCGTCCTTACTCTTCTCACGCTATATACATTAGTCATTGCCAGGTGCCTATTTATCTCTTTTAACGCTCAGTCTCAATTTGGTCGATTACTCGCCGGCAGTTTAGGTTTAATCTTTTTTATCTATGTTTTCGTGAATATGGGTATGGTATCGGGTATATTGCCTGTAGTAGGAGCCCCGCTACCGATGATCAGTTACGGTGGCACGGCTATTTTAACGCTATTTATTGGATTTGGTTTGCTCATGGCTATTAGCACAGAGCCCAACCGTATGAGGACAAACCTTTGATGTCGACACTTAAATTAGTCATTTTGGGAGTGCTTTTATCTGTCTCTGTAACTGTCTTAGCCGACTATTCAAAACACCCTGAAGCATCAGATTTTATAAGTACCATGGTCAATAAGCATGATTTCGAAAAATCCCAAATTGAGACGTGGCTGGCAAGTGCAATGCACCAAAAAAGCATAGTAAAAGCCATGAGTCGCCCAGCAGAAAAAGCAAAACCATGGCATGAATACCGTAAGATTTTTGTTACCAACAAAAGAACCTCTAGAGGTGTTCAATTTTGGCAAGAAAATCAAGAAACTCTTGAGCGTGCTGAAAAAGAATTTGGGGTTGATCCTGCTATTATCGTGAGTATTATCGGAGTTGAAACTAATTACGGGCGTAATGTAGGAAGCTATAGAGTCATTGATGCTTTGACCACATTGGCATTTGACTATTACACCTATACTGAAAAACGCGAGTCTAGGAAGATCTTCTTTACCACTCAGCTCGAACATTTATTACTCCTGGCCCGCGAGCAAGGAAAGGACCCATTAACACTCAAAGGTTCTTACGCTGGCGCAATGGGTTGGGGCCAGTTTATGCCAAACAGCTATCGTAACTACGCGGTCGATTACGATGGAGATGAATTCGCAGACATCTGGACCAATCCCACCGATGCTATAGGAAGTGTAGCTAATTATTTTAAAAAGCATGGTTGGAAAACTGGCTTGCCAGTGGCTACGCGGGCGCATGTTAAGAATATCCCCGATTCAGCTACGCTCAACAAAATGAAGCGTCCAAAAACCACAATTGCTGAACTTATTACTCAGGGCTATACGCCAACTGATCAGGTTGCTAAAGATCTCACCGCATTCCCACTGCGCTTTGAAGCCAAGTATGGTCAAGAATACTGGCTGGGCCTGCATAATTTTTATGTTATTGGCCGCTACAATCCTAGAGCCAAATACGCCATGGCTGTTCATCAATTAAGCCAGCAAATTAGAACCAGTCAGTGTAAATTAGCAGAAGACTGCTCATAGTTTTTTTGTACTCTGCTGCCGTGTTGAAATTTTTTTGTCTTAACCCCCATAAATAACTTTTTCAAGTGCCCATGAATGTCTATGGAGTGCTAAACTTAGTGCTTACTTTTACTGACAATATGGTGTCCCAGCTATGGCTAAGAAATGGCTCTTCTCTGCTCTACTAATTGCAATAGCGATCTCTCTCGCCACTCCGGCTTATAGCCAAATATTGAGGCCTGCTGAACCAGAAATTGCCGCTAAGGCATGGATATTAATTGATGCTACCACTGGTAAGGTATTACTAGAGAGAAATGCAGACGAACAATTACCTCCAGCCAGTCTCGCCAAGATGATGACCACCTATATTGTATCTAACGAGATCGCTGCCCAGCGCCTTCAGGAGGATAGTGAGGTACTGATTAGTGATAATGCTTGGATTCTAGGTGGCGCTAAAACTGATGGTTCAACTATGTTTCTCAGCCCACGCACCAAAGTATCTGTGCTTGATCTAATGCATGGGGTGATCATACAGTCAGGCAATGATGCTGCCATTGCGCTAGCAGAACATATTGCCGGCAGTGAATATGCGTTTGCCGATATGATGAATCAGCAGGCAGAGATATTAGGAATGCGTAATACCGAGTATTTGAACGCTACCGGACTGCCTGAAGAGGGAATGGTTACTTCAGCACGCGATTTAGGCATTATTGCAAGCGCAATTATTCGCGATCATCCGGAATACTATGAAATTTATGCTAAAAAATACTTCGAGCATAATAATATCAATCAGCCAAACCGCAATCGTCTACTGTGGCGTGATAATAGCGTTGACGGTTTAAAGACGGGGCATACCAGTGAAGCGGGTTACTGCCTAGTTTCTTCCGCAAAAAGCCGTGGAATGAGGCTTATCGCAGTGGTTATGGGTGCTAGTAGCGATGAATCCCGAGCGCGCGAATCCCAAAGATTGCTATCATATGGATTTCGCTACTATGATACAAAAGTAGTCTACACCGCTGGCGAAATATTAAAAACCGGAGCTAAGGTGTGGTACGGCGCAGAAGAGTTTTTGAATTTGACTATTGCAGAAGATGTGACTCTAACAGTCCCTCGCGGTTCTGAAAAAAATCTTAAAGCCAACATTCTAGTTAACGACTTAATCAAAGCTCCGGTAACAGCCGGGCAAGAACTTGGGCAGCTGCACGTTAGCTTAGATGGGGAAGCCCTAGTAGATATCCCCCTAGTCGCGGAGAAAAGTATTCCCAAGGCAGGTATCTTTTCCCAATTATTTGACTGGATAATTCTTTTATTCACTCGATTACTGTCGTGAGACTATACCCATGACTGAAAAAAATCATCCAAAGATAGTGTTCCCCTGTGACTATCCAATTAAAGTTTTAGGAGAAGCACATACAAGCTTTAACGAACATGTCCTTGCCGTAATGGATAAACACGCGCCGGGTTTTGACCGCCAGAAGATATCGGTCCGAGACAGTAGTAAGGGTAGCTGGCAAGCTATGACCGTTGTTATAAAGGCCACTGGAAAATCTCAGCTAGAAAGTATATTTGCGGCATTAAAAACAAGCCCGCGAGTCAAGATGGTGTTATAACAATGGTGCCTGAAACGCCTTTAATTATTCGCCAATTAGGTATCCAGCAATACAATCACACCTTTAATGCGATGAAAACATTCAATGAAGAACGCAACGAAGCAACCGCGGATGAAATTTGGTTTGTTGAACATTATCCGGTCTTCACTCAAGGTCAGGCGGGCAAAGAAGAATATATTTTAGTACCTGGTGACATACCTGTTGTAAAAAGTGATCGTGGTGGGCATGTCACCTATCATGGTCCCGGACAAATCACCGCTTATTTACTTATTGACTTGCGGCGCTTAAATATCGGTGTTCGACAGTTAGTATCTCTCATTGAGAAAGCTCTTGTTGATACGCTAAACTGCTGGAATATTTCGGCTTCACCTCGACGTGAAGCCCCAGGCGTTTATGTTGATAACGGGGAGAAAATTGCCTCTTTAGGATTGCGTATCCGTAAAGGCTGTAGCTATCACGGCCTCAATTTCAACATTAATATGGATATGAGTCCGTGGCAACGCATTAATCCCTGCGGCCTGGGTGTTGTTATGACTCAAGTCGCTGATTTAGTTAATCCTTCTCCAGATATCAAGGTGGTAAGTGAGAAATTAGCGGGGTATTTAACGATTGGACTCGGTTATAATGACTACTCGATAGGACAACCATTACCTCATGTTAGCGATTAAGGAAGAAACCTAGCTATGTCATTTGACAGTGTACCTCCACAACGCACACGACGATTGCAGAAGGGCGAAAAGCTTCGCAGTGCCGACAAGGTTGAGCGAATTCCAGTAAAAGTGATCCCGACAAATATGATTCAGCGCAAACCAGAATGGATGCGTATCCGTCTTACAGCCTCACCTAAAGTTCAGGAAATTAAAAATATTCTAAGACGTCACAAGATGTCCACAGTATGTGAGGAAGCAGCCTGCCCCAATCTTCACGAATGCTTTAGCGGCGGCACAGCGACATTTATGATCATGGGTGAAATATGCACACGGCGCTGTCCTTTTTGTGATGTAGGACACGGCAAACCAAATGACCTTGATATTGATGAACCTAGAAACTTAGCCGCTGCTATTCAAGAGATGGGATTGAAATACGTCGTTATTACCTCGGTAGATCGAGATGACCTTCGCGATGGTGGCGCACAGCACTTTGCAGACTGTATACGTGAGGCAAAAATTTTATCACCTGGCTTACAGGTGGAGGTGTTGGTACCAGATTTTCGTGGCCGTATGACTCCAGCCCTAGACATACTATCCAAGACACCGCCGGACGTTTTTAATCACAACATGGAAACTGTGTCGCGGCTATATAGGGAGGCTCGCCCGGGCGCAAACTATGCTTGGTCTCTTAAGCTACTCAAAGAATACAAGGCACTAAACCCACGGGTAAAAACCAAGTCCGGCTTGATGGTAGGGCTTGGTGAAACTAAAGATGAGCTACTGAGGACATTGGATGATCTCCGTGAACACGATGTTGATATGCTTACGGTTGGTCAATATCTGCAACCATCAGTCAATCATTTCCCGATAGATCGCTTTGTTCATCCAGATGAATTCGCAGAATATACTGCTTACGCAGAAAGTATTGGATTCAAGCAGGCAGCCTGTGGTCCTCTAGTGCGTTCTAGCTATCATGCAGACAAGCAAGCTAGAGGCGAAGATATAAGCTGATTTTAATATTTTTATGCAGCCGAGTATTACCCCGTAATATAAACATCCTTTTAGATACGATTACTCAGTTGACCAAATCTCACGAATTGGCTCACCAAAATCATCATAAATGATTTTTTTTGTTGGCCGCTTGGAGGCCTTGACCACTTTTGGAGGGCTCTTTTTGGTTTTCCGGCTATCTAGAGCTAAGACTACATCATTAATATAAGTTCTAGTTTTTGGCGGCTCACTGCTCACAAATGCTGATCGGCCCCGAGGTTTGTCGGCGGGTTCACCCGTTTCACCAGCACCATGTTTTTTGATTTCACCACCCAGCGACAAGAACTCCGCCGTCTTTCGGCGTAGCTCCCTGCGGATAGCATTTTTACTGGATCGTGAAGTCACAATTTTTTTCAGAGTAAAGGCGACTTCTTAGTCTAACAAAAGACCTTAGCCTTTCACACAAACAAAAGAATAAAACTGTTATTTAGTCAAATAAATCGAGTTGTAACGCCAAATCTTGCTGACTCGTGTCGATAAATCGCACCCCCACACCCATTAATCTTACCGGCCGCTTGCCTCGCTCCCACGCCTGATAAAATAAATCTTCAAAGCTCTCTATAGGTAAGCCTTTTGTCGTCTGACGTTCAACAGTGGTGCTTGTGAAGTCATTAAATTTCACCTTAATAAACTGTTTGGTCACTAAATAGTCACTATCGACACGGCGTAGGCGACTCCGTAACTCTATCAATAGATCCGCAATTTTCGGAACACAAACAGACTGACTGGGCAAATCGTCAGTATAAGTATGCTCAACACTGAGTGATTTTCGTCGGTTATTCGAGTTAACCTGACGGTTATCTACACCAAAACTTAAATCATGAAGACGTTTACCAAAAGTGCCAAATTTATCCACCAACTCAATAAGAGATCTCTGCTGCAAATCTCCACAGGTTTTAATCCCTAACCGATCAAGTTTTTCATTAGTCACCTTGCCCACACCAAATATTCGCTTAACGGCTAGTGTTTTCACAAAGCCCTCAACATTATCGGGGGTAATAACGAATTGTCCATTTGGCTTGTTTAAGTCGCTAGCGACTTTTGCTAGGAATTTATTAGGCGCCACGCCTGCAGAAGCTGTAACCCCTACTTCTTCAGCTATAATTTTTCGTATTTCCTCTGCAATCAACGTAGCGCTGCCTTGAAAATCGGTGCAATCACTAACATCCAAGTAAGCCTCATCGAGAGATAAGGGCTCAACTTTATCGGTAAATCGATAGAAAATTTGGCGTATTTGCTGGGCTGCTTGACGGTACTTAGCCATAGTTCCAGGGATAACAACAAGATCAGGGCATAGCCTGAGGGCATGCGCAGTGGGCATAGCCGACCTAACGCCAAACTGCCGTGCCTTGTAATTACAGGTCGCAACCACTCCACGTCTGTCTGATTTTCCACCTACAGCTACGGGTAAATTCTGCAACGAGGGGTCATCGCGCATCTCGATAGCAGCGTAAAAACAATCACAGTCACAGTGAATGATTTTTTTCACTTACATGGCCTTTGTTAGCTTTTCGTCCCCATAAAAAAACATCAAGACACCTGCATGTTGATCAGGGCGCTTCATCTTCAAACTGATGGTCAGCAACACGAAACCCGAGACGTTTAGATATAATATCTGGTATTAACAGCATTGCAGGCGTTAACAATAGTGTCAGAATAGTCGAAAAAGCGAGTCCATTTACAATGGCACTTGCCAGTGGCTGCCACCAAGACGCCACCATGCCGCCAACAGTATAAGTGCGATTTACAATGTCGATACTAAGGCCGTTTGCAAGCGGCAGTAATCCAACAATAGTCGTCACCGTTGTAAGCATAACGGGTCTGAATCGTGATTTTGCCGCTGCCAAAACCGCTTCTGATGAGGTCAATAAACTATTATTTCGCCTCAGGTAGTTATAGGTATCAATCAATACGATATTGTTATTGACCACTATACCCGCCAGAGCAACTATACCAACACCGGTCAGAACCGTACTAAAGGGTGCTTGAGAAGCTATTAGACCAAGTAAAACGCCAGCGGTCGATAGCACCACAGAGAAAAGAATCAGCCCTGCCTGGTAGAAACTATTAAACTGCATGACTAGCATTATCATCATTAAAGACATGGCTAATGAGAACGCTGTCGATAAAAAGGCTGCTGCGTTGGCCTGCTCTTCATTGGCACCACGGAAACGTATTTTTACTGATGAACCGAAATCTTGCTGGTCTATCCAGGCACCAATCTCATTGGTTTGATTGTCAGCCAAATATCCATCTTTTGAATTCCCTAGAATCAGTACCGTTTCAAGCATGTCGTATCGTTGAATGGCATCAACTCTAGGTTTAGCTATTCGTTGACTGAAGCTACTTATGGATACTGGGCCATTGGGAGTGTTGACGCTTAAATTATCTATAGTCGTTAACTGACGATCCTGTTTCGGATAACGCAGTCTAATTTCAATTTCGCCGTCTGCATCATCTGGCCGAAACTCGCCAATTATGATGCCGCCGGTAACCATCTGTACCATATTACCTACGTCGGCAACATTAACACCCAGCATGGCGGCTCGAGCGCGGTCGACCTCAACCTCCCACTGGATACCAGCTAATGGTAGAGTGTCTTGCAGATTTCTAATTCCCTCAACATTGCCGTCAATCCACTGCCTGATTTGCGAAACAGTTTTATACAAAGCCTGACGATCCGATGACGAAACCTGAATCTGAATATCCTTGCCTGTAGGCGGTCCAGTCTCCATTTCCTGTCCTGTGGCATAAATACCAGGCAACTCACTGATACCCTCTCTAATTGCCGCAAACACCACATCACTGCCTTTTTCTCGCTGCTCTCTAGGGAAGAGCTCTACCAAAAAAGAACTTATCTGATCTCTACTGACATCAGAACCATACACGACAGAACTATCATTACTGCTGTAGCCATAAAGATTATTTACGCCTTCAATCTCTGAGACAATTTCATGCACCTTGAGCGTAATTTCTCTCTGTTCATCAATAGATAAATTTCCCTGCGCCCGCACCTCTAGCATTCCATATTGACTCTCTATTTGAGCAAAGAAATCTTGTCCCCCGTTAAACTTTCCATACGCAAAAAAGATCCCAACGATCACTAGCATTGATGCCAAGATAAATTTAATCGGAGACTTAATAATGGGATTTAGAGCCTTCAAATAAACGTCTATTAGCGGCTGAAATAAGGTCTTGGCCGACTCTTCTGATTGATGGTTTTCGGGGAGTTTCTTCCCTTTACCGCGACGTCGAGCAAGTGCAATACCCAAAGTAGGCGCAAAAATTAGCGCATACATTAAAGACCATCCCAAAACGGCAAAGACCGTTATGGGTAGATAAGACATAAAGTCACCAGAAACGCCTGGCCAGAATAATAGGGGCAAAAATGCGGCTAAAGTAGTCCCTGTAGAGGCTATCACAGGAACTGCCATGCGTTGTACCGCTGAAATATATGCATCTCGAGTAGAAAGTCCAGCGGCGGCCTTGGTACTAGCAAATTCCACAACTACAATCGCACCATCAATCAACATACCCAGTGACAATAATAGACCAAACATCACCATAAAATTAAAGCTGTAGCCCAACGAATTCACGACAATTAATGCACCCAAGAGACAAAATGGAATGCCGAATCCCACTAACAACCCAGACTTGACACCTAACGTGGCGACCACCAATATCAGCACTAAACACATTGCTGTAATAATATTACCCTGCAACTCACTAATCATGTCATTGGTCATCACAGAACTATCAAAGGTATAACCTATCTCCATGTCAGCTGAAAAAAGATCCCTCGATTGTGCCACCGTTTCTCTAACTGCTTCCACCGTCCTAATTTCATTAGCGGTAATACGCTTGCGTACATCAAGGGCAATCGTTTTTTTACCGTTTAGTATGCTGTAACCGTTAGGATCTTTAAATGTACGGCGAACGTCAGCTATATCACCTAGAGTTACAGTACCATCTGAGTTATTGCGGATAGGTAACGTGCGGATATCGGCCGCCGTTTCAATTAACGCAGGCACCTTAATACCGAACCTGCCCTGGGCAGCATCCATCTCTCCCGCCGGGATCAATAAGTTATTGACCCTTACCGTCTGGATGATCTCGTCAATTCTTAAGCCATATTGCTCCAGCCGTGAAGGGTCAATAACAACATCAACAACCTCGTCACGATGCCCTGATATACCTGCAGTTAAGACGTCAGGGAGCATTTCCAACTGTCGCTGATAATATTTTGTGGCTGAATATAACTCTCGCTCAGTCACATTTTCTCCAGAAAAAGTAACAATAATTGTCGGCTCAGGGCTGGGGCTGAGCTCATTGACGATCGGTTCTTTGGTATCTAAAGGAAACTCAGCTTTCGCACGATCTACCGCCTCACGCACATCAGCTACTGCATTTTTAATATCCTCACTAGATTCAAATTCCGCAGTAACAATCACCATACTTTCTCGAGCGGTAGCTTTAATTTCCTCTATTCCATCAAGTGTTTTCAACTCCTTTTCTATAGGCCTTATAAGTAATCTAGCACCGTCTTCAGGGGAGATTCCATCATGCCGAACCATTACCATAACCACAGGCAGTGTCACGTTAGGGGTCATCTCCACAGGCATAGACACCCGTGACATGGCTCCTGCGACAAGGATGAGTAACATGATAGAGAGCGTTGCTCTAGTGTGATTCACTATAAGTCTAAAAAAATTCATTAAATTGATATTCCGTTCTATCAGTTAGCTTCGGCAGCAATAAAAGTAGGATCAACACTTTCACCGTCAATAATATAATTTTGGCCTACCGTAATCACTGAGACCTTCGAGGGTAATCCTGAGACCCAAATCCCGTCCCTTGCCTCTCCTAAGCTAGACACTTTTACCGAATCAACTAAGTTCCCTTCTAGCAACACTCGCACCACGGTCTGGCCAAGGTCATTCAGTAAAACACTACTAGCAGGGATTAAATGCGCATTGACTCCGTTAAGAAGTATATCTAAGCGCGAGGAAAGACCAGCCCTTATTGATCGATCAACATTGCTAGCAGTCGCCTCCAAACGATAGCTGCGAGTCGTTGTATTCGCTTCATGAGCTAAATAGGTGACCGTGGCCGAGACTGTTTGCCCATCACCTAAGGTGACAGTCGCTAAACTACCCATATCGATTCTATTAATGTCTTTTTCACTCACCAAAGCCTTTATTTTTATGGGGTGTAACTCAACTACAGAGGCACATAGGCTGCCTTGAACAACATAGTCGCCCACTTCTACTGGCCTGTTTTCAACAATGCCTGCAAATGGGGCAGTCACCTGCAAGTTGTCCACATTAAGCTGGGCGCGCTTAAGATTAGCTCTCGCCGCAGCAAGGTTTGCCTTCGCCTGGGAAATTGCCAAGTCAGATTGATAACCGCCTGTTTTGAGCTTTAAGGCCCCTCGGTATGAGATATCGGATTGTTCGAGATTTGCCTTGGCTTGATCTAAACGCAAATATCGGTCCTCTGCGTTTATCTGACATATCGCATCACCCTTGCTAACCAAAGCGCCCTCCGCTACCAGTATCTTAGAAATCTGGCCAGCCATCTGCGCTAAAACATTAACTGTCCTATTTGACTCAGTGTGAGCTCTCAGCGTTAATTTAGGGCGAAAAAGCTGTTCAGAATACTGAGTCACCTGGACAACAGTCAGCGGTGCAGGCGCCGACTGCTGAACTTCATCCGATTTAGGGGAGATTAAGAATCCACTTCCAAACCACACCATAAGAGATACAACGAAAAATGCTGCTAGCCGAACATTGTTATTCAAGGTAATTCCTCTGCTAATCGATCAAGATATATAACGCTTAAAATATGCAAAATTATGATCCCCATAGTATTGGGGTAAAATACTCAAAATCAAGGTCATTTTAATTAGCCACTTAGACCTTTCAAGGATAGCTCGCGACTATCTAACTCCACTAACAATCTCCTAGCCGAGAGGGGCAAGCGATGGTCGCCCTTGATAATAATCTACTCATTTATGAAAAGTACTTCTTTCGTCGCCGGACTCGCTCAATTGACGCTGTAACGCAAGGTCAAGATTTATAGTCTAGCCCCGAAGAGCATTCGTTCGGCATACTTACCCTAAAAATCATAAAAGACACTAATTATACGTTCACAGTAATCATTCAGGTTAAATATTCAGCAATGATAGAGCAATTAAGCGCTCCATAAATAAGATAATAAGAAATACTAGAAGGAGCTATGAAAACTCGCATGCTGCGACAGATAGTCAATCCATCGTCGCTTGAACGTCGATCAATTATCTCCGATCAATGACTTATCAGGGTATCCTCGACCACGGACATCCGCCTCTTTCTTTAATTCTTATAAATTGACCTTAATTAAGCTAACTTTTTTGCTTGGATGTTAAGTATAGGTATCAAAAATAGGTTTTTTTTTACTTTTTTTTGCTAGAATGCGCGTTCGAAAATAAAAGGGTTTTTTAAATGAATACTTCACTACTTCCACCCCTATTGGGTCTTTTTGGCATGATAGCCGCATTTGTTGTTTACCGATTGGTAATGAGATATCCCGACGGTGAAGATAAGGTTAAGAAAATTGGTGATCAAATCCATAACGGCGCACTTGCTTTTATGAAAACTGAATACAAGTACCTGCTGATTTTTATTGTTGTTCTTGTCGCGCTTACTCAAATATTCCTAACCACCGCAACAGCTATCGCGGTTGTCGTCGGCGCGTTCTGCTCGTCTCTAGCAGGCTTTATTGGAATGTACGCCGCAACGAAAGCTAATGTTAGGACTGCCACGGCTGCCCAACAGGATGGTGCTGCCGCAGCTCTGTCTGTGTCTTTTTATGGCGGTTCTGTTATGGGCCTATGTGTTGCCTCACTAGGATTAATCGGTTTGGGTGGGTTGTATTATTTCTATGCCGCTAACGGTGCTTCTCATGTCCATGCCCTAGAAGGATTTGGAATGGGCGCGTCCGTTGTAGCCTTATTTTCTAGAGTGGGTGGTGGTATCTTTACTAAAAGTGCTGATGTTGGTGCTGACCTGGTTGGGAAAATCGAAGCAGGAATTCCTGAAGATGACCCAAGAAACCCAGGAGTTATCGCTGACAATGTAGGTGATAACGTCGGTGATGTCGCTGGCATGGGATCGGATATTTTTGAGTCATATTGTGGATCAATGATCGCTTCAATAGCCATCGCATATACGATAACTGCATCGAACTCAGAAAGCTTAATGATGCTCCCTTTAGGGCTCGCATCTATTGGTTTGGTAGCCTCTATTGTTGGGATCTTCATTGTTAAGCTTCAATCAGCGAAAGCACCCGCTAATGCGCTTAGATCTGGAACCCTCTTAGCACCCTTAATTTTTATTGTGATGGCCTATTTCCTCATTCAATCTATGGGTGATGTGCCTATGGGTGTTTTGTTGTGTGTTATTTCTGGCGCTGTAGGTGGCGTACTCATAGGCTTGATAACTGAATATTACACCGGCGGAAGCCCTGTTCGAAAGATTGCCGAATCAGGTGAAACCGGTCCTGCAACTGTCATGATCTCAGGGCTTTCTGTTGGCATGCAATCGGTCGTTATCCCCATTCTAATTCTTGCCACCATTATTCTTATCTCTACTTCAATAGCAGGCTCGGCTGGCATCCCTGGCGTATATGGTGTTGGTATAGCGGCAGTAGGAATGCTATCTACTGTTGGTATAACAATGGCGATTGATGCTTATGGCCCAGTTGCTGACAATGCTGGTGGCATTGCAGAAATGGCCGGCATGGGTAAAGAAGTCCGAGATATTACAGATTCTCTTGATGAGTTAGGCAATACGACTGCTGCAATTGGTAAAGGCTTCGCAATTGGTGCCGCAGCTCTAGCAGCCCTCGCGATTATTTCTGCATATTCAGCGCAAATTTCAATGAAGTATGGCGAGGCTTTCTCGCTATCGTTGACAGATCCTATGGTCCTTGCAGGGATGTTCATAGGTATCTGCATTCCGTTTTTAATATCCTCTATCACTATGAAAGCGGTAGGTGATGCAGCCTTTGAAATGATTAACGAAATTAGAAGACAGTTCAAAGAAATTCCAGGATTAATGGAAGGATCTGCTGATCCAGATTCTGAAAAATGTGTCGAAATTGCAACCGAAGCGGCCCTAAAGAAGATGATGCTACCGGGTATTATAGCGGTTGCTATGCCAGCAGTTGTTGGATTTGGCTTAGGTGCGATAGCCTTAGGTGGCATGCTAGCTGGCGGTCTTTTAGGCTGTGTAGCATTGGCCCTGTTTATGGCAAACGCCGGTGGCGCTTGGGATAATGCTAAAAAGTATGTCGAAAAAGGCAATCTAGGTGGTAAGGGCTCAGACACTCACTCAGCTGTTGTTGTTGGAGATACCGTTGGAGATCCATTCAAGGACACCTCTGGACCTGCGATGAATATTTTAATTAATGTTATGGCCATGGTCAGTCTTGTTATCTCAGGACTACTACCTCTTAACGGAATATTCTTTTAAGTAGCTATAAATCGAATTGACCCAAAGAGAATAACGTTATCGTGTAGTCTAAAGCTAAAAACCCCAGAATTTTCTGGGGTTTTTAGTATTCTTGATTCATTAAATCTTCGAATAAATCGGCACTCTCTAGATTGTGCTGACGCAAAATGTCCCGCAACCTCCTTAGCCCATCAACTTGAATCTGCCTAACTCGCTCTCTCGTCAAGCCTATCTCCAACCCGATCTGCTCCAAGGTTGCCTCTTGGTGGCTCAGAAGCCCAAACCTTCGTATCAATACCTCTTTTTGTTTCAATGGCAATTGCTCTAGCCATCCAACTAAGACCGCTGATAGATCATCGGTCTCGACACTACCCTGAGGCCCCAATTTACCGCGGTCAGCAACAGTATCAACAAGCGACCTCTCTTGGTCAGCTACCGGTGTATCTAAAGATGAAGTACGTTCACTCAGGCTTAATATCTTGATCACATCTTCGATGGGCTTATCAACCTCTGCCGCTATTTCCTTGGGCGTTGGGTTGTGATCTAGTTTTTGAACTAATTTGCGAGACGCACGTAGATAAATATTTAATTCTTTAACAACGTGAACAGGCAACCTGACCGTGCGTGTTTGGTTCATGATGGCTCGCTCAATCGTTTGCCGAATCCACCAGGTTGCATAGGTTGAAAAGCGATAACCTAATTCAGGATCGAATTTTTCGACAGCCCTCATTAAACCCAAGTTGCCCTCCTCAATAAGGTCGAGTAATTCTAGACCACGATTGAGATAACGGCGTGATATTTTGACCACTAGGCGCAGGTTGCTCTCGATCATTTTATGACGGGATACCGTGCAGCCCTTCTTTAATTTGCGGGTATACGCCACTTCTTCAGCAGCGGTTAATAAAGGTGAATAACCAATTTCTTTAAGATAAATAGTCGTAGCATCGATAGTTCGAAGAGCTCGACTTTCATTTGAATTAACCTTCGGGTCTCTGCCAGCCTGTGTTTTAGGCCCACCCAAAATTACATCCTCGACCATTATTTTGCAGCTCGTTGCAATTTATTTTTTTTATTTACAGCGACTAATCTATCTGCCAACCCTCTTATTAATCCTATTAACCATTATGTAGATACTATTTTATATATTTTAATGGATTAACCGGATCACCATCTTTCCTTATCTCAAAGTACATCATTCCATCAACGCCAAGCTTTGAAATTTCATCCTTATGCTTAACAGTCTGACCGACTTCAACGAGTAGTTCCTCATTATTAGCATAGGCGCTTAATAACATATCACTATGCTTTATGATAATCAACTTTCCATAGCCACGTAAGCCTGAGCCTGCATACACCACATTCCCCGGGGCTGCAGCATGGACAATCGAGTCCGAAGATTTAATTTTGATCCCCTTTTGTAATTTATCAGGACGAAAACCCTCTATTACCTCTCCTTTAACTGGCCATTTCCACTGTAAATTTTTACTATAAACGGGCTTTTTTACTGTATTTTGACGCGCTGGTATACGGTTATTAGATGCCTGGGATGTGTCCCTCTGCACTATGTTCAGCTTATTTATGTCCAGAGTAATAATTTGACCAGGATAGAGTAAGAATGGGGAGTCCAAATTATTTACTCGCGCCAAAGACTCCACTTCAACCCCATGCTCTGAGGCAATTGAAAACAAGGTGTCTCCTTTTAAAACCCTATGCTGGTTAGGCGCACTCACCCCAGACTTAGGATTGCCCAGAATTAAGGTTAAGGTTTGGCCCGGCGTAATAAGGTAGGATCGATCGAGACTGTTGGCTTGAGCCAGCATGTCGACCTTTAAGTCGTAACGCCAAGCAATGGAGTAAAGTGTCTCTCCAACCTCTACTTGATGTGTTTTGATTCGAATATTTGGCGGTTGATCACGATGAACAACCGATGCCGGGGACGTAGAACATCCAACAATAATAAGTAATAGAAACAACAATAAGGTAACGTTTGTCAAAACAATATCCTTAACTAGCAGGATCAGGTTTAATTTTAGCCGCGTACTCCAAAAGCAGCACTAGAGCCAGCCCTAGAAAAAATGTTGTTAAGCAAATTAATGTCTGGGGATCTTGGCCTACAACTGAAAGAAACTGATGCGGTAACAGATTACTGGAGGACTGCCCTATACCTTGACCCGCGGCAAAAATTTGTTTCCACGGCCAAATTACATTTAGACTGCCCACTAAAAATCCGCACATAACAGCAATAACCCTGCCTTGAAAATGAGCCAACAGCCAAGACAATAATCGACTAAACAGCATTAAGCCTATGATGCCACCACTCGCAAAAACGACAAGAATATCAAGTTGGAGATTTGCTATAGCACCAATAAAAACAGGATAAAGTCCGAGTAGCACGAGGATAAATGATCCTGAGATGCCAGGTAGAATCATAGCGCAGAGGGCTATAGATCCTGCGAAAAACATCGTAATTAAATTTCCCTCTAAAACCATGGGAGGAGCCGTTGAAATCCCATAAGCAATAACGCTACCAAGTACAAAGAAAGTTTTCTCTAAACCCCCAGATAGCGGATGCAGTCGCAAGAGATAGATCACCGAGCCCACGATTAAACCGGTGAAAAAAGCCCACAGAGGTAATGGGTATGTATCCAAAAGATAATGCATAACTCGCGCAAGCGAAAACAGACTAGTCAGTATGCCTCCAAGTAGAACCACAATGAACGTACCATTGATATGTTTCCACGTGGCCAAGATACCTTGGTGCCTGAGAATTTTAAAGGCTTGCAGATTAATGGATTTAATAGTGTTGATCAGTTCGGTGTAGATGCCGCTAACAAATGCAATAGTTCCTCCAGACACGCCAGGGACAACGTCGGCAGCACCCATGGCTAATCCTTTAAAGAACAACATAATATGATGTCGCCAGTTATTCATAGCATATCCTTTATAGACTGCGGGCCAAACCACTTAATAGCGGTACAAATTTTACCTTCTCAACAACCTCTTGATCAAACTCAGACGAACCACCAAGTCGTCTGACGACACGTAAATCTTGGGTATCTCCAATACCCACAGGTATGACCAACACGCCATCCGGAGCAAGTTGCTCAAGTAACCCTCGAGGAATGGATTGAGGCGCCGCAGTCGTAATAATGCCGTCATATAGCGCATGCTTTTCCCAGCCAAAACAACCATCGGATAGTTCAGCTGTGATATTGCTAAGCCGCAGCTTTCTAAACCGCTCCTTGGCTTTCTTCAACAATGGTTCAATTCGCTCAACGGTATAAACCTCATCAACTAATTGAGCTAAAATAGTTGCCTGATAACCTGATCCAGTGCCCACCTCCAAAACTTTTTTAAGCGGACCTGCTGAGAGCAAAATTTCGGTCATTCTCGCCACAATGTAGGGCTGAGATAATGTTTGTGAAAACCCGATAGGTAGAGCGGTGTCCTCAGAAGCACGGTG
>JACNKP010000022.1 GCA_014381985.1 SAR92 clade bacterium
CTAGTTAGTATGCGGGACGGCAGTGGCTGGTGGATCATGGGCATCATTTGGGCGTTGGCGGCAGTCGGCATCTTGACCGAAATATTTCTATCAGGTCGTCGGGTAAAAGTCATTCAGTTGACCACGTATTTGGCTATGGGTTGGGCCTGTGCCTTGGATTTCTCTGGCCTTAAAGCAGCGATGAATGTTGTCGGCTTTAACTGGTTAGTGGCTGGAGGTATTGCCTATACCACAGGTGTTATTTTTTATGTCGTTGATAAAACCTGGCATCTAAAGCATGCCCATGGGGTTTGGCACTTTGCTGTATTGGCCGGCTCAACAGCTCATTTTATTGCAATAATTGGTTATGTCCGTTAGTCCATTTAGTGGACTGGTGCGATATCTTCTTCCGCATGCAAAATTGTTCCGACAGGCAAGGCTGCGGCCTGCAATGTGCTTTGTACTTTGTATTCAGCGGGTAGGGCAGGAATAGTCAATACTCGCCAAATACTCATTACACCCATGCCTAAAAGGCTGGCGGCCAGGAGTACGAAAAAGCTTTTTAGGCCAAATATCTGAAGCCAAAATACAGCTGTTACCGGGCCGGTAATTGAAGTAAGCCCGGCGATTAGAACAATAGTGCCACTTGCAGGTACGATTTCGGCTGGCCGCAGGTGGTCATTAGTGAACGCGACCACGATGGAATAAAGAGATAACGAGCAGCCGCCAAATAAAAACGTTAATCCATACAACCATAGAGAGGCTTCGTTAATAAAGCTGATTAGTAAGGCGATAAAGACACCAGCCAAACATGAGAAGCCGATCACCCATCGACGATCTATTATGTCTGAAAGTTTACCCAGAGGCCATTGCAAAATCATCCCGCCTGCCATCATAGAGCCCATAAAATTTGCCACCTCAGCAATGGTAAAGCCGAGTCTTGTGGCATACACGGCACCCATTCCGAACAGCATGCTGGACACCCATTGTGAGACTATAATAGCAATCACGCCAACACGGGTACGGTACCAAAGATGACTCATGGTAACCCGCTCCGTTTCTTCGATGGGCGGCGTCGGTACTACGGAAAGTAAAATAGGCACGGCCGCGACGCTAACCATAACCGAGATCAAAATAAACAAGGTAAAGCCAGCTGGATCAGCAAGATTCAACATAAACTGACCAGCGCAGATGCCCGCCAGCAATATGGTGGTGTAAATTGACAGGATCTGACCACGATTAGCATTGTTAGATGACTGATTCAGCCAGCTTTCAGAGACCACATAGATGGTTGAAAAAGCAAATCCAGTCAGGAGCCTCATCACTGCCCATACCCAAGGATTAACAAACAATGCATGGATTAAAATAGTTACCGAAGCGACGGCCGATAATGCGGCAAAAATACGGATGTGACCTACCCGTTCGATCAGTTTTGGCGTGAGTTGTGATCCGGCTAGAAAGCCCGCGAAATAGCATGACATTAGCAGTCCGATGGACATGTCATCAAAGCCCTCTAATGCCCCGCGCACGCCCAGCAAACTGCCCTGTACGCCAACGGCTAGGCCAATAAGAGAGAGGCCTACAAAGAGTGGCCAGATAGCAACAACGGTTCGAAGGGGCATGTTAAAAATGGCTCCATTAATTTGGCGCCAATGTACTCTTAATAATGGCTATTTCAAAGCACTATTTTTACTTTTATTAGAGAAAAAAGGAAATTATGTATCAGGCTAATTTGAGCTGCTTTTGGCGTTTAAAAGTTTCTTTTATTAGTTGCGAATTTGGACCTGACAGGTTTTGGTATTCTCTACTAGGTTGCGTTCCCTAAAAGCATATTCACCAGCATGTCTGCATGGGTTTCGATGACATTTTCATTGCGTGGATTGAATCCGAACTGGCCCTGCCCATTAAAGTCTATTTGAAGAGCATGCCCACGGATTAACGAAAACGCCGCGCCCTGTATGTCAGTCATTCCTTGTTCTGGTTCTTGGTAATCGGTATCCTGCACCCTTATTGTCCAACTTGGATTTACTATGGCCCCAGTGGCTTGGTCGTTGATAGAACAGCAGGTTAGAGCTTGGCTTGAGCAGTTTGTTGTTGGGCTCAATTTATGCCCCTTTGCCGCGCCTGTGGTGTCTTCCGACGGGCTGAGGATAAAAGTCTGCGAGTCCACTGACATAGAACAGATTATGCAAACTTTTCTGGCTGAGTTGGACCTTATTCAGAGTACCTCAGAGTTGGATGTCACCACTACTCTATTGGTCATCCCCAATGCATTGAGTGACTTTGACGATTATCTCGATGTTATTGATCTCGCTGAAACACTTTTAAGTGATGTGGGTTTAGAGGGTATTATCCAGTTGGCTAGTTTTCATCCGAGCTATCAATTTGCTGAAGAGCCTACCGAGTCTGCCAGTCACTTCAGTAACCGCTCTCCCTATCCGTTGATTCATTTTTTACGCGAAGACATGATAGCTCGCGCCTTGGGTAGTTTTTCTAATCCGGAGACCATTCCGGTCAAAAACATCAGTATTCTTGAGTCTATTGGTCGAGAGGAAATTGAGCGACGTTGGAAGAATATAGCGGGGGATGTTACTACATGAAAGATTACGATGTCATTGTTATTGGGGGCGGTGCTGCGGGATTATTTTGCGCTTTTACCGCAGGGCAGCGAGGTCAATCTGTATTAGTGCTCGACAGCAGCAATAAGGTGGGCAAGAAAATACTGATGTCTGGGGGTGGCCGCTGCAATTTTACCAACTTGGATACAACCCCTGAAAACTTTCTTTCTAGCAATCCACATTTTTGCATTTCAGCGTTAAACCGTTACAACCAATGGCAGTTTATCGATTTAGTTGAGCGACATCAGATTCCTTATCACGAGAAAAGCCACGGTGAATTATTTTGCGATAACTCATCAAAAGATATTCTAAAAATGTTACTCGATGAGTGCGCCGCAGTCGGGGTAGTCATTGAGACTAAGGCGATGATTAGCCAAGTTGAAGTTTGTAAAGAGGGTGGTTTTACCCTGTCAGTGAAGGAAAAACGTTTCCAGTGTCGGTCTTTAGTTATTGCTTCTGGCGGCCTATCTATACCAACTTTAGGGGCTTCAGGATTCGGCTATGACATTGCCGAACAATTCGGGCTCAATTTACTGCCGCGCGCTGCTGGACTGGTGCCCTTTACTTTCAGTGATTGGGTAAAAGATATCAGCGAGACCAACTCTGGGTTGTCCGTCGATGTTGAAATGTCAGTCAATGGCATGACCTTTCGAGAGAATTTACTGTTTACTCATCGCGGCATCAGTGGTCCGGCCGCCCTGCAGTTGTCCAGTTATTGGAAGCCGGGGCAATTTATTAGCGTGAATTTATTACCTGATCAAAATGCTCAGGCGCTATTGCTGGAGCTTAAACAATCTAACCCAAAGAGTCTGTTGAGAAGTTTATTGGCTCCTCTACTCTCAAAAGGACTCACTCAGTCATTGGAAAGTATTTATTGGACGACCTATGCTGATACTGCGATTGCAGAAATTCCTAACGGAGTGTTGGAGTACATTGCCGATACATTAAGTAACTGGCAATTAAAGCCGTCTGGTACAGAGGGTTATCGCACCGCCGAGGTCACATTGTGTGGTGTTGACACCGATCACATTTCATCCAAGACCATGGAATGTAAGACCCAACCGGGTCTTTATTTTGTGGGCGAAGTACTTGATGTTACTGGTCATCTGGGTGGGTATAACTTTCAGTGGGCCTGGGCTTCTGGTTATGCGGCAGGGTGTTACGTATAGCGCTATTTGCGGTTTGACTTAGCTTTTCTACGACGCGCTGCGGCCTTGTCTAAGCGCAATTTTTCACGTTCTGCTTTCTCTTCTTTTAACACAGCCACTTGCTGCATCTCTGCCTCAATGATTTCAGGTGTTTCAAACCCCAAAGGCCCTAACAAACCAGCGCGTAATTCATTAATAAAGATGGTTGAGACACGTTCTAAATCGACACGTCCACCCGCTCTAAGACAGCCGCGTTGAGCACCAATGATCTCCAACAGCGCGATTTCTGTTCGCGGTAATTCCTCGACATTAAATCGTTCTCGCAGACGCTGAGGGTATGCCTCGAGCAGGAATTCTGCGGCAAAAAATGCCAAATCTTCATAGCTCACCGCAGTATCTTTAATGGCGCCAGTAGTGCCTAGACGATAGCTACCTTGAGGATTTTCTATCTTCGGCCAGAGAATACCTGGGGTATCCAGCAGCATGATTCCATTGCGAAGGTTAATCTTTTGCTGACCTTTGGTCACTGCTGGCTCGTCACCGGTTTTGGTAATGTGCTTTCCTGCCAGACAGTTAATTAACGATGACTTACCAACATTGGGGATGCCAGTCACCATGACCAAAGTGTTTCGACCTTCTTTCTGTGGACTCAGCTTGTTAATCAGGTCAATAATTTGCTTACTCGGGTCATGATTCTTTAAATCCAATAGCAAGGTCTTGGTGTTCGCCAGTTCCTCAAAATAGTCCTGCCACAGCTTGGTAATATCAGGGTCACCCAAGTCAGTTTTATTAAGTAGTTTAATGTGCGGCTTATCGGCACTCAGTTCTTGAATAAACGGATTTGAACTACTGAATGGAATACGAGCGTCTAGAACTTCAATCACGACATTAACCAGAGGCAGAGCCTCGATCATCTCGTTGCTGGCCTTGCGCATATGACCGGGATACCACTGGATAGACATGATTAACTCTTTTGATCTACGGTGAATTCTTTGGGAAGACGAGTATTTTCGTGGCGTCACCCTTCAAAAGCAAGCCTTACTCACCAATAAGGGTTAGATTAGATGCATTGAGAGAAGGAAAAGCAGAGTCTAGGCTTATTCACCAGGCCTGTAGCGGCGTTCTATTTTTGATTTCCGTAGGGACGAATCAAATAGAGGATCATGAAGAATTTCGTTGGCATAATCTTCGGCTTGATCAGCATAGTGAGGTGAGTTTTCATCCAGTGTGGCTGAACCGTATTGGTGAACCCCACGCACCTTTAATTCTCCTTGGGCATCCCAAGAAACCTGGTAATAAAGTCCATCACCGGCTACATTGGTTAAGAATTTATCTCCCTCCATACGCCTGCTATAAATAGCTCTCAACGTGTCTGGGCCGCCAGCCACTGGAATATTAAGATCACCGCGAACATGTCGATTCACATCACCCCAAAGTGGATCAATATGGCCGGTTGTCTCGATTAATAAATCAGTACAGCGAATAAGCTCGTCCAGAGCCTTGGGAGCAGAGTCACCCTTTTGTTCGGACAACCACTCACCGCCCAAAACGCAGGCACTAAGTGCCGCACCACGGTTATTGATGTCAGTGGACAGATCCCAGTTGGCAATGAGACCCTGCGCCGCTTGATAGTTATGTAACGTATCGCTCTTTATATCGCTCAGATCGGCGCTCGCTGCCTTTTGCAAATAAGCGTAAGCACGAGAGTTAACACTGTATTTTTTATCGTGTTTGATGTCATAAAATTGCTGTTCTGAGATGGAATCGAGTGCAGCCAACAGCTCTAGCCCACGGTCGGCACGATTGGTCATTCTAGTCGGAAAGCCGTCCTCAATACGGTAGTCATCTTTGTTGGGATTGTCAGCTTCCGCGCTAACACGAAAAGGCGTTTGATTGGCACTGTGCAGATAGCCCGAGGTTGGATTAATTACCTGTGGCAGATCATCAAAGGCCATATAGTTTTTCCAGATCAGACGGCTATCATCACCCGGTAAATATTGTGTCCAGTCATAACTAGGCAGCCGTTTAGGCGTCAGGGAATTATGCACAAACATAGTATTGCCTTCGCGATCGGCATAGACAAAATTAAAGCTGGCAAAGGCCTGCATGCGCAAAGCATCGCGCCACTGGTCAAAATTTTGCGCCTTGTTCATCGCGAGCCACTGTTCCAACTGACGCACTTCACCCATGCCCGCATAACGCACGGCATAGGTGCCGTGATCATTTTGAATCACAGGTCCATGAACTGATTTCAAGCCGACCTGAGTCACCGTCCAAGGAAGGAAACCGAACAATTTAACCTCAATGTGAATATCCTTCGCTTCCAAAGTTCTCCATTGGCCGTCCAACTTATAACGCATGGGGTCATTGGGGTCCATATCTAGGACATAGATATCGACTAAGTCAGGTTTATTAACGGTAGCACCCCAGCCGAGATTTTTAGTAAAGCCAACGCCGATAGTGGCGCTACTAGGAAACAGTCCGCCCATCACATCAAGGCCTTCATTACTTTGAATGTGGGCCTCGTACCAGGCCACAGGGCCGGTAGTGGGCTGGTGGGAGTTGATAGCCAAACGGGTCGCTCCATCTACAGTAAAAGGCGCTGCGACAGCAATCGCATTTGAACCCACAGGCAGGTCACCGATAGTGACGCCTTCAGCTATTGGCCGCGCCTGATGATCTCGGTCAGCAGGACCACGACTAATAGCACGCTGTCGTTTAGGTTCAAATAACTCCATTAGTGACGCATCAAACCCGTAGAACAGCAAATGACGCAGCATATAGCCGGCAACAACGTCCTGGCCCGTGATGGGGAAAACCGATTGATCGGTCTGCTCTGGATGCAAGGCCGCGTAGTAATTTATGCCGTCAACAAAGGCATCGATCCAAGCATGAGTCTCAGGTTTTAATTGGGTTTCATAATCCGATTCAATCGTATCCCAAATACCCAACCATTGGACCAAAAAGTCGACTGTTGCAGCCTCTTTACCATTAATTGCGGCATTGGTGCCCCGATAAAATGGGACGCTGTCATGGATAATTTTCCAGCTGTCTTCAGCTTGTGCATAGGCAAAGCCAAAGGCCGCGTCTACATCTCGCTCGCCAATAATATGGGGTACGCCTAAGTGGTCCCGCTCGATCACAACATTATATTTGTCGGCCAGGCTTAGAGTCTCTGAGGGGTTAAATTTTTCCGCGCAGCCAGCAAGCGCTAACCCAAAGATTGAAAGGATGACTAATAATTTCATTGAGAAGTTTTTCACTAGGAGTCCTTTTTTACAGTTGTGTTCTCATTTTTTCAGGGGAATCTGGCCCTTATATCTTAGTAAAGATTATCAAATTGTAGGCTAGTATTGATTATAACTGCTATACGTTGATTATAGATTTGTGGGTCAAAATCGCTACCGTCCTATCGAAAACTTATTGATCTGTCTTAGCTCCAAGGGAAAGGGCTGTTAGAAACGGGGTGCAGCTTTCCTTGGGCATAGCGGGAAAATCGAAATGGATCCAGCAAGCTTGAGCTCTGACCACATATATCTTCTGCTACCAGTTTACCTACCCCGATCATTTTGTATCCATGGTTGGAATCGGCGATCATATAACAATTACCATGGAACACATCAAACACAGGGAAGCTGTCTGGTGTGAAGGCCCCAATACCGCCAGAGGGTCCATTTTTATACTGGGCCATGGTCCCTGAAAACCGTTTTTGGCAATGAGCCAAAGCAGATACCCACATGGTTGAGAAATCGTTACCAACAATAAATTCCGGCGATTCCGGGCCGTAGGGGTCAACCGCTACCAAGTCTGCCTTTTTGTCGATGATAAAAGGTGCGGCACCGCCTTGGATACCACCGAAATTAAAGTCTGGCTTGTAATAGATACCCCACATTTTATCGGAGAGCAATGAACCATCAATATCGGAATATAGCGGTGCATCGGTATCCACGTGTATGACCGGCGGCATCTTACCCTCATTGGTTTGCTGTAAATTGGGGTCAACACCAAGTGTTCCCTCCTGCAGGGACCAATATACCCACATGGGTATATCGTGGCTAATAGTGCCTGTACCAGGGTTTTTAATACTAACGGTGCTGGGCATCTCGAGCATGTGCCACAGCTGTTTTGCCCAAGGACCAGGGGCAACCACGATGTAATCACAGTCAATATTGCCTCTATCAGTTTCAACTGACTTTATGGCACCTTTATTATCCCGACTAAACCCAGTTACCGTAACGCCACCAATAATACGTACTCCTTCAGCCTTGGCTTTGGACGCTAAGCCTTGTAGTGACTTTTTGTTATTGGCATAGCCACCTGATTTCTCATGAAGTACCGAAGTGATTCTCTGTGCTTGCCAGTCATGAAAAATATTCACCATGTAGTCTTTGCAATCCTTACGACCTTCAATAAAGACTGAGTCATAGCCAATGGCTTTTTGCTGCGCATAGATAGACGCGACATCTTCATGCATCGATTCGCAACTAATCTGCATATAACCGACGGGGTGATAGCTAAAAGCATCTGGGTCTGTCTCCCAGACTGCGACACTATGTGCCATGAGTTCTCGCATGGCAGGCTGAAAATAATTATTGCGGATCACTCCGCAGGCGATACCTGAGGCGCCAGCCCCAATCTCAGTTTTGTCGATAACAACGATATCCTTTCCGGACCCCTTACCGCTAGATTTTAAGGCTTGCGCTAAATGGTAAGCGGTACTTAGGCCATGAATGCCAGCACCCACAATAACGTATGGGGATTGCTTGATTGTAGACATCGAAAAAGCTCTTAGAAATTGATTTAATTGACGCTAATAGTGACCCCTCTATAAACGCTCGTCAATCATCATAAGGAAAGCTAATCATTAAGTAATAAGTCGCTTATGGATATTCCAAAACCAATTAAATCGTCTACAGTGATCAGATGGAATAAGGAACACAGTATGACTATAAACCTACAGGAAACTATCTCTCTAACGGAGCTGGACGCGGTGGGCAAGCCTATAACTGAAGCTAAGGGCATGCCTGGATCAGCCTATACTAGTGAGGCTCTTTTTTATTTTGAGCGAGACCAAGTCTTAGGTAAGACATGGGCAGGTTTAGGGTTTGAATCTGAGTTAGTCAACAATGGCAGTTTAGCCCCAGCCGATTTCATGGGTTTACCGCTCTTAATGGCCCGTGATCGTCAAGGCAGTATTCATGTATTTCATAACGTGTGTAGCCATAGAGGAATGACATTGGTGAGTGAGCCCAAGCCACAGGCTCGCAGCATTCGATGCCCCTATCATTCTTGGGACTATGACTTTAACGGTGATCTTAAAACCACGCCCTTTATCGGTGGTGTGGGCGTGAATCATGTGAAAGGGTTTTCGTGTGAAAACAATGGACTAAAGTCAGTTCGCTCTCATATTTGGATGGGTATTATCTTTGTTAACCTATCTGGGGACGCCCCAGACTTCGAACACTTCATTGCACCTTTAGCGCAACGTTGGGAGACCTTTGTAAGTCGTCCTAGTTTCGATCAATTGCATGTTTCTGCGTCCGAAAGTTCAATGGAACTCACCATTAAGGCGAACTGGAAGCTGGCCGTTGAAAACTATTGCGAGGCCTATCATCTTCCCTGGGTACACCCATCGTTAAATAAATACTCTCCGCTTAGTGAGCATTACAATATCGTTTTTACTGACGACATGTCGGGACAGGGGACCTATGTTTATACCTTGTCAGAAGTAGCTGGGACAGAGTTACCTCAATTTGAAGACTGGCCAAAAGATAAAATACGTCATGCAGAATATATCTCGCTATATCCAAATGTTTTACTGGGCCTTCAAATAGACCATGCTTTTGCCATGATTTTGCAACCCCAGTCTTGCGAGACTACGTTTGAAAAAGTGCAGCTTTATTATGTTGGAGAAAAGGCCCTGGATGATCGTTACCAAGCATGCAGGTCGTCTGTCTTAGAGAGTTGGCGTCAGGTCTTTGGAGAGGATGTATTTGCCCTTGAGGGTATGCAGAAAGCAAGGCATTCCCCCGGGTTTAGTGGCGGTCTGTTTTCTCCTGTCATGGATGTCCCCAGTCATCACTTCCACCAATGGGTTGCTGAGCGTTATAGTGCGAGCACAACCTAACAGGGGCTAATTCTATGAATGACTGGCATAATTTTATTGGCGGAAAATGGGTCTCGGGGAACAGCAGTATTAATATTGAAAACCCCGCGACAGGCGAGATTTTTGCAACGATAGCAAAAGCTAGCTTGGATGATCTTGAAGCCGCTGTCACCGCAGCCAGAGACTGTGTTAATTCTCGTGTGCTTATCGACTGTAAGCCCGCTGAACGTTCGGCCTTGTTATATCGCATCGCTACCGAAATTAGAGGGATCAGCCAACAGGGTAGTGAGCTAGCGGTATTGGAGAATGGTAAACGTCTTAGCGATGCCCAAAACGAGTTTAACGAAGCTGCTCGCTACTTTGAGTATTACGCCGGTATGGCCGATAAAATTGAAGGCGTGTCTATCCCTCTTGGCAGTGATTATATTGATTATACGGTTTATGAGCCTTTTGGCATTTCTGCACAAATAGTGCCATGGAATTTTCCTGTTTCGATCTGTGCTCGGTCTCTAGCACCAGCGCTCGCAGCTGGCAATGCTGTGATTGTTAAGTCACCTGAGCTGACACCACTAGCGATGACATGGATAGCTACTGCCTGTCAACGTGCTGGTTTGCCAGAGGGTGCTCTAAGCATGCTTTGTGGCACGGGCTCTGACGTTGGCGCCGCGCTAGCTGCCCACAAAGATATAAATCAGATAGTTTTTACTGGTTCCGTGCTGACAGGCCGCGCGATCTTGCATGCCGCCGCCGAACGTGCCGTGCCCTGTGTGATGGAACTAGGGGGTAAATCCGCCGCGGTGGTTTTTGCCGATGCAGACTTAGAGCAGCTGATGGACAGTATTAATTGGGGTATTTTCTTTAATGCAGGCCAAGTCTGTTCGGCCATGTCGCGACTGCTGGTCGAGCGTAGTATTTATGACCAGTTAGTAGAGCGTATTGCGAGCTTTGCTAAGGGCCTTAAAATAGGGCCGGGCATACATAACAACGATATTACCCCTGTTATGTCTGCAGCACAGCAAAAAAAGGTCCTGCATTACTGTGACGAGGCTACACAGCAGGGTGCAACCCTAATAACTGGAGGTAAAAAACCTGCTGGGCACAAAGGTTACTTCGTTGAGCCCACTGTGTTTGGCAATGTGAGCCCTGATGCCGATATTTTTACGCAAGAGGTATTCGGTCCAGTGTTGGCTATAACTGCCTTTGATTCTGAAGAGCAGGCTTGGGCTCTAGCTAACGCCACTGATTACGGTCTAGTGGCCGGTATTTTTAGTACTAATATTAACCGTTGCTTGCGCGGAACCAAATTATTAAAGGCCGGGCAGGTATTTGTTAATGAGTGGTACGCTGGCGGTATCGAAACACCCTTTGGCGGTACGGGTCTTTCAGGTTTTGGTCGTGAAAAGGGCCAAGAAGCCTTGTATAGTTATGTGCAAACTAAAAACGTAGCGATTAAAATACGTTAATCGACATTACGATAGAAATTAAAAGAAGCCCTATGAAAAGATTCTTCAAGTATGCTGGTATTGCCATTTTAACTGTTCTTGTTGTGACCGCTCTATGGGTGGTTAATCTGCTTATGCAGCCCTATGACAATATCCGTATTTATGTGAGTAAAGGGCCTGAGCCAGAGGTGCTGATTAGCGATGATTTCACCTATCGCGATCTTAATAAAAACCAACAGCTCGATATTTATGAAGATGTTCGTCAACCAGCTGTATTGCGCTTGGATAATCTGCTTGGCCAGATGACCCTCGAAGAAAAAGTTGGTCAGATGATGCATCCAGCAATCACTATTAAGCCCGATTTTGCGCTACTGGCCTTTCACTTCGCCATGGGGCGAGTAGACATAGACGCCGCAGAGATATTTGACAAACATATTAGCCACTTTAACTTCTATGGTGCGCCAACGCCTTTAGAGATTGCTGAGAAACTTAATAGGCTACAAAAAATAGCTGCAAGAACCAGACTGGGTATTCCGCTGACGATTAGTTCAGATCCACTGCACGAGGCAGCCAGTGGCGGCATTGCCGCGTTCTCTGTAAAAGGTTTTTCTGGTTGGCCATCACAGCTGGGTTTTGCTGCGGCACGAGATATTGATCTAGTTAAACGCTTTGGCGAAATTGCATCAGCTGAGTACCGTGCTGTTGGCCTGCGTACTGCGCTACACCCGATGGCAGACTTAGCCACGGAACCCCGTTGGGCTAGAAATTTTGGAACCTTTGGGTCTAACGCGCAGTTATCTGCCGAGATGACTAACGCCTATATGCTAGGCTTTCAAGGTACTACCCTAACAGACAAAAGTGTTATGACTATGGTTAAGCATTTTCCTGGGGGTGGGCCACAAGAGTTCGGTTTGGACGCCCATTTGCCTAGCGGTAAACGGCAAGTCTATCCGGGAGATAATTTTGATTACCATGTGGAGCCGTTTAAAAAAGCTATTGATAACGGCCTGCGGGTGATTATGCCGTACTACGGTATTCCCATCGATCAGACCGATGAAAACGTCGCCATGGGCTTTAATAAAATGATACTCACTGATTTGTTGAGAGACGAATTAGGGTTTGCCGGTGTGGTCTGCACTGACTGGGGTATTGTCTCGAGTCGCGCTTGGGGCGCAGAGGGCATGTCGGTGCGTGAGCGCTACAAAAAGTCCATTGATGCAGGGGTCGACCAATATGGAGGCGAGAATGATCCTGCGCATATTATTGATCTAGTCAGGTCAGGGGAGCTTAGCGAAGCGCGCATAGACCAGTCAGTGCGAAGGATTTTACTCAACAAGTTTGAGCTGGGCCTATTTGAGCAGTCATTGGTCGATGAAGACGCCATACCCGCGCTCATTCGAACCCCCCAGTACCTCGCTGCTGGACTAGAAGCACAGCGCAAATCGATTGTGTTGTTGAATAATAAAATGGCCGATACAGTGGCACTGCCGCTTGCTGAGGGCACTAAAATCTTTGTTGATGGTTTAGATGCGGATCAGGCTAAGCGATATGGAACACTGGTTGATAGCGCGGATCAGGCCGATGTAGTAGTCTTGTATTTACCAACGATTTTCAACGGAAATCAAGCACCGGGCTCGGATGAGTTGATGGATCAGTTTTTGAGTACTATTTTACCGGATGATAATCTTGCATTTAGCGCAGCAGTCTTAGATAAAGCCAAAGTTTACAGCGAGAATGCTCGCCTAATTACTGTGGTTGACCTTAATCGTCCTGCTATTTTGACCGAGCTCAACCAACTTAGCGACGGTCTGATTGGCACCTTTGGTGTTTATGATTCAGTACTGTTCGAAATGATTTTTGGTCAATTTAGCCCTCAAGGAAAGTTACCCTTTGAGATACCTTCCTCTATGGCCGCAGTGATGGCGCAAAAAGAAGACCTTCCAGATGATTCCGTGGCACCAACCTTTATCTTTGGGCACGGGTTGAGTTATTGATGTAACCCTAAGCCCTTAGTTCTTTGATCTAAAAACCAAAACACCTTGGGCTAAAAGCCCAGGTCTTCCTGCGTGACATTCACCTGAATATGGTCACCTTGTATTTCAGTGTTCACCAAAATGGGCCGACAGCAGACAAAACAGTCTTCGGTGTAGATTTGGGATTCTGAAGGATCTACTAACAGCGTAATAGTCTCCCAGCAAAAGGGACAGGTTATGGGTTCTTCGATCAGTTCAAATGACATAAATCACGCTCTCTGGGGTCTCTTAGACTAAGTCCTTTAAGGGGTGATGTTCAGCGGCCCAAGGGCTTTCAAAAAATGGGTCAACCATGGCAGAAGTGACCTCTTCGATACGGGCTGGGTTCCACGCTGGGCTATGATCTTTGTCTATGGCCAACGCGCGAATACCCTCGATAGTTTCACTAGTTATTCCAGAGCGTTGCAAATGATCAGTTTGAAAACAGTGCCTTACCAGTGTTCTTTCCATTCTAAGATCATCTGCTAGCGTCATTGAGCGCCCAAGCCGAAGCTGTTTGAAGGTAACATGTAGCATCAAAGGCGAGCGTTTTTGTAACACCGCCAAGGTGTCTGCGGCCCATTGGGAACCACTCTTGGTCAAGGCTTGCACAATATCCTTGACGCTATCTAAGCAAAATATGGAGTTAATCTCGGGTGTTAGCCAGTCTGACGAGGTGCCGCGCTTGAGACGACTCTGCAAACGGCCAATCCTTGCGGTTACAGACATCATCGGGTTGTTGGTGAGACCGTCCCAGAGATCAGCCATATCATCGCTGTCTGCAAGGCCATCGGCTAAATCAACATCTAAAGCGTCAGCGCCGACTAACAGTTTTCCAGTTAGAGCGAGGTACTCGCCGCTACTGCCAGGGCATCTACTAAGGAAATAACCCCCGCCAACATCGGGGAATAGTCCAATATTTGTTTCAGGCATCGCCATTTTGGTTCGTTCAGTGATAACTCTAAGAGTAGCGCCTTGGGAAATGCCCATGCCACCGCCCATAACAATGCCGTCCATGAAGGCTATATAGGGTTTTGGATAGTTAAAAATTAAATAATTTAATTGATATTCTTCGGTAAAAAAAGCCTCCAAATCAGGATCATTAGAAATGCCCGCAGCGTGGAAAAAGCGGATGTCACCACCAGCACAAAACCCACCAAAAGGACCATTCTTGTTAGAGCCGCGCACCGCAACTGCTTCAATGGCTGGGTCGTCACGCCAGTCGTTTAGCGTTTTGGTTAGGTCACGAATCATGTTCAGGTTTAGGGCGTTTAGGGCCGCTGGGCGGTCCAGAGTAACAAGTCCAACGCCGGCTACAACGTCAGTAATAATATAGCTCAAGATAATACTCCGAAATGAATACATAAACGGCTTAGACAGTAGCGAAAACTACCCTTGATGTCGACCTTGCTTGCGGTCTGAATGCAAAAAATGATTTACTTCAGCTGTAATTTGAGTAGTTGCATCAAACCTTTACCGGAGATCTTGAATGTACATTGGCGACTTAGCAAAACAGACACCCCATAAAGCGGCTTACATTATGGCGGGCAGTGGTGAAACGGTCACCTACCAGCAATTAAATGAACGATCCTGCCAGACTGCCCAATTATTTAGATCGATGGGGTTGCAAACAGGCGATCACATTGCGCTATTGATGGAAAATAATGCTCGGTTTCTCGAAATTTGCATGGCAGCTGCACGATCCGGCTTGTTTTATACCGCTATTAGTTCTCGGCTGACAGCTGGTGAGGCCGCTTATATTATTAACGACTGTGGCGCAAAGCTGTTTATTAGTTCTTTTGTTAAAGGTGGGCTGGCGACTGAATTACTAGATGATATGCCTAACGTGGAATCTAGGCTGATGGTTAATGGCACTGTAAATGGCTACGACAGTTATGAGTCCTTGCGTGATCAGATGTTGCAGCACCCTATTGCTGACGAGGCTGCCGGGATTGATATGTTGTACTCATCGGGTACTACTGGGAAACCTAAGGGCGTTAAAATTCCTTTGCCAGACATAAACGTGGGGGATGAGTCTTCTAACTTAGTACTGCTGTCAAAGGGACTCTACGGCTTTGGCAATGAAACGATTTATTTGTCTCCAGCGCCCCTCTATCATGCAGCGCCACTGCGCTATAACCTCGTAACGTTGCTCTTTGGCGGCACCAGTGTAGTGATGGAAGACTTTAACGAACAAGAGGCGTTACGCCTGATTGAAAAATATCAGATTACCCACAGCCAATGGGTCCCTACTATGTTCGTTAAAATGTTAAAAATGTCGGAAGAGGCTCGCACTAAATATGATATTTCCTCATTGCAGGTTGCGATTCATGCGGCGGCTCCCTGCCCGATAGAGATCAAGGAAAAAATGATTGATTGGTGGGGGCCGGTGATGTTTGAATATTATGCTGGCTCAGAAGGCAATGGCTTTTGTGCAATCAACTCCGATGAATGGTTGGCTCATAAGGGAAGCGTCGGTAAGGCCATGGTTGGCGTTTTACATATTTGTGATGATGACGGCAATGAGGTTGCTATTGGAGAGGCAGGAACCATTTATTTCGCGGATGGTCCTGTGTTCGAATATCACAATGATCCGGACAAAACCAAAGAATCAAAGCATGCAAAAGGCTGGACAACACTCGGTGATGTAGGGCGTGTTGACGAAGAGGGGTTTTTGTATTTGACAGACCGAAAAGCTTTTATGATTATTTCAGGCGGTGTAAATATATATCCACAAGAAGCGGAAAATCGATTAATTATGCACCCGAAAGTCGCTGATGTCGCTGTATTTGGGGTACCTAATGAAGAGTTTGGTGAAGAGGTTAAGGCCGTTGTTCAGCCAATGAACTGGGCTGATGTAGGGCCAGACTTCGAAGAAGAATTAATGGCATTTTGTCAGCAGGAGTTGGCGAAAATAAAATGTCCTAGATCTGTCGATTTTGACGAGGAATTGCCTCGGCATCCTACTGGTAAGCTTTATAAGCGCCTACTTCGAGATAAGTATTGGGCTGATCATAAAACCCACATTATTTAGTGTCTTGGGGGATATCTCAGGGAAAAAAGCCAGGCTCAGGGGCGATTATTACAGCCAAAAAGAGTGCCTTTACGTTGCTTAGACGGTCTTTTTAATAGCTTTTCTCGCAGCCTTAACCCGCAGGATCGAAATCGTCAATCAGAGCCGATCTTATATGGCCAAACACAACCATTGCGTTAGGTTCGGCTGTTTAGAGTTATTGATGTTTTTGCTGACAAAAAGGTCCTAGCACTGGACCGAAATAGGTAATCTAATTAGATCTTAAGGCCGTAACCTAGCACTTACCGAGAGCTAATTATGACAAACAACGAAAAATCTTCAGTGATGACCCTAATGCGGATTTTGGGTTATGTCGGACTAATACCCTTTGTGGTGCCGGTGTTACTAATGCTTGATGGGTTTTGGTTTGGCCCTGGCTTGCAAAGTGCGGCGCTGTTTGGGCTTTATGCCCCCTATATCTTTATTGCCTACAGTGCGGTGATTTTAAGTTTTATGTCTGGCACCTTGTGGGCAAACTGGCAGACGGTTGAAAATCTAAGTTTAGCCAAGCCTATTGTTTTGATGAGTAATCTTTTAGCCCTGAGCGCCTGGTGTGCGCTATTGCTTATTTATGTTGCTCCGATAATGACGATATTTGCGGTTACTTTACTGATGTTGGGTTTTATCAGCTTGTTATGGGCAGAACGTCTGGTTAATCCCGTTGATAAGCAGTATTGGCGGATGCGTTTGTCACTGACCTCACTGGTCACTGGCCTACATCTTGTGGTGGTTACCCTAATGTTGATGGAGTTTTAAGCGTGACAGAATTGACTATTTTTTATGATGGAGGCTGCCCACTTTGCGCGGCTGAAATTAACCATATTCAGCGACTGGATAGTGATAAGAAGATGGTCTTTGAGGATATCTATGCCCCTCATTTTAGCGATCGCTTCCCGCACATTGACCAACAGCAAGCCGATCTAATATTGCATGGACAATGGAAGGATGGTGGGATGATATATGGTTTAGATGTTACCTATTATTCTTGGACACTGGTTGGTAAAGGCCGATGGGTGAGTATTCTTCGCTGGCCGGTGTTTAAGCAGGTTGCCAATATAGGCTACCGTTTTTTTGCGAGATATCGCCACCGAATCTCTGCGCTCGTCACTGGAAAGCCCCGCTGTGAGAGATGTGACGCAGGCAGTACAGTAAAATGATGACAGATACGGCTAGGTGTGCCTTGGTCTTAGGAGCCAGTGGTGGTTTAGGAACAGCGCTGGTGGTTGAGTTTTTAGCTGACCCTGCTATTACCCAGGTAATCGCTGTTAGTCGCAAGGGGCAGCCATTGTCTTTGTCGGTGTCAGACGACGTGACAAATAAACTGGTCTGGATTCAAACGGAATACGATGAACAATCTATGACTACCGTGGTTGAGCAGATAGAGGGCCATGCGGGCAATATTGCCCGAGTATGCATCTG
Source organism: SAR92 clade bacterium (assembly GCA_014381985.1). GTDB lineage: Bacteria > Pseudomonadota > Gammaproteobacteria > Pseudomonadales > Porticoccaceae > HTCC2207. The sequence continues at coordinate 17,798 of JACNKP010000022.1, forward strand.
TCATGGATTACTTCACTCGGAGACAATCTGGCCAGAAAAGCGTCTTGAAGACATTAATGCTGACGCCTTGCATGAGATATTTCAGAGCAATACGGTGGTGCCCACCCTCTGGTTGAAATTACTGTTTAAATTACTTAAGGGGGAAGAGCCTTGCGTCGTGGCAACCATGAACGCTAGAGTTGGTAGTATCGGTGACAATCGAATGGGTGGATGGCATTCTTATCGCGCGTCTAAGGCTGCGTTAAATATGGTCCTGCAAAACATGGCGATTGAATATGGCCGGCGGGCTAAAAACGTCAAATTAATCTCTTTTCATCCAGGTACAACAGATACTGGGTTGTCCAAACCCTTTCAGGCTGCTGTGCCAAGCGGGAAGCTTTTTTCACCCGCCTTCGTAGCTACTCGCCTGTCTGAGATAATGGATAATGCCGCTGTGGATGGCGAGTTGTCCTATGTTGATTGGAACGGCCAACCGATACCCTGGTGATCGGCATGCAAGTTTCTTTAGCCGCCCAATAGTTCAGCGTGTAAACTAGTGACCTGCAGGGTTTTTACTGGCGAACCTTTGCCATGTTAAAAGCTGTTCCCGACAATTCCATCTAGGCATTCTATGGTCAAACAACAGGTTCTCAATTGCGACATCGTGGATCTTCTTCATGATGGTCGAGGAGTAGGCCGTATTAACGGTAAAGCCTATTTCGTCGAGGGCGCTTTGCCGGGTGAGTCGGTGGAGTTCCAAGTGACCAATGAAAAGCGTAATTACGGTGAAGGGCGTATGCGTAGCCGGAGTGTAACCTCAGAGCATCGAGTAGAGCCTAGGTGTAAGCACTTTTCACGCTGTGGTGGCTGCAGTTTGCAGCACCTTGACCACCAGCAACAAATTGAATTCAAAAAAACTCAAGTGGTGAGTAGTTTCGATCGGTTAAATATAATAACTGAGTCATTGCTAACACCGATCAATGGTTCTCAATGGGGTTATCGACGTCGTGCTCGGCTTGCTGTGCAAAGAGCTAAGGATGGCCAGTTTATTGTGGGCTTTCGTAATGCAGGTAGTCGGCGAATAGAACCCATTACCGAGTGCCTTGTGTTAGATGATTCTTTAGCGGCACTTTTAGTCGTATTACCTCAGTGGCTGCAGTCATTGCCTGCAGACATTACCTTTTATGAGATAGAGTTGGTCAGTGCAGATAATGCCATCGCCATTGCGCTGGAAGCGAGTCGTCAACTTAAAGATAATGAGCTTAATGTTTTAATGAAAGGTCTCCAGTCTCTCAGCGAAACTCCTATCCAGTGTTGGTGGAAGGCGGGTAAAAATGGCCAGTTCCAACAGTTAGGCGAGGGTGCTGGCGAGCTTTATCTTAAGGTATCAGGAAAACTTAAATTTTGTTTTGAGCCAGGGCAGTTTATTCAAGTGAATGGCGAAATTAACACCAAAATGGTGGATCAAATGCTCAGGCTAGTCTCGCCTAGCAGTTCTGGTGTTGCGGTGGACTTATTCTGCGGAGCCGGCAATCTTTCATTGCCCTTAACAAGGCAGTTTGATCAAGTAATTGGCATTGAAGGGTTAGAAAGTTTGGTGGCTGGCGCGGCAAAAAATGCGATCGAAAATAAAATAACGACTGCGCAATTTTTTACCGCCGATCTCACTCAGAGAAACAGTCTAAACAAAATAAAGCAAATACCGAAATCGCTAGACTTAGTGGTGCTTGATCCGCCACGCAGTGGCGCCTTAGACATTATGCCTTGGATTGCTAAATCAGGGGCCAAGCAGGTGATCTACATTTCCTGTCATCCGGCCACAATGGCCAGAGATGCAAAGTATCTGTTAGATGCGGGCTATAAAATAAAAGACCTTGGGGTACTGGATATGTTCCCTCATACCGCTCATGTGGAAGCAATGGCATTGTTCGAAAAATAAATAATATTTATGCTGTTTTTGGATCTGGAAGTCGGTTATGAGACTGTAAGGGTTGGGTCATTTAAGGTAAACTTCGCTTAATACGTGCAACTCGATTTAACTCCCTAGGAAACCTTTTAATCATGTTTGATAAAGATCATACCATTGAAAATATTGACCCTGAATTATGGCAGGCCATTCAACTTGAAGACCAGCGTCAAGAGCAACATATAGAACTAATTGCCTCTGAGAATTACACCAGTCTTGCGGTTATGGAGGCTCAGGGCGGCAAGATGACTAATAAGTATGCAGAAGGTTATCCTGGCAAGCGTTATTACGGCGGTTGTGAGTATGTTGATGTTGCGGAACAATTGGCTATTGATCGATTAAAAAGTCTCTATGGGTCTGAATATGCGAATGTGCAGCCGCACTCTGGGTCTCAGGCAAACAGTGCCGTATTCTTAGCGCTGATTAAAGGTGGTGATACTGTGTTGGGGATGAGCCTAGCAGACGGAGGTCATCTTACGCATGGAGCCAAGCCCAACTTTTCTGGGAAGCTCTATAATCCAATTCAATATGGCCTAAATGCCGATACAGGCTTGATCGACTATGAGCAAGTTGAATCGCTGGCTATCGAGCATAAGCCGGCTATGATTATTGCAGGCTTTTCAGCCTACTCGGGAATTATGGATTGGGCGAGGTTTAGAGAGATTGCAGACAAAGTGGGTGCTTACTTACTTGTTGATATGGCGCATGTATCAGGTTTGGTTGCTGCAGGTGTTTATCCAAGCCCAATACCCCACGCTCATGTTGTGACATCTACGACTCACAAGACCTTGCGTGGTCCTCGTGGCGGAATTATTTTGACTAACGATGCGGAGATCGCCAAGAAGTGTAACTCTGCCGTTTTCCCTGGCAGCCAAGGCGGACCACTCTGTCATGTGATCGCAGCTAAGGCTATTGCTTTTAAAGAAGCGGCCAGCGAAGATTTTGTGGTTTATCAAAAACAAGTTGTTGCGAACGCTAAAGCAATGGCCGCAACCTTTATGGAGCGTGGTATCAATATCGTTTCTAATGGTACTGAAAATCACCTTATGCTGGTTAGTTTGATTGGCAAAGAGTACACCGGAACTGATGCCGACCGTGCTATGGGGGAGGCGTTTATTACCGTCAATAAAAATGCAGTTCCTAAGGATCCACGGTCTCCGTTTGTGACCTCTGGGTTACGTGTTGGCACACCAGCGATCACTACTCGCGGGTTCGGTTTAGACGAAACCGTCGAGTTGACTCATTGGATGTGTGACATTCTCGATAGTCTTGAAAATGGTACGTCGGAACAAGTAGTTGCAGAGACTAAACTGAAGGTTCTGGAGATATGCCAGCGCTTCCCTGTTTATGGCTGATTTCCTTAAGCCTAAACTGTCGTGTTAAAACAGCATGCTTTAATAACTAGGTGAAATCTATGTCCGACCAATCTGTGCCACTCCGTTTAGCGGCCACTGCGGTTTTGTTGCGAAACTCAAATAATGGCATGGAAACGTTGTTGCTAAGGCGTAACGCCAAGCTGGCGTTTGCTGGTGGCGCCTGGGTCTTCCCTGGTGGGGCAATTGATGCTGATGGGTTAGAGGCTGCGGCTAGTGAAAAAGAGGCGGCAGTGGCGGCAACGGTGCGAGAGATTGACGAGGAATGTGGCCTAAATGTACCAGGCCAAGACTTGATCCATTTTTGTAATTGGACTACCCCGGTGGGGGAAAAGCGGCGTTTTGCTACTTGGTTTTTTGTTGGCAACGTCGATGCTGACTCGGGGAAGGTTGTTATTGATGACGGTGAGATCCATGAATTTCAATGGATCAGGCCTGAAGACGCCATTACCCTGCATCACCAAGGTGAGTTAACTCTTATGCCGCCCACCTATCTTTCGCTAAGCCTTTTAACGCATTATGAGACGGCTGAATTAGCCTGTAGCGCGCTTGCGGTGCGCAAGCCTTATGACGTAACGCCTAGATTATGTCAGTTTCAAGATGAGATAGTTTGCCTGTATCCTGGTGATGCGGGTTATGCGGCAATAGATGCTGCTTTGCCTGGGCCGCGGCATCGAATAGTATTTGCCAGTCGGGGTATGCTTTACGAACATTCGGGTGATAATGTTGGTCTTACGCCGATGAATCAGCCTTGATTTCAAGCTAGGCTAATAACGACTGTTGTTGTGTTAGAATAACGCTCCATTTTTTGAGCTTCACGTTTACGAGCTTAGTTATGTATTGTCCGTTTTGTAATGCTGATGACACCAAAGTCGTCGATTCGCGATTGGTTGCTGAGGGTGGCCAAGTGCGTCGTCGTCGCGAGTGCGTAGAGTGCAGTGAGCGATTCACTACCTATGAGCTTGCTGAATTGGTGATGCCCAGAGTGATTAAAAGCGATGGCAGCCGAGAACCATTTAATGAAGAAAAACTCCGAGCTGGGTTGCAGCGTGCTTTGGAAAAGCGACCCGTTTCTATTGAGCAAATTGAAGTTGCTCTGTCTCAAATAAAACATTTCCTTCAGGTCACCGGTGAGCGAGAAATTAACTCTCGAATCATTGGGGAAGAAGTTATGAGTCAGCTTCATGAGTTAGATGAAGTGGCCTATATCCGCTTTGCTTCGGTGTATCGAAGTTTTCAGGACTTAAGCGAATTTCAAGATGAACTTAATCGATTAAAAGACAAAAAACCTAGTCAGGAAGAAGGGCAGTGAGTTTCTCTCTAGTTGACCGCGAGATGATGTCTAGAGCCCTGACGCTGGCGGCCAAGGGGCGCTATACCACGTCGCCTAATCCAACTGTAGGCTGCGTAATCACTGTCGACGACCAGATTGTCGGTGAAGGCTTTACTCGCCCGTTGGGCGGCAATCATGCAGAGATTGAGGCTCTTAATCAGGTGTCTGTTACTGCTAATAGCTGTGTTTATGTGACGCTGGAACCCTGTAGCCATCAAGGCAAAACGGGACCCTGTGCCCTAGCATTGATTGAAGCCGGGGTGTCGAGAGTCGTGATAGCCTGTGAGGACCCTAATCCTCTTGTGGCGGGTTCGGGCATTAAGCTATTGCAAGAGGCAGGTATAGAGGTTGAGTGCGGGTTACTGGAAGATCAGGCGCGAGAGATAAATAAGGGTTTCATTAAGCGTCATGAGCAGGGCCTGCCGTGGGTGTTAGTTAAGATGGCCGCAAGCCTAGATGGCCGCACAGCGATGGCCAGTGGCCAAAGCCAGTGGGTGACTACACCAGCATCTCGGCAAGACGTGCAACGATTGCGCGCCGCAAGTTGCGGAATCATTACAGGTATTGGTACTCAGTTAATGGATGATCCCTCATTGACGGTGCGGATAACGGGCGAAGAGTTGGGTGTGCATGATCCCTTAATTCAACCTATACGAGTGGTGGTTGATAGTCAGCTGAAAATGCAGCCTAGCGCGAGAATGCTCGCCCAGCCAGGCGTTACGTTGATTGCTACTTTGGATGGAGATCGTCAACGGCAAAAGGCTCAGGCACTTATTGATACTGGAGCAGAGGTTGTATTTTTGCCAGCCAATGGGAACCATGTTGATCTGCAGGCATTGTTGACTGAGTTAGCTGCCCGCAACTGTAATCGGGTAATGGTTGAAGCGGGTGCTGGCTTGGCTGGTGCTTTTGTAGCAGAGGGTTTATTAGACGAATTAGTGTGCTACTGGGCTCCAAAATTATTTGGTAGCGATGCAAGACCTATGTTTGATTTGGCGATTAATACGATCGATGCCCATCTTGCGTTGTCGATAAAAGATATTAGACAAATTGGTGAAGACTTGCGTATTACTTTGTACCCAGACAAAGATTATTAATATAGACCGCACGCAGGGTGTCATAATGGAATTTAAAATTTATAGTTAGGGCGAAAATTTATGTTTACAGGAATTATTACGGCTATCGGCGAAGTCACTGCTTTGGAGCCTCGCGGTGGCGATGTTCGGCTGACTATTAACACGGGTGATTTAAGCTTGGGTGATGTTGGTCTGGGCGACAGCATCGCTTGTAATGGTGCTTGCCTTACTGCCGTAGAGTTAACTGGCCAAGGATTTGTTGCTGACGTGTCAATTGAGACATTAAGCCTGACCACTATTGGTGGTTGGAGCGTCGGTACCTGTGTCAACCTTGAAAAAGCCATGCTCGCTAGCGATCGATTTGGCGGTCATATAGTGTCTGGACATGTTGATGGGCTTGGAAAAGTGACCGCTTTTTATGAGGACGCTCGCTCCTGGAGGCTAAGAATTCTCGCCCCGCGGGAACTTGCCAAATACATTGCCCAAAAAGGCTCAATTACCGTCGATGGCACAAGCTTGACCGTCAATAATGTTGATGGCGCGGAATTTGAGTTAAATATTATTCCACAAACGTTGACTCATACGGTAATAGGGAAATACAAAGTTGGCACTGATGTGCATCTTGAAATTGATTTGGTCGCTCGATATTTAGAGCGGTTATTACTTGGTGATAAAGCTGCTGACTAATAGGCATTAAGGCATAAAATGGAAGAGACAAAAGACATGGTGTTAAACACAGTAGAAGAGTTACTAGAAGATATCCGTCAAGGCAAGATGGTTATTTTAATGGACGACGAAGACCGAGAGAACGAGGGTGACTTGGTTATGGCTGCACCGATGGTGCGCCCGCAAGACATTAACTTCATGGCTACCTTTGCCCGCGGACTGATTTGTCTGACCTTAGACGAGCAACGCTGCAAACAGCTTGATTTGGCGATGATGGTTAATCATGACAGCAACGCTTCGAGTCATGGAACACCTTTTACGCTCTCTATTGAGGCGGCAGAGGGAGTGACTACAGGGATTTCTGCAGCTGATCGAGCACGAACGGTTCAGGCGGCTGTGGCGAGTAATGCCAGACCAAATGATATTGTTCAGCCGGGACATATTTTTCCTCTTAAAGCGCAGCCAGGGGGTGTGTTGAGTCGAGCTGGCCACACTGAAGCGGGTTGCGATTTAGCTAGAATTGCAGGTTTTGAGCCAGCCGCCGTGATTGTAGAGATCATGAATGAAGATGGCACAATGGCTCGACGTGATGATCTTGAAAAGTTTTCTAAAAAGCACCAGCTTAAAATTGGCACTATTGCAGACCTGATTCATTATCGGTTGGTAACGGAGAAAACCACTCAGTGCATTAATGAGCGCACTGTAACCACTCATTATGGTGAATTTATATTAAAGACCTATCTGGACAATGCTCGTAATGAAAAACATTTTGCGTTGGTCATGGGTGATGTGAGTACAGATGAACCAGCCCTAGTAAGAGTTCATATTAATCGTTCTGCAAGAGATATCTTGGCTCTGGAATCGGGAGGGAAATTCAAATCTTGGTCTTTTCATAGTGCTCTAGAGCGCGTTGCTAAGGAAGGCCGTGGTGCTGTGGTGTTGGTGTACCACTCTGAAACTGCAGAGGATGTCGACAACAATATCGAGATGATCGTTAACCCCGGTATTGGCGGCGCTCAGTCTGCAAGTGACGTCGTTTACCAGCAAGTAGGTACGGGGTCACAGATCTTGATGGATTTGGGCGTGCATAAAATGCGACTAATGAGTGCGCCATTTAAGTTTAGCGCAATCTCGGGCTTTGACCTTGAGGTTGTTGAATACGTTAATTGCGATTAATGTCTCCAATAGTATTGATCATGAAAATTCAAAAGAGAACAGGAATTATAGATGGGTGAATACAAGCCGGAAGAGGGCAGTTTCAATGTTGGCGCGGTGCGCATAGCAGTTATTGCAGCACGTTGGAATTCAGAAGTGACTGATGGGTTGTTGGCGGGGGCAGTTCGTGCGCTCAGCCGTCATGGTGTAAGTGATGATGCTCTTGAGATATATCGGGTGCCAGGTGCGTTTGAATTACCCCTGGCAAGCCAAAGAGCGGCCCAAACAGGACGTTTTGATGGGGTTATAGCGTTGGGCTGTGTGGTCCGTGGTGACACGCCCCACTTTGACTATGTTTGCTCAGAGACAACCCGAGGAATCGGAGAGGTTGGATTGACAGAGAACTTGCCAGTTGCCTTTGGGTTACTGACCACCGACACGTTAGAGCAGTCGTTGGAGCGTTCGGGCAACAATACTGAGAATAAAGGTGAAGAAGCTGCTTTGACCGTTCTTGAGATGTTGACAATATTTAAACAGATGGACGGTGACGCATAGATGTCTAAAGCTAGAGAACGACAAAAAGCACGCAGAATGGTTGTTCAGGCACTCTACTCATGGGAAATGAGCGGTACTGACCTGGAGACTATAGAGGCTGAATTCCACACTGCTCACAATATGACTAAAGTCGATGGCAAGCTATTCCATAACATATTGTTTGGTGTTCCTAAAAACCTAGGTGAGGTTGATGGTGCATTTGAGTCTCATCTTGATCGAGAAAATAAACAGTTAGATCCAATATCACGCGCTGTTTTGCGTTTGTCGACCTATGAAATGCTCTACACAATCGAGGTGCCTTATAAAGTAGTGATAAACGAAGGTGTCAATCTGGCGAAAACCTTTGGTCCCACGGACGCATTTAAATTTATAAACGGCGTACTTGATCGTGTCGCTATAGACCTTCGCTCCATTGAAATTAAAGAAAATAAAGCCATCTAAACGCTGATAACGGAGCGGAATACTCTGACCCAAACTAAACTTCCCCGGCTCAGCGAATTTGAAATCATCGCAGACTATTTTAAAGATTTAACAGGTCAAGAGGGCGTTGCTTTGGGTATTGGCGACGACGCGGCTATTATAAATCTACCCCTTAATTCTAAAGCTCAGTTAGTGGTGGCCAGCGACACCTTAGTGGAAGAGGTGCATTTCCCTGGGGACGCAAGTGCTTATCAAGTCGCTCAACGAGCTCTTTGCGTTAATCTGAGTGATATGGCGGCTATGGGAGCCGCTCCTCGATGGTTCACGTTAGCCTTGACGCTACCTCAGGGAAAAGCCAATGAGCAGTGGTTAAAAGGGTTTAGCGACGGGCTATCAGAAATCGCGATAGCTTATAATTGTGCCTTAATCGGCGGTGATACAACGGCTGGACCATTGGCAATAACCATTACCATGCTAGGAGAGGTGCCTTTAGGGGAGGGTCTTGTACGCAGCGGTGCCGCTAATGGAGATCGAGTTTATGTGACAGGGATTTTAGGTGATGGGGCGGCTGGTTTATTGGCGGCAAGAAAAGATAAATCCCTTAATTGTATAGATAATACGGTAAGTGAGCGCTTACTTTTATCATTTTATAAGCCCCATCCAAAAATTAACATTGGCTTAAAAATACGAGCTTTGGCTTCTGCGTGCATTGATATATCCGACGGGCTGGTGGCTGACTTAGGCCATATATGTAAGTCCAGTGGGGTTGATGCATCCGTACACACTTCAAGGTTACCAATACACCCAGATTTAGAGGCAAATTTTCAAGGTCAATGTGTCGACTGGGCACTCTTTGGTGGTGATGATTATCAACTGTGCTTTACAGTGCCGGCAGAGCATTATCCGATGGTTGACGACTGGATCTTGCTGGGCGAATTAGACGCCACATGGATAGGTTCTATAATACCCTGTAGCGACAATAGTCCGGCTGTCTTGGTAGACGGCGTTAAGTCACAGGAAAGAGAAAGAGGCTTTGATCATTTTGACCAATAATCCAACGTATGCACAACTACTTAAATCACCTGTCCTCTTATTGGCCTTTGGCTTTGGTAGCGGGCTTTCCCCTAAAGCGCCCGGCACAGTAGGCTCTTTTTTGGCCTTAGTACTTTGGTTGTTCTTAGCAAAGCTATCTCTTCCGTTCTATTTGGTTTTTGTGGCCATCTGCGCGGTGGCAGGTGTCTATATTTGTGGTGTGGCAGCAGATCGATTAGGCGTACATGATCATGGCGGTATAGTCTGGGACGAGTTTGTCGGCTTGTGGGTAGCAATGGCTGCGCTGCCCGTATCTTGGGCATCAATTATTTTAGGGTTTGGTTTGTTTCGGCTTTTCGATATTTTTAAGCCTTGGCCAATTAGCTGGATGGACAAAAATATATCGGGTGGGCTTGGCATCATGCTTGATGACATAGCCGCTGGTGTGGCCACCGCAGTCAGTATCGGCCTGCTAAGCCTGCTGGGTTGGATATAGAGACCTAGTTTTCGTGGGCGAACATAGATTATGAGGCCTAGCCCGATTCTGTTGCTTTTTTAGGATAAATAGCCCGATCATTTTTGAAGTGGACTGAATCTAATATTTGTTTAATAGCGTCTTAATAAGACGAGTAGATTAGTTATTAATCTAGAAATAAGGAACGTAAGTTGATGAAAAAATTTGTACCGGTATTGTTAGTTTTAGGCGCCATAATGCTCGCTATATTAATGTCTGCGCTGAAACCAGAGCCTTTAAAGGCCGAGGAGCCTGAGGCAGCATTGGCTGTTAAAACGCAGATACTTAATCGGACTGAGGTGACCTTGTCAGTTGAATCTCAAGGCACTGTGCGGCCACGAACTCGAACAACTCTAATTTCGGAGGTTTCGGGAACCGTTCTTGAGGTTTCTGACTATTACATCGTTGGCGGCAGCTTCGATGCCGGCGATATTTTAATGCGTCTTGATCCTACGGATCATGAGGTAGCTTTGCAGCGAGCCAAAGCACAGTTAATTAGTGCAAATGCCCTGCTAGAGCTAGAAAAAGCCAGAGCGGTCCAAGCTAAAAAAGAGTGGGAAATGACTGGCCGGCCTGAGTCGGATGCACCGATATTGGCCTTGCGTAAGCCTTATTTAGCCGAAGCTGAAGCGAATATTCTACAAGCAAAAGCTCAGCTAAAGCAGGCAGAGCTAAAATTGCAAAGAGCCACTATTCGAGCACCTTATGCCGGTATGGTATCCCTGAAGTCGGTGGATGTTGGTCAATATGTCACTACGGGTTCACGCTTAGGTGAAACATTCGCTATTGATTTTGTCGAAGTGAGACTACCCCTGACGGAAAAAGATCTATCGCAGATGGAGACAATGTCATTCCAAAATAGTGATGTCGTTAATACGGTTGTACTGAGTGGTTCGGCAAATGGTAATCCGGCTAGTTGGTCGGCAGTGATAGTTCGGACTGAAGGAGTTGTCAATGAGCTTAATCGCTCTCAATATGTGGTAGCTCGCATCTCTAACCCCTACAGACTTAATCAAACGCAGACGGCGAGTACGCCACCACTATTAGTGGGTACATTTGTCACTGCAAAATTAAAAGGTAAGACCTTAGATAATGTTTTCAAAGTGCCACGCAGTGCTTTGTTGCAGGGTTCTAAGGTTGCTGTAGTGGATGACATGCAGAGGTTGCGCATCAATTCTGTGAATGTCGTGTTTTCTGACGAAGGCTACTACTACGTGAGTGAGGGTCTTAAGGAAGATGCCGAGGTTGTTGTTAGTGCTATCGGTACACCTATTGAAGGCAGTAAGCTCGAAATTAAAAATTCGTTTAATAACGGAAGTACAGAATAATGGATCTGAATTCCAAAGGGCTCATTAGTTGGTTTACGCAAAATCCGGTGGCTGCAAACTTGGTTATGGTATTTGTTTTTTTTGCAGGATCATTATCACTGATGAATATCAGTAAAGAGATGTTCCCTCGATCAGAAAGCAGAATGATCAGCATTGGTGCCCCTTACCCCGGCGCCGCACCTGTTGAGGTAGAAAAAGGCGTTATTTTACCTATGGAATCAGCTCTTGAAGGGCTTAAAGGTATAAAGAAAATAACGTCGGCTGCTGATCGAGATTACGCCAGAATCTATTTGGAAGTTGAAGCTAACGAAGATATCAATGAGGTAATGAGCCAAGTTGAAAATCGCATCGATAGCATTACTAATTTACCGGCTGATCTTGAGAAGCCCACGGTACAGAGAATAGAGCGCAATCTTTGGGGTATGGGCGTGGCTGTCTATGGAGACATGACAAAGCGAGAAAAGAAGGTAATAGGAGACGAAATTTATGACGAGCTCTTAGCCTTACCTGAGGTGAAGGAACTCCAGTTATGGGGGGCTGGAACATACGAAATATCAATAGAGGTTAGAGAAAACAGACTTCGTGAACTTAATCTCACTTTAAGCGAAGTTGCTTCCGCGGTACGAGCGTCCTCCCTTGACTTGCCTGCTGGAATTATTAGAACGGAGTCAGGTAATGTATTAGTTCGAACGGAGGGGAAAGCTTATATTGGCGAGGATTTTGAAAATATCATACTTAGAAGTGAGGTGGACGGGACACAATTGTTACTTTCTGATGTTGCTGATGTCAGGGATGAGTTCACCGAGAGTGTATCTGATGATCGCTTTGATCGTCAAAGTAGCATCTTTGTTGGTATCTTCTCATTGAAGGGGCAAAATTTACTCGATATCAGCAAGGCAGTACACGCCTACGCTGAAAAAAAACAGGAGTCCATGTCTGGTAAGTTGAGTATTAGCGTATTTGACGATGAGGCTTATAGTCTTAATGGCAGGCTTACTATGATGTCTGAAAATCTCTTGATAGGCGGAATTTTGGTAGCCCTAGTGTTAGGTATTTTTCTCAATTTAAAAGTAGCACTGTGGGTGATACTGGGTATTCCAGTAAGTTTTGCTGGCGCATTTTGGTTGATGCCATTTGGCGGAGTAACGGTCAATATTCTCAGTCTATTTGCCTTTATTATGGTTCTGGGCATTGTTGTGGATGATGCTATCGTCATTGGTGAGAGCGTGTTTAGTGAAGCCAAAAAAGATTATCGCTCAAAGCTTGATGCGGGACAGATTCCTGCTGCGGGATATTCCACCTCCGTAGAGACCGTCATAGCTGGCACTAAAAGAGTAGCCACGCCATCAACCATAGGCGTGCTAACCACCATGGCAGCATTTTTCCCGATCATCTTTATTGGAGGAAGCTTTGACGGCATTACCCGTGCGATCGGTATTGTTGTGATTCTATGCCTAGTGTTTTCTTTAATCGAATCAAAATTAATCCTTCCCGCGCATCTTGTAGGCCTAAAATTCGGTCAACGGCCAACGGGAATAATGGCCATGATTGGTCGCTTTCAGACTAAAGTTGCCACTGGATTGGATTATTTTATTGAGAATGTTTATGAACCCGGGCTAAGAAAGGCGCTACGCAATCGGTACATTACGCTAGCTGGATTTGGCGCAATCTTGATCATTATTCTTGGTGCGATGAATAGTGGCATTGCTCGCGTTGAATTTTTTCCTCGGGTGCCTGGTGATAATGTTCAGGCGGAAATCATTATGCAAGATGGTACGTCTACGGAGAATCTTGCAGAGACAATTGCCCATATAGAAGAGGCAATATACAAAATAGATAAAGAGTATCGCGCTGAAAATCCCGACACTGTTGGTCTTGTTGACCATGTTGCCTCTTTTGGAAGAGGCGACGATCAGGTCTCGTTTCGCGTAGTGCTAACAAGGTCAGAATTTCGTAGTGTTAGCGCAAATGAAATCGAAAGATGGTGGCGCACTGAGGTAGGTTTGCTACCCAACGTGCGAAAGCAACGATATTTTTCTAGTGAGGGCCCATCTGGAGTGGCAATCAGTCTGTCTTTGTCGGGAACTGATCCCGATGAGTTAACTTTGGCTAGTGCTGAATTACAACAATATTTGACTAAGTTTCCTGGGGTCTATGATATTTACAATTCTCAAGGCTCGGGTAGTAAAGAGGTACTCATTAGCTTGAAGCCATACGCTAGTCAGGTTGGTGTACGACTTTCAGATGTCGCGGGGCAAGTAAGACAAGCGTTTTATGGTGAAGAGGCACAGCGTATCCAGCGGGATTCAGACACTATTAAAGTAATGGTTAGATATCCGCTAGAGGAGCGAGGCACTATCTCCACGCTAGAGAACATGCATATTAGAACGGCTAGTGGGGAAGCTATTGCCATAGGCGAAGTAGCCAACATTGCTCTTGGACTGGGACTCACTGCGATAGATCGGTTAGATCGGAAACGTACTGTTACAGTCACCGCTGAAGTTGAAGCAGAGAAAGTCCAAAGTGGGGAGGTCGTAAAAGATGTAAAAGAAAACCTAGTACCCACTCTGCTCAAAAAATATCCCAGCGTTGAGTTTCGATTGAGTGGTGGAACGCAAGAGCAGAGCGAGTATTACGCAAAGATGGGTGTTGGTTTTCTGGCATCCATGTTTTTGATCTATGGTTTGCTGGCAGTGCCGCTACGATCTTATATCCAACCGATCGTCATTATGTCGGTGATTCCTTTTGGTTTTATCGGCGCAGTAATGGGTCATGTTCTATTTGATGTGTCGATTAATGTAATGTCTATATTTGGCATCATTGCTTTGTCGGGTGTTGTTGTAAACGATAGCTTGATCTTAGTTGAATTTGCGAATAGAGGAAAGGCCGACAACCTGTCTTCTGAAGATGCGATCTTAAATGCAGGTAAAAAACGCTTTCGAGCCATATTGCTAACGACGTTGACCACATTTGTTGGCTTGTTACCATTGCTATTTGAGACCAGTGTTCAGGCGCAATTCGTTATACCTATGGCCCTGTCCCTTAGCTTCGGGATTCTGTTTGCATCGACGATAACCCTGTTGCTGATACCTTGCTTATATTTGGTTGTTGAGACTAATCATCGATTTATTAGTCTAGTGCTTCTGTTGCTACTGCTAATTGCAGCAAGCTTTTTAATGGTCTTCTTTCAGCTCTTTAATGTTAGCACTGCGGTACTTGTGTCGGCAGTGCTGATAGCTATCATGATTGGTTTGTCTGTGCGGAAGTGGCTAGGCCATTTTCCGGAGTACGAAGCCAAAGTATAATATAGGCCTGATTTAGCCAGTATTTCTGAAAATTCTGTATTAGCTAGGGGTTGGTTGTACAATGCCAACCTTATTGTTAACAAATATTGGAGTCGTTATCAGTGCTTCGTTACATCGAATCTTCTAAGTTGCCCACTCGTTGGGGAACCTTTGATATCCATGGGTTTGAAGATCCTTTCAAAGGCAAAGAGCATATCGCTATTACCATGGGGGACTGCGGTACTGATGAGCCTTTGTTGCTTAGAATTCATTCCGAATGCCTTACCGGTGATGCCTTGGGCAGTTTGCGCTGTGATTGCGGCGAGCAGCTGCATGAGGCGATGAAACGTATTTCGGACGAGGGGCGTGGGGCTATCCTGTACCTTCGGCAAGAGGGACGAGGCATTGGTCTGGTAAACAAAATTCGTGCTTATAATTTGCAGGACGAGGGAGCTGATACCGTTGAGGCAAATGAGCGCCTAGGGTTTGGTGCAGATATGCGTGATTACTCTATTTGCGCACCCATGTTGGCGCATTTAGGGTCTCAAAAAGTCCAGTTAATGACCAATAATCCTCGTAAAATTAATGCCCTTATAGAATTGGGTATTGATGTTGTTGAGCGCAAACCTCTCCAGACTGATAGCAACCCCCATAATGTGCAGTACCTTTCTACTAAGGCTGGTAAATTAGGACATCTCTTTGAGGATCAAATCGAGTGAGCCTAGGACTGTCCAAACGTATCATTCCTTGTCTGGATGTTGATAAAGGCCGGGTTGTTAAAGGTGTTCAGTTTGTTGATATACGTGATGCTGGAGACCCAGTAGAAGTTGCGCGCCGTTATAACGAACAGGGTGCAGATGAAATAACCTTTCTTGATATCACCGCCAGTCATGAAGGACGTGATACTACCTTACACACCGTTGAGCGGATGGCAGGCGAAGTGTTCATTCCTTTGACTGTGGGCGGCGGTGTGCGCGAATTACAGGACATCCGTAATTTATTAAATGCAGGTGCTGATAAGGTGGCGATTAACTCAGCGGCTATATTCAACCCTGAATTCGTTGGTGAAGCAGCTCAACGATTTGGTTCTCAATGTATTGTTGTCGCCATTGATGCCAAACAGGTGAATCATGGTGAAAATCCACGTTGGGAGATATTCACCCATGGCGGACGCAAACCTACGGGTATCGATGCTGTCCAATGGGCAAGAAAAATGACTGAACTTGGTGCAGGTGAGATTTTACTCACTAGTATGGATCGAGACGGCACTAAAAATGGCTTTGATTTAGATTTGACCTCTAAGGTAAGCGGCGAGGTTAATGTTCCTGTGATTGCTTCCGGCGGCGTCGGAACTCTGCAACATTTAGCTGATGGGATTATCCACGGTAAGGCTGATGCGGTTTTAGCCGCTAGTATTTTCCATTTTGGTGAGCACAGTGTCCCTGAGGCCAAGCAATTTATGGCGAAGCAGGGCATTAATGTGCGGCTATAGCGCGGTTTTTAAATTGCTGCCAGCCTACATTGGGTTAATACGCAGCCACGGCTTCATCAAAAACCCGAATGGACTAGATAACTCAATTGGGGCAGCTAAGGCTGAAAGACAAATACATTCACCATTCTGAGCCCCTAGTGGTTGGTGAACGTCACCTGGTTGGCAGGACAAGAAATCACCTTCTTTATAAACAGCTTGCTCATCAGAAAAGCTGCCTTTAAGCACCACAGTAAATTCTTGACCACCATGATTATGTCGTGGCGTCTTTCCCCCAGCACAGATTTTATGCAGGGCAACTTCATACTCATTTTGGCCCGTTGTAACCTGAGCCACATCTAACCAGCGGGACAGGCGGCGCCATTTGGGCACAGATTCACTACCATTAATGAGTTTATTCACTAAGAGTGGATAGCGGCTGTCAGCCATATCGGAGGTGCTACTTACCTCAGCCGTATCACTTTCAGGTAATTGGTCAATTTGGCTCATCACCGAATCAAATAAGTGCTCACCTACCTCCGTTGGTTCTACTTCACTCATCAAGTTCGAGCCCACCTGATCAAGGCGTAATAACTCATTACGACATTGATTACAAAAGTGTAGGTGCGCTGAAACACATATGGATGGAGCGGTTGCAAGATTACCAGCCGAAAAATCAACTAACATTGAGGATTCAGGATGGTGGTTAACTGTACTCATAAAATTTCGTCTCTAAATTCTGGCGCTACCAGAATTTGCATTTTCTGAAGTGCTAGCCGCACTCTTGATTTGACCGTTCCTAGGGGCAAACCAAGTTCATTGGATGCCTCTGCATGTGATTTACCTTCTAAATAGACCTTGCGAAGGATCTCGTCTTGTTCTTTTGGCAGTCGGGCAAGACATGACTGAACCTTGTCTTCACTACGTTTTTGTCTCATTAAAGAGACGGGGGTCTCTTCGTCTGCTTCATGCCAGAAATCTTCGTTCTCAAGAGGTAGGTGCTGAGTATTACTCTTGCGCCGAAGCATATCGATTCTACAATTTCGAGCCACTGTATAGATCCAAGTAGTTGCAGAGGCTTTTTCTGGGTTGTAGCTTGCCGATTTCTGCCATACCTTAATCATGACTTCTTGCACTAAATCCTCGCTTAAGCCTGGAAACCATCCTTCATGACGGCTTGCTTGAGCAAAACTTTTCAGTAGAGGTGCAAAATGGGTGAATAGCTGGCTAAAAGCGCGCCTGTCACGAGTTTCAGCAACAGACACCAGCAACATGGACCACTGATCAGAGCGCTTCTCAGTGCTCAATAATACAGTTTTCTTGCTCGGTTCTTCGTTTTCATCAACAAGTTTAATTGTGAAGCCCAACATTATATAAACTACCTTTCTAATTGAGGGTTTTACGATCCTAATATTTAATTGGATCAGCCTTAATTTAGGTCTAGTAGTGTATGAATTTGTATTACACTATACGCGTTTTATATCAGCAATCTACTCAATCACTTTTAATATTAAAGGTACCAACGATTTTTTTTCAACACTTGTCTCCAGGAGGCCTCGATGAATAAGCTGGTGATTCTGACCACAGGGGGAACCATTGATAAGGTCTATTTTGATGCGGCGAGCGAATTCCAGGTAGGGGCCCCAGTCATTGAGGCCTTGCTAGCCAAGATGAATGTGGATTTCGATGTGAGTCTCAACCAACTGATGCGTGTGGATAGTCTTGATATGACCGATCGGCATCGAGAATTGATTCACCGAGCCGTTGAAGAGAGTGATGCTGAGCATATTATAATTACCCACGGTACGGATGGCATGGTTGAGACTGCTAATTGGTTGAAAAATTTTGATGAAAAGAAAATTATTCTCACTGGTGCGTTGCAACCGGCAGCTTTTGCTGAAAATGATGCGGTTTTTAATATCGGTTGCGCTATTGGGGCCCTACAAATAGTAGACTCTGGAGTCTATATAGCGATGAATGGACGTATTTTTGACTCCAACAAGGTGGTTAAAAATCGCTTTAAAAACCGCTTTGAACTAACGCTTTGAATTTAGTGCTGTCTATCCAAAATTTTCTTTAAACCTTGGTTGCGAATCTCAAGTTTAAAAATCTTTCCTGATGCTGTGCGCGGTAGAGTCGCATCGGTGAAATTAAAATAACGAGGGATCTTAAATTTTGCCAACTGCCTACTAAGGAAGTGGCGTAACTCATTTTCATCGACACTATCAACGCAAAAAACGGTCGCGCCGACTTCTTCACCAAGCCGATCATCAGGCACCGAATATACGCAGGCTTCGCGCACGTATGGGTGCTCTAGTAGTGCAGCCTCAACTTCACCACAGCCTATATTTTCACCGCCACGAATAACCATGTCTTTAATTCGATCAACGATGAACAGATAACCTTCATTATCAAGGTAACCGACATCACCCGTCAGGAACCAGTCATCCATATGGGACTCTGCAGTGGCTTGTGGGTTATTCCAATAACCACGAAACATTGACGTGCCTCTAATCTGTACTTCGCCTCGTTGACCCGCAGAAAGTTCATTGCCGTCCTCGTCGGCTATTCTTATGTCTAACACAGCAGCAGGCAAGCCGGAGCTATTGGGTCTCTCCAGATAGAGTTCGCCGGCGATAGCAGTGCCAATGGCATTAGTCTCTGTCATACCCCATCCGGTATTAGGTAGGGCATTATCAAATATGGTGTCGATACTTTTGACTTGCTCAGGTGCCCGCGCAGCACCCCCCCCACCAACCGAAATAAGACTCGATAGATCATGCCCTCCTTGTTTGGCGTGATAAATAAGATCACTGGTCATGGCCGATGGCGAGATAAAAGAACTAATCTGCTCTTTTTCTATGAGCCTAGCGGCTTCAGCTGGATCCCATTTTCTCGTTAGAACAAGCTTATTTTGTGCTCTAAAGGCCATTAGAAATACCGCGTGACTGCCAGAGACGTGAAACAATGGAACTGCCAGCAAGCCAGACGGCTGCTGTTTAGGTGGATCAAGTGGAGCTTCTCGAACCATCATCCAAACCTGTAAAGAGATTTCCCAGCTAAGTAGGGCGCTAACCACGGCCAGATTACTAGAGACCACGCCTTTTGAGCGGCCGGTGGAGCCTGAGGTGTATAAAATAATCACATCATCAATGGCTTTAATGATGGCATCTGGCATCTCAATGCCGCCATGACGTTCTCTCAGATCTTCCCATCGAGAGTGGGTATCTCCAGGATCACCACGGACGACCAAAACGTCACAGGGTATCAGGGTCTTGCTCAATAGGTTCACGCGCTCTTGGTCAGCGACCAGAAGCTTTGAGCCAGAATCATTAATACCGTAAATAAGTTCTTCCGCCTGCCATAGAGAATTCATCGCCACAGCGATTGCACCCACGGAGGTAATTGCTTGAAAGGCGATGATCCATTCAGGGAAGTTGCGCATGCAGATGGCAACTCGATCACCTTTTTCAATCCCATATTCCTTTACTAGACCGTTACCAATTGCTGAAGCTAACCGCCAGGTGTCATTAAAGCTATAGCGCTCTTCTTCAAATACTAAGAAGGTCTCATCGCTGAGGTTTTGAGCGAACAACTCTCGAAGACTTGGGGGTGCATTTTTATAGGCGCGACGGGTTTCCCCATAGACCTCAACACTCGTCATTTCTAGAGGCATGCCAGGGGCGGAGAGTATATCTAAAGCTTGTTGACGATCCATGGATAAAATTTCCGTTGAACGATTAGCAGTCTAATTAAATTGTTTGACTGAACTGACGCTGCGCAGATAATAAAAGATACCAAACAATGACACAGAGCACTCTCTCATTGGAGAATTTTCGATTATAGCTATTCGCCAAAAGATATACCCATTGAATTATCGTAAATTTATACTTTACGCATAAGTATTTTAGTTCCTTGCGTTTAATTTTCGGATAAAATGGCTCCGTTAATTCATTTCTAGCGTTTTATTCATGGAAAAAAAATCACATTCATCATGCCCCAAGCTTGGCATCGGTATAGATTTCGGCACGAGTAATAGCGCTGCTGCGATATTTGATGGCCAGCGTGTAAAGTTAGTTAAGCTAACTGCCCATAATCCAATTATGCCTTCAGCCAATTACATTGACCGAGACTTTATGGCAGAGATTGGGCAGGAGGCGATAGACGAGTATATTAAAGGCAATCAAGGCCGAAAGGTCGAATTGAGCGTTGAGGTGTTGGGCGAGGCGAGGACCAGTGCTGGAGGACCAGATGGGCCTGCTGGTGAAGGTGAAACAAGTAAAGTTTATGGTCAAGCTTTTAATGATGGAAGCTTACCTGGACGCTTGTTTCGGGGTACCAAAAGGCTTCTAGGTAATCTGGCCAGTGATAGGACATTAATATTCTCTCGGCCGTTTAGGTTGGTGGCTTTAGTTACACCGATACTGGTTGGCATTCGCGGTGCACTGCGGGATGCAATTAGGCAAATGTCAGATAGAGACATCCAAGATTTGGCCGATCACGCCTGTATTGGTCATCCTGTTAATTTTGAGGGAAACGAACAGCAGCGCAATACTGTTGCACTGGACCGGCTTAGCGAGGCTTATCGTCATGCCGGTATCGCAGAACAAAGTTTTTGTCCTGAGCCGACAGCGGCTGCCATCAGCTTTTTACACAACCAGTCCGATCGCCAGAACCAGCGATTGCTGACAGTTGATTTTGGCGGTGGCACCTTGGATTTTAGTATTTTGCGACGTCTTGACGATTCCTTTAAAGTTGAGGCTACCCATGGTATTGCGCTTGGTGGAGATAAAATTGATCAAATCATCTTTAGAGAGCTAGTGTTTCCTCTGTTGGGTAAAGGGGAACGATGGAGTCGTGTCGTCGACGGACTCACTGTTGATACTCTTTTTCCCTTTGGCGATTTCGAAGATTTACTGATCAATTGGCCCGTCAGCTATATGCTTAACCAAAATAAATATACTGCACCGGTCATGCAACGTATGGCTGAGGATGATGTTGCAGCAGATAAATTTAGGCGCCTTTATGACCTTATTAGGCAAAATTATAGCTACCAGGTTTTTGAGGCGATAAAGGACTTTAAAGCGAGCCTCTCTGTACAGCAATCCGCGACACTTGATATCCCTCAGCTTGATATTGAAGTTGAGTTAGAACGGTGGGAGTTTGAGGTGATGATCTCTGATGCTCTGTTTGAGTTAGAGCAGGCCATTACTCTTATTCTAAGTAAGGCTGATTTAGAAGCAACGGATATTGATCTAGTATTACGTACTGGAGGCTCTTCATTGATTCCTGCAGTAAAAGATATTCTCGATAATCAGTTTGCTGGGAAGGTGGTGGAACATGACCCTTTTACGAGCGTGGCGGCAGGTTTGGCCATCGCCGATTACTATGGTTACGGCCAATCGCAGTAATTATTGGATGTTTCAACTGCCTTACTTGCCAAATCGTCGATTACGTTGCTGCCAGACCCTTATCGCTCGCCAAAAATCAATTTTACGAAAGGCGGGCCAAAATATCTCGGTGAAATAGAGTTCTGAGTAGGCGCTTTGCCATAATAAAAACCCAGACAACCTTTCCTCACCTGAGGTGCGAATAATGAGATCTGGGTCAGGCATGCCCTCTGTGTAGAGATGATTGGAGAGAAGTTGCTCATCAATATCGTCAATATCTATTTCGCCAATCTTAATCCGCTCACCGATTTTCTTGACCGCGTCGACTATTTCCGCGCGACCGCCGTAGCCAATCGCAATGTTTAGCTGAAAGCCATCATTCTCAGCTGTTTGAGCTTCTACAGAATCTATTTCTTTGTTCATTTCCTGTGAGAGCTGATCTCGCCTGCCGATGACTTTGATTTTAACATTTTCGTCTGCAATTAAAGGGTCGGTCTTTAGTGTTCGAAATTTATTCAAAATAATACTCATCAGCTCTTCTACTTCTTCTCCGCTTCGATTGTAGTTTTCTGTAGAGAAGCCATATAAGGTGACCATTTTAATGTCGAGATCTAAACACCATCTTAGAAATCCTTCTAAATTATCGGATCCAGCCATATGGCCAGCTTTTCTCGTAGCTAGCTTTTGCGCCATTGCAAAGCGTCGATTGCCATCTACGATGAGGCCCATATGATGAGGCCTTTTGGCTGCAAAAAGCTGTCTGCGAAGTGTTTTTTCATACACTTTATAAAAAATAGAAGGAACGTACATTAATATTGTGTCTCAATTTGTATCATTCGATGTAAAGAATGAAATAGCTATTAAGGCTACTGTTGTGCTCAAAATAGGGGGGTAGGGCCCCTATGGGCGCAATATAACCGTAGAGTTTAATCGTTGCCTTTAATGGCAAAATATGTGCCTAGAGCGAACAGAAAAATTTGCTCGCTGGTAAATAACTTAGTTGTTATGAACCAGTCAGCGTGCGCTATAGAAAATGCACCAATCATAATGATCATTATTGCTCCACCTGAAAGTCTGGTGATTAAGTGACCCAGTGAACTGCCCAACAGGCCTCCTAAGATAATGCCAACACCTGCTGTTGTTTCACCAATGGCCACCATGCTGCTAACAATTTCAGGTGCTGGGATACCAATACTGCCAAACCAGCCAACCATTTTTTCAGGTGGTAAAGGAAATTTACCGTAACCGTGCAAGAAGAATGCGATGCCCAATGTTAGTCTTAGCAACCAAGGTGCTAATCCAGTAAATGGTTTAGCCAGTGAGTTAAGCGTTGTATTAAGGTTAGACATGGAGATCCTCTCAAAAAATTAGTTATTTTGTCCTTTGGGCTAACTAAGCGATATTCTACACAGCTAACCCTTAAGTGCTTAGTTTAATATATTTTGCAGAGATTATTGGGTCTATATTGATTTAATTACTCTCACAAGTAATACACACTCCCCGCCTGTCGGGGGAGGCCGGGAATACTCGTCGGCAAGGGTTGCGGTTAATACAATAATGGCATGGATATCAGGTGCATGGCCACGTGCATAAAGCCGATGTAGCGGCAGGTTTTTTCGATCTCGTTGGTGCTGTTATTCAGGTTGATGAGTGGATTGCGCAGCAGTCAGTCAATGAAGCTCTGACCGTCAAGTTGATTCCGAATGTTCTCGGGAATTTTAAGTCTAAGATGCGCAGCAATTGAGGGAAGGATGTCAACAATCGCTGGCGTTTGATAGTAGTGCTCATTGAGATCATCGCTATTGGTTACTATCCAGGTCGTCCGCTCTCGTTCGCTCTGATTTCCGTGGCCATGGCCAGTTTTAGCATCGCGCCCATGGTCGGTGGTAATTATGATTATCCAGTCTTCGTCATATGCCTGTTGCCGTTTTTGCACAGCGCTCCAAATTTTACCGATCTGGCCGTCCATGTGTTGCACTGCGGCCGTCAGTTCCGGCCCGTCGCCATAGCCATGGCCTACAGAGTCGGTGTATTCCAGGTAGACCCATGATAAATCTGGCCCGTCTGACTCAACATATCTCGCCGCTTCATCTGTGA
Source organism: SAR92 clade bacterium (assembly GCA_014381985.1). Taxonomy (GTDB): domain Bacteria; phylum Pseudomonadota; class Gammaproteobacteria; order Pseudomonadales; family Porticoccaceae; genus HTCC2207. Next base: position 41,434 of record JACNKP010000022.1, read on the forward strand.
CGAGATCGTCGATAGCGCGGATGTAATTTGCTAACAGATCGTGCGGGAAACGTTCAGTATCAAGTTCGAAGCCATCAAACGCATAATCCAGTTTGTTGCCACCAGCCTCCTCTAGGCCGTCACCAATCAGTTTGGTGCGATTGTCCGTCCAGGTAGAAAAAACAGCGGTATGCAATGTCGGGTCGTGCTCTTTGGCTATTCTGAAGATATCCCAGTAGGCGTAATTCGGATCACCGACCTGGTTATCATAAACATTGTGCTTATTGGCCCAGGTCCCTGTTAGCAAATTATTGTAGCCGATCGCCGAAGACGTTGGGCTTTGGGTCGCCCCTCCAACCTCTCCGCCGACGAAGGCTCTCGTATAGCCGTCTTTGCCGGCAATTGAATCCAGTACGGGTGTGGCTGTATTTTCCAGTACGTCCGCAGGAATACCGTCAACAATGATGAATATTGCTGCCGGCGTCGTTATAGGCCCAGCAGTAACACTCGCACAGCCTGACAGCACAGTGATCAGCAGGATGGTCATCATCCATCTTCGGTCTCCTGTGTGCTGGATCAGCATAAGGTTTGTCCCTTAAAGTTTTGGCAAAAATTATCACTTAACTGTGACACTGTAACTGCAAATTGTATAGGAATAGTATTAGATTCGATAATCTTAATGATCAGTCGAACAGCAACTATGGATACTTATCTCATCTTTATACGCCCAATTTTTACGAGTCTTAAAATAAAGATCAGGCCATACTTGTACTATTAATTTCACCTTAACTAGCCAGGGTTTTTAGGTAAATTGGAAGCAGATTAATTTTGTAAAATCGGTATAATCATCACCTACATAAATATCATTAAACAAGTTTCGAGCGAACCATCTTGAAAACAGAATTTCTTGGCAAGACCCTATCGGGGCCATTCACGATTCCTTCTGGAATTGTTACCACTGCAACCTCGATTATTCAGGCTATGTTTGATCATATGCCACAGATTGGCGTAATAACGACGAAAAGTGTTGGTCCTACACCACGCGCGGGTAATCGTGAACCTGTTTATAGTCAGTATGCGCCGGGCTGTTTCGTCAATGCCGTAGGCCTAACTAACCCAGGTGCTGAGGCCTCTGCTGTGGCAATGTCGACGTTACGTATTCCTGACGATCGGTTTTTGCTGGTGTCAATCTTTGGCGGTAGTATCGAAGAGTTTGTAGAAGTGGCTAAGATTATGGCGCCTGTGGCCGATGGTCTAGAACTCAATCTCTCCTGCCCGCATGCAAAAGGTTATGGTATGGCGATGGGCCAGGATCCAGATATGGTTCGGGAAGTGACCGCTGCGGTCAAAGCTGTTGTTGATATCCCTGTGATTCCAAAATTAACGCCCAACACATCGAATACTAGTGAGATAGCACTCGCCGCAGTGGCTGGTGGGGCCGATGGTCTTTGCGCAATTAACACTGTAGGGCCTGGTTATACGTCTTCTCATGGTCAGCCTGTATTAAGTAACGGCGCAGGAGGGATGTCGGGTAAAGGTGTTCTACCTATCGCACTTAAATGTATTCGTGAAATTGCAGCGGTGACTGATGTCCCTATTATTGGTTGTGGTGGTGTAAGTAGTGCCTCTGATGTACGAGAATTCATTGACGCTGGGTCTACTATTGTTGGGGTGGGATCTGCGCTTACGGGCATGACTACCGATGATATTGGAAGTTATTTTAGTCAGCTTGAATCTGATATCTGCTTTGATAGTAATAAAGCTGAGGCACATATTCGCTACGATATTGATATGGACTTTCAGCCTGTTGTGCTGGTGGAAAACAAGCGTGTGTGTGAGGATATTTGTGTTCTGACCTTTGATCGAAAGATCAACATACAGGCTGGTGAATTTGTTTTTCTCTGGATACCCGGGGTAGGCGAAAAGCCTTTTTCAGCTCTTTCAGATGATCCTTTTCAATTAGCGGTTATTGATGTAGGTATCTTTACTCACGAATTAATGGATTTAGCAGTTGGAACTGAAGTCTACGTGCGTGGCCCACACGGCATTCCAGTATTGCCACCTGAAGATGCCAAGATTATGGCTGTTGCGGGTGGAACCGGTCTAGCGGCCGTGTATCAACTGGCTAGAGATTTTGGTGACGCTGAAATATTTACGGGTGCTCGTACCGCAGAGCGCCTCTACTATCTTGACGAGTGTCAGAGAATTGCTACTGTACATGTGGCTACCGACGACGGTAGTGAGGGTTTTAAGGGGGTTGTCACGGAGCTGTTGCGCTCCCGTTTGGAGGAGATGACCCAGGCTGAGCTGGATACATTGGTGTTCTATAACTGTGGTCCTTCGCCTATGGTACATGCGGCTGCTGCAGTGCAGCGTGAGTTTTGCCGTGATGATCAGATTTTTAGTGCCATTGACTACTTAACAAAGTGTGGTGTGGGTATCTGTGGAGCCTGTGCAGCGCCCGATGGCCAGCGTATTTGTGTTGATGGCCCTTTTTTACAAGGCTCACCAGCAAGACCTGCTAGTCTTTAATTCTATTTTCAATGTGTTATTTTGGCGTCGTGCTGATTTAAACCTACCAGGCTTTATCGACTAAGTTTCAGTGTAGGTAAAAGAAATAGTACGTCATTAGATAATGGAATAGTTAACGAGCCATCATTGGGGTCGCTTTATGTCAGTTGGGAAAAATCATTTTGGCCCCTTAAAAATCAGTAAGCGATACCATCCACAAAATGCCCTTTCATTGGCCTTTGCCTGCCAGCTGTCCTATAAAAGCGAGAAAAGTATTATCGCGAGGGCGTCAGATTGGGGTTTCTCTCAGGTACAGTTTTTAGAAGTTACCGAAGGTCATCGTATTGATATGCAGTGCTATGTAATGGCTGACCACGATAATATTGTGGTTGTTTTTCGTGGTAACGACGATTTAAAGGATTGGTTGGCTAATTTCACGGCAATCACTGAGACTGGCCCATTCACTGACAGCAGTACTCATAAAGGATTTCAAGATGCTCTTGACTCAGCGGCACAAGGACTCACTGAAATAGTTAAAAAATTTGGATCAGAAAGTAAAAAAATATGGATTACTGGCCATAGTTTTGGGGGAGCTCTGGCCTCACTCTATGGTGGTGTGTTAACGAGGGAGCATCATCAGGTCTATGGTATCTATACCTTTGGTAGCCCTCGGCCTGGTGACGAGAATTTTGCTGCCAGTCTCAATAGTGCTGTCATCGGCCCCCATTATCGAATAGCCAATGAAGGCGATATTGTGGTTCATCTTCCTCCAGAACCGTTCTACAGTCACGCTGGTAAACGTATAATTTTAAAACGAGACAAGCGTGAGACCTCTAAAGAGTCGTGGTTGCAGCTGCAAATTACGACCGTCAAAGCATTTTTTCGTCATGTCGCTGATGTTATTGATATCACTGACAACCATCGACTTAATGGAGGTGATGAAAGCTATATTCCACGATTGATAAAGGATGCTGCGCGGACAATTTCTACGGTGGACGTTGTAGTGGTGAATTCTGAGTATGAGCGTTAAATGAAGAACACTGAGAGCATTTCTCGAAAACGCTAACGTCTAGTCTTAAAGGAATTTTTACGAAGATTGCCCTTGAGAAATCTGCCTATATTTAATTATTCATGACTGAGCTGACCGGCTTCCCAGCTTTCTAGTAAAGGCCGAGTGTCACGTTGCCAGGGATGGAAATCGTCTTTAAAGTACTCTTTGTAGGCTGGCCATGACGTGCGTATATAGCCATTTCTGCCTAATAAAAACTGTACCCCTTCAATCCAAACTTTGATATTCCACAGCTTTTTATCTCGGCGTAGCATGTGAATCATGCCCACAAAAATATCCTGTATTAGAAAGAATGTAGCAAGTCTCAGCGAAGACTTACGCATTTTTTCGCTGTACGACTTATTTTGAGTGACTGACCGATAAACATCAAAGGCAACTGCTTTGTGCTCCATTTCTTCTGCTGCATGCCAGGTCCATAACTCTTTCATTGGCCCTTCAATGACACCATTCGCGTCAACTTGATCACCTAACATTCTCTCCGCCAGAACAGCTGTAATGTGCTCGAGTGCGACCGTCACAGATAGACGTTGAATCGAGCTAAGCTTAGTGTCGGACTCTTTGATTTTTCGGGCTATTCGCCCTTCGAGGTAATTAAGGTCATAGCCGCGCTCTTTGCACAGCGTTATATTATAGAGTTCATGCTCGCGGCGATGAATGCCTTCTTGGCCACAAAAATGTTTAATTTCACTCTGTAACTTAGGATCAGTAATCTTGTCTGCATAGTGCCGCACACTGTCAATGAACGATTTTTCACCGAGTGGAAAAGTAATTGACATGGCGTTAAACCAAGCCGTTTTAAACGGATGATTATCATACCAATCTCTGCCAAGGCAGTCGGCCAACTCATGCTTTTTGTTGCGCAGTTGGATAGAGATATCTTCTGGCGTGTATGACTCTTGCTTCATTTCTTTTCCCAGAGCTTATCGCTCCACTATGATTTAAGTTCAACTAAATATTGGTAGCATACATATCAATACATACTCAGCACTATAGTCTACAGTGGTTTATTGGCTATTTATCATTTCTTTTGCTCGCTGGCGGAGCGCAAATTTTTGTACTTTGCCTGTGGAGGTTTTAGGGATGACTTCAAAGACATAATGACGGGGAACTTTAAAGCCTGCCAAATGTTGGCGGCACCAGTCTTCGATGTCTGCTTCTGAAGCTTGACTATTTGGGTCTAGTTCGACAAAGGCACAAGGTGTTTCGCCCCACTTCTCATCCGGCATTGCCACCACGGCGGCAGTGACTACGTCACTATATTTATGTAATACCTCTTCTATTTCAATGGATGAGATGTTTTCTCCACCTGAGATAATAATGTCTTTTGAGCGATCTTTGAGTTGAATATAGCCATCGGGATGTATAACGGCCAAATCGCCTGAATGAAACCACCCTCCTGAAAAAGACTCTTCATTGGCTGCTTTGTTTTTTAAATAACCCTTCATCACTACATTGCCCCTAAACATTACCTCACCGAGAGTTTCACCATCTCGAGGTACAGGCGTCATCGTTTTAGGGTCTAGGACGTCGAGGTATTCCAGGCCGTGGTAGCGCACACCCTGTCGAGCTTTTAATCTAGCCTGTTCAGAGCCGGGAAGTTCATCCCATCGTTGATGCCAGTCGTTAACTACTGCAGGGCCATACACTTCGGTAAGGCCGTAGAGATGGGTGACATTAAATCCAGCATCACGCATATCAGCCAAAACTCTTTCAGGAGGTGGAGCAGCAGCGGTAAAGAAATCCACACTACTTGGCAGCTGAGGGCGCTCACTCGGGTCTGTTGCTAATATCGTCGACATCACCACCGGTGCACCGCATAGAAGAGTCACATCATGCTGTTTTAGAGCCGCCCAGATAGCATCGGCGCGGACTTCTCGTAAACAGACTTGAGTGCCGCTAACAGCTGTTATCGCCCAAGGGAAACACCACCCGTTGCAGTGAA
>JACNKP010000041.1 GCA_014381985.1 SAR92 clade bacterium
GGTTGAACTCAATGAGTATTGCGACAATGGTAGCTTTGTCGCGCCTCATGTCTTTGAAATAAATTCACTGGATCAGCTTAACGAAGAAGTCTTTGGCCCAATACTCCATGTCATTCGCTACTCTGCAGGTCAACTCGAGCAAGTCATACAACAGATTAACGATACCGGTTATGGGCTTACTCTAGGCATTCACAGCCGCATTGAGGCTTTTGCTGACACAGTCTTTAGAAAAACCATTGCTGGCAATGTCTACATTAATCGGAACATGATCGGAGCCGTCGTTGGTGTTAATCCGTTTGGTGGGCGTGGCCTATCAGGAACCGGACCCAAAGCTGGAGGGCCGAATTATCTTTTTCGTTTTTCTTCGGTAAAGGATGAGATCGGATTATCACTAACTAGTGGCGGCCCCACCTTTAGCCTAATCGAAAAAACCAGAAGGGGAAATGAGATAGTTAAGGTTTCTCTCGCATCAAAGGCGATGCAGCAGTGGCAAAGCACCTCCATAAAGGAACGCATCAATATTCTATCTGGAGATAACAGATCTGTTTTACTTAGCCCTGAAACTCAGGCCATTGCCTTAAAGAATATCGCAATACCCATTGAACTTCCTGGTCCAACTGGCGAAGCCAACCAGCTGTCAGTGCATGGACGTGGAGTCATGCTCCTGCTGATAAGGGAGACTGATCTGCTTGATTCAGCTCTCCAACAAGTCGGATGCGCACTACTCTGCGGTTGCCCCCTCATTATTGCAGCCCACCAGAGTTTAAAACCCAAACTAATCAGGGTGATGAATAACTATTCTAAAGACAGGACCCCAAAACATCTAATAACCATAGTTGGCCTTGATGAGTCAGTAGATCTTATTCAGCACCCTGATATTTCCGGAGTAATAGCCAACACCGCGGATACTAATAGTCAATCATTGCGTCAAATCATCGCCAAGCGCAGTAGTAGTATTATCCCATTAATTGAGTGGCCTAAAAATAATCAGGGTTACCACTATCACTGGCTGTTATGGTTTTTAAGCGAACGGACGCGTACCGAAAACTTAGTTGCACGGGGAGGCAATACACAGCTGTTTAATCTAACTGAATAACGTTAGGCGAAATGCCACTCAGTGCGGCCGGCAAAACTATCGGAATTATTAATAAATCGAACAAAGGATGGATCTGCGCGGTAAAAAAAGCTCTTAGCAAAAGCTGCGCCGATCAACTGCTCTTGCTTCGTTTTTGGGTCATTAATGAGTGCTTTGATTTCAGGAAAACGGTCAAAGTACACCTGCTGAGCCTTTGCAGTCTGTGCTTCATTCAGCACTGAGATCCGTACTTGCATCTGCGCACCGCAAATTGACTGCCACTGGCCGGTGTAATCTGAATAAATGGATGCCGCGGCACGATCTCCCTCGGCCAACGCTTTAACATGCCTGCTATTACTGGATGAAAGGAAGTACAAGGCGAATGGGTCTTGGGCGGTGTCAGCGACATAGAGAACCGGCGCAGACCAATCACCTTCATTATCATGGGTAGATAGGGTCAATACCGACTCTTGGTGCAAAAACTGATGCAGCTTAGTGAAGTCTTTAGACATTACCCTGCCAGCGTTGCAGGCTGTCGGATTCTATATCAAATAAATCAAGCACTCGCGCTACCGAGTGATTAATAATGTCATCCACAGTCTTAGGGGATGTGTAAAAGGCAGGTGATGGAGGGCAAATAATAGCCCCTATTTGGCTTGCCTTTAGCATCAGTTCACAGTGACCGGTATGCAGCGGTGACTCACGGGGAACAATGACCAGTTGGCGGCGCTCTTTTAACATCACATCAGCGGCGCGGATAATTAGATTTTCTGCGTAAGAATTAGCGATGCCCGACAAAGTCTTCATAGAGCAAGGCACCACAATCATGCCTGCCGTTTTGTAGGAGCCACTGGCAATACTGGCGCCAATATTTTTGTTGTTGTGAACCTCATCGGCAAGAGCCTCAACGTCAGCCACAGACCACTCGGTCTCAATGCCGATGTTCATCTTGGCGGCTTGGCTCAAAATGAGATGCGTTTCAACTTCAGGGTTCTTCGCCAGCACTTCAAGCATTCTAATGCCATAAATCACACCGCTAGAACCCGACATACCAATAACTAAGCGTTTCATTCACACAATTCCTTAAGAACGGATTTCAATGCAGCGTCAGAGCCACGCCAGATTGTATTTTGCCTTGTTTAAGACATGTTTTCTAGTCAAGACAGTACCATCATGTGGATCATCCATCACCACTCTATAGGGGTAAGACAATAAGGCCCTCATTGGGATTCATTTTACCCACCACTACGTCGGCATAAACCTTAGTGAACGCCTCAAAATTAGCCACCGTCTCTACACTCATCCATCCTGCGCTCTGCTGCATGCGAGCCATCATGAATGCACCGGTACGCTGATTAAATCCGTCTTGACCCCAGTCACCAATGCGCTTTTGAACGTGGGCCGGTGCGAAGAAAAAGTTGCTTCGCCCTCGATTAATATGAGCGGCCAGAGGATCATTGTCAGCCAGTGTTTCCCAGTGGGTCATACCAACGCTGACGCAATTGAGCATCTTGTCGCCCAAGGGTTCATGTATAGCGCCCAACACTGCCCTATTACCGGCCATATCAACTATTACAGTGGCTTTGCTGGCATCAATACAACCTAACTCGTCGTAACAGATAATCTCATCATAACAACCTAGAGACTCCACAAAGTCATAGTTTGGTCTGGACGTGATGCCTACAATCCTTGGGGCACTTGCGTCATCTGCTAACCCTTGGGCCATGCCTATTGCCGTTTTACTAGACGCACTGAGAACAATTACCTGTTCAGCACCATGATAGCCTGCGTCTTGTAAGGCATCGCACAAACAAAATGAGGTCACATGCAATGGATTTAACAGAGCGCGAACATTGTCACTGGACGCATCGTAGTTAGCCTCACCTGACATTAACAGATAGTTGTTGTACACCGCAGGCAGTTCTGCCCGATGCGGTGCACCATCCATGAAACGCTGCTTAGATACTTTGATTGGCGACATAACAAGAAAATCAGCCGGTGGGAAATAGCCATAAATTCGCTCACCGATCCCCAACCCGTCACGCTTAGAGGCTGTAATTTCCGCGAAGCCCCAAACGGGCAAACAGCCCCACTCACCGCTCTCGTTGGCCGTGGCCGGAAAGAACTTCCAATAGCCTATAGTATCGCCAGCGGCGCCATAGGTGACATTGTTAGCGGTAAAGGCAAAGCGCTCAATACTGACCAAAATGTCGCCGTCTTTTAGGTCAGCTAAGGCTTGAGCCTTGTCTGTCTGAACCAGACGTGACTTGGTTAGGTCATTTTTATAGGTTTGAAATTCACTCATTTTCAGCTCCTTGAGCTAGTTCTACATTAAATTGTTGTAACTTGGTGATAGCTGGCATGGCATTGTCTTTAATACGCTCCATAATTTTCATTTTCTGCGGGTCATCTTTGTCTACGCTACTGATTAGCTTAGTAAAACCATCGAGACGATTTTCTCGAATCCAATGGCGTAGCGGCTTATCTTGCGACCAATTAAATTGGTTCATCATCATAGCCAAAGTCATGGGGATAAAGTCCGCATCGTTGTTGGGCAATGGCACCAAAGAGCAAAGGCGGTTTTTCTCAGCGTCTGTATCGTAGTTAACCTCGACATAGGCTGCCATCGAAGCACTAAATGCTGGCTGGTAGGCGCGTATCATCTGCGGCGTAATACAGTCGCCATCAAATATAGGGGACGGCTTTTTGTGGCCAAACGAACGCTCCAAGCTTGCCGAGCAGTCAACATGTACGTGCCCTGTAGTGGTTGGAATTTCGCCTTTTGATAAGATAATACGGTCTGATTCAATCGCACTAACCTGGCCCATACGCACAATGCTCTTAATACGCTGCAACTGTGCAATTTCAGACTTACTAATTGTGGCCGCGTGAAACATAGTCGGCCGTAGAGTCTGATCTAAACGCAGCAGATAACCGCCTTCTTCAAGACGATCAAACATATTTGCAATAGAACTAGCACCGCCAATCGCCTCGTATTGGGCGGCTATGGAACCCACAGACTTGTCGAAGAAAGCCTCTGTTGGTTGTGTATTGGCGCGATCAAGCAACCATGCCTCACGAGAACGTATCCAGGTAATGTCTTCGGGGTCAACGTCGCTATCAAGAAGCCATAAACAGGCGTCTATACCCGTTTTACCGCCTCCTATGACAACGTAACCTTCCGGCTTCTGGGTGACCTTAGGGAGCTCGTTGAGAGGCATAAAGGTCACTTCAGGGGCTATGGTGAAGTTAGGTGTGTGGGTGGATGGCACCGCGATGGTTAAAAATGTAGCGTCGACCAACTTCTTGTATGAGACGGCATGTTCTTTGCCAGTTAGTTTCGACCTAAACTTTCCATCGCCCTCGTATTCGCACATTGGGAAATACTGCACTCTCCCACTGGCTAAAAAGCGTTGTCTCATCACGTCATCAAAGTAAGCGAGTAACTCAGGGCCGGTCGCAAGGTCGGCCATACCTTTATTCAAACCAATATGGTCAATTTCACCTCGACTCAATTCTTTTGAGCTAACACCGAAAAAAGATGACGGTTGATGTAAGGTCACAAAAGGATAGGCCATATTCCAATGGCCACCCGGCTTGGCATAGCGATCAACAATAATAATATTGGCATCAGTCTCGGTGAACAAAGTGTCCGCAAAAGCCATGCCTACAAGGCCACTTCCAATGATTAAATAATCAGTTTTTAATGCTTCGATCAAAACCTACTCCCTTGTGGTTTTATCATTACTCCATACATTAAATTATACCCCCAAGTGATGCGATCAGCTCACAAGAAATTAACGAAAAGAATGATTGCGACCCATGATTTATCTGAATCCATATTTGTTATATTATCCCAGCCCTAATGGAGATATACATGCGCTATACCCTGTTCTCAACCCCAATACTGTCGGCATTTTTACGCTTTCTGTCCAAAATCATATTAAAACTGATTCGCTGGCGCGTAACAGGAGTCTTACCCGAAGATCACAAAAAATATGTGCTGATTGTCGCGCCACATACCTCTAATTGGGATTTCTTTCTATTTGTTTTAACTGTGTCAGTCCTTCGACTGCAACCAAGTGTCTTGATTAAAAGCACTCTCTTTATTGGACCTCTTGGCTGGTTTTTACGTTACTGCGGCGCGATTCCTGTCAATCGATCGCAGGCATCATCGCTAGTAGATTATATAGCCGGGCTTTACCGCGAGCGTGACGAGTTCGTGTTAATCATCACCCCGGAGGGAACCCGCAGTCCTAATCCCAAGTGGAAGCTCGGCTTTCATTATGTTGCAAGTGCCGCTGAAGTCCCCATTCTAGTGGTGTACGTTGATAGTAGGACGCGCACCATTGGTATTGAAGGTCTTATGGAGCCATCCACCGACGTCCAAGCCGACCTGAAGGAATTAAAACAATTTTTTGATACAAAGAGTGGTCTCAAACCTAACAATTACGCATCCTAGAGGTGCAAGCTTCTGCTACTATTAGCGGCTTGCTAAGACACACACAGGAACACACTCATCGACGATCTGATTTTAGACTGGCTAAATAACAACAAAAGTCATGCATGGGTAATAGTGCCTATATTGGCCTTTCTTGAAGCATGCCCTGGCGTTGGCCTGCTTGTTTCTGGTGTAATATTGTTAACCGTTAGTACGGTGTTATATACCGAACAGATTGCTACGCTAGCCCAGATACTCCCTCTTGCTTTCCTGGGAGCCTTTATCTCAGATCACCTTGGCTTTTATCTGGGTCGCTGGTTTGGGCCTAAGTTTCACCACACTGCATTTGCTATAAAAAGAATCGATAAAATTAAAAAAGGTGAAGCCTTTATTTCAAAGTATGGAACTTTGTCTGTCGCAGGCGGGCGACTTCTTACCGCGGTACGAAGCATAGTGCCAATGATGGTGGGCGTTAGCGGTGCCAGCCGTATTAAATTTACCATTGCTGATATTCTCGCTTGTAGCATTTGGACTGCCGGGCTTGGACTGCTAATCATAGGATTAAATAATTTATTTAGCTAAACGACGGCACTTCTAATTAGCCAAGTTTAACCGCTGTACCAAACACCATAATCTCAGAAGACCCATCCATGATGGCGCTAGTCGTAAAGCGTATGCCTACCACGGCATCTGCACCTTTTTCTTTCGCGCTGTCGACTAAACGTCCAATGGCGACATCTCTAGCCTCATTGAGCATTTCCGTATAACCCCGTATTTCACCACCAACAATGCTTTTTAAACCGGCCATAATGTCACGGCCAATGTGTTTGGCTTGGACTACGTTGCCTGTGACAATACCTAAACTCTCAACAATATTTCTACCTGGGATTGTTTCCGTCGTTACATAAATCATAAACTTTCCTCATATTTTTGTACTGTGATTTCATATTAACAGTCAAAATCTAATTATTCAGCGACCACATGCCATAATTCAAGAAAATCTCAATGATTAGTCTAGATTTAGGATTTACATGACCTGCTCCACCACAAAAAAGCCCGCTTCCGCGGGCTTTTTTAATCATTGGCTGAAGCTCTAACTAGCCCATAGACAGTATAACTTTGCCTTTGGCTCGACGCTCAGCAATTGAACCAAAAGCAGAGCTATGGTCATCAAGAGAGTACACTTCAGTCACTAACGGCGTGAACTTGCCTCCGTCAATCATCTCTACAAGTTCTTTAAAGTTCTGCTGTGACGACCGTGGGTCTCGAGCAGACCATGCACCCCAAAAAACGCCAACCAACGATGCACCTTTAAGTAATGCCAAGTTAAGTGGCATTTTAGGGATGGGACCCGACGCAAACCCAATAACTAAGAACCGTCCATCCCATGCGATAGCACGAAATGCCTGCTCTGAGAAATCACCACCAACAGGATCATAGATAATATCTGCGCCTTTACCTTTGGTTAGCTCTTTCACTTTCTCTTTTAGATCTTCAGTTGAATAGTTTATTCTCATGTCAGCACCCGCTTCACAGGCAAAATCGAGCTTTTCTTCAGTACTGGCTGCAGCAATGACTGTCGCACCCATCGCCTTGGCTATCTGAATAGTAGCTATGCCTACGCCACCGGCCGCACCCAAGACAAGAACAGTCTCACCCGCTTGCAATTGAGCTCTTTGCTTAAGCGCATAGTATGACGTGCCGTAGGTTACCGCGAAGCCTGCCGCTTGATCAAAGGACATGCTGTCACCCTTGGGAAAGGTTGTATATTCAGAGGTAACAACCTGAGTGGCAAAGGCTCCCATCTGGACCATACCCACTACTTCATCACCAACCTGGCGAGTGGTCACGCCTTCACCCAACTTAGTCACTACACCCGAAACTTCAGTACCTGGAATAAACGGTAGTGGCGGCTTGAATTGATACTTACCCTCAACCGTTAAGATATCGGGGAAGTTCACGCCGGCAGCTTTAACCTCGATAAGCACCTCACCGGCACCAGGTTCAGGATCCTCACGTGTCTCAATCGTTAAGTCCTGAGTTGATCCGAGTTCGCTACAAACTAATGCTTTCATAATCCTATCCTAATAATTTGTTTATTTATTCTTAAAGTAAGCACTAGCCTTAGCAACAAACTTATCGGTTTGTTGAAAACCGCCCACCAGCATTTTTTGGTTATCAGTGTTCTCAATCGCGTCCATATTAGCTCTTACATTTTCTGGAGTTTGATCTTCTGGCGCTAGGAATATGCCATCGGTTTCATAAATGTGGGTGCGCGCATACCCTCCAGCACCTGCACACAATATGGTGCGGTTAGGTGCATCATTATCACACAGCGTTAATAGCCCAGTTGTGACCGCTTCAACGGTTAAGACCGCTGAAACCTCATCGGTCAACAACCCGTCAAGCATACGTGTACCTGCGGTGGGTGAGAGACAGTTAACCTTAATGTCGTATTTGTCGCCTTCAAGCACTAGCGTGTTCATCAAACCAACAACAGCCATTTTCGCAGCACCATAGTTAGCCTGCCCAAAGTTTCCGTACATACCGCTAGAGGAGGTAGTCATAACCACACGACCGTAGCCCTGCCCACGCATTAGCTCCCAAACAGCCTTGGTACAGTTAGCAGACCCTATCAGATGAACATCAACCACTAACTGAAAATCATCCATGGTCATTTTGACAAAGCTTTTGTCGCGAAGGATTCCGGCATTATTGACTAAGATGTCGACTCGGCCCCACTTTTCTACAGCTTGAGCCACCATGGCTTCAACCTGAGACAAATTGGCCACGTTGGCACCGTTACTGATGGCTTCGCCACCGGCCTGCTCAATTAACCGCACTGTCTCAAGCGCGGCATCACTTGAACTGCCTGAACCATCTACCGCACCACCGAGGTCGTTAACCACGACTTTAGCCCCGCGCTCAGCTAAGGCTAAAGCGTGTGAGCGACCCAATCCATTTCCAGCACCGGTAACAATGGCTACCTGTCCGTCATATCTAATTGTCATGCTTTTTCCTTAATTTAATGCTTATTATTTGTTGTATTCACGTAGCTCGCGACGGCCAATCACCATGCGATGCACTGCATCAGGACCATCAGCAAAACGCAGCGTACGCTGAGCGCCATACCAACTGGCCAATGGAGTGTCATCCGACATTCCTATGCCACCATGCATCTGCATGGCCTCGTCAATAATCTTCAGGGCCATGTTGGGTGCAGCAACTTTAATCATCGAGATAAACGGCTGAGCGGCATCGGTACCCATGTTATCCATGAGCCATGCAGCCTTAAGACACAACAAACGCGTCATTTCGATATTGATGCGAGCATCGGCAATAATATCTACGTTACCACCAAGCTTAGCTAACGGTCGTCCAAAGGCTTCACGGCTAACTGCACGCTCGCAAAGAAGCTTTAAAGCAGCTTCAGCAAGACCAATAGAGCGCATGCAATGATGGATTCGGCCTGGCCCGAGACGGCCTTGGGCTACTTCAAAGCCACGACCCATGCCTAAAATCATGTTTTCTTTGGGGACACGCACGTCGGTAAAGCGCATGTGCATATGACCATGAGGCGCATCATCGATATTCATGACAGTCATGGGCCGCAGATTTTTCACCCCAGGGGTGTCAAATGGAACCAGAACCTGAGAGTGTTGCGCGTGACGAGGCCCACCAGGGTTGGTATTACACATAACAATTAGAATCTTACAGCGTGGATCACCGGCACCAGATATCCAGATTTTTTCTCCGTTAAGTACCCACTCATCACCATCTTCAACACAGCTCATGGCGATGTTAGTAGCATCAGATGAAGCCACTGAAGGCTCGGTCATGGCGTAGGCGGAACGAATCTCTCCATTAAGCAGAGGTGTAAGCCATTTCTCTTTTTGCTCTTCGGTGCAGTAACGTGCCAAGACTTCCATATTGCCGGTATCCGGCGCAGCGCAGTTAAATACTTCTGGCGCTAAGAATGAACGTCCTGTCTCTTCTGCTATATAGGCATATTCGACGGTATTAAGACCATAGCCCCCCTCCCAATGGGTCAGGAAAAAGTTCCACAGATTTCTGGATTTTGCTTTGCTCTTAAGGGTTTCAAGAATTTCAGTCTGACGATCAGTAAACGCCCAACGATCACCTTTAGCGACTTCTTGGTGATATTCCATTTCTAATGGTGTAATTTCTACGTCAATAAAGTTTTTAACTTCTTCAAGAATCGGTTTGAGCTTGTCACTAATACCTAAATCCATCGTTCTTTCCTCATAATGTTAATAATCTGAAACTGCAGGTAGTTTAAACCAAAAAAGGGTCGTCTTGATGGCAACCCTTTCGTTTATTACTTTTAGTAGCCGCTGATCAGCGCGAAACGATTTGCATGATAATTATAATCACCAAATAGCATCTGAGCCGGTCGAGCGCGTTTAATGAAAAATCCAATTTCATACTCATCGGTCATGCCGATACCACCATGCAACTGAATGGCTTCATTAGTCGACAACTCGGCCACCTCACAGAGTTTGGCTTTAGCTATACTGGCGAGAGCTGGGCTCTTTACATCACCTTCATCCAAAGATTGTAGAACCTTCAAAACAACTGACTTACACATCTCAATTTCGCTCCACCAATGAGCAGTTCGATGTTGCAATGCCTGAAAGGAGCCAATTAATGCACCAAATTGCTTACGCTCTTTCATGTACTGAAGCGTACGATCAAAACTTTCTTGAGCAATGCCCAGAAGTTCAGCGGCAAGGTGAGCGTTACCAGCATCTAGGGTCGCTGACAATGCACGAAAGCCTCTATCCTGCTCGCCAAGCAAGGCATCTGCAGTGACTTCGACATCGGTGAAGGTGATGATTGCAGCATTGCGTCCATCAAGCATTTCGGTTCTTTGCACACTAACACCGGGGGCAGTTCGATCTACCAAAAACAGACTAATACCTTTCATATCGCCGGGACTGCCGGCAGTGCGAGTGGCAACAATGAGTTTATCTGCAGTGCTACCATCAACGACAAAACGTTTCTCGCCATTTAATACATAGCCATCGCCTTTGGCCTCAGACCGCATAGCGGTCTGCATTGGGTCATGATGAATTTTTTCATCGACCGCAAGCGCTATGGTCAGTTCACCGCCGGCAATCGCACCAAGCAATTCAGTCTTTTGGTCTTCGCTGCCGGCGAGATTAATCGCGGTAACCCCAAGAATCGCTGTTGATAGTAGAGGAGATGCGGTTAATGTACGTCCGCTTTGCTCAATAATTTGGGCCATACCAACATGACCAAAAGCCAAGCCGCCGTATTCTTCAGGCACTAAAATTGCTGCCCAACCCATATTAACCATTTGGCCCCATAGCGTACTTGAATAACCCGTATCACTGCCGGCGTCTCGCTGTGCGCGCAGTTCTGCGACGGGAGCATGCTCAGATAGAAACCCCTGAGCAGACTCTTTAAGCATTTTTTGTTCTTCGTTTAATACCAGTGCCATGCTAAATACCCCTAAAGTCTGTTAACCCAAGCCAAGAATGTTTTTGGCGATAATGTTCAGTTGAACTTCTGAGGTTCCACCTTCAATTGAATTGCCCTTTGTGCGCAACAATGTTCGTGCTGTCCAGCCATTGTTGGATATATCGCCTTCCCAGATGAGATCATCGCTGCCACCAATTTTCAACAAGGTCTCAAAACGACGCTTATTGAGTTCAGTACCATAATATTTAAGCATTGCCGAAGTGGCACCAATGCCTTGCCCCGCTTTCGCTTCATCTGTCACACGCTCAGCGGTAAAGGCAAACGCCGCTGCATCAATCTCCCATCTAGCAACATCCGTACGCATGAACAAGTCATTTAAACGACCATCAGTCGTACCTATGGTCTGCGCAGCAATGGCACCGAGTGTTTTAGAGCCCGCACCGGTAAGCCCCATGCCGCCGATCATTTCACGCTCGTGGGTAAGCAAGTATTTTGCAATCGTCCAACCTTGGTTGACCTCACCCACCACCTGATCTTTCTCGACGCGAACATCATCCAAAAACGTCTCGCAAAAAGGCGAGCTACCCGATATGAGTTTAATCGGCTTTGGTGTCACTCCAGGTGTTTCCATATCAAACAACACCAGGCTAATGCCCATTTGTTTCTTCGCATCTGGGTCCGTGCGCAGCAAACAGAACATCCAATCAGCTTTATCCCCATAGGAAGTCCATACCTTTTGGCCATTGGCGATAAAGTGATCACCCATATCGACCGCCTTACTTTGTAATCCTGCCAAGTCAGACCCAGCATTGGGCTCACTGTAGCCTTGACACCATCTGATCTCGCCACGGATGATCGCTGGCAAATGCTGCTGTTTGAGCTCCTCTGAGCCAAACTTCAATAGGGCGGGACCAATCATCCAGATACCAAAGCTATCAAGTGGGGAACGCGCCCGAATTCGACCCATTTCTTGCTTTAGCACCTTATGTTCTGCTTTTACCAATCCACCACCACCGTATTCAGTAGGCCAATCAGGCGCAGTCCAACCTTTTGAACCCATACGCTCCAACCACAGTTGCTGGTCTTCACTTTCAAAGACCCAATTGCGGCCTCCCCAACAGGCACCTTCCCCAGCTATTACTGGTGAACGCATGCTTTGGGGACAATTTTCTTCTAGCCATTCTCGGGTTTCTTGCCTGAAAACTTCTAAATCACTCACATTAGGCTCCTACTAGTTTATTTAATATAAAGATGTCCGTCGCTGGGAAATGGAGTCAGCGTGACTGAGTATTTTTTAAGGAATTGAACTTACAGTATGTTATGATAAGTTTCAAGCATTTTGGTGACTCACCGCCCACAGATAGAGGCCCTGACGCCTATTAATGCTAGCTATCTACCCAGCTTATTATTAGTATCTACCCAGCTTATTATTAGACTTAACGAAAGTCTATTTGCCTTATGCACTGAAATGATTTAATCATATAAAAGAGCAATCTATCTATGTCTCAACAGCAGAACAAAAGCATCGTACTCGCTAGCCGCCCCATTGGTGAACCTATCGCCGACAACTTTCGCTTAGAAACGACGTCTATACCAGAGGTCAAAGATGGCCAAGTATTGATTAAAATTCTCTATCTTTCCTTGGATCCTTATATGCGAGGGCGTATGAGCGCGGCCAAATCCTATGCTGAACCTGTGGCAATTGATGAGGTTATGCCGGCGGAAACCGCGGGGGTTGTTGTTGAGTCAAAATCATCTCAATATGCCGTAGGTGACTATGTTTGCTGCCGCTCTGGCTGGCAAGAGTACTTTGTCTCTAACCAAAAAGACCCCATGACTTATAAAGTAGACCCGGAGACCGTTCCTCTCTCGACCTACCTTGGTGTCTGCGGCATGCCCGGCAGAACCGCTTATTTTGGGCTCAAACGCGAAGGTAAACCTGTAGCCGGTGAAACTCTTGTGGTCTCTGCCGCCTCTGGCGCAGTTGGGTCTGTAGTGGGGCAAATTGGTAAAAAACTTGGACTGCATGTAGTCGGAATCGCTGGTGGTTCGAAAAAATGCGCGTATGTTAAAGATGAGCTCGGCTTCGATGAATGTGTTGATTATAAAGCAATAGATCTTGATGGCGCGCTGAAGGCAGCCTGCCCAAAGGGCATTGACATCTATTTTGAATCTGTTGGCGGTGCCGTTACCGAAGCCGTTTCCAAACAGTTCAATCCTGGCGCACGAGCACCCATCTGTGGCTACATTGCGAGCTACAATGCCACCGACATTACAAAGGAACGCACCCCCTTTCATATTTTCGGAGAGCTCGAGACCCCCCCGGAACACAAATTCTTTTTAGTATTTGATCACTACGCCGAGTTTGCCGAGGCCAACAGTGCATTGACCAAGTGGGTTGCCGATGGCGAAATAAAATATCAAGAGACGATGGTAGAAGGGCTCGAACGCGCTCCTGAATACTTCAGTTGGTTATTTAGCGGCAAGAACTTTGGTAAGTTAGTTGTTAAAATAGCGGACGAATAAGCAACGCCCCCCTAACCCCAAGGAAAATTGGAATGAGTGAAGCCCTGAATCAATTGCTCGATATTTTGAAGCTGGAAAAAATCGACACCAATCTGTATCGTGGTGTGACGCCGAAAACCACCAATAAAAGAGTCTTTGGCGGGCAGGTGTTCGCTCAGGCCATGCGTGCGGCACAGGACACAGTGGATGCAGAACGCATAGTTCATTCCCAGCATGCCTACTTTTTGCGGCCTGGCGACCCTTCGGTGCCCATTTTATACGATGTAGATGACATTCGAGACGGCGGTTCATTTACCACTCGCCGAGTTGTAGCGTCGCAGCGCGGAAAAGCGATTTTCAACACTTCCCTAAGTTTTCAAGTCTTAGAGCCCGGTTTAAGTCACCAATGTGAAATGCCAGAGTGTCCTGGCCCAGAAGATTTACCAGATGATAGCCAACGCTGGGACAAGATACGGGAGCAGTTAAACCCTACAGCAAAGGCAAGATCTGCCAAACATGGTCCTCGACTACTGCCCATTCAAATGAGATCGGTTGAGCCCATTGATTACATCAACCCAGTGGCTCGAAAAGCGGAACAATTTGTTTGGATTAAAACAGCCGGTGAATTGCCTGCAGAACAAGATACCGGCCTCCATAATGCGATTCTCGCCTATGCATCTGACTTCAGCCTGATGAGCACGGCATTAATGCCCCATGAGGTGAGCATCATGAACCCCAACCTCCAACCTGCATCCTTGGATCATGCGATTTGGTTTCACGATAGCTTTAGGGTGGATGAATGGCTTTTGTATCATATGGATAGCCTACGTTCTAGTCGCAGTCGAGGACTAAGTCGTGGCACTTTTTACAGCCGTGATGGCCGCTTAGTGGCGAGCACTATCCAAGAAGGGTTGATGCGCCTGCGCGACAGTTAAAACTGTTACATAGCTACGTCCGCAGTATTTCTTACTGGCGTTAACCTATTTGCTTTGTTGGCGCTGTCGGCGTGTTTAAAAATGTCACCAACCAGTGGACACCGATGACTAAAATAATGTCTTCAGTGCTCCCTAGCAACCGACTCAAACCTAAGCCGCCTAAGAACACACCTACACAGTTAGCTAGTCTCCAACGTAGAGTGAAGAAGTGCACGCTGGCAAACACCAAATTACTTAAAATAGCGGCCGGGATCACCCCCACAGTCACCATCAGAAAACTAGGTAATATCAATCTAAAGGCAAACTCCTCAACAATTGATATAAACAGCAAATACACCAGCCAAAATAGCTCGCGTCCGGCAGTGGAATAGCCTCTAACACGCAGATAACCAAGAAAAAATATAACTAGCATTGAGCCGATTACCAAATAACGTGGGTAATCACCTAGAAACGAAGCGGTACTCCACTGGATAGATTCAGTCGCAATAGGCACCAACAAGCATACAAGGGCCGCTAAACCCATGGTTAGTCCGTGTCGAAGAAAGACTTGCCGGAATTTTGTTATATAAATACCACTCAATGATGCCTTGCGCTGGAGGCGACCCTGGGGTCCATCATCCTGTGTGATCTGTTTAGTCATATCGGCAAACTCTTGTTGTTGAGTAGGGTGTAGAGATAACCCAGAGGGTCACAGAAACCCTCATAAATTGGCGTATTTCGCCTGTTTCCCACTGACCTTCTTGACGTAATTACGAGTCTCTTTACGAATATGACGATTGGTTAGAAACCAATAAAATTCAGAGACTGACATTTTATTTATGCGAGCTAGAGACTTCGTTTTATTTCCCTTTCTATCCAAGCTTAACCAGAGATTACCTGCACCGCCGTTGTAACTCGAAATAATCGCGTATTCTCTCTTTTTAGGGTGTTTGATCCCCACCAGATAACGGTTCCCTAAGATGCTGAGATAGCCTGCCGCTACCTCAATATTGTTCTTAGGACTATATAAAAAGGATGACGTTGGAGTATGTTTGTAGCCCTTAATAAGGGAGAAGTAATCGCGTCCCGCCGTGTCAGCCTTGATCTGCATCAACCCTAAGGCATTGGATCGCGAACGTGCCAATGGGTTAAATGAACTTTCCGTCTCCATAATTGCCATAACCAGTGATACAGGGACTTTATGCTGACGACTAGCCGCTTTAGCTAACTTTACGTACTTGCCTCCCGCTATATCTTTATGAGTCTCAACCATGGCTAGAGACACCTTAAAGCGACCACTCTGACGCGTTTTGCCCTTCAGAAGGTAATCTGCAAATTTACCCGCCCTCCATTCAGAGCCTATCGCCTGACCGGTATGATCAAGTACCTGCTCCCAAAAAAAGGGTCGATTAGTTTTGTTGTTGGTTAGGCCAAAATCTTGAGCCGTTTTAGCATCAATAACCGAGGGGTCAATTTGAGTGAGCAAGACGTCAATGATTGACTGCTTTAATAAGTTTTCCGTTGTAGCGGTGAGCACAATTAGCCCTGTTTCAAAATCAATCAAGGTATTGCTGTCTTTTCCTTCTTTAAACAATAGGACTGACGGCGCATAGGACCCCTCATCATCTGGAAGAATTTGATATTCCTGTAATAGCTTGGCTACATCGTCATCATAGTCATCGTAATCTCCAGCAAGAGAGGGCTTTGCCCACCCAACTAGCAGCAATATTACAGTCATCAATACTGAGGTTAAGAGGCCTGTATTTTTCTGCTTTAGCATTGTCATTTACCGTTGATAGTCGTAACTAGGATTCTGTTCGATCATACCCTTACGCATTTTCCTCATACCCTTCAGCCAACGATCATAATCAGCGCCTTTGCCTTGAGCATAGGTCGCTAGATCACTATGAGGCATAATTAAGAAGGTCTCCTTCTCCATACCCTCCAGCACTGACTTGGCAGCATCTTCCGCGGTCATCACTTGATCATTACCGCTAACACCTCGCCCACCCTCGGTCATACGCGTCGCTACATAAAGTGGACAAACGACTGACACTTTTATGTTGTCATCACCGTGTGTAATGGCAAGGGATTCTGCAAAGCCAAGCGCAGCTGTCTTGGTTGTAGAATAAGCAGCATCTCCAACCTGACAAAGTAAAGAGGCTCCGGATGCGACATTGACAAGATAGCCGCCGCCGCGCTGTATCATGCCAGGAATGACGGCGCGAGCCGCATACACATGTGCCATTACATTGACATTCCAGCTGGTTTGCCAGGCCTCATTAGACGCTGAGGCGGCCATCCACCCGGGTGCGTCACTAAACGAAACGCCCGCATTAGATACAAATATGTCAACTGGCCCTAGCTTGGCCTCAACTGCCAACACAGCTGACTGAATATCCGCCTCTACGCCCACATCTGCGCCTAAACCTAGACCACCACACGACTTAGCCACTTGCTGAGCCGCATCAATCTCAAGGTCAACAACAGCGACTTTTGCGCCCAAGGCCGCGAATTGTTCACACAGAGCCTTACCGATGCCATTACCACCCCCGGTAACAATCACTACTTTATTATTAAATTCCAACTGGTAACTCCTTTATAAATTTATTATTCCTTTATCACAAGCGCCTCTAACGCGACCCTAAGCGCTGAAGGGATAGGCACTGACTTGTCAGTCGTACGATCAACAAAGACATGGGTAAAGGTACCCATTGCCGAAGCCTGGTCGGCACCTTCCTTGAAAATCCCTATGCCATACTCCACAGAGCTATTACCTAATTTATTAACCCGCAAGCCGGCAGTGAGTGGCTCAGGATAGGAAACTGGGGCCTTGTATTGGCAATTTGAGGCGACCACAAACCCAATAATATCGGCATTCTGGATATCTAGTCCCCCCTCCTCAATAAGGTACTTATTAGTTATCGAATCAAAATAGCTATAATAAACAACGTTATTGATGTGGCCATAGATGTCGTTATCCATCCAGCGGGTAGTAATCCGTGAAAAGTACTTATAATTTAATCGTTGATCATCATTCATACTGTGTTCTCCATGCGCCTTAGTAGGCTTGCTGATAAATACCCAAAGCATCTTCAAG
Source organism: SAR92 clade bacterium (assembly GCA_014381985.1). Classification (GTDB taxonomy): domain Bacteria; phylum Pseudomonadota; class Gammaproteobacteria; order Pseudomonadales; family Porticoccaceae; genus HTCC2207. The sequence continues at coordinate 17,502 of JACNKP010000041.1, forward strand.
ATCAAGCTCACGGGGATTATTAATGAGTAACCGTTGCTGAAGCATCGAATCCTCTGCCAGCTTGGGTAGGTCACCTTCAGGAATATTCATCTCTCGCAATGTCGTCTGCAATCCTAGATCAGCCGCCAGAGACAAAAAGTGGTCAGCGAGCATCTCCGTCGTAGCGACAGTATCCTCAGGTAAAATCTGATTAGGCATGATCAAAGGGGCTATTTCGGCATAAAGATCCGACGCTACCGGCCCGTTGAACCGAAGTACATGTGGTAGCACCAATGAATTAGACAGACCGTGAGGGATATGATAATTGCCACCCAGCGGATAGGCTAAGGCATGCACCGCTGCAACAGGGGCATTAGCAAAGGCCTGTCCTGCTAACATAGCGCCTAATAACATATCCGCTCTAGCCTCTAAATTACCCCCCTGTTTAACCGCAGTAACAATACTGCCGGATAATAACCGCAGAGCTTCGCGGGCGAGCATATCAGACAGTGGGTTTTTGAGCCGCTTTGACGTATACGCTTCAATGGCGTGCACCATCGCGTCGATTCCTGTAGCTGCCGTAACATGTGCAGGCAAGCCTACCGTCAAAGTAGCGTCCAGAATGATCTTGTCAGCTAACAGGGTGCGGCTCACCACACCCGCTTTTGTGGTCTCACCCGTCGTTATAATAGACACCATAGTCGCTTCAGACCCTGTGCCAGCTGTGGTAGGCACCTGAATGAGAGGTAATCGCGGGGACGTGATTTGATCGACGCCATAAATGTCAGATAAAGCTTGCTCGCCGGTGATCAGCACCGCTAATAGCTTGGCCACATCCATAGAGCTACCACCACCAAACCCCACAACTCCATCACAACCAAAAGCCTGTGCCGCAATGACGGCGTCAACCACCACACGCTCAGGAGGATCCGCTATAACATCAGAATAAATACTGTATTCGATCTTATGTGTATCAAGGCTTTTAATAGCTGAATCCAACAAACCCAATTGAATAATCCTCGGATCAGTCACTATTAAGGCACGCTTAATACCTAGTTCAATAGCCATTTTCCCAAGTTGATTGGAAGTGTCCGCACCGACAACAACATCAGATACCGTACTAAAAACAAAGTTACTCATAAGCCGTAATCCCAAAAAAGACGCTTAACTACTTCACATAAGATCTAGATTTGCGTGATAATCCATTGATAAATAAGTAAAAATAATCTGATGATAGATCCCTGCCCCTTAGATCTGGAAGCCAGTCAGCCAACTCAGGGCTAGCCTCTACCGCCCCCGACAACATGTTCTGGGTTATCTCCGGGTCGATATTACGCACAGTGCCGTCAATCAAACCCTGACGAATATAGGCTCCGAGCTTATCGCTATTTTCTTTAGTCGCCTTAAGAACCCTTTTTCGATGATCCTGACCTAACGACGGTAGCGCCCGATAACGAATTAATGGCCCCTGATCGCTAAATTGAATGTGGAACAAATAGCGCAGCGATAGCTCAACTTTCTTTAGCCCCGCCTTGCCGACCTCTCCAGCCTCAGAAAGCAGTCCACCCTCCAAATCCAATGTCCGATTAAAGCATTGATAAAGAAGCTCCTCTTTATTTTTTATGTGGTAATAAAAAGCGCCCTTAGTTACGTCCAGAGAACTAGCTATCTCGTCAAGCGAGGTACCCTTGTAACCTTTTTGATTAAAGTGTGCGGAACCCACTCGATAGAAGGCCTCACGTTTATTATGATTTTGAATCTCACGGTTAAAGCTATCTGCATCAATCTCACCTATCGCAGGAAAATCGATATCTTCGAACTCATGAGGCTCACTAGCCAATCCGTTAGTGACTAAGCTCAGGACACTTGCCATGACCGAACTGGCATTAGCCGCATGTTTCCTATTCATCCAGACCGGGAACCACTGAATAATGGAGAATATAGCCAATGCCACGACGGAAGGGTCTAGGTCAGCAATTACGCCCTGTTCAATACCCTCCTCCACCATCGACTGGCAAAGCACGAAGATTTCAGACCAACGCTTAACAATATCCTGACGGCATTCATCATTGAGTGACGAAACCTCGGTCAACAGAGCAAAATGAGGCGATTCGTCCCGCACCGTTGCCGCATATTGCTGCAAATGCCCGCCAATCATGAATATAATCTTATCTAGGCCCGATCCCTTTTGCGCATTAGCCTCAACTGCTCGTCTCAACCACATGTCACAACTAGCGACATAACATTTGTGCACAAGGTCTTCTTTATTTCTCACATAGTAATAAAGGCACGTTTTAGTTAAGTTCATAGTGCCTGCGATATCAGCTAAGGTAGTGGCCCGTGAACCCTGCCAATTAAACAATTGCGAGGCTTCAGATAGAATCAGCTGAAATTTTAACTGATGCTGCCGGCCCTTTACGAACGGAGAGGCGATTACATGCTGATCAAGTGAACTCATTCCTAGCCCTGTGAAAACCTAGCTCGCTAATAACCACCTGCGCTATAGCTAAGTTCAAAATTTATACTTAGGGGAAGAATAACATACTAGAATGTGGATTTTGTAGTCTAAACTCGTACAGCAGTGATTCTGCCAAGCCAATCAACACCGAAAACGTTGTCCCAAACCTTAACCACCCGTCATATTCATAAACCGGACAATATCAGTCCGGTTGGGATCAAACTCATGACGCTCCGGCTTATCTTGCAGAGCTTCCAGGATCTTAGCTCGCAACAGTGCAGAATCCCCTGGGTGAGACCGAATCACTGCACGCAAGTCCATACTCTGCTCATTACCCAAACACAGCAATAATCGCCCTTCTGCAGTCATTCTGACACGATTGCAAGAATCACAAAAATTATTCGACATAGGGGAAATGAAGCCAATCTTACTGTCACTGCCTGCCACTCTGACATATCGCGACGGCCCACCAGTGGTCTCCACGCTATCGGTCAACTGAAACTCGGTCTCAAGCTGGTCGCGCAGGGCCTGACTAGTAATCTGCGTATTAACGCGTTGATGAGATGATATCTCCCCCAGAGGCATTTCCTCGATAAACGAAATATCCATCTCGTTATCTATTGCATACCGAGCTAGATCAAGAACCTCGTCATCATTAAAGCCGGCTAATATGACCGCATTTAATTTGAGCTTTGCAAAATTAGCCGCTTTAGCCGCACGAATACCCTTATGCCATACACCTAGATCCCCAAGCCGAGTTAACGCCTTAAAACGATCGGGCCGCAGGCTGTCGATACTAATATTGAGCCGGTTCATGCCTGCATCTTTAAGGGGTTGCGCCATTTTAGGCAGCAACATGCCATTGGTGGTCATCGTTACTTCATCTAGGGAAGGAAGAACCGATATTGCACTCACCAGCTTGATAATATCCCTGCGAATAAGCGGCTCACCGCCTGTTAGTCTAATCTTGCGCACGCCTAGCTCAGCAAAAGCTGAGGCAACGTCGCGAAGCTCTTCTAAGGACAGAATTTGCTGACGCGGCAGAAACGTCATGTCTTCTGCCATACAGTAGGTGCAGCGTAGATTGCAACGATCTGTAACTGACAGGCGCAAATAATCAACCTTACGACCAAAAGGATCGATCAGCGTGTTGCTCAACGGTGGCAGCTCAGTAGAATCAGTCACTTATTTCTCTTATTTCTCTTATTTCTCTTATTTCTCGGTTTTAATATGCTGAATAGACTAACACATCTACAAGGTCGTCAACTTGAATATGTTCGCCACTATTTTGCCTAACCAAGACATCACCCCAACTGACCGAAGAAAGCACGCCACTACTTTGATTAGGGTAGATTTCAACGCCCTCGCCCTTGTCAGTGCAGCTTAGGCGGCCCCGCAGATAAACCTCGCGAGACTCAGCCTCTCGGCTAAAAAGAGACACTGCTTTCAACATAGGTTTACGCTGGACACTCAGGCCCTGGCTAGCCAACAAAAAAGGTCTGGCAAGCACTGTAAATGTTACAAATACCGAAGCTGGGTTGCCCGGCAAGCCGATAAACGGAGTGTTGGCAACACGCCCAAACGCTAAGGGTTTACCAGGCTTGATGGCTACCCGCCAGAACTCTATTGATCCAAGGGCTGCGACAGCCTCTTTAACGTAATCTTCTTCACCGACTGAAACACCCCCAGCGCCAATCACAATGTCCGACTTAAGTGAAGCACTATGCAGCATGTCTTTAGTCGCTTCGAGCTCATCGGCCACTGTACCCATATCAACGCAATCCATACCCAGCGACTGAATAAGGCCAGTCAGGGTGGCGCGATTTGAATTGTAAATTTGGCCAGATTTTAATTCAACGCCCGGGTCGACAAGCTCATCCCCTGTTGAAAAAATAGCCACTTTAAGTGGCCTATATACCTCAACTTGGCTAATACCTTGCGATGACAGCAATCCCATCTCTGCAGGACCCAATCGGCTACCTGCAGTTAATATCATTGATTTAGCGGCAATGTCCTGCCCGCGGGGCCTGACATTGGTGTTGGCTAGAATACCAGGGTTCAACTGCACTACGTTGTCCTGCTCGCTGCAATTTTCCTGCATGGCTACGGTGTCAGCGCCTTCTGGCATCTCACCGCCGGTAAATATGCGAGCGGCCGTATTCGCGAGCAAAGGTAGTGGCGCAGTGCCTGCAGGAACGCGTTGGCTGATGGGCAGACTGTAGCTCTGGTTAATCGCATCCTCGTAGCAAAAGGCATAACCATCCATTGCGCTATTATCTGCAGGAGGTACATCAATACAAGCAACCACATCCACCGCTAATATTCGACCCAAACTATGAGTAACCTCGATCGAATGAACCGCAGGCAGCAAAGAGGCTCGCTCGATCAGGCTGGCAATGGCCTGTTGGACTGACTGCATTACTTGACCTTTGACCCAACATGCTGAACGAAATTGCAAGGTTCAAAAGTACTGTCTAGTTGCTCTCTAATAATGCCATTCCAGCCAGTCTTGCAGGCGCCAGTAGAGCCTGGCAAACAGAATATGGCCGTCCTGTTCGCAAGCCCAGCAAGACACCTGGACTGAACGGTGGAGGTTCCTATCTCATCATAAGATAATTGACGGAAAAGCTCGCCAAAACCTTCGATATGTTTGTCAAAAATGGGCGCCAATGCTTCGGGCGTACTATCACGACCAGTAAAGCCAGTCCCGCCGGTGGTAATCACCACCTCTATGTCCTCGTCCGCTATCCAATTGGAGGCAATAGCCCTCATCTGATAAATGTCATCGACAACTATTTTCCGGTCAACGAGTTCGTGCCCGTCATTCTCGATAGCCTCTTGCAACCAAGAGCCGGAACTATCGGTTTGAAAACAGCGCGTGTCAGAAATAGTCAGTACCGCTATTTTTAAAAATCGTCGTGTAGACGCAGTTGCTTCGCTCATACTAAATCTCCTAATCAGATGCAGAACCACAGGTTGGGCAGTCTAGGTTACGGTTACAGTGTATTGATAGCCATTGACCGCGCTTACCATCATAACGTGTCATTTCCCCGTGCTGTTCAAAATAGCCTAATAGCAACCTTATCACCGTAGTGGCCTGCATACTCCCCATAATTCCTAGCACAGGCCCAACAACCCCTGAATTAGCGCAGTTCATCATTGGTTCGGCCGAATTATGATCAATAATACAGTCAAAACAAAGACTTCTGAAGTGACCGAAGTCAAATGCTACTAACTGGCCTTCCCACACAACTGCCGCGGCACTAACAAAAGGAATCTCCTGAGAATAGCAAGCTCGGTTCATTATCTGCCGCGCCTCTAGGTTGTCAGTGCAGTCGACAACCAAATCATATCTATCAGCCAATATTTCACTGCCTATTTCTCGAGGAAAAACACTAACAACAATCCCCGGATTCAATGCCTCTAGCGCTTGTTTAGCGCAGTCTACCTTAAGCCTTCCACAGTCATCGGTTCGGTACAAAACCTGACGCTGTAAATTCGTTATATCAACATGATCTGGATCACAAAGTCCTATCTGGCCAACGCCCGCAGCGGCCAAATAAAGCGCCACAGGACAACCAAGACCGCCAAGACCTACAATAAGTACTCTGGCATCTGATAACCGCTGTTGGCCTACCTCACCGATGTCATCCATCAAAAGGTGCCGGCTGTAGCGCATAAAATCATCGTCATTTAAGGGCATATAAACTACTCGCTCAATCACTAATCAGCTATTACTTACTCGAATATAGCTTCTTTTATTCAATACTTCGCCACTGGCGTCAAACAAAACTGCATGGCACTGAGCGAGAATCGACAATGCTATGGACTCTGGCAGCTCTCCTCCCAAATCAAGACCTACAGGGCCATTTACGCGCTCATCAAGCCAATCCAAGTCTGTCACGTCGCATGACTCCACCACCCTTTCTCGCCGCTCAACAGGGCCTAAAAGGCCGACATAAATTGGATTGGAATGCTTATGTAAAAAAGCTAACCACTGCGCGTCTAGTTTTAAATTGTGGGTCATTAACATTGCGCCATCTATAGGCGCTCGTCCTTCCGCATAATTCAGTTCCTCAGGCCTGGTCTTGACAATAGTTTCCGCCGATTTAAAAGCACTCGCTCTAGCGTAAGCCGCTCTATGGTCCACTACTGTCACTCGCCACCCTAGCTGTGAAGCCATAGAGGCTAGGGGTTCTGCATCAGCGCCACCACCAAAGATCCAAAAGTTGAAAGGTGCATCAATTTTTGAAAGGGAATATCTAGAGTCACCTACGTAAAACGTCTGATGTTGATCTGTGTGCTGAGTGCCCTTAATCAGCTCAGCTTGGTCTTTGCCTTGAACAGCCGTTGAGGCCAATTGCTCACCATGACTATCTAATAAGGATATTTCGTTTAGACCCGTGGAAGTGATGGAAGCTTCAAATTCTTGGACTAGGTAACAGGACTTACCAGCCTTTAGCGTAGCGTACAAAATATCCAGCACCACTCGGTGCTTTTCGGTTAGTCTTTGGATCAGTACCCCGATTTTGCCTTTGCAGCCGATTCCAAGCTCTGCCGCAAAAGAATCCTCTTCTCGTAAATCATATTCGGCATAAGTCGCTTTGCCGTTATAAAAAACCTTTTTTACTCGCCTAACAATGTCCGCTTCCAGGCATCCACCGCTAACAAGACCAAAGGACTGGCCCAAAGAGTTCACCATCATTATCGATCCCGGCGAGCGATAACTCGAACCCTCTTTATTCACCACCGTAGCCAAGGCCCATTCACAATCAGATCTATCAGACAAGTAATGCCCTAAAAGTGAGTAATGTGAATGTTTATTTGCCATAAGGTCAAAATCTCTCTGTTAATACCACTAAACAGCGGACTATTTTCTAAAACTGATACCCGCGCAGGCATTCCGGTCTAAAAATACCCTGCCAACGGCCAAGCCTAGGTTATGTCTTCGTTATAAAAAGAGACCTAAAGGTCTAGTAACGTCTCAGCCTGTTTAAGGTCGTCAGGTGTATTAATATTAAAAAATGGATTAACCAATGCCTTTGGCCAATCGACATAAACAGCGTCCATTCTATCAAGCAGCGGTTTAAAACCACCATACTTATCTACTAATAGCGTATTTTTAATCGCGCCTGTTTGCCGTTTATGCCACAAAGAGAACGTACCCTGGACAACGCCCTCATAGCGGGCACAAGCCACATCGGAATCAGCCAGTTTAATCTCTCGATATAACCGCGCAACCAAGGACTCAGGAAGCAATGGGCCATCACAGGGAACAACCATAAGATACTCGGCGCCTGACAAATCTGTACAGATTAAAGCACTGTATAGCCCCGCCAGCGGACCTGAGAATTTAGCAGTAAGGTCCTCAACCACCGGATACTCAAGATAACCCAATAACGCTTGATCACCACTAACGACCAAAGAGTCAACCTGTGGTGCTAATCGCTTAATCACATGATCTAATAAAGACAACCCCTTCAAGGGCAACAGAGCCTTGCTTGCAACCCCCATCCGGCTAGATTGACCCGCTGCAAGAATAACGGCATCAACATTAATCATGACTGTCCTCGCTCCACTTTGCCGCTGCATCGCTATCGGACGACTTAGCATCTAACCATTGCTCTGCCCCCTCACCTGTTAGCTTTTTCCAGAAAGTCGCCTTAGTTTTAAGATAGTCCATCAGAAACTGAGCGGCATCAAAAGCTTCTTTTCGGTGTTCACTCGCTACGCCTACAAAGACGATCTGATCATTAGGCGCCAAGTTGCCAATTCGATGAATCACTGTCACTGCGACTAAGTCCCAGCGGGCTTTCGCCTGCATTACGATATCGTCAAGTAAGGTTTCTGTCATTCCAGGATAATGCTGAAGGGTAAGATAATTGACCAATTTCTTAGATTTGGGCTCTCCTGCACTTGACTCGAAATCTCGAACCAACCCGCAAAAAGTTACGATTGCGCCCACTTGCCCGTTGATGTTACGTAATCGCTGATACTCATCAGACAAACTAAAATCATCAGCTTGCACACAGACTAAGTCGTTCACTACCCCTAACCCCCAGTGACCGGAGGCAAGAACGCTAGCTCATCACCTTCAAACAGCGGCTCATCCCACTTCACAATCATTTTGTTCACAGACACGAGAACCTGAGGTTCTGACAAGGCTTTAGATAACTCCGGGTGATCGGCCTTCATCATCTGTCTAATTCCCAACGGTGTCGTATCAGGTTCTAGGCTAGCGATACAGGTCGGCGCATCTTTGGCTAGGTCCCCTAGGCGACCGAAGAACAACAAATTAATCATCGCTGACTCCCTGTCGATCTGCACTGAGCCAAAGCCCAGACTTGCCGCCAGATTTCTCAAGTAATCTAGTCTCCCGAATGATCATTCCTTTATCAATTCCCTTACACATATCATAAATAGTTAGCGCCGCAATAGAGGCGGCTGTTAAGGCTTCCATTTCCACCCCAGTCTTTCCTGTGGTTTTGCAAAGAGCTCTAACCCATATGACATTGCCCTCTAAATTAATATCAATCGTGATTTTGGACAACGGCAAAGGGTGGCACAACGGAATTAGGTCACTGCACTTTTTGGCCGCTTGAATACCGGCTATTCTGGCGGTGGCGAACAAATCACCTTTTGGTAACCGATCGTCTTGTACCGCAGCGGCAATAGTATCAGTGAGCTCTACTTGGGCCTCAGCCAACGCACTGCGTGCAGTATCTTGCTTAGCCGATATATCAACCATATGTGCTTCGCCAAGGCTATTTAGGTGGGTCATTTTGGCCATTATTAGTACCCTTAAATAAGAAATCAAACACTAGCGTTTAGTCTGACCACTATTATGGCAAAAATTTACTAAAGGGCATACGGTTTAAACTATCATGCATGCTTTCATCTAGCACAGCTATTCACTGGATGCTAAGATTCTCCATATTAACGCTGCATCTCCCATCATTAAAAGGTTCTACAGCTATGCTTTGCAAGCAATTAACATCTATTTTGCTACTTACGATCACCTGTTTAGTCCAGGCCGGACAAACAACAAATAGCGCCAACCAACCAAACTTCATTATCATCTATACCGATGATATGGGCTATGCCGACGCCGGTCCTTTCGGCGACCCCTTGATAAACACTCCATCAATCGATTCGCTGGAAGAAGACGGCCAGGTATGGACTAACTTTTACGCTGCTGCGTCGGTCTGCACGCCTAGCCGCGGCGCTTTGTTAACAGGAAAATTGCCAGTCCGAACGGGCTTGTATGGGGACAATATTTCAGTGTTCTTTCCCGGCAGTAAATCGGGCATACCCCATAGTGAAAAAACCATCGCTGAAGTATTTCAAGATAATCGCTACGCTACAGGAATGTTCGGAAAATGGCATTTAGGGGATGCTAAAACCTATTACCCAACAAGACATGGCTTTGACGAATGGCTAGGGATCCCCTACTCCAATGATATGGACTGGGAAATTGAGGGTATAACCTCAAAAAATATTTTCACCCCACCGGAGCAGATAACCGCTAAATATCAAAAAATAGTACCCAAAATACGAGAAAATATATTCGAACCCGATATTTCTGATTGGCAGGTTCCACTTATTTCTAGCAAAACCAATCTTGACGGAACGTTTACAGATCTTATTCTTGAAAAACCAGCTAATCAAAACTTGATCACTAGGCGCTATACAGAAGAGTCTGTTCGTTTTATGACGGAAGCCTCTTCTAAAAACAAACCGTTTTTTCTAATGCTCTCGCACAGCATGCCTCATGTACCATTATTTAGGTCTTCCGCGTTCGCGAACAAAAGCGAGAGAGGGCTCTATGGTGATGTCATTGAAGAGATTGACTGGAGCGTCGGCCAAATAATGGCAGCAATAGAAAAGCTAAACATTGCACAAAACACTTACCTCGTTTTTACCAGCGATAACGGCCCCTGGCTGTTATACGGGAGCCATGCAGGGTCAGCTAAACCTCTAAAAAATGGTAAATCAACGACCTTTGAGGGTGGAATGCGTGTCATGACACTCTTTAGTGGGCCTGGTATTCAACACGGAGTCATTGAGGGTCTTGGCATGCAAACAGATCTGTATGCAACCTTCTCTCAGCTGGCGGGATTTGAGGCATCCAAAACTGCCCTTGATAGCTTTGACCTTAGCGCCAGCCTAACACGTGAAGAATCCAGCCCACGAACGTTTGTACCCTTTTACTATGGCTCAGAATTACGTGCGTTTCGGGTAAATAGGCACAAAATACATTATGTCACTCAGGGCGCCTATGGCATGCTGCCTAAACGGAAAGAGCATAACCCACCAATGCTAATCGATTTAAAGAATGATATTGGTGAAACGACTGACATCTCTGAAAAAAAACCTGCCATCACCGCAGACATTAACCAATACGCGAAGGCATTTCAACAGTCGATAACAATAAAAACCTCAATTGTTGACAGTCAATTTAGCGAGTAAATAGGCATATTTAGGTGGTGACGTTACTACTCAGATAGTCGTATTATTTTGCTTTTTGCATTAAGGCTAATTGTATAACCGCCTTGTGAGAAATTGAGGCGAGTCCTACTGTATTATTATCGGCATAATCACTGACCAAGCTTTTCATCGGAGGCGACCAAAATTTTTCGAGATGCTCTGCGACCTGCATTGCAACTTCATCGGCAGGCCCGTTCGAGCTCATATTAAGTGAAATTTGATTGACCATTTTGACTAACCGATCGATTTTTGATGCTCTCATGGTGTTTCGCCTACTAATCTTTGTTCGTTTGAATAAATAACATGCCTCCCCTGTCGCGAAAAGCCCACCAAGCTAAGACCGCACTCTTTAGCCAAATTAATAGCAAGAGATGTCGGCGCTGAAACTGCCGCCAACAAACAGATATTAGCGCTAGCCGCTTTAGACACCATTTCATAACTTGCTCGACTCGTTACTAGTAAAAAACCGTCACTAGTGAAACGATTTCGCGCCATGGTACCAATCAGTTTGTCCAGCGCATTGTGGCGTCCAACATCCTCACGGACGGCCAGTATATTACCTTGAGTGTCACACCAAGCTGCACCGTGCACAGCACCGGTTTCTTTCTGAAGTTCCTGCCAGTCAGCCAGAGCGACAACAGCCCTCTGTAACGCCTTGTGACTTAGTTGTAATAAACTATTAACGGTCCTTGGCGTTGGTATGGCCTGGTCTAATGATTCTGCACCGCAGAGACCACAGCCTGTCCTACCGACCAAATTTCTTCGCCTTTCTTTTAATCCTACAAAGGCCTCAGCCGTTATAGTGGCATGTAACTCAATACCCTTATCTGTTGTGATTTCTTCAACATCCAGTAGCTGTTTGGTGCCGGTAATAATGCCCTCGCTCAAACTAAAACCTGTTACAAAGTCCTCAAGGTCACACGGCGTTGACATCATGACCACATGCGAGATGCCGTTATAAACCATTGCTACTGGCGTCTCAGTCGCCACCTGATCATCGGCTGTTACCAGCTGACCATCCAGCCATATATGCCTTTTGACACGACTAGCAGGATGAATTGTCTTATTCATTAGTGTCTGGCTTTCGCTAATAACTGCAGCTGTTCAGTATCAAAGACTTTTTGTCTGGCTTGCCAGCGTGAAGGCGCAGTTACTTTACTAATCTGCACTGCCGTGACCTTATATTCAGGACAATTAGTCGCCCAGTCGCTGTTGTCAGTCGTTATAACGTTGGCGCCTGATACTGGATGATGGAAGGTCGTGTAAACCACACCAGGCTTTACTCGGCTCGTCACGTCAGCATGCAGCACCGTTTGCCCTACTCTGCTTTGAATTCCAACCCAGTCACCGTGATTAATGCCTCGTTCTTCAGCATCATGAGGATGAATTTCTAAGATATCTTCTTCATGCCATTCACTATTATTCGTACGTCTAGTCTGAGCGCCCACGTTGTATTGTGACAATATGCGTCCTGTCGTCAGTAACAAGGGGAACTTACGGTTGGCGCGCTCTTCAGTGGGCACATATTCTGTAATCGCAAAAAAACCTTTGCCCCGAACAAATTCGTCGACATGCATAACTGGAGTACCGGCCGGTGCATGGTCATTACAGGGCCATTGGATACTACCCAGTTCATCAAGTTTCTTATAAGAAACACCGTTAAATGTTGGCGTTAGTTTAGCGATCTCATCCATGATTTCCGACGGATGGTTATAGTGCATATCACAGCCTAAGGCATTTGCTAGTGCCATCGTACCTTCCCAATCAGCTTTACCACTGAGCGGCGGCATAGTTTTGCGAACCCGGGAAATACGTCTCTCAGCATTAGTAAATGTGCCGTCTTTCTCTAAAAATGAGGCCCCCGGTAAAAACACATGGGCAAACTTAGCCGTTTCATTAAGGAAGATATCCTGTACGACCAAGCATTCAATTGATTTGAGTGCTGCCTCAACATGATGTGTATTAGGATCAGACTGGGCTATATCTTCGCCCTGGCAGTAAAGCCCTTTAAAGTCACCATCAATGGCAGCATCGAACATATTAGGAATTCGTAGACCTGGCTCTGGGTCAAGAGTCACACCCCATTCATTTTCAAACAGCTTGCGAGTCACTGCGCTCGAGATGTGCCGATAACCTGGCAATTCATGAGGGAAGGAACCCATATCGCAGGACCCCTGAACATTATTTTGACCACGAAGTGGATTAACACCTACGCCTTCGCGGCCAATGTTACCGGTCAACATGGCCAAATTAGCGATCGCCATGACCGCCGTGGATCCCTGACTATGCTCCGTCACACCAAGACCATAGAAAATCGCCCCATTGCCACCGGTGGCATATAAACGAGCCGCAGCGCGCAAGTCAGCTGCCGGGACACCGCTAAACTGTTCAGTTTCCTCAGGTGAATGCCGCTTGTCCGCTATAAAAGCCACCCACTTGTCAAAGCCTTCCGTATCGCATCGCTCAGCAATATAGTCATGAGCCTGTAACTCTTCGTTCACCACAACATGCGCTAAGGCATTTAGAACGGTGACATTTGTGCCAGGACGAACGGGCAAATGGTAATCTGCTTTGATATGCGGTGCGCTGACCAGCTCGATCTTTCGTGGATCAATAACGATAAGCTTAGCGCCCTCTCTTAGGCGCCGCTTCAATCGTGAAGCAAAAACGGGGTGCGCCTCTGTGGGATTGGCGCCCATAATAATCACAACGTCTGATTTGGCGACCGAGGCAAATGTTTGCGTACCCGCCGATTCACCAAGCGTCGTTTTAAGTCCAAAGCCAGTTGGCGAATGGCAAACTCGAGCGCAAGTGTCGATATTGTTATTACCAAAACCGGTACGCACCATTTTTTGCACTAAATAAACCTCTTCATTGGTGCAACGAGAAGAAGATATAGCGCCAATACTGGTGCGCCCATGCTCTGCCTGAATAGACTTAAAGCGCTCGGCCGTATAGGTGACAGCTTCATCCCATGACACCTCGCGCCACGCATCATTAATGCTTTCACGAATCATAGGCTTAGTAATACGATCTTTGTGCGTAGCATAGCCGAAGGCAAAGCGACCTTTAACGCACGCGTGACCTTCGTTCGCCTTTCCGTCTTTATAGGGCGTCATGCGCACAACCTCGTTGCCCTTCATCTCAGCTTTAAAGGAACAGCCTACGCCGCAATAGGCACAGGTAGTGACCACTGAATGCTCTGGCTTACCCGCTTCAATAATACTTTTTTCGGTCAATGTTGCGGTTGGGCAGGCATCAACACAAGCGCCACAGGATACACAATCAGATTCCATGAATGATTCAGCCTGACCCGCACTCACTTTAGATTCAAAACCACGACCGTCAATCGTCAAGGCAAAGGTTCCCTGAACCTCTTCACAGGCGCGAACACAGCGAGAGCAAACAATGCATTTAGAAGCATCAAAGGTGAAATAAGGGTTAGATTCATCTTTCTCTGCGATCAAATGGTTTTCACCTTCAAAGCCATAACGGACCGCGCGCAGACCAACTTCGCCTGCGGTGTCCTGCAGTTCGCAATCGCCATTGGTCGGGCAAGTTAGGCAATCTAATGGGTGGTCAGAGATATATAACTCCATGACATTACGGCGCAGTTTGCCTATCTCTTCTGACTGAGTTCGCACCTCCATTCCATCCACCACCGCTGTGGTACAGGAGGCAGGAAACCCGCGACGGCCTTCAATTTCGACCAGACAGATACGGCAAGAGCCAAAAGATTTAAGCGAATCGGTTGCACATAAGCGTGGCACCTTAACCCCACCCTCAGATGCTGCGCGCATAACAGACGTACCCTCAGGCACTGTCACCGAGATGCCATCAATAGTGAGAGTAACTAGGGTTTCACTGTCACTCTGTGGAGTTCCAAAATCTGGTTGAGGTTCGTAAAATTCCAGCATATTAATTCTCTCTAGGGCTTTCGCCACCGAAGTCTTCTGCAAAATAAGCTAATGCGCTACGCACTGGGAATGGAGTCATACCGCCCATAGCACAAAGAGAACCGAACTCCATGGTGTCACAGAGATCAGTCAACAAAATCAAATTATTATCACGATCTTCATTTTGCACAATGCGGTCAATAACCTCGACTCCGCGAGTCGCGCCTATTCGGCAAGGTGTGCATTTTCCGCACGATTCAACCGCGCAAAATTCCATCGCAAATCGAGCCTGGGCAGCCATATCAACAGTATCGTCAAATACCACAATACCACCATGACCTATCATCGCTTTAATTGCCGCAAAAGATTCATAATCAAGTGGCGTATCCCATTGAGATTCGGGCAAAAATGCGCCCAAAGGACCACCCATTTGAATAGCACGAATGGGTCGACCGCTATAAGTGCCGCAACCAAAACCCTCAACAACTTCCCGTAATGTTACACCAAAGGCTAATTCTATGACGCCACCACGTTTAACGTTCCCTGCCAGTTGCACGGCCAATGTTCCTCGAGAACGCCCCATGCCAAAGTCTTTATAGGTTTTAGAGCCTTGCTCTAAAATACTGGCCACAGCACCAAGGGTAAGCACATTATTCACCACTGTAGGCTTACCAAATAACCCTTCAATCGCAGGCAATGGAGGTTTAGCCCTAACCATCCCTCTCTTTCCCTCTAAACTCTCCAAGAGTGATGTCTCTTCACCACAGATATAGGCACCAGCACCGAGTCTAACTTCTAAAAAGAAATCACTACCCGAGCTACAGATGTTTTCTCCAAGAAAACCAGCTTCAGTCGCACGCTCGATAGCCTGATTTAGAATTTTATGAGCCACAGGATATTCTGAGCGCAAATAGATATAACCCTGATTGGCACCCACCGCGAGACCGGCAATCGCCATCCCTTCAATGAGCTGATAAGGATCAGCTTCCATCAACAATCGATCAGCAAATGTACCTGAATCACCTTCGTCGGCATTGCATACGATGTACTTCTGCTCTCCAACAGTATCAAGGACTGTTTGCCATTTGATCCCTGCAGGAAACGCAGCTCCACCGCGACCACGTAGCCCGGAATCTTTAATTTGATCAACAATTTCCTGGCCTTTTAGTTTGATCGCATGAGTGAGGCCGACAAAACCAGATAAACGTTGATAGTTTTCAATACAGAGAGGGTCACCCACGCCCGCTCGGTTAAAGGTAAGCCTCTGTTGCCTCGCAAGGTAGTCAATTTCATTAACCTCGCCTAAAAATAGCGGATGATTCAAGGACTTAGTGTTTTTCGTCCGGGAATTCAACGAATCTAGGATACTAGGCATATCTGAAGATTTCACCGGACCAAAGCCCAACCGACTGCCGTCAATCTCCACTTCAAGCAGTGGCTCTAACCAAAACATGCCTCTTGACCCGTTACGGATAATTCCACCCTCGACACCGCGCTCTTTTAGTTCGCTGGCCATCGTTAAAGCAACGGAATCTGAGCCAAGTGCCAACGCAGTGGTATCTTGTGGAATAAAGAATGTCATGCTCATTTCTTCCCTCCAGCATGAGTAGTAGCTGGAGAACGCAGCTCAGCCATCAATTGATCAAAGCTGGCGGCACTCACTCTGGCATGAATATCATCATCAATACGAATGGAGGGCGAACAGGCGCAGTTCCCCAAACAGTAAACCGGCTGCAGAGTTACTTTGCCGTCCTTAGTCGTCTCTCCGTACTCTATGCCTAAACTCTTTTTAGCGTGGGCTTCGATCTGACGAGAGCCCATTGATTGGCAGGCCTCCGCACGGCAAATCTGGACGCAGTGCTGACCTGTAGGACTGGTATTAAAGTCGTGATAAAAGCTGATGACACCGTGCACTTCGGCACGAGAAAGGTTAAAACCTTTGGCAATCTGTTCTACAGAGTCATCGGGAATGTAACCAACGTCATGCTTAACCGCATGCAACAGAGGCATTAAACCCCCTGGCAAGCTTTTAAATTGCTCTATGAGTTGGTCAATATTAGTGCGCTTATCCAACCTACTTACCTCTGAATGACTGCGTTTATTTGATCCTATTCATTACCGCCGCATTCTACCATTATCATCCTAATTATTTGCCGTACCTAACCGACTCTTATTTATCTAATAAGGACCACTACTTTAGCGCAGATTCTCTGCGTGAAAACTTAAATGCTCCGCTATAAAGCTCGCGATAAAAAAGTAGCTATGGTCATACTCTGGCTGAAAACGAATTCGCATGGGAAACGCGGCTACAGCGGCAGTATCAATGAGTAACTGAGTATTGAGTTGTTCAGTCAAGAAGTTATCTGCCTCCCCCTGATCGATAAGCACGAGTAATGAGTCTCTGGTGCTCTTGGATGACGTTTTAACCAACTCCACAGTATCGTATAGAGCCCACTGCCCATTGTTTTCAGTGGCGTCACCACCGATATACCGGCCCAGCGCCTTTTGGCCCCAGGGGCACTGTATAGGAGCACAAATTGGCGAAAACGCCGATACTGACGAATAGCGCTCTGGATTCTTTAGCGCAATAGTAAGTGCGCCATGCCCGCCCATAGAGTGTCCTGAAATAGACATCTTACTACCGTTGATTGGGAATTGATCATTGATCAGTGCCGGCAATTCATCAACGATATAATCATACATCTTGTAGTGATTGGCCCAAGGCGACTCGGTCGCATTCACATAGAATCCAGCGCCAAGGCCAAAGTCATAGGCGCCTTCAGCATCATCAGGTACATCTTCTCCTCGTGGACTGGTGTCAGGACAGACAATGGCAATGCCATGTGCCGCAGCATGCTGTTGCGCACCCGCTTTAGTCACAAAATTCTCGTCAGTACACGTTAAACCAGACAACCAGTAGAGCACTGGGACAGGACCCTTATCCGCCTGAGGCGGCAGGTAAATAGAGAAAGTCATGTCGCAATTAAGAGTCGTTGACGGGTGACGATAACGTAACTGCCGCCCACCAAAACTCTGATTGGATCCGATCTGCTCTAAACTGCTGTCTTTCGCCATTTAGAATTCCACCACTGATCGAATACTTTTGCCTGCATGCATCAGGTCAAAAGCCTTGTTTATATCTTCTAACGGCATTTTATGAGTGATCAAATCATCGATGTTAATTTTTCCATCCATATACCAATCGACAATTCTTGGTACGTCAGTGCGACCCCGTGCTCCACCAAACGCGGTACCGCGCCAAGACCGCCCAGTAACCAACTGAAAGGGACGTGTCGCAATCTCTTTACCTGCGCCGGCAACACCGACAATACAGCTCTCACCCCAGCCCTTGTGACAGCACTCCAAAGCCTGCCGCATCACATCAACATTTCCAATGCATTCAAAACTGTAATCGACCCCGCCACCCGTCATATCAATTATATGATCAACAACGTTTTCTACCTCACTAGGGTTGATGAAATCTGTCATTCCAAACTGCTTAGCAAGAGGGATACGCGAAGGATTAAGATCAATGCCAATGATGCGTGTCGCGCCCACCATTTTAGCGCCCTGAACCACGTTTAAACCAATGCCACCCAACCCGAACACTGCTACCGTGGACCCAGCCTCAACCTTCATGGTAAATGCTACAGCCCCAATACCGGTGGTGACACCGCAACCGATATAACAAATTTTATCAAAAGGTGCGTCTTTCCTAACTTTCGCTAATGAAATTTCAGGCAGAACCGAATAATTAGAAAAGGTTGAACAGCCCATATAATGCAATAGTGGTTTACCCTCGAAAGAAAAACGGCTGGTACCATCGGGCATCACACCCCGACCTTGAGTTGCCCTGACCGCTTGACATAAATTAGTTTTAGGATTTAAACAAAAATCACATTCTCTGCATTCAGCCGTATAAAGTGGAATAACGTGATCGCCAGGCTTCAGCGTTTTAACGCCTGGACCAACCTCAACGACCACACCAGCACCTTCATGACCAAGAATAGCCGGAAATGCTCCTTCTGGATCGTCTCCAGAAAGCGTGAATGCATCTGTGTGGCAGACACCCGTCGCCTTCATTTCGACCAACACCTCACCGGCTCTAGGCCCTTCCAGATCTACTTCAACGATTTCCAATGGTTTTCCAGCTGCAAAAGCAACGGCTGCGCGTGTTTTCATATCCGTACTCCAAAACAATTTATTTTCAATTTGATCAGCAACTAAATACCGTTCTACTGTTGGTGTATCTTACCCCGTTAACCAAAATATAATAGCCATTGTTGTAGCCTATAGTATGTTCTGATAACGTCGCAGTCGTCACACACAATTAAAAAGGGACCAACACAATGACCACACTTATAATTTATGCACTTGCACTTGCACTCGTTCAGTTTTGGATTTTACCTGCTAGCCTCAACATCAATAACATCACATATCTGCTTTCAAACAGAGATGGGGATGTTGAAACCTCAGTCACGTACAACAGAGTATCCAGAGCCGCCGCAAACTATAAAGAGAGTCTGCCCGCCTTCCTAGCGCTGTGTTTGCTATCTATGCATATGGATGTGGATTTAACAACAACAGCAACTGCATGGTTGGCGTTAAGAGTTGCCTTTGTAGCCTGTTATACCTTTGGTATAACCCATCTTCGGACCCTGATCTGGCTAGGTTCTCTCGCCTGCCTTATTTCTATGGCCTTGCAACTAAGCTAGAGAATATCGTTATGTCGACCCAAGGTTATGCACGCATAACCTTGGGTCATTAATCTGTGATTTACATTAGCTTTTGATCAATGGCTTCCAATAAAGAATACCGAACGCTAAAACG
This sequence comes from SAR92 clade bacterium, assembly GCA_014381985.1. GTDB lineage: Bacteria > Pseudomonadota > Gammaproteobacteria > Pseudomonadales > Porticoccaceae > HTCC2207. The sequence goes on from JACNKP010000041.1 coordinate 37,152, forward strand.
GCAACAATATCAGTGCTACTAGTGCGACCAACAGCCTTTAGCTTAGAGTAGACCACCGCCAACTCAATAACATGTAACACCAAAAAAACGATCCCCGCCCAAAGTACTCCCGTGCCCAGCGAGCCGCCGAATGGCATGGCGAAGTTAATGACAAACGCCAGCCAAAACCCAGCTAAAATATACATGTTAATCTGCGCAAATTTTTGCATTAATTACTCTCCCAAATAGAATGTTTGTTTTGCAGTATCACAGTCATATATGTTCCACGCAAGCGCTGCAGTCTCACCCGAGGTATAACTAAGTGCTGCCTTAATCGCAAAGTAGGGGCATGGATGTTTGACAGGCGAGGCAATCTTGATTTAGTCTGCTTGGCGGTAAGAATTAATGACTTAAAACTTATATAAAGGAAGCTAATATGGGCACCATTGTCACCTACACCTATAATGATGGCGTAGCCACGATTTCCATGGACGACGGCAAGGCGAATGTACTGTCTCACACCATGTGGGAAGAATTAGAGGCCGCGTTTGATCAAGCTGAAAAAAGCGGTGCCATCGTACTACTCAAAGGAAGGGATGGCATATTTTCTGGCGGATTCGACCTTAAGGAAATGGCTAAAGGGCCTGAGCAAGCGATTTTGTTGACCGCGCGAGGTTCAAAGATGGCGCGGCGAATATTAGCATTCCCTACCCCGGTTATTGCGGTATCCACTGGCCATTGTATCGCAATGGGCGCTTTCTTGATGCTCGCCTGTGACTATAGAATTGGGACAGATGGTGCATTTAAAACGGGACTTAATGAAACTCTAATTGGCATGACCATGCACAATTTTGGGATTGAATTAGCTCGCTATCGCATCCCTGCAAATTACTTCAATCGATGCGTCATTAATGCTGAGATGTGGACTCCAACTGGAGCAATAACGGCTGGATTTTATGACCAAATAGTCCCTGCCGAACAGCTCGACCAAGCCTCACAAATGGCTGCCAAAGGATTTTCTCAATTAAATATGACCGCATTTAATGGCACTAAAAACAAGTCTCGTAAAGCCTTCTTGCAATTGCTTGACGAGTGCATTGAATCAGACCTAATCATTCCAGATGGACTGGCCATCTAACAGACTTAGATAGGTGGCCTTCTATCGAGGGCTGCCTGTTTGAGCAATTCAACTCGAATCAACCACTACCACTTTCAGCTGCCTGATCACCCGAGTTTAAAAACTTAATCAAGCCCAAGTAGAGCAGCGGTGTCAATAGCAGCCAGGGCACCTGACTACTCAGCCGTAACGTTCGATCATTGATCTCGAGTAAAACTGGGTCAAACCAAGACCCAAGCGGGGACAATGGCGCCCATGAGAGTGGTTTCCCTTCGCTCAATTGATCATGATATAGAAACATTTCTACTAAGATATTCTGGCCTATAAAGATCACTAAAAGCAGACCAAATACGCCCCAGTCCCATTGTCTATAGATAGAATTTCGACGCCCCATTGCTAACCAAACCAATAACAAGCTACCGCAACAAATTGTACCTGCATCTGCCAACGAATTTAGTAATCCATTGATATGCAGTGGAAGCAACTGATTTAAAATGTCGACTCGACGAACCGTAACGCTATCCCCAGCAACCAAGCCATAGTTGAACCATAATTCCCAGCCAAAGGCGCAAATGATAAACATAGTTATGTAGAAAGGAAGCACCCACGCAGGAATAGACTTACGAATATGTAACGTCGGGATGAGGATCAGCGGCACCAAAGCAGAACAGTACACCACTACCACGAGACGAATCTGCTCAAATGTCAAAATATCCAAAATACGACCCCATCAAATTAAGCTAAACAACAGACAGTACGATACTAGCTCACAATCGGCAATTAAGACAGCCTATAAAAAAGCCCCAGATGACACCTCATAAGGGGCTCCGAGAAACAACCAATTATTTAATTATTGTCCCAATTGGTATACAAGTTCTTTGCCGCAAAACTTCTGGGGTTCTCACAGGTATAAACCTCTCCTGTTATCGCCTCAGCTTCAGCACTAACCTTGTGATAATTAAACGCCATCTCGCCCCTGGCTGCATAAGTCTGGAAATAAAACAAACTGATGAAGTCATAGTCAGTTGATGTCTGACCGAGATAAGGGAGAATATAATTAACACCGTAACCCTTAAGGCCTACTGACGCGACAAGCTCGGCAGCTGACCGCTCAGCAGCCACCGCATCATCTAACGTTTTGCCGTCATTTAGAGAACAGTCCGCATATTGAACTGGCCTTCTCGGATCCATTCCCATCGATTCGTCCCAAGCTTGCACAACTCTTAGCTGGAATGTTGCAAAGTTTGCGTTACAGGTGTGGGGTGACTTAAGGTTTGGATGCTTATCTTGAAATTGATTGAGATAAACTCCCCAATCTTTGTACATCTCCCGCCCATTAGGCCAGTGCCCGACAATTATATGGGTATAGTCGCCCATGCTTGCCCCTGCATGTACAGGTGTTAACAGAGTTTGGTTGTATTTCACCCCATTTTCAGCAGCGAACGTGCCGTATTTTTGGGAATATTTATCAACATCTTTTAGTGTCTTACCTTTATTTAAAGTACAGAATTGATATTCGGCACGAAGGTCACTAGCGCCTTCAGGACCAGAAGCAGCTTCTGTCTCTTCATGATGATCGGCGAACGCCAACGCCGAGGTAAATAGGCACAACGGAACCAATAAAAATCGTCTAAACATAATGTGTCTCCAGTAAGTAGATGACTAAGTACAGGCAGTCATAGTCGAACTTACATAGATGGCGAAAAGAAGTAAAGAATTATAAAAGCAGATATATGTCATTAGATAAATATTAACGTAAAAGTTACCCCGCTGTCCTATTGGCTTTTCTCCCTATAATTCAGATCTAATGGAAGTCTTACTCTAGTGAAAACTTCGATTTGCTCCTTTCTTGATTCGACCATTTATTCAGCTATGATTAGTTATATGTATTCTCTCGATATAATAATGTCTATGGATTTTGTATTGCAGTATTAAACAGACCATCAAACTTCAAATAAGGATAGACCATGAAATTAATAAAACTTAGTAGCCTATTTAGTCTCTTTATTCTAATGAACCTTTCTTGTTCAACAGTCAATGCTGAACCAGCTGACGCAAGTTGGGAAGCAGGCCATTTTTATAATGAATTTCTGGCATGCACAGCAGGCCCTGACTATTCAAAAGAAGATATGGACGTAATGATTGCCGAATTTAATACATTAAATCTATCTAATGAAATTACTTGGATTGGTGGTTATGCTCCAATTAAAGGGAAAAACAGCAATTCAAATGGGTGGTGGGAAATTCAATGGACCTCACAAGACGCGGCTGAGGCTGGATGGCAAGCATGGATGACGGACAAAAAAGCCCAAGCGTGGGATGAAAATTATAGAAATGTTTTAGACTGTGACAATACTACTATTTTTGGTTATGAGGGCCATTTCCACACACCAGAAAGTATTGCTCTTAAAAGCTGGGATAAGTTCGCAGCAGCAGAAATCGCGTGTAAATTTAATGAGGGTAAAGGCAGAGAAGATCTTAAAGCTAATGTAGAGCAATTTATTCAATGGCTTGAAACTAACGACAATGGCGAGCAATTCTCTTTTGGAATTTATAATCCAGTCGGTGAAGATCAAGCAGATTTCTATTGGTTTAATTGGCATACAGACTTTGATTCCATGGCACGAGGTACTGCAAATTGGGAAGAGAATGGAAAGGCGATGCAAGCTAAGATAAATGCCACGGCCACCTGCAGCGACCCTAATTTATATAACGGTGGCCAATTTTATGCTTCGGATTCAGCAGAGTAACATTCCCCAAGGAGTGATAAAATACTATATATAGGAGGCATTGCCTCCTATATATTTTCATTGTCCCGACTTGCAGGCTTAGGCAGGCTTAAGAAACTTCTCCTTTTGGGCATCGCTTGCGAACCACTAGGTAGGCCTGTGCTTTTCGCAGTTCTTTTTTACTCAAAGAACCATCACCGTTTTTATCTGCAACGTTGAAAAGGCCCTCTCTTACAGTGCACCCTGCCTGTTTGAGCTCATCCATGGTGACCACTTTATTTGAATCAAGATCAAATCTATTCATTAGGTTGCCAGCAAAGGTGCTACTTGATAATAAAGTTAATACTAAAACAACAAATACTTTTCTCATTTTATTTCGCTCTGTTCGTGATAAAAAATGGATAAATCCACTTGGTTCGTAGGTTGGACTGATCGCAATGTGATTCAAACGTTTCAATACTAATACTTAAGCATTTGAATCTAATGACTACAGTCTATTAGACATTGCATATTACGTGCCAAATAGTAACAACACGGTGTGTATCTAATTATTGGAGCTAATTAGAGAGTTTCACAGTAAGGGTTAGCGCCAATCCGGAGCGAAAAGTGTCTGATTTGAGTTAAGCGTGCACCAAAATAGCTAAATCTACGAGGATGCACCGAAGGCTTCTGGTGATATAGCAAAAGAACTATGATAGTTTTTTTGAGTTTGTGAACGAAGATACCTATCAGTCAGCTGTGATCAAAAAAGGTCAGTGCGATGAGAAACATATTATTCTTTTTTCCTGTATTACTCCTATCACTGAAGCTGTTCCAAAAAGAATAATCTGCATATCTCTCACCTCGATCTATCCCTGATTTGACTGAATGGGCTATTCAGCTATGATTAAGTTAGCTACAACAGTAGTCATTTATGACTAAATATTTATGACAAGGAGAATTAGAATGAAACTTAAATTACCAATAATTGCCATACTTTTAATAACTGCCGCCAATATAAATGCCGCTCACCATGAAGAAGATGAAAAATTAGCAGCACAAGGCTTGATCTCATCAGAGGTTTTTGATCTAGCTGGCGAAATGGATTTATACGTAGAGAAATATGCTTCTTGTGGCGCCAGTAAAGGTGATAAACATATGCATCCATATGGAACGCTTGTATATATGCTTGATGGCCAATCTGATACTAATGTTTCAGGTGAATTTCAATCTGTAACTAAGGATGAGTATTACTTTGAACCATCTGGTTGGGTTCATGGCGGCGAAGATAATGCCCCTAAGGTTTCGGATGATCAGTGCAGAGTGTCTTTAGTAATCAGAGTTGGCAAGAAGGGCGAAGCGCCGACAGTATTTGTTAAGTAACCCGCTTAACAGCCATAGAATCAACAACAATCTGAAAAGGTCGAATCGTAAAGGTTTGGCCTTTTTTTGTGTCGGACATATAGATATCAAAATTAGACTCTTTCGGGAGGGGTACCTCGTTCTAGCCCTGATTTGACTGATGAAGTATTCAGCTATAAAGCCCGTGAATGTATTTACACTCCCTCTCTTCAACAAGGGAGTGATTGATTACTTGTTGCACTTGTTCTTGGTCATTCAGACTGGTTAATAACTGCTGACCTGTTTAAAAATATACAAATTTTCTTGCTGGGTGTATCTTTGTATTTTGTATTTAAACCAAAAATTTAATTATTAAGATAGGAGATAAATATGGAATGTGGTTGCGGAAGAAGCCCAACTGGTAAATGTATCGGTTGGCACAAACTCTCTAAAGAGGAGTTTCAAGAAAAACTTAAAGAGCATGAGGACAAAGATAACGAAGAGGAATAGATTCTATTCAAATATTCTACAACACCGAATTATTATATAAATAGTAGCTCCACCATCTCTATTGCTTCAAATTGGAATGCGACAAGAAGTTGGCGAGATCAAGTTGATAATGAAAGCGATATAAATTGGTACGTTGGATATTCGTTGAGTGATCCTTAAACTTTAATAAGGCTCTCTTCAGTTACAGTAGCCCCTTGGGTCTTAGGAGCTATAAGGCTAACCAATTAATTAGGGGCTCACAGGCATGCTATTTAGCTACACTAGTATTAATTTTTAATCACCAATATCGCAACAAAAAGAAAGGGCTAACTTTATGAATAGAAATGATAAGACACTAATAGCAAGCCCCTACTCTAGCTACCAAAAATGGCGAGACGAAAAGCCTATATGGTGGTCTGATGGTGATCTTAAAGGATGGGTACTTAGTCGGTATGATGACGTTCGTACCGTTATGAAAGATGCTAAAACTTTCTCATCCAAGTCCATGGGAGAAATGGAGAGTCAGACGGTCGCCCTGCCGCTGTTGACTGATGCCCCCCCCAGGCACACACAATTGAGAGCTATCGTAAACACGGCTTTCACTACTCGAACACTTAAGGTAATGGAATCAGGAGTTAAGGATCTAGTTGAAGAGCTCTTGGATGCTATGAGCGGAAAGAGCGTGGTGGATATTTCGGCCGAATTTACTGGTCCACTTCCGGTAACAGTAATAGCACATATGATGGGCATTCCCGCCGAACGAGCGGACGATTTTAGACGTTGGTCTGATGCACTTACTGGAACCACTAAATCTCAAGATGTGGCTGAACGTATGCCTCTTGTTATGGAGATGGCTGGGTATTTCACATCCCTTATTCCGGAGCGTCGTGAAAACCCTGGTAAGGATTTGGTCAGTGAAGTCGTGAATGCTGAGGTTGATGGCGAAAGCTTAAATGATCAGGACATCGCAGGTTTCTGTGTGTTAATGCTTATTGCCGGGAACGAGACTACTACTAGTGTGCTAGCCAGTTTATTAAATTATCTTGCAGATGATCCAGAAACTTGGCAGAAACTTAGAGAAAACCCAGACAAAATAGATGCTGCTATCGAGGAGATTTTGCGTTATGACGCGCCCGTGCAGTGGGTTAATCGAAAAGCTACTCGGGATGTTGAGTTTCATGGCCAAACCATTAAGGCAGGCGAACCAGTTTATGTCTTTATGGGATCAGCTAACCGTGACCCTCGGCATTACGAGTATGCAGACGAGTTTCGCTTAGACAGGGGGCGCAGTGACCACCATAGCTTTGGACATGGCATTCACTTCTGTATCGGCGCGCCTCTCGGGCGATTAGAGGCTCGGTATGCAATGGAGGGCCTATTAAAGCGCTATAAATCAATCAGCCATGCTCAAAGTGCTATGAACGAGCGCACTCATTCGACAATGCTGCGCGGCTTTCATCACCTGTGGCTTGATCTCGAATCAGCCTAATTAGGAGAGTTAAAAAATAGATACCCTTATAATGGGTAGATTAATGGGTACAGATTCTGCATATAAAAAAACCCCTGTAAAAACAGAGGCTTAATTAATCTATATGGCGGAGAAAGAGTCTGCCAGATCGTAGTATTCAGAACTCCCATGAACTCCACAAAATATCCCCTATAGACCAGTGATGTAGGGCTTTTCATTATTTAGAGTCCTATTCTGTATTCTATTGTTTAGGTGTATACTTACTCCAAGTGGTTACCCAAATGGTGACCCAAACAATCAAAGACAGATTAACATGGCAAACATTACAGCGAAAAAATTAGAGAAGTTAATCAGGGGTAGCGTCACTGGCCGCACCCCCATCGGTGGCAATATTTATCTGTCCATCAAAACAGGTGGCTCTACTAGTTTTGACTATCGCTATCAAATCAACGGTAAGCGCAGACAAATCGGTTTAGGTGCGTACTGCCCTATTAACAACACTCTATCCATCGCACGATCTAAGGCGCTAAACATTCAAGGTATGGTCGCTCAAGGCATTGACCCTATCCAACAAAAGGTAAAAGACTCAGCGGCTAAAGAAGCTGATGAATTAGCTAATGCATTTAATGCGGTGAAAGATGAAGCCACCTTCAAAGTAGTTGCTCTGGAATACATAGACACTAAGAAAGTCGAATGGAAGAACCCAAAGCACACAGCCCAATGGAAAAACACTCTTGTCACCTACGCATTTCCTAAGATCGGTTCAATGCCTGTCGGTAGCATTGATACTCAGCACATCCTTAAGGTACTAAAGCCAATCTGGAACACCAAGACAGAGACAGCCAGTAGAGTCAGAGGACGCATGGAATTGATCTTAGACTATGCAGAGGTTCAAAAGTGGCGCACAGGTAACAACCCTGCTCGATGGAAAGGCCATCTTAAATCTATACTCCCTAGTCCCCAAAAAATCGCCAAGGTGAAACATCATGAAGCCATGCCCTATAAAGAGGTATCGGCCTTTCTTAGCGACCTTAAGCAAACAGATGGAATGGGTGCTAGATGCCTTGAGATGCTTATTCTTACTTGCTTACGCACCAATGAGTGTGTTGGCGCCAAGTGGCCTGAAATCGACCTAGAAAAGAGATTATGGATAGTGCCACAAGAGAGGATGAAAAAGGGAGTAGAACACCGCATACCCTTGAGTGACATGGCCATAAAGTTACTCACAAAGCTATCAGAACAACGAACTAATGACTACGTATTTCCAAGTCCTATGCTTGATAACAGCAGTATTTCGAATGAAACAATGGATGCTGTGCTAAAACGTGGAGGATACAAGCCCTACACAGTGCATGGGTTCCGCTCTACATTCCGTGACTATATTCAAGAGGAAACTAACACCGCTTGGCGTACAGCAGAAGAAGCCCTAGCCCACAAACTAAGCGACAAGGGAGAGGCCGCATACCAACGAACCGACTTACTAGAAAAACGAAAAGTACTTATGCAGGTATGGACTAACTACTGCTATCCAACTGGTAAGAAAGTGATACAAATGCCAACAGCTAAAATTGTTGGCTAATACCTCGGCCTAGTGGCAACCTCTCTAATGTACTAACATGCAAACATTAGAATATTATAACTTTGGTGTAGGAGAGGAGAGAAAGTAATGAAAGAGAGATTCAGTAATGTCCTAGCTTGGTTGGGCTTGGCTTATCCTGCCATTTTAGTGGTTAGCTATCTAATTTATCTAATGGGTTTTAAAACTGCAGGTTTGGCAATAAAGAACGGCTTATATCCTTACCCTGACGACATAATCACTTTTATTGGGTTTGGTCTTTACCCATGCTGTGCGGTCGTTAACTATTTATTAGTAGGAAGGCTTAGGCTTCTGCCTTGGGTCAAGGAGTAAATGGTTACCTAATTAGTCTCTGCAGATAGACCCCCCCCTCCGAAGGCGACTGTTCTGTATATCTATATGTCCGACACAAAAAAAGGCAGAAGAGATTCCACCTATGCAGATTGTTCTAACTAGGGCTATACGTGATAAAAACACTCAACATCATTGAGAATAAAGCCCACCCGTTTTAAAGGCGGACTTTCTCTCTAATCAAGGTCTAGCGGAATAGCGCTGTCATCTTCGCAGTCTTCGGCCTGGCGAAGTGATAAGTTTCACCCCCTCTCAATAGACTACTCCGCTGTGTAGAACTGCTCGCATACTTCAAATTGGTCATTAACAACCTCA
>JACNKP010000016.1 GCA_014381985.1 SAR92 clade bacterium
ATGTTCCTGCCCATCTTCCAACTTTCCAATGTGGTTGGGAGTTAGGCCGGGGTTGGTTCTTCGCTATTTTTAATGGTAGGGCACTCAGTGGTAAGCGGTAATTCTTCCCCCACCTATCCGCACGGGTTGCTTTTGGCTATGATGCCCGGATGCAATTCGATAAATCAAAAGTAGTTTTATTTCACGGTGTGGTGGATTTACGTAAAGGGGCCGCTGGCTTGGTTGCCCTAGTCGATGATCCTGAACCGGGGACTTGGTATTTATTCAGCAATCGCACCCGCAGTTTGCTCAAGTGTGTGCGTTTGGATCGTTCGGGTGTATGGATGGGCTCCCGGCGTTTAAAGCAGGGTCATTACCGATGGATCGAGCGTAGCCGGGGTACTTCGGTTTTGAGCGCAGGGGCTGCGGTAGAGCTATGCGAAGGTAAAAAACCTAAAATTTACGAATAATCCTCACTTTTAGCTTGTACTTTCCTGTAAGTCAAGTAACGTCACATAGATTAGAACTAAATTGACAGTTGAACAGCTTTTAGCCGAGCGTCAGGCATGGGAATCCGAACGAGAGCAGTTGCTGCGTCGGCAGGAAATGGACAGCCGCGAGATCGTGCGACTGTCCAAGCTGATTGGTGCGCTACGTCAAAAGCTCTTTGGCACTGGCCGTGGCGAGAAGGTCGATCACGCTCAACTGGAGATCCAGTTGGGTTTGACACGGAATCGGGGTCAGTCCAATTTATTTTGTTTTTCTAAAACCCTCCACTCTTTCGTCGCTTTTTCCTTACGCGCGCGACTGACTAAACTCTGCGCATAAGAAACTGCGCCCATGTGAAGGTGTTCCACGATCCAGCGGTATGGTGTCAAATGCCGTTCTCGCAAATAACGAGCAATATCAACTTTCCACCCCTCGCCCTTCCGGCTAGAGGAAAATTCCGAATCGTCACGACCTAGCACAGCTAGAGCCTCTTCCAGCGCACGCTCCCAGCGAGGTTCACGCATTTCCGAAGCCTCACTTTCTACTACCCGTTGCATTTGCTCGTCTTTCAAGTCATTCAAAACCGACTTCTTAAAGTCAGTGGTCCCCTTCACCCACCCGCGGGTCATTTTATCAAAACCCAGTCGTTTTTTCTCCGCGTCAGTCTCCGAGAGCCAAGCAAGGTAGTCCCGGTATTTGCGACGCCCTGCCCGAGTATCGGCAAGGCCACCCGCAAACTCTAACCCCACTTCAAGGTGTTCAAACTCTCGACGCCGACTAGGATGCCAAAGCCGCCCAAAACTGCTTTCAGCGTATTGTTGTAATTCGCCCACCTCCACCAGTCCCGCACGAACAGGATTCAGATGTATATAATGGCATACCGGCCCCAGCGCATCCCCATCCAAGAGGATCGCATTATAGCGCCCTTGGAAAACATGACCGTTGCTATGACGGAAACGGTTGAAGCGGTTAGCGAAGGTCGATTGTAGCCAACGCATCCCTTCAACCAGATTCGGTTTGGGTGTCTCAATACACAAATGATAATGATTCCCCATCAAGCACCAAGCATATAAACGCCAACCCATCGAGCCGCACGCCTCATCCAGACACTCATGGAAACTGCGACGCGCTCCTTCCGTCTCAAAGATCCACGAACGATAGTTCCCACGGTTGATCACGTGGTAGCGCGCCCCTGCGTATTCGATCCTGCTCTTCCTAGCCATTGAATGACATCTAAATAAAGTTGAGGTGCTACTTCAAGATAAAACATGATAAATTGGACTGACCCTTTTTGAATCCCGGACTGACCCTTTTTGAATCCGCGACCCTTTTTGAATCCCTTTTAAGAATGTGAAAAAATAACTTGAATAACTCAATGTATGTGAATTATTTTAAAAAAATTCTCTATTCCGTGTTCATTCGCATCAAATGCAAATTAAATTACGTGACCTACTCCAAATCCCAACAATAAACAAAATGTATAGTAAAAAAGTATTAGTTACATTCATGAGTTCTCTGTTTTTAGCAGTGTTTGCCTACGGCGGTCATTGCGCAGACACCGTCAGCCACAGTGGCTCTTTAAGTCCAACCGATTACACTGGCATCAGCTTCTGGCTAGCAACAGCGATCATGCTAGCGGCGACTGTATTTTTCTTCGTTGAACGCGACCGTGCGCAAGGCAAGTGGAAAACTTCACTCACAATTGCGGGTCTTGTGACAGGTATTGCTTTCTGGCACTACCTCTACATGCGAAACGTCTGGGTCGATACAGGAACTAGCCCAACAGTATTTCGCTATATTGACTGGTTAATTACTGTCCCTCTCCAAATCGTAGAGTTCTACGTGATCCTTGCTGCAGTTACCGTGGTCAGTGTGCGCGTATTCTGGAAGCTTTTAGCATACTCACTTTTAATGCTTGTCGGTGGTTACTTGGGCGAAGCTGAACTTATACCAGCAATGTTAGGATTCTTCCTCGGTATGGTTGGATGGCTCCTCATCATCTTTGAAATATTTGCAGGTGATGCCTCCAAGCTTAACGCAAACAGCGGTAACCTTGCCTCTCAGAAAGCTTTCAAGACGATCCGTAATATTGTCACATTTGGTTGGGCTATCTACCCCATCGGATACCTCCTTGCCATGGCAGGTATTGACTTTGCATGGTTAAATATTGATATAGTCTACAATCTTGCTGACTTAGTGAACAAAGCTGCCTTCGGACTCGCGATTTGGGTAGCTGCTACTAGTGATAGTGAAAGTGCGTCGAAAAATTACTAGTTTTTACACACAATGGATTTAAAGACCTCAGCCCTGGGCCGCCTTGAGGGGCAGCTCAGGGCTTGTTTTTTTAGTGACTCAACACTAGCCGATTTTTCGGATGATGCATATTTTTGGTCTGGCCAGAATATCCGCGGCAAAATTTGTTTAGACCTAGGTATGGCCTACAGGCTACCCGAGGACACACTATTAGATATAGCTGCCTCGACGCAATTGCTGCATGATGCGAGCCTCATACACGATGACCTCATAGACGAGGATACTGAGCGCAGAGGCTGTCCGGCGATCTGGAAAAGTTACGGAAAAGCGAAGGCACTTTTGATAGGTGATTTACTTATATCGAAAGCTTACGAGATCGTCATCAATTCGAAAGTATCTGCTGCCACCAAGGTGGTTTGGACAGGTGAGATAACAGCAGCCGTCAGCTCAGCGGTATCAGGCGCATTGGCAGAACTAGAATTTGATGCCCACAATGAGCAGCTGATATTAGAAAATTATTACCGTATGGCATCCCGCAAAACCGGCGCCCTATTCGCTTTACCGGCACGCTGTATCGCATTAACTGCCAATCAGCTAAGCGACGTGGATCGCTTGAACACAATATTTCTTAACCTTGCAGTCGCTTATCAAATAAAAGACGATCAGAGTGATTTTCTCGGTACTAAATCGGGGCGGGAGCATTCATCAGACCTTAAAAACGGTCGCCCAAATTTATACCACATCTTGACCAACAATGGTATGTCTACCGAGAAGTGCTTTGATTATATTAATGACTACCAACAGTCCTTAGTTTCAGATTCAGTTCAGCTAGCCGATTCATTACCCAAGCAAGTTTGTGTCATACTCAAAGAATTACTCTTTCCTTTTATCGAACTCAAACCGTTGCCATCATCTAATGGGCTACTGCAGGTCGGTACTTAGGCAGTAGGTTTGATTAGCTCTATTTAGGCATGCCGCATCGCTCAAAAAATCGTCGAAGTGCGATAGTTGTCGGTGCAGGATTCGGTGGAATAGCGACTGCTTTACGGCTGCGCCGGCTCGGTTATGCGGTAACCGTGATTGATAATAATCCAAAGGCAGGGGGACGGGCTCAGGTCTATGAGATCAATGGGTTTAAATTTGATGCAGGCCCTACTGTGATAACCGCACCTTTTTTGTTCGACGAACTCTTTGCACTGTTTGGGAAAAAGCGGGAGGATTACATCGAATTCTTACCCGTTGAACCCTGGTACAGATTTGAGTTTTCCGATGGGTCTAAGTTGGATTATGGCGGCAGTATTGAAGATACTGTTTCAGAAATTAATCGCCTCTCTCCAGGAGAGGGAAAGGGATATGTCGACCTAGTTAACTTTTCTAAAAGAATATTTAAGGTGGGTTTTGAGAAACTATCAGACCAACCCTTCCACAAATTCTGGACCATGATCCGTCAGGTGCCTGCCCTACTGGCGCTTAAGAGCTATCTTCCAGTTTATAAGCTAGTCTCTAGCTTTCTAAAAGATGAGCGCTTGAGGCGGGCATTTAGTATTCACCCATTGCTCGTTGGTGGTAACCCCATGAATACTACATCAATTTATTGCCTCATACACTATCTTGAGCGCAAGTGGGGGGTGTGGTTCCCTCGGGGTGGAACTGGGTCACTAGTTGAGGCATTGGTCTTACTGATGCAGGAGGAGGGCATACAGCTGGAACTTAACTGTAGCGCGAATCAGCTTATAGTAGAGGATGGTAAAGCAGTTGGTATCAGCATGGCAGAGGGTCAAGAGAAGCGCGCTGATCTTGTTATTTTTGATGCGGACCCTGCAAAAGTGTACCGAGACTTGATCGACGAACAACACCGCAAAAAATGGACGAACCGAAGAATAGATCAGCTCACTTATTCGATGGGACTATTTGTTTGGTATTTTGGCACAAGCCGATCTTACCCAGAAGTAAAGCACCATACGATAATTATGGGCGAAACATTTAAGGACTTATTGGAAGAGATCTATGATCAAAAAGTTCTCTCTGATGACCTCAGCCTTTACCTGCATCGACCGGCAGCAACTGATAGCACTATGGCGCCTACCGGCGGAGATGCCTTTTACGTGCTAGCTCCAGTGCCGAACAAGCAGGCAAACATTGATTGGAAAGAGGCCGGTGAAAGAATAAGACTACAGGTAGAGCAACAGCTAGAGAGCACTTTACTACCAGAGTTGAGCACTTGTATCGAAGTTTCGCACTACGTCACCCCGGATGACTTTGAAGGCAAATTTAACACCTTGTGGGGATGTGGCTTTTCGATCGCTCCTTTGTTTACACAATCCGCATGGTTTCGCTTTCACAACAAGTCAGAGGAACTTGAAAATCTTTATTTCTGTGGCTCAGGCACTCACCCTGGAGCCGGAGTGCCAGGAGTCGTCGCCTCGGCTCGTGTCATAGAAAAGCTTGTGCCACCGGCTAGGGATGACTGCATGAGCGATCTAAAGAAATTATTCTGCTCAAAGAGTAAGACTTTTTCGCTAGCTTCATTACTTCTGCCAAAAGCTCAGGCAGATGCTGTTTTCCGCCTGTATTTCATTTGTAGAACGCTCGATGATTGGGCAGATGAGGGCAATGCAGATTTACTGCGAAATGCGATGGATGCATGGCAAAATAACCTACCTCATGAGCTCTTGGACCATTATCGCTTCCTTCAAGCGCGTTGGGGTCTAGAGAGCAAACCTCTTACCGAGCTCATGCAAGCTATGCTGATGGAGCAGCAATCAGTGAGGATGAACTCAGAAGCGCAACTACTCGAATATTGTCATGGCGTGGCAGGCACAATCGGACTGATGCTCTGCCCCATTTTTGGGGTCAAAGATGAGAAAGCGTTAGAACAGGCTAACAATTTGGGAATCGCCATGCAATTAACCAACATTTGTCGCGATGTTTTTGAAGATGCTGAGAATGATAGAATCTACCTGCCTGCTGACTTGTTTTCTTCGGCACTCACGACTGCAGATTTAAATTCGGAGGATTGCGATTCACGTGAAGCATGCACTGCTGCTAAAGAGCGCCTACTACAAATGGCGGATGAATTGTATACCTGTTCAGATGCGGGTATCGACTACCTGCCATTGAGGATTCGTATTGTTGTGCGCTGGGCGTCTAGAATGTATCGCGAGATAGGTACTGTCATTCGTAATGAGCCAGAACATTTCCACAAAAATCGCGCTGTCGTGAAGCAGCCAAAGAAAATGTTTTTTTTGATCAAATGCATCGCCCGCTCATTGTATAAAAAGTAATCAATGACCTATTTAGAATTTCTGATTATTTTTGTTTGTTTGCCTTTACTCGTCTCGCTCTGCGCAAAAAAACTGCTGACTAAGGCAAACAAAACAGAGCGCCTACCGATTGCTTTGATGGCCTTCGTGGCCTTGGTCTATACGACACCCTGGGATAATTACTTAATCATGCGTGGTGTTTGGACCTATCCAACAGGAGGTGTCGTTGGGGTTTTGGGATACGTGCCTATCGAAGAATATTTTTTTATGGTTCTTCAGGCTACCTTAGCGGGAGTGCTTTGGACTTCATGGGTGCCCCACAGTCAATATACTAAACTCAGGTTTTCTTATACTGGACTATCCATGGCGCTCTTGGTCGGGCTTGTCGGCGCGCTCAGCTTAATGCATACAGCAGGCACTTACATCGGGCTTATTCTGGTTTGGGCCTGCCCACCACTAGCGCTACAATGGGGCCTGGGTTCTCATGCGCTGATCAAATCTTTTAAGACTTGGGCACCGCTATGGATTGGCTTGAGTGTTTATCTGTCTATAGCTGATTATTATGCGATATCTGAAGGGATTTGGTCGATTACGCCAGAGACGCGCACAGGATGGGGCATCGGGCATTTACCAGTAGAAGAAATATTGTTTTTCACGCTGACTAATTTATTTGTATTACAAGGTATGTGCCTTTGGCGTGCTTGGCGAAGGGATGCATCGTGAAGTGGGTCGAATGGAGTCCTGTGCCAGTCGTGCAGTCAGGTCAGCGAGCTGTGCTGAAAAGATATTCCTTAGGATTAATAGCGCTTAGTTTATTATTGTTTGTGCCCTTAGCCGGCCTCGGCTTTAAGAGCGAAGGATGGCCAATATA
This sequence comes from SAR92 clade bacterium, assembly GCA_014381985.1. Taxonomy (GTDB): domain Bacteria; phylum Pseudomonadota; class Gammaproteobacteria; order Pseudomonadales; family Porticoccaceae; genus HTCC2207. Next base: position 6,856 of record JACNKP010000016.1, read on the forward strand.
TCTGCAGCTACTACCCCTGTTTATAAGCCTTTTTTTATTCGGCATGCCACATGGCGGCGCGGATCATTTGCTCTTATGGGGCATGTTGCGAAAAGACTCTTGGAGCAGGCGTATCGTTACCTTGTCTCTTTACACTTTGACAGCCTTAGCTTATCTGGCCTTTTGGGATTTCAATCCGCCCGCAGCAGCATTGTTTTTCCTCGGATTAACAATTTTTCATTGGGGTCAGGGTGATCGATATATTTCAGTTCAAGTCAACCAAGCGACTTACCTTTCCCGCTCCAAGATTCTCACTACATTACATATTTTATCGCGAGGCAGTATACCCATCTTATTACCTGGCTACTTGGGCAATGATACCTATCGAAATGTAATTAAAGCATTAGTGAACAGCGGTGGGCAAGCGAGCTACCAAGCGGAGTGGGTCTCAAGTTATCCCTTGGTTTTTCTCCTGATCCCACTGGGACTGACTATTGTTAGCTTATTAGCTGCCGCGATTAGCATGAGCAAAAAAGAGATCCGTCCCCTTTGCATTGATAGCATCGAGAGCGTCGCCTTATTCGGCTGGTTTTTGTTTGTGCCCGCCTTGTGGGCAATAGGCTGTTATTTTGCACTGTGGCATAGTTTACGCCACAGCTTAAGAATACTCTCGACCGATTCCACAGGGAGTCAGTTGTTAGATTCAAAGCAATACCTTAAATTAAACATTCGCTGGCTTCAACTGACTGGTTTGATGACTCTAATTGCACTGATTGGCATGTGGATTATTTTTGCTCTACCCCTTTCGGTGCGCGGCATTGAACTGGATTGGTTGGCCAAAGCTTTGATTGGCATATCGGTCCTGACACTCCCCCACACTGTCGTGGTTTGCTTTATGGATAAAATACAGCTTAGGGACTAAGATAAAAAAACCTAAGTGATTGTCCTAAAAGGCTTTAAAATGGAGCAACCTGTCAGAGTCGAACTGACGACCTGATTATTACAAATAGCTAATACATTTTAAATATATATAACGTAAACTACTATTTATTAGTATTTTGTGATTTTTATAATATTTCTATTATTTTGCTGTGCCCAAAAAGGTGCCCATTATTTGCGGTCATTTTGTAGAAAACTTCTAGAATAAGTATAAATATCTTGTCCGACTTAGTTTCAAATTTTGAGTATGTTGCTCCATGCCAAAACCTGTTCAGCCTATACCTTTTGTAATAGCTTTTTTAAGCTGCTTTACAGCCTTTGCCACTGATGTCCGAGAACAAGCATTCGTAGACATTGACATAGCGTGGTGCATGGGCCCCGGATGTTTTGAAAATGGCCAGTGGCAATTAAATCGATCTCCTAACTGCAAATATGAGAGACGCTCACCAGTCATACGTGCAATATGCGATATAGAATCTGACGAAGATTGGAGGACTGCTGATGATTGGACAATTATAGTTAGAGAGCCTAAGCCTAGCTATGAAAAGAATGAATCGGGTAAGCATCACCTTTTCTATCTTCAGAAAAAAACACTTAATGGTGAGCCACCTATTTATTCAATCAATTGGAATGCAAACCTTGAGGGAGAGCCAGCACATGACCATGCGCAGTGGAAATTAGGAGGGACCAAAAAGGAGTCATTTCGTAAAACCATAAAAAATATGCGTCGTGTTGATTCATAAATTGACTCAACGCGATGGCACGGAGTTTACGAATCGAGCGTAGTGGCGGGGTCTATCATGTGATCAATCGTGGTAATTATCGGCAGGATTTGTTCATCAATGATGGTGCGCATGAGGCTTTTGAGCGCTGCTTATTTGAGGCCTGTCAGAAGTGCGGTTGGGTCCTTGAAGGTTTTTGCGTGATGACGAATCATTTCCATCTGGTTATACGCACGCCAAATGGGAACTTGGTCTATGGAATGAAGTGGTTACAGGCGACTTTCGCGAACCGCTACCACCGTTTTCGAAAAGTCCACGGCAAGCTGTGCCATGGGTGGGCCTTGGGCACTAAGGACTTTAAACGTAAATTGCTCGAAACCGAGGGCTTGCTTAAAGATGGGAACACTCAGGCGATTCGTTTAGAAGGCAAAGAGCTGCAGGAAGCGAATGAGTTGCAATGGGAAGCGATCCTGAATCGGGGGTTGAAGATCTTGGGTAAGGATATTGCCGATATCACGAATGAACGAAAATCTGCATCCTGGAAAGTTTGGATCGCGAGCGTGTTGAAACAGCGCAGTTCCGCGACCAATGTGTGGATCGCTCGACAACTGAACATGGGAGTCCCTCAGGCCGTAACCATACATGTCGGAAGTCTGGATAAGGTCAAACTACGTAAGACCAAAGAGTATCAGAATTTTATTTATGAATTTACGAAATGACCTCTTATTAGAGGCCCACAGAAGTGACCGATGTCGGATAAAACGCCGGATATCCGACATCTTGACATTTACCGCAAAATGACGGATATATTACATTTTATCCGACATTATTGAAATACTAGCCAGATATACGACATGGCAAAATCCTACCTTTGGCAAGAAGCGGACTTCCCTCACTTTTACCACAATCCTGCGGTAGTGAAGCCTCTGGAGGCGGCCTTTAAGGAGGAGGTTAAACAGCTGGATGCGAAGCTCAAACGGGAGGATCCGGGCTTCGACGATGTCTTAACGGAAGAAATCGTGTCGAACTCGGAGATTGAGGGGGTGCTCCTGAATCGGGACTCAGTCCACAGTTCATTTCTTGAAAACATCACACCTGCTCGGGAAAAAGAGCAAGGCGCCGTGGCATTGACGCGGATGGCTTTGGATCACAGCACGCGACCGCTGAGTCATGACTTACTCTATGCGATGCATCGAGAGATACTGAAAGGCTCAACTGACTTTCCGGCTGAATCGATCGGTGCCTATGTCGGCGATATGAAGATCGTGAGCGGTGCGCGTATTGACAGGGAGATGAAGGTCATCCACAAAGGTGTCAGCAAAGAACTCGTCCAGCATAAGATGGCGGAGTTCATCGAATGGTTTAACCAGTGTCCACCCCACACGCCGCTAGTGAATGCGATACAAGGACATGTCCATTTCGAGACCCTACATCCATTTTGTGATGGCAATGGACGCATCGGTCGCAGCTTAATCTTAATGGGGCTCTGTCGGGATCTTGGGCGCACCACACCCCTCGCCCTATCCCGTTCTTTCAATCAAGACTTGGAGTGCTACTATCGGCAGTTTGAAGCGGGCCTGGACTTGACTCAGATTATCCAGAAGATGAGTCCCTTATTCCTGAACGCTGTTCAAGTAACGGAGCATATTCTGGAGCTGACAGCCTATCGCACAAAGGTCGCGGACGAAGCAGAACAGTTGAACGATCGGCAGCTTAAAGTCCTGAATCGCTTAATTGATTACGAACTCAGAGGAGGATTTGAAGGAGGTATGAACAATACCAAATATCAGAAGATGACGAACATCGGGGATCGCACCGCTCTGCGCGACTTAAACGAGCTGGATTCGCGCGGGTTAATCGTCAAAACCGGCAAGCTCAAGGGCACCCGCTATTATTTGAATGTGCCTCATTTGATCGCACGCTTGCCGTAATTCGTTGTTCGGGGAGTTCAAAAGTGGACAGCAGTGATATCTCCCATAGTAGGAGGCAGAGATGGGGCATGTCATTACCTTTGTGATAGCTGGTTCGGTGAACCCATAGAGAGCACATAACTGCACCTACCGGAGACGAGACCATGAAAACACTCTATGTCATTTACCATGGTCAGCTAGTTGGCGAACAGCACAACGGCCTCTGTAATCTCGTTTACAATATGGATCGCTATGCCTTCCTGTGCCGATGAGAGGCGGAAAAGGCCGCTAAAAGCGGCCGGAACGCCAATATCAACCATCCGAAGGTCGATGAAAAGTGCCTCCCACCAGAAACCCCTAATCTTTAAACAGAAATTTAACCAACTAAATCTGAAAAACGGTTTTTGAGTCGCCTCCGGCGCTCAAAAGGTGTTTTTCAGAAGTTCCCTTAAATGTGGTACTCGGGGAGGGACTTGAACCCTCACGCCTTACGGCACCAGAACCTAAATCTGGCGTGTCTGCCAATTTCACCACCCGAGCATTGATCTAAAGCACATGCTTTAGAAGGCCTTTCAAAAATGGTGGCCAGACCCAGAATCGAACTGGGGACACAAGGATTTTCAGTCCTCTG
>JACNKP010000015.1 GCA_014381985.1 SAR92 clade bacterium
AATATACACGTAGGATCACAGGAGCGACAACTCGTCTCTCGGCGTCCCTTGACGGGCAGCCGAGCCTTAGGCTCCTAACCCTCTTTCAGAGCGCCCTTCAGCCTATTTTTATTTATTTCAAATAAATTCTAAATGATGGATGGAATCCCTAAATAGCTGTCGCTAGAAAAACGACTATATTATTATGCTTAGGAAACTAACGCCCGTGACTAAGGATATGGCTATATACCGTGAGACCAAATGACGGATGCATGGAGGTTGCCAACTTCAGGTCTTTGATGTGACTATGTATCACGTTTTAATAAAGGGACATATGATGACTGACTTAGATATAGATTTTGTAAGAAAGCAATTTCCAGCGTTTAGCGAGCCAACTCTAAAAGATTTTGCACACTTTGAAAACGCGGGTGGTTCATATGCCTGCCGTCAAATGATCGACGCTTTACATCACTACTATACGGCGACTAAAGTTCAACCTTATTACGGGTTCGAACCCTCCGTGGGTGCTGGGGTAAAAATGACCCATGCCCGCGAACGCATGGCTTCATGGCTTAATGTGGGAGCCGATGAGGTCCACTTTGGTGCATCAACGTCTCAGAATAGTTATGTGGTGTCACAAGCACTCAGAGAGCACCTAGAAGTCGGCGATGAAATCATTGTTACCGACCAGGATCATGAGGCGAACATTGGGGTTTGGAGACGATTAGAAGCCGCGGGTATTGTTATAAGGGAGTGGCAAGTTAATCCTGAAACCGCTGAGTTAGAGGACGAAGGATTAGACGCCCTACTAAACGAAAAGACTCGCGTCGTGGCCTTTACCCATTGTTCAAATATTGTGGGGAGTATCAACCCAGTACGTAAGTGGGCAGATAAAATTCATGCTGTGGGCGCTCTGGCTTTTGTTGACGGCGTTTCCTATGCCGGGCACGGTCTTCCCGATGTGGACGCACTTGGCGCTGATATTTACTTTTTCTCACTCTATAAAGTCTACGGGCCACATCTTGGCGTTATGGTTATGCGTGAGGCGCTCAATAAAGCTCTACCTAGCCAAGGCCATTTTTTCAATGTTGGATCTGCTACTAGTCGATTCACACCCGCCGGGCCAGATCATGCACAGATTGCCTCTGTTAATGGTGTGATTGATTATTTTGAAGCAATAGATACTCATCATTTTGGTGATAGCGACGAATCATCATCGAAAACGGACCGTGTTGGCGCTTTGCTTCATAGAGCAGAGATTGGAAATTTGGAGCCATTGTTAGACTTTCTCAAGCACCAAAAAAGTGTCCATATCATAGGGAAAACCGTCGCAAAAGACCGCGCACCTACGGTCTCATTTACGGTAGACGGTGCCGACCCTGCGGATATCGCGGCGGAGCTAGCAGAGCAGCGTATTGGTATAGCTAATGGAAACTGCTATGCCTATAGGTTAATGGATGCTCTGGGCATACCTCCCGATCAGGGCGTTGTGCGTCTTTCCTTTGTGCACTATACGAGTAGAGAGGAAGTTAACCGCTTAATCGAGGCTTTGAAAACGATTATCTAAGCTAATCATGCTGTTATGGCATTTAATAATCTCGCAAAATAACCTGTGGTTTTAGGATTATGCGAATGAGAGGATAAAAATGAACAGGAGACAGTTTTTGTATGGGGCAACGGCGGTGGCTGCAGTGCCCCTGTTGGGAGGCTGCGGTGAAGATGGGCCGGTTGTAAGGATTGACGATAGTTACCCTGTGGGACGCTTCGGTGCCGTATCGACAGCTGAGGAGGTGACCCTGGGATTGGACTTAACAGGAAAGACAGCCATGGTCACTGGCTGTAATTCAGGCTTAGGCCTCGAGACCATGCGCGTGTTAGCGTTGCGGGGCGCACATGTTATCGGTACCGGAAGAACCCTTGAGAAAGCGACTAAGGCGTGTTCCGGCGTGCCGGGCAGCACTACCCCCGTGGTCTTGGAATTGTCCAGCTTGCAATCCGTTGTAGATTGCGCGGAGACAGTTGCCGAGCTCGGTCTTCCCATCGATATCCTAGTGTGTAATGCGGGCATTAATACCTTTGGCGAATTGGAATTGATTAACGGCATCGAAAAGATATTTGCGGTGAATTATCTAGGCCACTTCGTGTTGGTAAACAGGTTAATGCCCTTACTGAAGCGTGCTCAGGCGGCTCGCATTGTGAATGTGGGCAGTCGCTCAGGCTATGTTCAGGCACCTGCAGTGGGTATAGACTTTGATAATCTTCGAGGTGAAGGTGTATTCGATTCCCAAGAAGCTTACGGCCGATCCAAGTTGGCCAATGCATTATTTTCACTTGAACTGGCCGCGCGGCTGGAGGGCTCAAACGTGACTTCCAATGTTATTCACCCGGGTTTGGTCAAAACCAATATCGCTCGCACTGCCCCTTTAGTTATACGCAAGGGGTTTGACTTGTTTGGCGGGCTTATAGCAAAGACACCTCAGGAGGGTGCAGCCACTCAAGTATATGTGGCTACTAATCCGGCTCTAGAGGGAGTTAGCGGCGCCTATTTTGAGGACTGCAATGCGGTTACCGTCAGTGGGGATAACCACATTTTCGATAAGCCAATGGCAGAGCGTCTTTGGGCCACCGGCGAAGAGATGGCTCAGGGTTATCTGGCATAGACGCTCCGGCCAAAAATAAGAGATGGAAACCCTGCTGACTATAACAACCAAGCCAAAAAATAGCCTTGTTGGATCAAAATTGTTGTTCAATCAAAATGATTTTTCCTGAAAATTGAGCATATTTACACTTTGATATTATTGTTATAGTAAGTGCCTAGTTTGTTCTGATATTGTTGTAATGGCCAATTCCCGCAAGATAGCTTGCTGCTAACGTCGCTACTTGCTCGATTAATAGTGGAGTAACTTCAATAGCCGTTGTTGTGTTTTTGCGAGTGTGAACCCAGCCCAAGTAGGTCAAACCGCGCAGGAATAAAAACAAGGTCAATTTACTCAACTGCTCGTCGGACAGGTCACGATACTCGCGGTAGCCTTCAATCATGGCATTGAGCAAATCGTCAAAGTAGTCTTCACCCAAACTAAAGAACATAGCGGTGGCAAATTCAAACATATGCCAACCAAAACCACCGTCATCAAAATCAATAACGCGAACAGTGCCATCTGGGTCTAATAAAAAGTTTTCTGGCAGAGTATCGGCGTGAATCAAACCGTAACGATCTGCGCCTTTACCCAATTCGGCTAGATCGGCGTGAGCTTTGACGGCAGCTTTAGCGAGAACCTCTCGCTGCTCTTCTGTTAGCGCCGCCAGTTCCCAATAAGGCCCCCAAAGAGGCTCATCACCTAAGAAGGAAGCCTCATCCCAGGAGTGACGCTCGAAGCTAGCGGGCAGCGTCCACTGACCTGCAAAGTTGTGCATCTTTGCGACCAACTCGCCCACTTGACGATAACTTTTAACCGCCTCGGTAAGATCTTTAACACCCTCTTCAATGGTGCCAATAGGTGCGCCGTCGACCCACGCAAGAAGATCCACTTGGCGAGGTTCGGGTACGCCATCGACACTGACTACTTGCATCAAACTGCCGTCAGTGGCGGGAATAATAATAGGCGTACCTACCGCATAACTTGAATCATTGAGTGCCGTCATCCACTCCAATTCAGACTTGAGGGCAGCGTCAGTATGATAATTTTCACGGTGTACACGCAGTGCGTAGCGTTTGTCACCATCAATGATTTCAAACACCGCATTTTCGCGATGTTTAATCAGCTCAATTTTGGCATCATTACTTACGCTGTAATAGTCCAGTGCGGCACGCGCTAGAACTTCTAAGCGCTGGACTTGTTGCTCAGGTGCAAGTTGGTGAAAATCGATCATCTGCTACTTCCTTCAATCTATATTTCTTTGTCTGTTCAATTGGAAATTACTGTGAAATTTCAGTCAATAATTTATCGAGTTTTTCTACCAGTAAGTCTGCATTGTCATTCGAGAACACCAACGGCGGACGCACTTTAATGACATTGCCAAAACGACCGGTAGCACCGATCAATACGCCTTCTCTTTTCATAAGTTCGGCAAGGGCCAATGCCTCATTCGTTGCGGGTTCTAATGTCTCATGATCCTTAACCAATTCGATGCCGATAAACATACCCAAGCCGCGCACGTTACCGATGAGTGTGTGTTTAGCCTGTAACTGCTCCAGCTTCTGTTTTAGGTACACTGAGACGTGCGCGCAGTTTTCGGTTAACTTGTCTTCTTGCATAATGGACAACACTGTATCGCCCACCAATGTGGAAACCGGATTACCGCTAAAGGTATTAAAGTAGAAAGCGCGCTTGGCAAATTCATCGGCAATCGCCCGGGTCGTCACTAAGCCTGCAACCGGGTGACCAGCCGCCATGGGTTTGCCGAGGGTGACGATATCGGGAACCACATCGAAGTGCTCAAAGCCCCACATTTTACCGGTACGGCAGAAACCCGCCTGCACCTCATCGGCAATACACAGACCGCCTGCGGCACGGATCTTTTTATAGACTTGTTTAAAATAATTCTTAGGCGCTTCCAGTGACCCCTGAGTATCGAATACCGCGTCACACATAAAAGCGGCGACACCCTGGCCTTTGTCTTCTAATTTTTTAATCGCGTTATCAACAAGCCCTGCATACTTATCGCCCAGCTCTTCATTACTGAGCCCCTGAACGGCGCGGAACGGACCGCGATAGGCATTAGGGGGCTCTATCGCCTCCAGAAAATCGGGACGACTGTCGGCTGAGCCCATACAGGTGGACATCTGAGCAATCAAGGTGGTGTTTCCGTGATAGGCGTTTTCCAACACGACCGCCCCATTATTGCCTGAAACCATTCGCGCCAACTGCATGGCCAAATCATTGGCCTCAGAACCGGTACAGGTCAAGATAACGACCTCTAAATCACCGGGGAAGGTAGACGCCAAATGCTCAGTGTAATTAATAACGTTTTCATGCAAGTAACGAGTGTGAGTGTTGAGCGTCGACGCTTGCTTACTGAGCGCCGCCACAACGCGAGGATGACAATGTCCCACTGAGGCTACATTGTTGTAACAGTCTAGATAGCGCTTATCCGCTTTATCATAGAGCCAAACCCCTTCGCCCCTAACAATATGGGCGGGTTCCTTATAAAACAGGATAGACCCTCCCAAATGCGCCTGACGACGATTAACAAGATCTAAGGTCTTACCACTCCCTAATGTCTCGGCATGATTCTGCCCCGCTAGGGATGCGGCTAAAGGCTTATCTGACATACATCAACACTCTCTTTTTAAATAGATCATCAAGATACTGATTCTAAAGCAATATTCTAGGGTAGCAATGCTTCGTAGTCTTCAACGGTTAGGAAGCGAGGAAGCGAGGAAGCGAGGAATCGATTCTAGCATTTCGTGGTAATACCTATAAACATCTAATCCATGGCGCATTATCTCACGAGAAGACTGGATACCAGTGCCCGCACTTTAGGGAAATGAATCACCAATGGCGAACCGTTGGACCATTTAAGGATGCGTAGTGGAGCAGTGAGTAGAGTTTTGGGCTGCGACTGAACTCGGGGCTTGGATCTCACATTGATCGGAATCAAGGCATTTGGTTAACGCGTGCTTTGTCGGCTCGGTAGGACCATATTGGTTCTGTTTAGGTAATGAAAGCTAACTTTATGTCGTTTTTAGGGTGCCCAAAGGCTTGCGTAATTGGTTATCCTTCGCTACCTTAATGGCCAACAAAAACCTGCCTCTTTTAAAGGAAATAAAATGTCTGCTCTCATCCTCGATGGTAAAGCCCTCTCAGCCAAATCAGAAGCTGATCTCGCCGCTCGTGTTGCGGTTATTAAAGAGAAAAATAATGGCCAAGCACCGATTCTTGCTACGATCTTAGTGGGTGCAGACCCAGCATCGGCTACTTATGTCAAGATGAAGCAGAATGCGTGCAAACGTGTTGGCATGGAATCAATTGCCGTGGAAATGCCCTCTAGCACCTCCACGAGAGAGCTATTAGGCAAGATAGATGAGTTAAACGCCAATCCGAACTGCCACGGAATTTTGTTACAGCATCCGGTACCTTCTCAGATTGATGAGCGGGCCTGTTTTGATCAGATTGATATCGCCAAAGATGTCGATGGTGTCACCTGTCATGGTTTCGGCCGTATGGCCATGGATGAAGATGCCTATGGATCTGCGACACCTCAAGGTATTATGCGGACCCTAGAGGCATACCATATTGACCTGGCCGGCAAGCATGCTGTCGTCGTTGGCCGAAGCCCTATTCTTGGAAAACCAATGGCGCTGATGCTCCTAAATGCTAATGCAACTGTCACAATATGCCACTCCAAGACGCAGAACCTCCCTGACATCATTAAGCAAGCCGACATCGTTGTTGGCGCTGTAGGTCGACCTGAATTCATTCAAGCAGCTTGGATCAAAGACGGCGCAGTCGTGGTTGATGCAGGTTACCATCCAGGTGGCGTGGGTGACATTGAATTGGCTCCACTGGTCGATCGTGCCGCTGCATACACGCCAGTTCCCGGTGGCGTTGGGCCGATGACCATTAATACGCTAATACAGCAGTCTGTTATAGCAGCAGAGAAAGCCCTACTAGAGGGCTAGCTCTTGCTACTGATTTTGTCGATCATGGCTGAAATCGCATTTTGAGCATAGGGCTGATTTATAGACCACACCTGCTGTGCCGTTTCTAGGTTAACAATTTCATTGTGCTCGTTAGTACCACCAGCCTGCCGGAGTGTTTGCTTGGTTCGCAGCAGTAGCTCTTTTGGCAGGTCACGAATGTTAGCCGTGAAGTCAAAGGCGGCCTCGACTAATTGGTCTTGCTTGACACACTTCCATGCAAGTCCTTTCTCAACGGCTTCTTGTCCTGTAATCGACTGAGAAAACAACAACATTCCTGCAGCTGTGTTCCAGTTAACCAATTGACGTAACATCCAGCTATTGCCGCCACCAGGGTGCAATCCTAGGCCGAAGAACCGAGGCTCAAACCGAGATTTTTCGGTCACTATCCGCACATCACAACCCACCGCCATATTGAAACCTGCCCCAACCGCAGGGCCATTAACGGCAGCAATGGTCGGCAGCTCACATTGCGCGATACTCAAAAAGCCACTATAGATATTTTCGAGCATTAGCTGGTCAGCCGTTATATCGGTAAGCTGGCCACCGGCACAAAAGGCTGGACCATTGCCTGTCACTATTAGTGCTTTAACATCCGGATGCTGCTCGGCCTGAGCGACATAGTCGACGATCATTTCGCAGACTTCAAAGGTCAGCATATTGCGCTTCTCTGGATTATTTAGAGTTAATAACGCTATGTTGTCTCGAATTTCAAAAAGCACCAGAGGCATGTGTGAATCCTTGTTGTTAGAGTAATCTAAGGATACCATTTACCTAGACCTAATTTGAACTATGAGATCGTTATCAATGTCGATAAAAACAACCCCTGCGACCCCTCTTAATGCCGAAGAACTTGTTGCCCACCGAGGCTTTCGAGGGAAATACCCCGAAAATACGGCTCTATCGATTACTCAAGCAATAAAGTCTGGCGCTCTCTTTGTGGAATTGGATGTGCAGTTTAGCCTAGATAAGTTACCCATTATTTACCATGACACGAATTTAGCCAGAGTTAGTGGGGCTGATAAGGACGTATTTAAGTGCACCAGGGATGAACTACTCAGTTACCCAGCATATGAGCCAGACCGGCTGGGGGACAGCTTCATACAGGAGAAAATATCGCCGTTAGAACACTTAGTGGCTATTTTAGAGCGCAACCCTGAGGTTAAAGCGTTTGTTGAGCTCAAGGACGAATCTATCGATCACTGTGGGCGAGAGGGAATCCTAGCATCGGTACAAGACATATTGCACCCAGTTGCTGATCGCGCAGTGATTATGAGTTTTGATTATTCGCTGGCTTTGGGTGCTAGAGAAAACGGCTGGCCGCTCGTGGGCCTGGTTCTAAAATGTTGGGATGACCTTTACTCTGACGAGGTTAAAGCCGTCGAACCAGACTTTATCTACACCGATCACCATATAATTCCGTTGGATTGTGAGCTGGCCAGCATAGAGATCTTGGCCGATGCCACCTTAGTTGCCTATGAAGTTGGTAGTCGAGAGTTAGGGCATGTCTTATTGGAGAGAGGTGTCGACATGCTCGAAACCTTTGAAATTGAAGATTTACTGGCGATAGATTGAGCTATTGCCTATCCACGCCGCCATTTTGTCCCTTCTCGACTGTCTTCCAGCACCACACCACGGGATAATAAATCTTGGCGAATTTGGTCAGCTCCACTAAAGTTCTTATCGGCCTTAGCCTGTTTTCGTCGGGCGATCATATCGTCAATCTCAGCACTAGATATATCATTAGAACCTCTAGCTTGAGTAAACCACTGTTCGGCGTCCTGCTGCAGTAGCCCCATCATAGAACCAAGTCCCGCAAGTTCCGCGCGTAAATCTTGCTGGTGGGCACCATTAGCGGCTCGCATTTGTTTGGCCAGACGATGTAGTTCGCTGATGGCAAGAGGCGTATTGAGGTCATCTAGCAGTGCTTTATACCCCTTACTGTCGGCAACGATTGTCGAGTCTGAATCGTCAATCCCACGCAGGTAACCGTACAAGGCATCAAGTGAACGCCAAGCGCTATCTAGAAGATCCTTGCTGAAGCTCTGCTCTGAACGATAGTGTGCTGATAATATGACATAACGTAAAACTTCACCAGGGTACTGGTCTAGCAGGTCATTAACCATGCGAAAGTTACCCAACGATTTGGACATCTTTTCGCCTTCGATATTAATGAAACCGTTATGCATCCAAACATTGGCCATCGGCTTACCGTCATGGGCACAGCAGCTTTGCGCTATTTCGTTTTCATGATGAGGGAAAATAAGATCTTGGCCTCCGGCGTGGATATCAATAGTATCGCCAAGGTGCTTTTCGGTCATCGCAGAGCACTCTAGGTGCCAGCCTGGGCGGCCTCTACCCCAAGGGCTGTCCCAGCCAGGCTCATGATCAGTCGACGGCTTCCAAAGGACAAAGTCGCCAGCATAACGTTTGTAGTCTGCTACCTCGACCCTCGCTCCAGCCAGCATGTCGTCCAACGACCGACCGGATAGTTGACCATAAGTATCCATAGACTGGACCGCGAACAACACATGTCCATCAGACTCGTAGGCATGCCCTTTTTCAATCAAAACACGGGTCATACTAATCATCTCCGGAATATGCTCTGTCGCATATGGGGTGATGGTAGGCTCAAGATTATTAAGTGCCGCCATATCTTCAAAATAGGCTTTTGAATATCGTGCAGAGAGAACCGAAATATCTTGATTAAGATCCGCCGCCGCCGCCATTATTTTATCGTCAATGTCAGTTATGTTGCGAGCATAGACTACCGAAGGGTACTCGTTCTGTAACACTCGAAACAGGGTGTCAAAAACAACAGCAGGCCGAGCATTACCAATATGCACGCGGTTATAGACCGTTGGGCCGCAGACGTACATTGTAATTCGATTCGGGTCCTTAGGTTCAAACCGCGCTTTTTCTCGACTTAGAGTGTTGTACAGCACTAATGAGCTGTTTTTTTCATCAGTCATTTTATGCTTTCCAATTATCGCGTAATCCAATGGTGCAATTAAACACCAACTTATCTAAATCACCGCTATCACGAGTGAAATACCCCTCTCTCTCAAACTGATAATGCTCTCCAACGTTCGCTTCAGCAAGGCTCGCTTCCACTTTACAGCCACTCATTTTGACCAAAGAATCTGGGTTAAGGTAGTCTAGGAAATTTTTATCACCTTCATCTGGCGCTGCCTCGACAAATAAACGATCGTAAACATTGACATGACAGTCTACGGACGTTTCGCCTGAAACCCAGTGCACAACTCCTCGAGCGCGTATGCCCTCCGGCGCATCTTGCCCAACTGTGTCGGGCACAAGGCTTGCTATTACTTCGATAATTTCGCCAGCCTCATCTTTAATGACCTCGTCCGCGCGAATAATATAGGCACTGCGTAAGCGCACATAATCGCCGATCACGAGTCGCTTGAACTTCTTTCTGGAGAGACTTGTATCTTCGCTAAAGTCAGATCGATCAATATAGATCTGACGGCTAAAATCCAGTCTACGTTGCCCAAGATCTTCTCTATTTGGGTGACAAGGAACGTTGAATTGCTCCTGGCCTTCATAGTTGCTGATTGTAATCAGCAAAGGTCTCAGCACACACATCGCGCGAGCGGCATTACTATTTAGGTCGTCACGAATGAAATGCTCAAACTGGGCCATGTCGACGGTACCGTCAGTTTTGGCCACCGCCAAGCTGTCACAAAAGTTTCGTATCGCAGTTGCACTAACGCCTCGTCGACGCAAGCCAGAGATAGTTGGCATACGCGGATCATCCCAACCTTCCACGTAGTTCTGGTCTACTAACTGTTTGAGCTTGCGCTTACTGGTAACGGTGTAGTTGAGATTGAGCCGCCCAAACTCATATTGTCTAGGTACCGACGGTAAAGGTAAGTTAGCCGTAAACCAGTCATAAAGCGGACGGTTAGCTGCAAATTCTAAGGTGCAAACTGAGTGGGTAACACCTTCTATGGCGTCTTCCTGCCCGTGGGCAAAATCATAGGATGGATAAATATTCCATTTAACGCCTGTGCGTTGATGAGCCATTTTCTTTATGCGATACAACACTGGGTCACGCATATTAATATTTGGCGATGCCATATCGATCTTAGCGCGAAGTGTCATTGCGCCCTCGCTAACTAAGCCTAAGCGCATCTCTTCGACTAGACTTAGACTTTCAGCTGCAGTTCTCTCCCGAAACGGACTGTCTTTACCCGCCTCGGTTAATGTACCCCGATACTCACGCATCTGTTCGGCATTAAGTTCGCAGACGTAGGCTTTGCCTTCTGTAATTAAGTATTTTGCCCAGCTGTAGAGCTGCTCAAAGT
>JACNKP010000020.1 GCA_014381985.1 SAR92 clade bacterium
AAGGGAGTCAACCAGGCCAAAGAGCAAGCGCCGGAAGTAGTTGCTCGACTGGAACCGCGCGATGCTTCAGCGATGAACGCCATCTTTGTGTATCCCAATTTGGTTATACCGCTCCTACCCTTCGGCGCAAACTGGCTGTCGTTTGTCCCTGAGTCGATTGATCGAACCTGGGTATTTACCGGCATGGCTATGGACAAAAGCATCTTGGATCCCATTGACGATCACGTGGCGCTCGGTGTCGCGACACAAAAATCACTCGCTGGCATCAACCTAGAGGACTCATTGGGCACTTCAGAGCTACAGCGAACTACGCGATCAGCTTTTATTGAGCGAGGGGCGATTTGCGAAAAAGAACTGGGAGTTTTCCATTTCTACAAATACTTAGCTCGTCGCCTAACCTCTTGAGGTGGGGTCCCACATGGCGACTTGATTCGGCCGAAAATGAACGTTGCGAACGTCGACTTGTAGCCGATAGTTGCCATTTCTCTGCTTAAACGTCGGTAAAGATAAAATGCAAATGGTGCTTATTATCGAGTCGGTAATAGTTCTGTCTGGCGTGGTCCAATTAGCCCGTCATTTATTATAATAGCGATTGTAACCAGCGGCGCGTATAACAAGGCAAACCACAATCACCCACAAAGTAACGTGGGCTGGACTTCGCTATCGCTCAGTCTGTGTTTGCGGCGTTAGGCGAATGAGGAATCAAAGTGCTTCGATTCTTAACCTATTTATTATCGTTACTTTTGTCTGTGAACGTGTTTGCTACGCCACAAAGATCAGACTACTTGATGTATCAAGGAGAAAAGTATCGCCTCCATACCAATCCGCTCGAAGAGCTTTTTTTTGTAAAGAAAGAGCTAAGGCCTGAAACAGAAGTCAGATCTAGCGGAAACTGGCGTGGATACATCGCCACATTTTCAATAAATGAAGATTATTTAGTTGTTAGCGATATTACCATCGCCAAACGTGATCCACACAAAGAGCATAGCTACTTAAGGGAATCAGTGTTTTTAAAAACATTCCCAAATGAATCCGATCGCAAAATGGATTGGTTTACAGGTTTGCTAGTTGTTCCGCTCGGTAAGCGAACTAGATATGTGCACCTGTCATATGCTTCTCAATACGAAAACTACCTGCTAATTCGTATACAAGATGGGTTAGTGTTGGAGTCTGATGAAATGGATCTCGAGGAATACATGGCATTTAAAGTGCGACAGTTCGAGGCATTTAAAGCCACTCCTGCATATGAGGTGCGATACAAAGTATTAAGTAAAATTAGCGATCATGCAGATGACTTTGATTTAGAAGGGTTCATATTTAAAATGGGAGGGTTTACCCAAAATATAGACATCCCGTTTAAATCGCCTAACAAGTCCAGCAACCCGGACGCTGCAAGCAGCGCCGATTCTTGAGGCGTTACTAGGCATGAGAATGATACGCTTCTTATTTCTTACATTTCTTTTCCCTGTATCTGCTTTAGCACTCGACCTGCCTGAGGGGTGGAGATATCCAACAAAGAAAGAACTAAGCGACGATTACAGAGTTCACTTCTCTGTCGAGCTAGTGAAAGCCACTGGCGACTATAATGGAGATTCAAAAATAGATGCGGCATTAATTTTAGTAAGCACTGAATTTCAAGGCGATGGTCTATTTATACATCTATCAAACCCTAACGGCTACTCTTGGCTTCGACTAAATATCGACAACTGGGATAAGACCTACCCAGATAAAGGCTATATCTATAGTGGCCTAAATATGGGCATTGATACACTTTCCGTTCAAGATACTAAAAAGATAATACAGCGCTCTATTCAAAGATTTGAAAGTGATCCACCTAAGGATAAAACGATCACAACAGAGTCTTTATCTTACTTTAGACTTGAGAGCGCAGGCTCTCTCTTTTATTGGAGTAAAAGTGAAAATAAATTTATTAGGTATTGGTACTCAGACTAACGCATTGTTTCAATTTGCAGCACAACCGCGCGCAAGCGTGCTCGGACTGCCAAACTGCTTCGCAGTTCGTCAGCCCGTGTGCACTGCGTTATGTGGCAATTTTAGGAAAAGAACGACTAGAGGCGTTAGCCTGCTTGGTTGCGTATGAGTAAGGTCACTCTCTCTGGGCACATAGAAGTACCAGCGGTTGAGCTGGCCAAGATTACTGTAGCGCTAGAAAAACATATGGCGCTTACAAGGGAAGAGCCCGGATGTATCGTCTTTGAGGTCGTTCAAGATTCAGAAGAACCGACTATGTTCACAGTGTATGAAGAGTTTGTGGATCAGGCAGCGTTCGATTCACATCAGAATCGTGTGCTTGCATCTTCATGGAGCGAAGCAACGAAAAACGTCGTACGTCACTATAAGGTAACTGTTGAAGAAAGCATCTAGCATGTGGTTAAAATCCTGCGCTTCGCTCATTCCGGGGCGTGGTCTGTACTCCTCAATGCGCGTGCCTTCTGTATTGTTTTAGCTGCTATCTGTATCACTATTTAAGTCAGCGACCGATCGTCTGAACTGCGCCAAGTTAGCTAGAAGCGACTAGGACCACAATTTGGAAAAAGAATTCAACAGCCTCATCAACGCCGGGTACGAACCATACGCTTAGGGTGGTGACTGCTACAACACCGGCTATTCGTGCATACAAATTTTTCATTATTGCGCTCCCTCTGTCATTCTTGGCGCGGCTTCAAACAGCCACAGATCACCTGAATCAATGACTGCCGGTGTCGCCGCTGACCCGTACTTATCGTTCATTAGCGTGGTTAGCGCTTCGAGTCCTGCGCCACTTTTAATGCGAACCAACTGACGCTCATAGCGCACCCCAGCAATGCGCACGATAGCGCGACCATCTTGCTCAGCCTGGCCCGGCCAACTCTTCCAAAGTTTGCCAACGAGGCTGTTCATGTATCCCGACCATACGTATATTTTTCCGTCGATAGATGCGGTCCAAATTCGTCGAGACTGTTCTGGGGTGAGCAATTGCAACTCGAGCGTGTCGATGTCGTTGATAAAGCTCCAGTCTGGTTCGTCGCCACGATAAAGTTCGCCAGAGACTAATGCGCCGCCAGAGAAAACTCGATTCGGACCATCCGCAGAGCGTTGCTTATAGGCTGAGGTAATTATCGCGGTGGTAAGTATCAACAATAACCACAAGCCGATAACGCCTGCTTTTTTCAGTAAAATCATATGTTCTCTCGATGTTTATTTATCAATGTGTTCGGCGGTTTGGTAAAAGATCGTTCAATGCCCAGACACAAAAGTTCAATCACCATGCGTCCGCGCGTACGACCCTTACGGCACCA
Organism: SAR92 clade bacterium; assembly: GCA_014381985.1. Taxonomy (GTDB): domain Bacteria; phylum Pseudomonadota; class Gammaproteobacteria; order Pseudomonadales; family Porticoccaceae; genus HTCC2207. The sequence continues at coordinate 3,300 of JACNKP010000020.1, forward strand.
AAGGCAAGTCGGTCAGCAAAGCACCATCTCAAATTAAAGGCAGCGCATAATAGACATCCGATTGAGCAGCGTCAACTTATCTGAGCAACATCACGAGAACGCTAGATACAACTCCAAAGCGGGCATTGTGATTTGCCTTTATAATTGGACACGAACTGTCTGTAGGGAATTAGCAGGGAGGCTTATTTCCGCCGACTGCTCACCGATTACCAGCTGATAACTGATCGGATTTTTGGTGGTATTCAACATTTGCACACTCAGCAGGTTGTCATCACTTATTGTCGCCCGGACGGATGGTTCTGCTAAATTGCGCCAGTATATGGTAGATCGGCGTGTAGTAAATCTCACCTGGTGGCCGGAAATTTGAGCTCAGGCGATTAAACAGTTGAGGCCCTTAGTGTTCTACTTCGACGATGGCTTCGATTTCGACAGGTATACCCATCGGGAGGCTTGCCATGCCTACAGCTGACCGAGCGTGCTTGCCTTTTTCTCCGAACACCTCGACCATTAAATCGCTGTAGCCATTGATCACCTTCGGCTGCTCGGTAAAACTTGGATCTGAATTGACCATGCCGAAAACGCGAACAATGCGCTTTACTTTATTCAAACTCCCAATTGATTTTTTCAGCATAGCCAAGTGTTGTATCGCTGTAAGTCTAGCCGCCGCATAGCCGTCTTCAATGGAGATGTCATCGCCTAATCGTCCGGTGATTACTGTGCCGTCTGGAAGTATTGGTCCGGTACCGGACAGAAAAACAAGATCACCTGAACGTACCGCAGGCACATAATTACCGATAGGTTCTGCCAAAGCGGGCAGTTCGATCTTGAGCGAAATTAACTTGGTTTCTGGTAAAACTTGGTCCTCAGATTTGATGTCTGCCGCCCGCAAGAAGGGGCTCAACAACAGTAGTGCGATCAATAAAATTCTCTTGCCAATCATCAGATGATGCTCCTTACTTGTAATCCACGGGGTTAAATGAAAAATTCTTTGAAACCGTTGTATTGATTAGATTCGCGTTGAGCTGCACATAAATAGTTATAACCAAACAGCATAGCTAGGCCGATACTACTCAACGGCCTAAACAGCTCATGAAAAAGTTTACTGATAAACTGAGTCAACCGATACACTGAAGTCAATGCTTAGTTAGTATACCGGTGAGATTTGTGAGATGTTGCTGTGTATTACATTTTGTAGGGTTTCATTGCAGCAGCGATATCTTCGTCTGCTGCGGCAGTTGCCAGATAGTTGGGCGTCACCCGTTTTTGCGACTGTTGCTCATAGGCATAAGCAAAAGCCAGAACCTCAGCATCCTGATTAGCCGTTCCTATAAAAGAAACACCAACCGGCACATTTCTGAACGCACCCATAGGTACTGTGGCATGCGGGTAGCCCGCCCGCGCTGCTGGAGAAGCATAACCTGGCCAGGGGCTTGGCCAGTTATCACCATTAACCGGATCGATAACAGATGCAAGGACACCAGAAGGTGCTACTAGCACGCTGACATCATTTTCAGTGAGAAGTTTATCGACACCATCTTCTCGCGAAGCCTTGAGAACCATCTCAACCGCTTGCTTGTAATCATCGCTTTCTAAGGTATCCATGATTTCGGACGCGTCCATGATCGATTGATCAAATAGCGCCAGTTCGAGCGCCGCATTGGTGTTATTAAATTCAATAATTTCTGTCAGCGTGCGGGCTGTCACTTTGTCAGGATCTGTGCCCGCAAGATACTTATTCAAACCATCTTTAAATTCATATTTAAGGAGGTTATATGAATTTAATCCCAGCCCTGATGGCGATGCTGGTCGTTCTTCGATATCAACCAGCACTGCGCCAGCTGCCTCGAGATCAGCAAGTGCGGCATTGAACAATTGATTCACTGCTGCATAAGAGCCAACAGCAAATTTAAGTACGCCTATGCGTACACCCTTCAAAGCATCCTTATTTAGACTCAGAGTATATGGGTTGCCCTCAGATTGCGTCATGGCATCCATCATCATGGCAGAACCCATCACCGACTTGGTCATTGGACCCGCTGTATCTTGAGTATGGGATATTGGAATGATGCCTTGCTGAGGCACGAGACCAACAGTTGGTTTAAAACCAACCAGACCGTTTACATTGGATGGACAGATAATCGACCCATTGGTTTCGGTTCCCACGGTACCTGCGGCCAGAGAGGCAGCGCCTGCAGCACCCGAACCTGAACTTGAACCACAGGGGTTTCTATCGAGGACATGGGGGTTCTTAACCTGACCGCCTAGCGCAGACCAGCCTGACATGGAATCTTCAGAGCGAAAATTGGCCCACTGACTTAGATTGGTTTTACCCAGAATAACAGCGCCGGATGCCCGCAACCCGGCAACCAAACGGCTGTCAACTTTTGCATAGTTATCTTTTAAAACCAATGCGCCCGCAGTGGTTGGCATGTTATCAACTGTACCAATGTTGTCCTTTAATAAGATCGGAACTCCATGCAATGCTCCCATAACATTGCCTGCTGCTCGCATCTGATCGCGTTTTTTGGCTTCAATGAGTGCATCAGGATTAATCGTTAAGACAGATTGCAATGTTGGGCCAGCAGTATCAATTAATGCAATTCGATCAAGGTATGCCTGAACCAAAGCCTCTGAAGAAACTTGGTCAGAATTTAGCGCCTCAGCAATCTCAGGTAATGTTCCGGCGATAACGCCAGTAGGTTGAAAATCAACAAGCGCGGCAGGTTTCACCAAAGGCTCGGCATCTTGCGATGTAACTGGTTCTGATTTTTCGCCACAAGCACTAGCAAAAATTAGGGTGGCAGCTGATGTCGCTAGGAGAAGTTTTTTATTCATGGAATCCGACTCTATTAATTAAGCTGGAAGGCAGATAGTAACAAATCTGTTCATTATCTCCGTAGAATTTTTTAACGTGCTACCAGTCACAAATATAACGAATTGGCTCAAGGGGATAGGGGAAATAAACCACATATTCAGAAGAACGGTCATGCTTGGTGATTGCTGTTATTCATCAAAATTTATGGCTCAGTGGTGTGGTATTTCTGGCTTTTTTATTCCGGGGATGTCTTAGGATTGGATAGCTGGTGCAAGTTTAATCGGTGGTGGTTGTGACCTAGGCGGCCTCCTTATGTGATCCAGGATCTTCTGAATGATATCTGGGTCAGTCATGTCGGCGATAACGTGCATGGAGTCACCACACAATGGACACATGGCTAAATCAATATTAAAAGACTCTCTTGAGTCTTTGAGCCCAAGTTAAGGGAGCGATGAGTTTCTCATTCGTGAATTTGGCTGATGGCAGCCCTGAGCAAACACTCCGTGATACTGAACAAGGTTATGTCGGGGTCGGGGTACCAGGGCTGCAAGCTTGCTAAGAACATCCAGGGAATGCAAAATAATTCCGGAGCGTTTAGCATCGCTCATTGGCAAAAACCTCTATACAATCTCATCATGACTAAATTAGCCGCCTACCTAAAAATTGCCTTTGCCGTTTTACTGTATATCATCAGTGCCTTGACTTTTGTTGACTATATTTATTCTCTGCTAATACCCGACACTGTGACTGCTATAGAAAATGCTTTTGGCAAACTCGCAATACTTATATTTATGCTGGTTCTGGCTAAATTTAGCCTGGCAGCAGGCAAAGCCCAACTCAACGAAAAACAGGCTGATGGGACCGAACAAACTGAATCGCCCTCTACCAGTGAGGACAGTAAGACCAATCAGCTAAACTCTCCCGAAAGCAAAATTCAGGCGTCAGGCAAAGAGGCTGATGAATAGAGGAAAACCCGTCTGGAGCATCAAAACCTGAGCATAGGAATACCCAACAATAATAGAGCGTAATGTTCTCTGGTGGTATCTGGTCGAAAAAGTGTCCTTATGAGGGGGATTTAGGCTAGAAGTCGGGCTAGAAGTCGGGAAAAGCCGTTTTTCGGCAAGGAGTTGTGCACCAACTGATACTGTTCTATTAACCACCGCGACCTTTGAGCATAGCTGCACTTGTCAATCGTTGGCAGAGGATAGGGGAAATAACCCACATATTCCGAACAACTGTCATGCTTGGTGATTGCTGAGCACAAAGCGCCTTGCACATGAGCTATGTGCCAAGAGCTGACGTGTCATCAGGATGACAAGGGATTACTCGTCAGCTTTTGACCTAGTGAGCACCACTATCCTCGCATTTTCACGACTTCTCGAGTACAGGCACAATTAACGCCCTTTTTAGTGAAATCAGCAAATAAGACTTGATCCCTACAGACCATTTTCTACAGCAAAATTGGAGGTTAGGCCGGAGGCTAGTTATGCGGCGATACTTCCATTCTGCACATCATAGCCATAAGAGTGAAAAATGGCAGCTTTCGGCTGCGGATTCAATTGGTCGATGCAACACCGGACGCTTTGCGGCACTAACGGTATAGCAGCTATTACATTCGCTCGCCCACGGCAAAACCGTAAAACGCTGTCATGCTGCCTTGCCTACCTACCATCTCAAAACGCTCCAATGTCAGGCCGCAAGATTCGAGAAGCGCGGCTACCGCTGCGCTCCCATCAGAGCGAAGAGGAATCCCGAAGATAAAGCGCTCACCGTATGTAAGGTCTATGGATAACTTCATATACGGCGCGACGAACTTGAACCCGCCGTCGCCTTCAACGAACTCGCGGGCAAAATAGTCGAATGCGATGAGGCTACCTGGCCCTAGCTCGGCGACGGCTGTAAGCGTGCTGCGAACCGCGTCTTCGGGTAGGTACATCGTCACACCTTCCCATAGCACAAGCGTTCTTAATGCCGGTTCGAAACCGTGTTTTTGTAGCGCATCCACCCACGACACCTGGTTGAAGTCTGTCTCAACGAAGGTGACGTGACTGGATTCAATGCCTGCTTTCTGCAGCGCAGCGATTTTCGCCAGCTGAGTTGCCGGTGTGTCGACCTCGAAGATGTGAACGTCGCCATTATTAAGCTCTTCGTATGCTCGCGTGTCCCAACCTGCACCCAGGATTACAACCTGATCGACGTTCGCGGCGACCTCGCGCAGCACTTGATCGTAGAACTGATTGCGCAGGGCCATCATCATCATCACTGTCGCCGGACGTGTGACCGGACCGCAGAAAAGAACAGGTTTATAACGAGCTAACCGACTTGCCAGCGCTAAGGGCCAGACGAGTAGTTGCAAGGTCAGGGGAGTCAAAGCCGGTAACATCGGGGCAAGGCGATAAGCAATTTCGTCTTCCCGCCCGCCAACGACGTGCGCCATCACACGCGTCAAAAACGGTTCGTACGCCGTTCCAGAAATTCCTTTGGGCTGGTTGTAGAGCTTGAGGCGAATGATGTAAGCCACAGCACCGAGGAGAAAAACAGGCGACAGCGGCAGTAAGACTACAAGGAAGAACAGAAGTCTAACGCTACTCAGCACGTACGCCTGCCTTAGTTTCATCTGCGTAGATCTGTAGCTTCATTCGATTCGACCCTTAACGAGGTTAGAAAACTCTAATAATGAGTATAGGCACCATTAACGCCCTTTTTAGTGAAATCAGCAAGTAAGACTTGATCCCTACAGACCATTTTCTACAGCAAAATTGGAGGTAAAAACTCCTACCCACCGAAACCACTCTTGAGATTTTTATAAATCATTTCCTCAAACCTACTTAACATTTCAAGATGTGCTTTATCTTCAAATGGCAGGTATTGCATAAACAAAATCGCTCCTATATTTTTTTCTCGATCAACCCAAAATTTAGTATTAAAAATTCCAGCCCAAGACAGAGACCCTTTCGAACGCCCTAACTCACTATCTGCACCCGCTATCTGAAATCCTAATCCCCAATAATCGACGCCACGCCTCTCAGGTTCCGGGAATTCGCGCGCAAACGTTGGACGAGCCATAGGCTGCAGCTCTGTTCTAAGTTCTCCAATATGATTTGAAGCTAGCATTTCAATCGTTTCAGGCCGAAGTACCAACTTGCCATTATCAGACGTGCCATTATTGAGAAGCATCCTTAAAAATTTTGCATAATCAGACGCAGTCGAGTTAAGTCCGCCATCACCGTATTCTGGCGCAGTTATCTTCTTCGGGTTTTTTATTTCGGCAAAAGCTTTGTTTGTTCTCTGATGGATAGTCACTACTCGACCTGAGTCGTCTTCAGGAACCTCAAAAAAAGTTTCATTCATATCTAATGGTCGAAGTAAACTTTCTTTGAAAAATTCAAACAAACCCTGACCTGTTTTTTCCATAATTAGATCGCCCAGCAACCTTGTCGACGCACCGTAAGTCCATTTATCTCCGGGCTCGTGTTGTAAAGGGTAAGTAGGGTTACCGAGAGACTTACCTAAGCGCGTTAGTTCCAAGCTATTAAAATTGTAAGCCACACCAGAGGTATGGGTTAATAAATGCCTAATTGTGACTTCGTTTTGTGCAGGTCGTGTAGTGTAGGAACCATCGTCAAAATCAAACTTATCAAAAACTTCAAATTGTGGTAAGTCAATCAAATGCTTTGAAATTGGATCATCAAGCCCGATTTTCCCATCCTCAAGCAACTGAAGAACCCCAATAGAGGTAATCGGTTTAGTCATTGAGGCAATTCTAAAGATTGCATGGCTCGTCATTGGCTTTTTACTTTCCGAATCTGACATTCCAAAAGCATTTAAATAAATATTACGCTCCCCATTCGTAACAAGTGCAACAGCCCCTGGAATAGAAAACTCTTTTACCCCGTTCCCGAGCACATCATCTATTTCACTTACACCACTCGCAGAGAAATCCTGAGCCACCAGAGGTTCTATCATCATAACTCCAAAACAAATAATATTTTTTAAATTGAGAAATCGAGTATACGCACCATTAACGCCCTTTTTAGTGAAATCAGCAAATAAGACTTGATCCCTACAGACCATTTTCTACAGCAAAATTGGAGGTTAGGCCGGCGGCTACAATGCTTTTGATGAAGTTTTGGTCAAAATTCGGCTGATGTTCGATAGAGATAAAAGCTAGACCGATCGCGCTGCTACTAAATTACAGCAACGTTCATGCGTACAGTGCCTATAGAAAACAGCACGCGAAATAAGAAATGTGCGCTGTAGCGCTAATCTTGTTGCTTCATAAGCTCCAGATGAAAATCTTTTGCCGCCATCGTCAACAGCTCAACAAATAACCCGTGAGTCATTTCGCTAATTCTTTCGGCAGGCTCCGTGCTCAACATGTATGAATCGCCACTTCGAAGACCGCTGTCATAGCTCTTGCTAAAAACGATCTCGCCATTTTCATTTACCAGAGAAACCTGCACAGCCAGCATTGCTTCCGGCGTAATTGCAAATCCCAAGTTCTTAAGCTGATTATAGGAGTATTGATAGTTTCCAACGGTTGGCTCAATGATTGCAGCATAACCCGTGGACGTCGGTCTTTGAGCAATGACCTCAACTCCATCCTGAAAGAGATCATCGAACACCAATCGTGCCGCTTCCCGATTTATCTC
>JACNKP010000048.1 GCA_014381985.1 SAR92 clade bacterium
ATGCTCACGCACTGGTTCGCCTAGCTTAATCAAACGTAATCGTTTGCTACGCATTGAATACATCGGGATAGCATTCTTATCATCATCCCGAACTACGGCAAACTGGGTCTTAGCGTGAAGCCTGATTCGAGCATCATAGCGATCAAGTAAAGCAACCAGAGGTAGCAAGGGAATACACCACGACGAATTCTTGTCAGTGTCGTTCTGCTTGCCAATGTGCAGATCAATCAAACCTCGATCAGCTAGGTAGTCAGTAACAAAGGTGATCGTTCTGTTATCAATGCCTAATGGGTTGCTACTCTTATATTTACCGTTTGAGCGGGCTAACAATAATTGACTGGATGAATAGTGAACAGCCATAAGATTAGCCAACACCATATCGAATGCTTCAAAGTAGACTTTTTTGTTTAACCGTTTAAGTATGGTGAACCGTCTAAAGTCTTTTAAAAACTCATCAACCAAACCATCTTTATTAATATGATAATCAAACTTAGACCAACGACCATTAGGTGCCAGTGAAAGACCATGATCAATACGATGAACATTAAATGGTAATGGTAATTGTGGTCCTAAACCCAACGAGTATTGGTATTCAGTAGAGGCAGTATTAGTACCTAGTACATTAATAGGACATATAAGGCTACAACCCATACCAGTACTGACTATCCGAGTACTAGTTAGGTCTGCATCATTAGCCGATTTTCCACCTACAAAAACATGCTGTTTGAGCCCGTAAGTGGGGGTGATAGAGGGAAGCCCTGCTTTTACACAAGACCCCCCATCTTTAGGAAATAAATCCATACCTGTACAACCTCCTTTTCATAGGTACTAGCTAGCTGTTTTCATGCTACCTAGAGGTTGTTTTAGCTTGGAACGGCCTAAAGCTATGCAATGGGCAGGAATACGACGAACACTCCGAAATAGAGGCTCGGAAGCCCCTTTCCATGTGGTCAAGATTACAACCCATGCATTCAGCACATTTAGCTTTCATGGCCGCTACCCTAGAATTGGGATTAGCGGCAAATTGTCTAATTGGATTATTTTCAACCAAAGCTATTGAGATTGAATTGATATTAGAGGCACTCATTAAGCCACCTCCTTAACATCACTGCGAGTCGCATCAATACGACCCTTTAACCAATCGTCTATCTCTGATCTCAGATAGCCAGTTGCCCTGCCCCCTTTTACTAGGCGAATCGGACATGGAAACTCACCTCTAGCTTGCAAGGCGTAGATGTAAGAACGTGACAGGCCAACTACTCCCACTAGCTCTTTCATCTTGATAACACTATAAGGGCTACTCATTGTGAAACCTCCAATGCAGAAGCACCAAATGAGTCATTAGCGGCTCGCTGAGGCAGTTTAAACATTGACCATTCATACATGCGTGAGGGTTCACCGAATCGGTTTGAGATGCTCTCTAACGGCTTCACACAGGCTATGACATAACCTAGAGGCATTAACTTTTCATTAACCCTACTAGCCACATTGGAGAGATTGCCAATGGCAGTTGCATTATTGACGGCTACCGTGAGTGAGTGCGGGTTAGTGGCAACGTACTGGATAAACCTACGTTGTTGAGTGGAGAGAAATAATCCGTCTATCAGTGTATCTATTTCGTGCTGGTCTAAATCTACTGCATTCATAAGGCTAAACCTTCTGTAAGTTATGCCATCACTTTAAGTGTGGCTTTTCGTCAACAGACGGAATAGAATCTATCCCGTGATGACCGGTCAGGTTTTCATATTCTTGGTAAGGTTGTGCAACCAACCAAACCAAACTAAAAGGCCTAGATTAATCTGGGCCTTTTTTTGCCCTTCAATTCCTACTGTGAATGTATCCAGTAGTCCTAAGCCTTCCAAGGCAGTTTATCCTACATAGTGTGTCTTGCAAGTCTTAATCTACTACATATTGTGTCTTTCAAGTATTAATACACTACATGTAGTGTTTTTTTCCATTACGATGTAAAAATGAATCATTTCTCTTTAACATGCGTCAAAGTCATTGTGAGGAAACATGCGGCATAGAGATAGATAGCTAGAATCGGTCTATTGTGAAGTGTGAAGTGCAAACAAAAGACGACTCAAAAGTGCTTAATAGTCACGCTTTGCGAGGTGTTAATGAATGATTTGCGGAGGTTCAATGGAGGTATCATCTCAGCCAAGTGGTGACCTAGATGGTGACCCATATAGTAATTTACGCTCAGAAATAAAAAAACCCCTGTAAAAACAGAGGCTTAATTAATCTATATGGCGGAGAAAGAGGGATTCGAACCCTCGATACGCTATTAACGTATACACCCTTAGCAGGGGCGCGCCTTCAGCCACTCGGCCACTTCTCCGTATGCTGTTCCGGGTGATTAATATCTATGTACTAATAAAACAGATATGCCGCCCTGAACCGCGGCGGCATAATATCACATCATGGGGAAAATCAAACGTCGCTATTGCGATTTTCTTGATTTTCACCCGTATTTTCACCATTTTTTTCATCTTGAATTCTTTGATAGATTTCTTCTCGATGAACAGCTATCTCTTTGGGAGCATTAACGCCCAATCTGACTTGATTGCCGCGGACGCCTAATACGGTAACTGTAACTTCGTCACCTATAATAAGAGTCTCGCCCACTCGCCTTGTTAAAATTAACATCCCCTTCTCCCTTATAAAACCCTAAACACCCCGTTGAACCGGTTATCAAAAACTACCGTCTGCTACGCAAGAAATTCAGGTGATTATCCTTAACAGCTTTATCTGCCCATAATTACATCTAAATTTCTGTAGCCTTATCGTCAGACAGGTTAAAACCTGAATGAAGCGCTCTAACGGCTAGTTCTAGATAACGCTCTTCTATCACCACCGTTATCTTTATTTCTGACGTGGTAATTAATTGAATATTGATTCCTTCGCTTGCCAAAGCTTCAAACATCTGAGCTGCTACTCCGGCATGCGACCGCATACCTACTCCCACAATAGAAACCTTCGCAATACGATCATCGGAGTCAACTTCTAGAGCCCCAAGATCAGCTGCAATCTCTTTTAATAGTGCTTCAGCCTGTTTTAAAGCAGCACGATGCACTGTAAACGTCATAGTTGCGGAGTTATCTTTGGCAACGTTTTGTACAATAACGTCAATCTCAATATTGGCTTCACTAATCGCGCCAAGGACTTTGTAAGCTACACCAGGCTGATCAGGTATACCCCGAATAGTCAATTTGGCTTCATCTCGATTAAATGCGATCCCTGATACTACTGGTTGTTCCATTTGGTCATTATCCTCAAGAGAGATTAAGGTGCCGGGGCCTTCTACAAAACTAGACATCACTCTAAGGGGTACACTGTATTTTCCAGCAAACTCCACAGATCGAATCTGTAATATTTTAGAACCCTGACTTGCCATTTCTAACATTTCTTCAAACGTTATCTGATCTAATCGCCTAGCGTCAGGAACCACCCGCGGGTCTGTTGTGTAAACCCCATCAACGTCGGTATATATTTGACACTCATCGGCATTAAGCGCTGCGGCTATTGCCACTGCAGTCGTATCTGAACCACCACGGCCTAAGGTTGTGATGTTTCCCGCCTCATCTATGCCCTGAAATCCGGCCACGACAACGACTCGACCTGCCTGTAAGTCAGTTTGCATACGATGAGCATCGATTTCTTTGATTCTAGCCTTACCGTGGACGTTATCGGTTAGGATTCTAACCTGTCCCCCAGTGTATGATCGCGCTTGGATACCACGTTTCTGAAGAGCCATACAGACTAATGCAATAGTTACTTGCTCCCCTGTACTCACCAACACATCCATCTCACGAGGATCCGGGGTCTCATCGATTTGATTCGCTAAATCAATAAGCCGATTAGTCTCACCACTCATAGCAGAAACAGCAACAACCACTTGGTTGCCGCAGTTATGGCTTTTCACCACCCTATCGGCAACTGCTTCGATGCGCTCCACAGTCCCTACTGAGGTGCCGCCATATTTTTGGACTATCAGACTCATTAGTTTTATTCATTTACCAAAAAAAGTGTCGAATTAAACAACAATTCACCGTAAAAGTTAAGCCTTTAACCTTATTCTGAGGCAAAAGGTATTATCTTTGCGTCCTCATGAGGCATCCGAACCATTTCTACTATAAGAGAATAATTAGGATATTAGACTGATTTTTCGTTAATCCACTGGTATACAGACTCCAGTGCCTTTGGTAACTGCGAAACATCACCAGTTGCACCTTGAGCCATATCGGGACGGCCACCACCTTTACCACCAACCTGATCGGTCACAAATTTCAACAAATCACCTGCCTTAATTTCATTGGTTAGGTTCTTCGTGACCCCGGCAACTAAAGATGCTTTTTCTCCCTCAACAGCGGCTAGCATAAAAACACCCCGCTGCATTTTAGACCGAACCTGATCCGCAACACCTCGAAGACTTTTTGCGTCGGCACCCTCGACAACGGTCGAGAGAACAGATATACCACCAACATTTTGTAGGCCGTTCATTAAATCGTTGCCAGCGGTATTAGCCAGTTTGCTTTTGAGTCTTTCTATTTCCTTTTGAAGACGCCTATTATCATCAACAATAGACTGAGCTTTTTCATTCAAGCCTTGACGGCCACTTCTAAGGATACTGAGGACGTCAGTAATTGCGTCTTGTTGGTCATCGCAAAAACTAACTGCTTTCATTCCAGTAACACCTTCAATTCGCCTAATACCAGATGCAACGCTGGACTCTGCAGAGATCCGGATTGCTCCAATATCACCAGAGCGAGACACATGAGTGCCGCCACACAACTCGACAGAGTAATCTCCACCAATACTGACAACTCGCACCTCATCCCCGTATTTCTCGCCAAACAAAGCCACCGCGCCCTTGGCTTTGGCATCATCCATACTCATCACTTGTGTCGATACAGAGGTATTTTTAAAGATCTCTTGATTAACAAGATGCTCAATACGGCGAACTTGTTCGTTACTGACAGCTTCTTCATGAGAAAAATCAAAGCGCAAACGCTGACTATCTACAAGAGAGCCTTTTTGCTCAACATGATTACCTAGAACCTGTCGAAGTGCTTCGTGCAATAAATGTGTCGCAGAATGATTCAATGCCGTGGCCTGCCTAACACCATGATCAACAACGCCATCGACAGAGTCACCGACGCTGAATTCGCCTGACAGCACCCGACCGATATGAATATGATGATTGCCAGCCTTGCGACAGTCAGTAATTTCTATTTTCGCTGACCCTTTTGTTAAAAACCCAGTGTCCCCAACCTGCCCGCCAGATTCTGCGTAAAAAACTGTTCTATCTAGCACCAAGACAACTTCATCATCCTCTTCCGCCCTGGTTTCCGCCTTACCCGCAGTGAATAAGCCAATAATATTCGAACTCAACGCTAAAGCCTCATAGCCGCAAAATTCTGTAGTGCCTTCCACCCGAATACTGTCTGTGTAATCAACCGAAAATTGGCTCGCCGATCTCGCTCTAGACTTTTGCTCCTGCATACACTTCTCATAGCCAGCGATGTCAAGGGTGTAGCCCTTTTCTCTGGCCACATCATTCGTTAAATCAGTAGGGAACCCAAAGGTATCATAAAGCTGAAATACTAACTCTCCAGACAATTCAGTCCCGGACATTTCCGCAAGGGCCGCCTCTAAAACACCCATACCTTTGTCTAAAGTACGCGCAAACTGCTCTTCTTCCTTCTTGATGGTATCGCTAATAACTTGCTTTTTTTCAAGCAATTCTGGATAGGCCTCGCCCATAATCTCACCCAGAGATGCCGTCAACTTGTAAAAGAAGTTACCATGGGCCCCTAAATTATGCCCATGCCGTAATGCTCGACGAATAATCCTTCTTAAGACATACCCGCGCCCCTCGTTTGACGGTTTGACCCCATCAACGATTAGAAACGCACAGGAACGTATATGATCTGCAATAACTTTCAACGAGTTATCCTGAAGATCTTTGCATCCAGTAACCACTGAGGCGTCTTTAATCAAATGCTGGAAAAGATCAATGTCATAATTACTGTGAACGCCTTGCATCACCGCAGCAACTCTTTCTAACCCCATACCTGTGTCAATCGATGGCTTGGGGAGCGGTGTCATCGTGCCGCTGGCGTCACGTTCAAACTGCATAAACACTAAATTCCAAATTTCAATATATCGATCTAAATCATCGTTGGGGCTGCCCGGAGGCCCACCAGGAATATCCTCTCCATGATCCCAAAATATTTCAGTACAGGGGCCACAGGGTCCTGTATCACCCATTTGCCAGAAGTTATCTTCATCCAACCGAGAGAGCCTATTAGGATCAATGCCTATCTCATTGACCCATATGTCTGCCGCCTCATCATCACTTACATGTACCGTAATCCAGAGCCGATCTTTAGAGAGCCCTAATTCCTCAGTTAGGAATTGCCAGGCAAAACCAATGGCATCACGTTTGAAATATTCACCAAAACTGAAATTACCCAACATCTCAAAAAAAGTGTGATGTCTAGCCGTGTAGCCGACGTTTTCCAGATCATTATGTTTGCCTCCAGCTCGAACGCAACGTTGCGAGGAAACCGCACGACTATAACTACGCTGGTCTCCCCCCAAAAATACATCTTTAAATTGCACCATCCCTGCGTTAGTGAACAGCAGAGTTGGGTCGTTGCCAGGAACCAGGCTGCTGCTTGGCACGATCGTATGTTCCTTACTTGCGAAGTAGTTAAGGAACAAGTTTCGGATGTCAGCACTTTTCATCATTCTTTTTTAGTCACTTAGTTATTCTAAATTTAGTTTAAATCGCACTATAAAACCCAACCAATTACGGTTCTCCGAGGTCTGCCTCGACGAACATTGGTGCTGCTTTTAGGCCGGCTAACACATGCAAATGCAAATGAAATACCGTCTGCCCTGCGCCTTCTCCGTTATTGACTATCAATCGGAAAGCTTCATCAACCCCAGCATCTCGGGCCACCTCGGCGGCAACCCACATCAAATGCCCTAAAACAGACCTATCCGCTTTACTAGCATCGACCAACCTTGGTATAGGTTGCTTTGGTATGACCAGCATATGCACAGGCGCCTGTGGAGCAATATCGTTAATCACGATACAGAGATCATCCTCATAGCGGATATCGGCTGGAATTTCACGGTTAATAATCCGAGTAAACAATGTAGCTTCAGTATTGGACATTTTTATGACCTCAGCTAATGTTGCCATCTCTAGCAGTAGCACTCTTTAGTTTTTCATCGGGATTGAGGTGTCGAGCTTCGGACTCTAACATCACTGGAATCCCATCCTTTATCGGGTAAGCCAGACCGCTAGCACTACAAGTCAATTCCTGCGTCTCTTTATTGTACTCCAAAGGCGCTTTACTGAGAGGGCAAACCAAGATACTTAAGAGTTTTTTATCCACGACACTGTCCATTTGATTGTTCGGGCATTGTACGCAAAGTAGATAAAAACCGCCATGCTAGCAGCACCAATACTGAAACTGATCGACCTATGCATTGCATCATTTTGACGGTAACGCCTTAAGAACCAACTGAGGATCGATGCGCACTTGGTGCCAATTCATCCTCCAATCCAAATGGGGGCCTGTAGCTCGACCTGTTGCGCCAACCTGAGCGATAGGGTCGCCCCGCTGGACCAGATCCCCAACTTGAACCAAAATGGCACTCAGATGTAAAAATGACGAGGTCAGGCCATGCCCGTGATCCATGATCAAAGTACCACCAGAATAAAAAAGATCTATTTCAGCCATGGTAATAATCCCTCCAGCGGGCGCACTCACAACACTTCCCGTCGGCGCGGCATAATCAACGCCATAATGCGGGCTTTTAGGTACCCCGTTATATACCCGCTGACTACCATAAACTCCTGTAATCGGGCCCTCTATGGGAGTCTCAAACCCACCTAGAAAATAGGCCTTTTCAAGCCTCAATTGCCTACCATTCCTAACCATCAGGCTGTCGCGCTTAATCCTTGTCAAATCAGCCTGTGAGGGGCTTACCGTTCGCTGAGAGACCCCCTCAACTGCCTGCACGTTATAGCGCCTTTTTTTTATCTCAAAAGAATGCACCGTTGTCTGCCCATCAGGACCCTCTAAGGTCACCTCCATTACTGAAGCTGAATCCCTCCCTAAGCCAAGCAGAAATTGCCCACTAGGAGCCAGCTTTAATGGTTCTCCCTTATAGTTAACCTTATATCTAGGCTCGACCAAACCTAACACCAGGCTTCCCTGGGACAAGTCACCCTGAAAAGAAATCAACTCAGCACCAAAGCTGAAGCCTGAGCCGACAGTCAATAGAGCCGCTATCCAAAAATGCACTCTACTAGCTCCTGATCTATTCATAGTCCTTCGAGCCTTATTACATGTCTCCTCATTTAGCTCCGCCTGTAGTCCCGTCATTATTAGAACCTGAATCAGGAACCACCTCAACATAAGGCTCGATAGACTCAATAGAGCAAGGAATCCCCCTGTCTATAACTTCAAATTGATCAAAGCGAGCGCATAACTGCCTACCATGTGAGCGATGAATAAAACCCTCTCTCTTTATACCGGGACATTCTCGACGTAATCTGAGCAATGCCTTTTTCTTTCCTTTCAGCTCTATGACTGCTGATTGATCGTCTACAAAACGAATACTTTTTACACGCACTAAAGAAATACAGCCGTTACGAATACCCCAATCGGCTGGATTTAAATTACTAATACCCTTTAGTCTATCGAGAATGCTAGACCCAGGTGTCTTAACCCCCTTATCAGCAACGCTATCGTTCGCTCCGACAACTGCCGTATCATCTAAGGCAACAGCCCCTAATGGTATTAACAGAGTTAAAAATAATACGACTAACCTCATCATAGATAACACTCACAATAGTTGACGAACAGAGCCTGACTATAATTCTCTACGGGCGATTATGGAAGCAACAAAGCACATGGACCAGCAATCCGCTTTAACCAAGCAACGATCAGAAGTGTAAAAGCTTCAAATCACTAAAGTAAGCCTGTTACTGACATTTACCCTTACCGCGATTATTTCTTATCGGCGACTATCTTAACTAAAACGCCTGTTTTCTAGCATTAAGCATAGCCTTATAGATGATGCATAGTTATGATTGCCATTAAATAATTCAACCATCATAAACATATACCTTTATTAATGAACACGATTGCTAAAAACACGTTTTCTCCCCCTCTCGTTTTAAAAAATGCACATGTTCAGAGTATTTTTAATAGCGTGGGCCCGCGTAAATTTCGCGCTAAAAGAATTGCTAAAAAACTTAACTCAAAGCCTCTGATATTATCAACACCTTTAAACATACAGCTGACCGCGGAATTTGATTGCTGCGAGGATGTGTGCCGAGGGATCTCGAAAAATGCAGTGGTTATTCTTCTTCATGGGTGGGAGGGATCAAGTCAATCTGCCTACCAGCTAACCACAGCTCATTATCTTTTAAACCATGGGTATGATGTTCTTAGATTAAATTTACGCGATCACGGGGAGAGCCATCATTTAAATAGGGAAATGTTCAACTCTACGATGATCGACGAAGTAGGTGATGCCATAGCCTCATTTCTGAAGGAATACAAATATCCAAACGTATTTCTCGCTGGATTTTCACTTGGTGGGAACTTTACACTTAGAATTACCGCAGATCGTGCTACGGAACTTACTTTGAAAGCTGCTGTAGCGATCTGCCCCCCCGTCGACCCCAACAACGCGATGATCGCCCTCAACAACAGTCTCTTTATCTATGAACAATACTTCTTCCGGCGCTGGACTCGCTCAATTCGAAAAAAACAAAAACATTTTCCTGATAGTGATTTTGGTGTCGAACTCAAGAAAGTAAAAACATTAGACGATGTCAATAATACCTTTATCCCAAAATATACACCTTTTGATGATGCTCAAAGTTATTTCGCGTCATATGCCCTAACTGGAGATCGTTTGAAAGAACTGGCTGTGCCCGCCTACCTCATCGCTTCGAAGGATGACCCGATACTGCCAATAGAAGATATTGCGAAGATTATTAAACCAAAAAATCTTATTATTGAAATTCAGGAAAACGGTGGGCACTGCGGATTTATTCAGGATCTCTCGGCTCATAGTTGGGTTGAACCTAGACTCGTGGAAATTTTCGATAGTTATTTAAAAGGATAAAGCTAAAACACCAGGCACTGAGGTCTAAAAGCGACGTTACTCACGACATTGCTCAAGCGCATGTTTTATTTGGTTAAAATCGAAACCCCGATATTGAAAGAACCTGATTCGCTTCGTGGTTTCTTTCGCGTCAAAGGGCGGAGTATTAGCGTACTTTTTTAGAGAAAGCTCCCGAATTAACTGAAACCAATCTTGACCCGCTTCTTCTAGTGCTGCAGCAATGAGCTGGTCAGACACACCACGTTCACGGAGGTCGTTTTCAATTCTAACCTGCCCGCAGTGTCTACTAATCCTGCTTCGGACAAACATTTCTGCAAACCGGCTATTGCTTACTAGATTATCCTCAGCAAGTTGCTGAACGACTTCATTAATAAGCTCGTCATCCTCAAAGCGCTCGGACAGTTTTCTCACCAATTCTTTTACTGAATGCTCTCTTCGAGCCAATAAATCCATTGCCTTGATTCGTATCGTTTTGGCTAAAACAACCACCCTACGCTTTCTCCAAAGCTTGAATAAAACACTTAGCTGCCAGTGACTCAACCACCCCCAGACAACCATTCTGCCCGGGGTGAATAAGTAACAATTTGCTCTCAATAATTTGGCAGATCTTTACTTGTTCCATTTACTCATCTATTGGTGTTTCTTCAACTTCGATTGTCGCTCTAGGCTCAGGTTCAACTAGGTATAGGTCGCGAATAGACTTTTCTAGTTCGTTTGCTATTTTTGGATTTTCCTCTAAAAAGGCTGCAGAGTTCTTTTTTCCTTGCCCTATCTTATTGCCTTGATAGGCATACCAAGCGCCCGCTTTGTCCACGAAACCGGCTTTTACACCAAGGTCAATGAGTTCGCCATAGAAGTTAAAGCCCGTACCATAAAGAATCTGAGTCTCTGCCTGTTTAAAGGGTGGCGCTACTTTATTCTTAACAACTTTGATACGCGTTTCATTTCCAATAATTTCATCACCCTCTTTTACTGCACCGATTCTGCGGATATCCAAGCGGACCGACGAGTAAAATTTAAGGCTGTTTCCACCTGACGTAGTTTCAGGATTGCCGAACATGACGCCGATCTTAATGCGAATTTGGTTGATGAAAATAACGAGGCAATTCGCGTTTTTGATGTTACCCGTCAGTTTTCGAAGCGCCTGAGACATTAATCGAGCTTGAAGACCTACGTGATGGTCACCCATCTCGCCTTCAATTTCGGCTTTTGGCACTAAAGCTGCAACCGAGTCAATCACCACAACGTCCACAGCACCTGAACGAACAAGCATGTCAGTTACTTCTAACGCCTGCTCTCCCGTGTCTGGCTGTGACACGATCAGATCGTCAGTGTGCACGCCAAGATTTTTTGCATAGGCTGGATCAAGTGCATGCTCAGCATCAATAAAGGCACAGGTTTTACCTAATTTTTGCGCTTGAGCAATAACACTCAACGTCAACGTTGTTTTGCCTGACGATTCAGGCCCATAAATCTCCACAACACGGCCGAAAGGAAGACCACCTATACCTAAGGCAATATCTAATGGCAGTGAACCTGTAGAAACTGATGGGATTTTTTCAATAGGCTTATCGCCCAACTTCATTGCTGTGCCTTTACCAAACTGTCTCTCGATTTGACCTAAGGCTGCTTCCAACGCTTTTGATTTGTTTGAGTCCATAACTACATCCTCTTAATATTGTTTAACGGCCGATTACAGTGGTTTAAATGCTCAAACTAAGCCGCTAAACTATGAATTGGTCTAAAAACAACCACTGATCAATTACTGTATGAGTGTACAGTAGTACATTCAGTGACGTGATGCAAGAGTTGTTGAAGAGAAATTTTAATGGACTGCTCTCTAACCGCGTTACGATCT
The DNA here is from genome assembly GCA_014381985.1 of SAR92 clade bacterium. Classification (GTDB taxonomy): domain Bacteria; phylum Pseudomonadota; class Gammaproteobacteria; order Pseudomonadales; family Porticoccaceae; genus HTCC2207. Next base: position 12,023 of record JACNKP010000048.1, read on the forward strand.
CCAGACAATTGATATCTCGCGCTACTGACACCTTGCGGGCCTAGCCATGCGAGCCAAACAGTCCCCACCGGCTTTTCGCTGGAATCGCCGGTAGGACCGGCTATTCCGCTTATAGCGATAGCAAAATCAGCTTCGGCACACTGCGCAGCACCTTCAACCATACTACGCACGACCGACTCACTCACTGCGCCTTCAGCCTGTAAAAGACTCACCGGGACACCCAGAATATTACTCTTGGCATGGTTGGCATAGGTTATATAACCGCAGTGAAACCATTGGGAGCTACCAGCAATAGCCGTGATTGCACTGGCAACGCCTCCTCCAGTACAGGACTCCGCGACAGTGACGGTAGCCTTACGCAATAACAAGGCAGCACCTAGCTTCTTGGATAGGTCAAAAATATCTTCATTCATAACGAAAGTTTATCCTTGCATTGGGGTTTGAGGAAGTGATTTTCGGTATTAAAGAGGTAGATACTTAACATTTAAGCTAGATTGATATAAATCACCCATTTAATATCACATATATTTGTCAGAAATAGACTTCCATTCATCGCTTTTTCCGGTTTCTTAGCTAACGCCTGCGCAACGAAATCCTTTATACGGAACAATCGAAAACTTAGTTACCCGGACGGGTCACCTTATAGGCCCAATAAATAAATATAAACTGAAACACCAACCTTATATAGAGCAATGTCGGTGAGATCTCTGGAAATAAGTCAGTATTGAGCGCCATATGTATGTTGGCAGGGAAAACGGCTACTAACAACGCCACAAGGCCCCACCCTGCTGCAGAACGAAAACGCGGAATAAGCACTGAGATGCCGCCTAAAACCTCAAAAAATCCACTGATATACACCGCTTCTGAATGCAACGGCAAGTAGGCAGGCATTATGGAAAGATAGAACTCAGGATTTATAAAGTGGTCGACACCCACATTAACAAAGAACGCCGATAGCAGTATTAGCAACAATGCTTTGACCCAGCTACGCGGAAGCTCCAGCTTACCCACGATTCGTTTAACCGACATACGATTCCTATTAATTGACGCCAACGGAGCCAAACTCATCAACAAGCCGAGCTGCTAATTGTTTTTGCTCAGCGCGAACGTCAAATTTATTGCAAAATCCATCATTCCAAGCATTGTGAGTATCTAGCTGCGGGTCTCCTACGTTGATTAATGATTCCCATACTATCATGCACTTTTCAAGGTCGGTGGATGACGAATGGTCCGCTATACCATTTAGCAATGACGGCATAGTTTCATTCTCAACGCTCATACGCAGTAAGTCGTCTTTATCCAAGTGAATATAAGCAGGATTCGCCGCGGTAAAACGACTCCATTGCAGAGAAGCATCTGTATCTGGAATGCCTGATCGAGCAAATTCACTCCACGCACTCATCACTGTAGCCTCCATCTCGGCCCGTGCTGGACCCTCAGGGTAAATATAAGAGGAGATTGGGCCATAGTTATACTGCCCGGTAACAAAAGCGATATCGGTCCCGTGGGCGGCTCCAATAATGTTAGGGAAATCAGCAAAAATAGAGGTTTCCTGATGATCCCAATCAAAGCGGTAAGCATATAGATTTTTATAACCCGCAGTCTCAAGAGCCTGCAACGGAATATCAGCACCGCGAAGCTTCCAACCATGGGAGCGCGTGCGTATCCAGAACTCAAACAGATCCGGCTGTTTCACTTTAAATGCCGGCGGTAAGAGCTTGGTAAAAGGATAACTCACGTCCACAAAGTAACGGTGCAATCCCAACCAAAGGGAGACCTCATCCTTAGTAGCACCCGCTATAACAGGTATGTTTTTAGCATATTCTTCAAGACCTAAGGCCCCTAATAACCCCACCTCAGGGATAACAATTCCGTCAATCGTAGTGAGGGGCACATTATCTACGCCGTCTCCCGTGTAATAAAGAGCAACAAGCGCTCGAGCATCTGTACTCTTGAGAAGGTTTCGCATCTGCTTTGAGTTTGCTGCTACGTCAGAACCCGCATTAAGTTGTTTGGAAATTTGCCAAGCACCGCGTTCAATCAACACATTTTGGCCATTCTCATTATAGGCATCTTGTTTTGAAGAGCTGGTGGTATAACCCGATTGAGAAATGGCTCGGTGAAACAACCCATCGGACAACGGTGATGCCAACAAAGCAAACACATTATGACCACCGGCAGATTCTCCAAAGATAGTCACATTTTGCGCGTCGCCACCAAACTGAGCGATATTGCTCTGAACCCACTTTAAGGATTCTATGATATCTAAGGTGCCGAAATTAGACGTTTTGTCTAAACCTTTTTGCTCACCTTGAATAGCTGGATGTGTGAACCAGCCTAGAGCCCCCAGTCGATAGTTAGTGGTGACCACCACCACGCCCTGCGCAGCAACAAGGCGAGTAAAGTCGTAATAGTCTTTGTGTCCCGTGGTATTGCCACCTCCGTGGATCCAGAACATTACTGGGTATGATTTATTCGCAAAGTCAGCAGGAGCCTTTATATCGAGGTACAAGCAATCTTCCAGGCCGACAATACCCTCGCCGTCAGCACCAGCATAGTCACTTGATTTTTGCACACAAGATGTGTCTTCTTTCTCCACGATTATATCAACCGGAGCTTCAATCGCACGAGGAGCCCGCCAGCGCAATTCGCCTACAGGAGGCTCAGCGAAGGGAATGTCAAACCAAGACACGACGGATGCTGAGGTTATATCGCTACCCCCACTCGTTATTCGCAGCCCCTGAACAATACCACCAGAAGACTTTATACGATAAGCCTCAGGCTTTTCCGTCACGGGCTCGCCACGATCAAACCATGCACAAGCGCCCAAAAAAATACACGTTACTAATATCAGAAATCGCACCATCAATATCACCCCTATCTTACTAATCACAACCTGCTGACTGACAGGCTAGAGAAAAATTATTTTTATAATATGTAACGTACGCAATAGCTTACGAGAACGATCAAAAAGATACCATAGCCAAGCCTGACTATGTAGTCCCGTCAGTCGAAAATTGCAGTTCAGCAAGGCGGGCGTACAAAGGACTTGATGACAGGAGCTCTTGGTGACTACCTGCCGCAACTTTTTTGCCACCATCCATGACGATAATTTCATCTGCGTGAAGGATCGTAGACAGTCGATGAGCAATAATAACCGTTGTTCGGCCTTTCATTAATTTGTCCAAGGCCAACTGAACCTTATATTCACTTTCAGAATCGAGCGCACTTGTCGCCTCATCCAATAATAATATTCTTGGGTCCTTCAATAAAGCCCGCGCAATCGCAATACGCTGTCGTTGCCCGCCAGAGAGCCGCACGCCTTGTTCACCAAGGTTAGATGCATAGCCGAGCGGCAACTGATTAATGAAATCATCTGCATGTGCAGCTTTTGCCGCTTCAACAACCTGCGCATCGGTAGCGCCTGATTTTCCATACCGAATGTTATACATCACGTCCCCGGTAAATAACGTTGGTTGCTGATCGACCACCGCAACTTGCTGACGTAAATGCTCCAAATTCAGTTCCCTAATATCACTGCCTCCGAACTGCAAGGTTCCAGCTTGAGGATCGTAGAACCGCTGAATAAGCGCAAAAAGAGTAGATTTTCCAGCCCCAGAGGGACCTACCAGCGCAACAATTTTCCCATCGGGAATGTTGATTGAAAACTGATTAAGCGCAGGCTGATGAGGCCTGGATGGATAACAGAATGTAACTGCATCAAAAACGAGAGTGGCCGGTAGATTTGAAACATTAACTTTCACCAACTCTGCCAACTTAATCTCGTTAGGCGCGTGTAATAACTCCATTAATCGCTCAGTCGCGCCAGCTGCCCGCTGAAGCTCGCCGTAAACTTCGGATAAAGACGCGATACCCACAGCCATCAGCATTGCATAAAAAAGAAAGGCGCCAAGGTCTCCACCCGTCATGGTGCCTGCCATCACATCTCTACCACCAAACCAAAGCATGGCACTAAGAGCCCCAAATATTGCCAAAATAACCAATGCAGTAAGAATTGCCCGCTGCCCAATACGCTTTTTCGCGACCGTAAAAGCACCTTCTACCTCTACTCCAAAAGCAGCCTTCTCAAAGGATTCCTGAGTAAAACTTTGTACAATTTTTATCTGTTGAATCACCTCACCTGCGTAGCTACCGACACTGGCAATTGAGTCCTGACTTTGCCTCGAAAGATTGCGCACCCGCCGCCCAAAATAAAGAATAGGCACTAAGATCGCAGGCACTGCAGCCAAGACAATCAATGAGAGTTTAAAATTCGTTGCCAACAGCATTATTAAGGCGCCGAAGGAACTAATACCACTGCGTAACGCAATCGACATAGATGAGCCAATGATAGACTGCAATAACGTTGTGTCTGAGGTTAAGCGAGACATAATATCGCCGCTTCTATTTGTCTCAAAAAAGGCCGGATGTAGGCTGATCACATGATTGAAAACCGCGGTACGAATATCCGCACTAACTCTCTCACCCAACCATGAAATAAGATAAAATCTGACGTAGGTGCCCGTTGCCATCAGTATTGCCATGCCAATGATGAACAGTACGCCCGTGTTTAAATTGTCCTTCGATTGCTCAGCAAAGCCACCATCGATTAACAAGCGGAGTCCTTGGCCAATGGAGAGAGTAATTCCTGCGGTCAATAAAAGAGCGACTAAAAAGACCGCAATTTCACGTTTATACGGAGATAAAAATCGCAATAGTGAACCCAGCGTGGAAAAGCCCAGCTGTTGATGCTCTAACTGGTCGTGATTCTGATTGTCTGACAACTTAGGAGCACCTTATTAGCGTTTAAAGAAAGATATAACGATGACAGCCACGCCACTCTACGCGCTCCAGCGATCCTGTCAACGTGGGCTTTTACAGATGCGCGCCTGGCTCTCGAGTAAATAACCGGCCTATCATGGGAGCAAAGTATTCTAGAGGCTTAGACTCAAATAAAGGGTCAAAGGACACCTGATCCCAACGAGCGCAGAAGTCGACACAAGCCTGATAATGCGGATTATTCTTCAGTTTGTCACGGGCATCTCGATCTTGATCATAGAAATGCATCCAGTAGTACCCTTGGAACAACCCATGATTCAAGACTATCCAGTAGTTTTTCTCGCTGACGTAGGGCCTTAGAAGTGCGGCAGCCACTTGAGAATGATTAGCCGGAGAAAGAACATCTCCAATGTCATGAAGTAATGCGCAGACAACCGTCTCTTCATCCGCCCCATCCTGTTCCGCTCGAGTCGCAGTCTGCAAGCAATGCTCTAAACGACTTACCTGGTAGGGCGAGTCACCGTCCATCATTCTTAACCAGCCAATGATTCTGTCCGCCTGCTCGGCTATATTTTCAGCATCATGATCAAACACCAGATCATAATCAGCCCGACTGGCGTGTTCCATTGCTGTAAAAGCTACAGTGTCAGACATGGCTCACCTTTGCATTTCGTTGCAGTAGTATTAACTTATTAGCTATATTGTCTAACTCAAAGTATGCATCTTGCAAGTGCCTTTTACCCACCGGGTTGAAAGCCTCTCTAGCATGCAAAATACGATGGGCTGCGACTAATAGAATCTGCCCCCCTTCCAACCTAAAGGTACAATGCCGAGTTGGGTCCGTAATGCGTCGACAGAACTCATGGTAGGCTTGATAAAACGTCTTCACCCCCTCTTTCATCGGATCCATGGTTTGCATCAGCTGGTTGGAAAAACGTACGCTGATTATCCGGCCTTTTGTGTCACATTTAATAATAGGTTCAACCGCAAAGGTCTCGTTAGTTTCGTCAAATTCTCGGAATGGAACCGCAAACTCACAAAGTGTTTCAAAATAATCAGGCCGATCTCTGCGCAAGTCTTCAGCCACGCCCCAACTGTCGACAATAATAGACTTGCCGCCTTCAACATCATTCTCCAACATATGCAGAGCCTGCACTGTAGGCGGAAAGCTATAACTTGCAAAATCATTATGGGGCGGGAGAGCAAAAGGCGTATGAGCGACATTATAAACGTGAGTGTCTACAAGCACATTATGTATTCGATCAAACAACAACTCACGTATTGGCCCTAGGCGAGGAGAAAGTAACTCAAGGGTTTCTGAATCCTGGGGAGCACTATTAATCACAATGGCGCCATCAATCAAGAACGTACTAATAGCCTCTGCAGCCGCAATATCATCATGCAAAAACAAACTCCAATCAAAATACCTCGGCGCAAAATCTGGAGCCCAAGCCATAGCTGGATCATGCCTTGGGGCACTTAAAGCGACAATGTCTTCAAGTACAAAACGAGTGCAATGTTGGTCAGGCCAAGTAATAACAAGCTCGCTATCGTCTAGCGCGACGCTCAACGGTGATAAGTCAGCGGGTACGTCGCTGAGCATAAAGCGTTTTTCTTGGGTTTCAGACACACGACAATCATCACATAAACAATTGTCTCGCAGCCACAGGTAAGGAAGATCTAGCATCCTGAAGCCATTCATCTCCACTTTGACTGACGTTGCATCTGATGCCCCCAGTTCAATTCTGGGGGTGCCATTAAGCATAGGAGCTATAGGTGTAGTGTTCTCTAAGCGCATCACGATTATCCTTCTGCAAAATGACGCCGAAAACAGGAAAATATCACAAAACCACTCAAATTAAACCTTTTTTTTACGGCGACTTAACCACAACGAATTGCAGTGGTGTCTTGGGGCAGAGTTAGGGCGTTTTAGCTACTGCGCAATGTAAACTGAAATGCCCTCTTTGATTGTTTCCAATACCCTTATATCGACAATTTTCGCGTGCTCAATAGTAAGGGGATTCTGATCTAAAATAACCATATCGGCTAACTTTCCTACCTCCAAAGAACCCTTTTTCAACTCTTCAAAATGCTGATAGGCCGGCCAAATTGTCATCGCCTTTAAGGCATCCACAGGCCGCAATTTTTGATCTCGACCTAAAACCATCCCGCTGCGGGTGGTTCGATTTACTGCACTATCTAAAATTCTCATAGAATCTGGGAAGGTCACGGGCGCATCTGAATGTATGGAGAATTTAATGTCTCGGTCTAGCATCCAGCCGGTAGGGGAAATATTCTTAGCTCGCTCTGGCCCCGCCACTGAATCTCTATGCCAGTCACCCCAGTAAAATGTATGCATGGGATATAGGGCAGGAAAAATACCAAGCCTCTGTATCTCATCGATCTGATCGATTCTTAAAAATTGCCCATGAATCAGCACGGTGCGCCGGTCATCTTTAGGGAACGCCACTGACGCCTGACTAGCAATATCAATTAGCTGATCAATCGCGGCATCACCATTAGCATGGGTGAGCATTTGCCAATTATTTTCATACGCTAGGGAATACCACTTTAAGGCCTCAGCGTCAGTAAACGCTGGATACCCCGAATAACCGCTGTCTTGTCCCAGTGGCGGAACAAAGTAAGGCTGAGTAAACCACGCGGTCTTGCCCTGAGGCGAGCCATCAAAGGTCAATTTCACTCCCCCAATACGAAAGTTATTGGCATAGTCATGGGAATGAAGTGGCCCATTTAGGAGTGAGTAATCATTCATCGCCGCAACATCAGCATAGGCAATCACGTCTGCCAGAAAACCACTATCAGCAGCGTATTTAGACATCAGTGCTAAAGTCACTTCATCAGTTTTACCATCCTGAATAGTCGTAAAACCATTAGACAAATACTGCATTTCCGCAACAGCCCAGTTTTCAGCCACCATCGAGGATGGAATCATTTTATATATCACAGCAAAGTGCGCGGTCTCCTCCAATACACCGCTGGGCTCAAGACCACCTGACTCTCTCACGATAACTCCTCCTGGAGGGTCATCCGAATCGGCGGTAATGCCAAACATGTCTAATGCTTTGCTGTTATAAACACCTAGATGGCCAGATTGGTGGGTTATCATGATCGGTATGTCAGTGGACACGACATCAAGGTCGTGGCGATTAGGGTGCCTGCCCTCCTCAAGTTGGGCGTCATCGTAATTGAACCCAATGACCACGCCATGTTCCTTAACCGTCTCAGAGGTAGCCATAAAATCGCGTAATGCCTGCTGCAACGAGGCAATGTTGTGACCGGGCCCATCAGGAGGGGGTAAGAGATTGGCAGTGACAGCTTGAATAGCCACACCCGACAGGTGGCTGTGAGCATCGACAAACCCAGGCACTATACTTTTACCTTGCAGGTCAATCTTGCGGGTGTTTTCATCCGACATCTGAATAACAACAGTACTCCTACCGACTGCCAAAATCTTACCTTTTTTGATCGCAATAGCTTCGGCTACAGATTCGGTGCTGTCGAGGGTAATAACGTTACCATTAAAATAAATGCTGTCAGCACTGACCAGTGGCGGCTTTTCTGCACATCCAAACGCAAGTAGACCCAATATTCCGGCAATAGTACCCGTATAGCTTTTCCTCATCCTTTGGTTCTCCGTAATGTTGGTCTGGCGTTTCGCTGCAGGCTCTGGGATTTAACTATAAGTTTATAAACCAATCCCCTAAACGATTATAAAAGCCATAGGGCATATCAAACTGCGATGTTGATCTCAAGAATCAAGGTTCACGTACAACCACCGGTAGATCAATAGAAAGCAAGGAAACCTAATTTTGACGATCGCTTTATCCAAGTTACAAAAATACTTCTCAATAGAAAAACTAATCTATCACTCTGTGGACCTCAGCCTCTATCAAGCATCAGCTATCATCGAAGGAGAGGAACATTACATCACAGACGACAAAAAGAGTTTTTTGCGCTCTGGCAATTTAGTGCAACTGCAAAATTTGCTTAAAGGTGTATCGGCGGAAGTAACCGTGCTCAGACATACCAGCGCCTATGACGAAATGATCGGCGGGCCCGAAAAAACATCATCAAATGCTTTAGAAGTGCCCCTCGCCGACAACCATCTGTATTAATTATTTACATTAGAATCAACTTAGCTACACTAAGCCGCTAATTTTAAAGAGCTCAAGGATTAAGCAACCAATGACTACGGATAGCCCCTCAAAATTGACTCTACTAAGGGCCTTATTGGCCACGCTCATTTTCAGCCCCCTTAATGGGCTAGCTGATGAAAAGGTTATATCCTTAGAGATTGAAAGCATCGTTGTGACCGGTCGTCGAGACCAGCAAAACCTTGACCAACTTATTGGCTCAGTGGGTCAGGTTAATCGCGAAGAACTCGACAGAATAGCTCATGCCCATATTAGTCAAGCTGCCTCTCGCCTCCCCGGGGTCTGGTTAAGTCGCGGCAATGGTCAGGAGTTGCTTGCTTCTGTGCGGTCACCCGTCTTTACAGGTCCTGGTAGTTGCGCCGAAATTCTCACGACAGAAGACGGTCTACCCATTCGCCCTACGGGCATGTGCAATGTTAATCAACTTTTTGAAATTAACACCGAGCAAGCCTCAGGCCTGGAAGTTTGGCGTGGTCCTGGCACTGTTTTTTACGGCTCAAACGCCATGCATGGGGTTATCAACCTAGTGTCACCAGTAATTAATGACAACCACCTAAGCCTCCAGCTAGGAAGCCATGACTATCGCAGGGTTAAAGTTGGCTTGAAAACCACCCAAGGCTCACAGTCTTGGCAAATAGCCGCTAATGGCGTCTCTGATGGCGGCTTTAAAGACGAATCAGGTTTTGATCAGCAAAAGATCTCCATCAAACATGGCTGGTCCAATACCGATATTGAAGCACGAACTCATCTTACAGCTGTAAATCTCAATCAAGAGACAGCAGGTTATATCAAAGGTTATGAATCCTACAAAGACAGTGCCGTTTGGAAAACCAACCCTAATCCTGAAGCCTACCGTGACGCATCAGCAGTCCGACTATCATCTCGGATTAGTGGCGCGGCGCCATTGGCTGGGTTCGACGGAAAATGGCAAGTAACACCATACTTGCGACGCAGTTCCATGACTTTTTTACAGCATTACCTACCCGGACAGGCACAAGAAAAAAATGGTCAAACCAGCGCTGGACTGCAAACAAGCTATCAATTTGATCGCAACGCTAAAAGCAAAGTTTGGATCGGTGCAGATGCCGAATGGGCTGACATGTGGGTAGAGGAATTTCAAGCCAACCCCTTAGGAACATCCGATAATGTGCGTTTCCAAGGTCAGCACTATGATTTTCAAGTGAGCAGTCGTCAGTTTGCATTATTTGCCAATACTGAATGGCAAGCCTCTGACAAATTAACTCTCGAAGCTGGCTTGCGATATGAGTCACTGCACTATAACTATCAAAATAATATGATCGATGGCAGTACCCGTGACGATGGCACCCTCTGTAATTCGACTAGCGGCAGCTGTCGCTACTACAGACCGATGGATCGATCTGACCGCACTGACAACCTAAATTATCAGCTTGGCGCCCACTATGATCTTAACGATAGAGTTGGTGCATTTGTGCGCGTGGCCAGCGCCTATCGCGCACCGCAGATTAATGAACTTTATCGACTACAAAAAGAACAGGAGATTTCAAAGATCAGGCCAGAGCAGCTAGACAGCCTAGAGGCGGGTTTGCGTTATCAGTCTCCACAGTGGTTTGCGGAATTATCAGTTTATCTAATGGAGAAAGATCAGGTAATTGTTAAAGATTCGAATAGCTATGTTGTTAACGATGCCAAAACGAGCCATCGCGGCATTGAATGGCTGATACGCTACCAAATAAATACGGACTGGCAGATCACCTCAGTAGCGGCCTGGACCAAACACCAATACAGCTATCTTCGCCTGTATAGCGGGATCAATATTGACGGCAATGATATTGACACGGCTCCTCGCTGGGAGGGAAGTGCTCAGCTATTGTATCAACCCTCCCAAAACAGGAGTGCCGAGCTAGAGTGGGCCTATCTTGGAAAGTACTTCCTGGACCCACAAAATACTCATGCCTATGCCGGTCATGCTGTGCTTAACTTGCGTGGCCAACAAACCTTCGGTTCTTGGGAGTTTGCCGCGCAATTGACTAATCTGACAGACCGACGCATCGCTGACAGGGCGGATTATGCCTTTGGCAGTTATCGTTACTTCGTCGGCGAAGGGCGCGGTATTGCACTAGAAATTAAACGCGTGTTCTAAGGTGCGCTAGAAGCGCTAACTAATCTGCGTAGGATCACGAAACGGAGCCTCACAGAGCTCGCAGTAAATTAGTATCATCGGTTTGAAATCGCTGAATTGAGCATCAACTATGGCATAATTAGAGCAAGAATTTTGATTAACTAAACGGGCCAACTCTAGACTTTTTTATGACTATCCAACCCAACACTGAGCATACCCCAATGATGCAGCAATATTTGCGCATCAAGGCTGAGCACCCAAATGACATCATCTTTTATCGTATGGGCGACTTTTATGAGTTGTTTTTTGAGGATGCAAAGCGAGCTAGTCAACTATTAGACATCACTCTCACCGCTCGAGGCAAAGCCAACGGCAATCCAATTCCTATGTGCGGTGTGCCCTATCACGCCGCAGAGGGCTATTTGGCAAAGCTGGTAAAGCAAGGTATTTCCGTCGCTATCTGCGAACAGGTTGGTGACCCGCAGACTAGCAAAGGCCCAGTTGAACGCAAAGTAATGCGAGTATTGACCCCTGGGACACTGACTGATGAAGCGTTGCTCGACGATCGCAGTGATAGCCTTTTAGCCGCTATACATTGGCAGAACAATCAGTTTGGTGTCGCCACTCTAGATATGAGCAGCGGCCAATTTCAACTCATGCAGGTAGCAAGCGAAGAAGAACTACACAGCGAACTGCAACGATTAAATCCTGTCGAAATTTTGATTTCAGAAGAACTTACCGGTCTGCATTTTCTCAATAAACGCCCGGGCATGCGACGACGAGGGCCCTGGGAATTTGAATTAGACAATGCCCACCGAACTCTTAATAAGCACTTTGGCACAAAAGATCTAGCTGGTTTTGGCTGTAACCACCTGCCCATTGGCATAGGTGCCGCTGGCTGCTTATTGCAGTATGCCCGTGACACACAGCGTGGCGCACTACCCCACATTCGCAGTCTAACCGCTGAAAATAGAGATGAGTCAGTCATGTTAGACGCGGCTACTCGGCGCAATCTTGAACTGGACACGAATTTATCAGGCGGTATTGAAAACACATTACTGGATGTTCTTGATAATACGGCGACAACGATGGCCAGTCGGCTATTAAGGCGCTGGCTAAATCGTCCTCTGCAACACCTTGCGACCCTTCAGTCGCGTCAAGATAGTATCGCTGAGCTACAGGGTGATTACCTGCATGAGACATTGCATGTCCAGTTAAAGCAGGTTGGTGATATGGAGCGCATCCTTACGAGAGTTGCGTTACGTTCTGCACGGCCACGAGATCTAACTCGACTATGCGACTCTCTGTCCGCCCTACCACAAATTGCATCTGCTCTAGAAGCTTGTCATGTAGGGCACATGACAACTCTGAGGCAAGCAGCCAAACCAATGCCAAGGTTGGCTGACTTACTGAATGCCGCCATTCAAGACAATCCGCCTATGGTTATCCGTGACGGTGGTGTTATTGCCAATGGCTATGACCAAGAACTGGATGATTTGCGAGCGCTTAACACTAACGCTGGTGAGTTCTTGCTGGCAATGGAAGAGAGGGAAAAGGCCAAAACCGGTATCGCTACCTTAAAAGTGGGTTACAACCGAGTGCATGGCTATTACATTGAAATCTCTCGCGGTCAAAGTGATAAAGCGCCTGTTGAGTATATTCGTAGGCAGACATTAAAGAATGCTGAGCGTTTCATTACCCCCGAGTTAAAAGAGTTTGAAGATAAGGCCCTTAGCGCCAAAAGTCGCAGCCTTGCGAGAGAGAAATATCTCTACGAAGCTCTACTAGAAGACTTAAATCAAGACCTAGCAGAACTTCAAAAATGCGCGGTCGCCGTTGCCGAATTAGATGTCCTTGCAACACTGGCAGAGCGAGCACTCAACCTAAACTTTTGTCAGCCTAAATTACAGACCAAACCAGGTATTGATATCAAGGGCGGTAGGCATCCCGTGGTAGAACAAGTATCTAGCGACCCCTTTGTCGCCAATGATTTAGAGATGAACGACGAGCGTAAGATGCTCGTCATCACCGGCCCTAATATGGGGGGTAAATCAACCTATATGCGCCAAGCAGCCCTGATAGTACTGCTCGCGCAAATTGGTAGCTTCGTGCCCGCCATATCAGCCAAAATTGGTCTTGCGGACCGAATTTACACCCGTATCGGATCATCAGATGACCTCGCAGGCGGGCGCTCAACATTTATGGTGGAAATGACCGAGACTGCCAACATTTTGCATAATGCTAGCGATCGAAGCCTAGTATTAATGGACGAAGTCGGGCGTGGTACGAGTACGTTTGATGGCTTGTCCCTGGCTTGGGCCTGTGCTTTTCACCTCGCCGAAAAAGTTAAAGCTTTCACTTTATTTGCGACACACTATTTTGAATTGACCTCCTTACCTGAAAAGGTCAGCGGTGCTGTCAACATTCATCTAGATGCCACAGAGTACAATGACAGTATTGTTTTTCTGCACAGCGTACAGGATGGTCCAGCCAGTCAAAGTTATGGCATACAAGTCGCTAAGTTGGCGGGAATACCTGATGCCGTTATAGATCTTGCTCGCCGCGAGCTAGCGATTTTAGAAGAACAAAGCCCTGCAAAATTGGTCTCGAATAAGGCATCTGCCAGCTCAGCAAAGCCTGATCAAACCGAACTTTACTTGGCGCCAGTAAGCAGTGCCGTCGAAAAACGTATTGACAGTTTACGTCCTGACGAGCTATCCCCGAAACAAGCGCTAGACCTTATTTATGAGCTAAAAAAATTACGATAGCGCAGAACTTAAATAGAGTGAAAACATGCGTCAATATTGCAAACCTTGATGCTATAATGCCGCCGCTTAATTAACCGAATTACTTGCATGAGAAGCTCGAAATGACTTTTGTTGTCGGAGAAAACTGCATCAAGTGCAAATACACGGATTGTGTAGAAGTTTGCCCTGTGGATTGCTTTTACGTGGGTCCAAATTTTATAGTCATTCATCCTGATGAATGCATTGACTGCGCGCTTTGTGAACCTGAATGTCCAGCCGAAGCTATCTTTGCTGAAGACGAAATACCAGAGGGTCAAGAGCTCTTTCTTGAGTTAAATGCAGAGCTCGCAGAAGTCTGGCCGAACATTACCGAACAAGGTGAACATCCACAAGATGCCGAAGAATGGGATGGCGTTAAAAACAAACTTCAATATTTAGAGCGATAGGCGGTTTTAAGCTAGATATTACTTACAGATAAGTTAAACTGGCGCCCTGCTGTTACGCACCCGTAGCTCAGCTGGATAGAGTAGGTGGCTTCGAACCACTTGGTCGGGGGTTCGAATCCCTCCGGGTGCACCATTCTCACTGGGCTGTAGCGATCCACCAAAACCACGACTGCCCACTAAAAATACGTTTTACTAGCCTCTCATCTTTATTATCTTAGTCTCCCCCTCAACCATGATCCGCAGCATATTTAAGCTCTGGTAAACATTGCTGATGGATATCTGGTTGATTAATTAACTCGTTGCAGCCAATTTTCAAGAACCTGACTGCAATTTTCATCTGTGCACTGTGTCGCCATTGTATCTGCCCGTGTTGCGCCCTGATTAATAATAACAATAGGTTTTTTTTGTTGTTGGGCCCATAAGCAAAAGCGATACCCCGAATAAGTCGTTAACGAAGAACCAACCACTACTAGCCCTTTAGCATTAAGCATTTCGCGCTCAGCGTCGGCCAACCTCTGTACAGGCACTGAATCACCATAAAACACAGCATCAGGCTTCAATATACCACCACAATATTCACAGTAAGGAATTTGCATTGCAGAATAATCAAGCTCGTCAATATCGGCATCACCATCCGGGGCTATAGCGCCGCTCAGTGCCGCATAATCGGGGTTATTTTGCTCCAACCATTGCTGCAATGGCTGGCGGGGAAACTTAAGCTGACAGGATATGCAGGTCACGGTATCGACGCGCCCATGAAGATCTATAACTTTTTGACTGCCGGCACGCTGGTGTAGGCCATCGACATTTTGAGTGACCAAACAGCCAACGTAGCCAATAGCCTCTAAATCTACCAACGTGTTATGTGCAATATTGGGCTTGGCTGATACCATAAAACGCCACCCGACCATGTTTCGCGACCAAAATCGCTGTCGGGCAGTGTGATCTTGAATAAACTCTTGGTGCGTTACCGGCGGTTTTCGCTGCCACACTCCATGGCGATCGCGATATGTCGGCACTCCAGATTCTGCGCTAACGCCTGCGCCCGTTAGCACCAACCAATGTGTGTGCTGAATCAGTTGATCTAAAACATTAATCACTTTATTTCCTTAACCATGCTATGCGACGCCAAATCCCTATGGCGAGAGATAGGGTGGCTATAGTGGCCGATACATTAAATAGCATGAATTTGATTGGAGTAAGCATGGCTTTGATATGGAGTAAATCCTCCGTACCTGTGAGTGCTAATAACTGGATCAGGTTCTCACAAATATCTATCGGGATGACAAGAACGGCAGGAATCACTAACCACCTACCCGCTTGCTCAAAATATTTCAGAGGGAGACCCACGAAGAACCCGCCGTAAGCTAGAGGAAAGAGCATGTCTAGCCAAAGAGTTATTTTGAAGTGTGCGGTCTTTTGAACGGCCGACATAGATGCTAGTAGTTGTTGGGGCTCTGAAGCGGACCCTAAGCTATCCAAAAGAATACCGCCGGCCACTGGAGTAAAAGTAATAAAACAACCCACCAGAGCGACAGCCATAATAAAAAATAAAGTGAGCGTTGATGTCCTGATCATATAGCCTTTCAAAGCACATCTCCTTTAGATATTCACATGGTTTCGACATTGTTATTTAGTTAACCTTTATCTCAACAACTCAATAGCTTCAGCACCTGTCATACCAACCTTAATAACAAGTTTAATAGCTGAGTAGTCTTACATTATCCGTACCTAATTAGAATGAACACAGATAACAATGATATGGAGACATACTACAGTTTATTACTACTGCTAAGCATAGCCACTACAATTTTAATATTACGAGATACAGATATTGCAGACAGCTATATTAGTTGCCGCACTACAAGGCGCGCATTGATTTACAGTGAGGCAATCCGCGCGCATAAGTGACCCGTATTAAGAGCCTATCAGATTGACCTTAGACGGCGAATATACACATGTTAAAGATTGGTATTTTTTTATTTTCTAATGATCTTCGAGTTGCAGACAATCCTGCTTTGGCGCAGGCAAGTCATGAAATGGACAACCTCATTTGTCTGCATTGTTTAGAGCAGCCTTCCCCATCAAGTAGGGTCCGCGCACCCGCCAAACTGTCAAACCATCGGCTACATTTTTTACATCAATCATTGCAGGCACTTGATAAAAATCTAAAACAACATCAACAGCACTTGCTTATCCGTGAGGAGCCGCTGCTCGATGTGGTAGCAGAACTAATAACATTGCACAATGTTAGCCACGTCTACAGCAGTTACAACGCCGGATGGTACGAAAACCATCAGTGGAAGGTTTTGACATCGCGTTATCCTGGGATCGTATTTCAGCAACAACACAGCCATACGCTATTTGATCAAGATCAGCTGCCCTTTGCTGTAGCCGAATTGCCGGATAGTTTTTCCAAATTCAGACGCGTTATTGAACGTGTCGAGATTAACGCACCTGAGTCAACACTAACGTCCATTGCACCAAGTCCATTGCTAGCAAGCCATCATAAATTATCGGCAAACAGTCACAAGGCAATAGGTAATGGTATTTTTGAAGGAGGAGAGAGTGCTGGCCTCAGACATCTGAGCAACTACTTCAGCCAAAAGCTTGCCAGCAGCTACAAAAAAACTCGTAATGGTCTGGACGGCATGGACTATTCAACTAAATTTTCTCCGTGGTTGGCCAACGGCTGTATTTCGGTGCGCACAGTAATCGCAAAACTGCGCGAGTATGAGCGAGACATCGAATCTAATGACTCAACCTATTGGATCTATTTTGAATTATTGTGGCGTGAATACTACCAGTGGTATGCACACAGGCATCAATCGGCTCTCTTCACATTAAAGGGTATTAGTGCGGAGAACCCGCGTACTAGCTTTTATCCTGAAAGATACCAAAAATGGTGCCATGGAAATACGCCCTTCCCAATAATTAATGCCCTAATGAACCAACTCAACACCACTGGCTACATGTCCAATCGAGGACGCCAACTTGTGGCTAGCTGCTTTGTACATGAACTCAACTTAGACTGGCGCTATGGTGCGACATATTTAGAACAGCAGTTAATTGATTATGATACTGCATCCAATTGGGGAAATTGGCAGTACTTAGCAGGGGTAGGTGCTGATCCTCGAGGCCACAGAAAATTCGATTTAAATAAGCAAACCGCAACCTATGACCCTAATGGCGAATTCATAAATCATTGGCAAGGTACTAGCCACCTTGCAACTCTAGATTCGATGGATGCCGCAGACTGGCCGATTTAACAAACGCATCAAATCTCTTGGCATAGACCTGCCCCGCTTCATCCAAAATGCACCCACCCTTAACTGCGCTAGCGGAACTTACTTAAAAATTTAAGTGGGCACTTAGCTATTTATAGATTAAAAAGGCCCAATACAGCCTCGCTTAGAGCACACTACAGAGTGATATAGCAGCATTCTTGGCTGACCTAAGCACAACCATAAATATAGCAATATTAAGGCCATGCGATAAACTATCGCTATTCTTGCCGTAATTTCCTTTTCCCGTCATGATTGGTACTTGAAAGTTCAAATGGACACAGGCTTCCATTAAAACATTACGGCTGAGCACGACCAGATGAGAATGATATCCCACCCCTCTATTATGCTGATAAGCCTGCTGACTTCTTCAATGTCATATGGAGAGCTGGAAGGAAACAGGCAAGTCACTAAGATCTCAAGATCTGACTATATGCAACAACTCCAGGGCTTTTGGCTTGGCCAAAATATCGCTAACTGGACTGGTCTAATCACCGAAATGGATAAGGTGGGAACGCCTCAAACATTACCTTTTTATACCGATGAGGATTGGGGGAAACCAGATTTAAAAGCAATTTGGGGAGAATTTGTACCGCACTCAAGCACTATTGATTTTTACTTCGAACTCTCAGGAACTCCATGGGGCGCTGATGACGATACCGACATTGAGTATATGTATGCACACCTCCACGACCAACTGAAGACTAGTAAACTTAGTGCAAACCAAATACGTGATGGATGGCTCCATCACATCTACTCTGAAGAAGATGCTCCGCTGTTCCAAAAATTCCCTACGTCCAACCCAATAGTCGAAAACTTTTTGTGGGTATCTAATGAGCAGGCTAGAAAGTTAATGCAAACAGGGATGAGCCCCCCAGAAACTAGCGAGCCAGCAAATAACAGCAATTACATGATGATCGATGCTCAACTGACCACAGAGATTTTTGGACTACTAGCACCGGCACGACCTGATGTAGCGATAGATATCGCCTATTTACCTGTTAGAACAACTGCGATGGGAGATGCACAATGGATTTCTCAATTCTACATAGCGATGCATTCTTTAGCGTCTGTTGTCGACAAGTCAGAGACGCTAGCTAACCAAACACTCGGGCTGGCGGAACAAGCCAGTAGCTACCTGCCTCCGAACTCAACTCCTGCCAAAATGTATGCCTTTATAAAGGAGCATTATCTGAATAATCCCAACAAAGATGACTGGGAAAGTACTAGAGATGCAATTTATCATCGCTATCAGTTAGAGCGTACTGATGGATATGTCTACAGAGAACCCTTTGATGGTGGAATTAATTTTGCGGCTAGCCTAGTGAGTCTATTTTATGGGGAGGGAAACATTGCTCGCACCATCCAAATAGGGTCTCTTGCTGGATGGGATTCGGATAACCCAACGGCAACTTGGGGAGGATTACTAGGCTTTATAATCGGCCCCCAAGGGATCGCAGAGGCTTTTAGTCAAAGTAACCTCTCCGACACATACTGGATTCACCGCACTCGCCGTAATTTTCCAGATAAAACGCAAGATGCCTTAGGTGAAGACAGCTTTAGTAAAATGGCTGAACGCGAGATGCGTACCGTGGATAGAGTAGTTGTCCAGCGCATGAAAGGCTCGATTACGACAGATGGTCAATACTGGATTATTCCAATACATTAGAAGAACATACCTGAAAGGACCTTTAGCCTCGATAAGTGACTAATTCTGGCATCTGTTCCCCTTTAAGTGTTTCAAAAGTCCTACTCCCTGACAAGCCAGACATCAAAACTATCCCGTTTAGTTGAAAGCCGACGATTACCCTAGATATCATAGATAATCTTAAACTAGAGGCTATACTAACGGTAAAAAGCGCGCGCTAACCTAGAGATGAACATATAATGAAAAATCTTAAAAACTTTTATATCGATGGTCGTTGGGTCACCCCAAATTCAACCACAACTTTACCCGTCTTAAATCCAGCCACTGAAGAACAGGTTGGTACGATAACTCTAGGAAATGTGACTGACGTTAACATCGCTGTAGCCTCTGCTAAAAAAGCATTTGAAAGCTTCTCACAGACCACTAAAGAAGAGCGCTTGGCCTTATTGTATCGATTAAAAGAGGTGACCGAAAAGCGGTTAGAAGATTTAGCTCAAGCTATGCGAATAGAAATGGGGGCGCCCATTAGTATGTCCCGAGATGCCCAAGCCGACGCGGCAATTGGTCATCTTGATAGTTTCATAGACGCATTAGAGAATCTTGAAGAGCAACAAACACTCTCTAACGGGGATATCGTAATACGTGAACCGATTGGTGTTTGTGGCCTAATTACCCCCTGGAATTGGCCCATCAACCAAATTGTGCTCAAAGTTATACCCGCGCTTGCAGCTGGGTGTACCTGTGTACTTAAACCTTCGGAGCACACGCCAATCTCTGCCATGATTTATGCTGAAATTATCCATGAAGCAGGATATCCACCGGGGGTTTTCAATTTTGTTAATGGTGATGGAGAGACTGTTGGCTCTGCCCTATCGCTTCATGAGGATATTCAGATGATGTCCTTCACCGGTTCGACGCGCGCTGGAAGAGCAATAACTCGCGACGCTGCAGAGACAATTAAACGTGTAACCTTAGAGCTTGGCGGTAAGTCTCCCAATCTTGTATTTACTGATTGTGATCTTGAGTCACAGATAACAGCTTCAGTAAGTGAGTGTATGTTGAACACCGGCCAATCCTGTGATGCGCCGACACGGCTTTTAGTGGAGCGCGAGTGCTACGAGGAAGTAGTAAACATTGCAAAACGCGCCGCAGAAGCAATAAAAGTATGTGATCCAGAGTTAGAGGGTGATCACCTTGGGCCACTTTTTGATCGTATTCAGTTTGATCGAGTGCAAGCAATGATTAGTGTTGGCATCGAGGAAGGCGCCACTCTTTTGACTGGCGGCCTAGGTAAGCCTGAGGGGTTTGAGACGGGTTGGTTTGTTAAACCCACTGTATTTTCAGATGTATCAAATGACATGCGTATAGCCCAAGAAGAAATCTTTGGCCCGGTTCTAGTTATCATTCCGTTCAAGAATGAGGCCGAAGCAATAGCTATTGCCAATGACACCCCCTATGGACTGGCTGCCTATCTCCAGACTGGCGATGCGACACGAGCCATACGTGTTGCCGCTCAGCTGCGAGCTGGAGCCGTGCACGTCAATGGAGGGGGTTACAATTATGGTTCGCCTTTTGGTGGTTACAAGCAATCAGGAAATGGTCGCGAAGGCGGAGTAATGGGGTTAGAAGATTTTCTTGAAACCAAAACTTTGCACGGCTTATAGCCCTCGAGCAAGGTCGAAATAAATCAGCCGGTAAAGTCTTGGCCCATGTGTTCTGTCAGAAATTTAGCAATCTGACCCACGGAATCTAGGGCCTCAGGCAATTGTTCGCCCCATTCAAAGACATGCCATAGATCGTCCCAAACATGCAGATCAACGACAACATCCTGCTCTCTCAGACTCATAGCTTGGCTAAATAGCAGATCGCGAGTGCCCGTCGTGATGTGCAGACAGACAAGGCCGGATAGAAGATTTGATTAGCGATGCTGAAAACTTTTCCAGTGTTCATAATAACTACCGCGTTAGTCCTTCCCAGCAACTGCTTGCAAAAGTACATACCAGTGCGCAATGTTATCGTAAAAACTTTCGACCAATACGCGTTCATTCAAACCATGAGAGAAGCTGTCGCTTGACTTACTATATTGGCCATTTACGCCGTAACTAGGAATTCCTGCGGCCCTAAAGTGCATACCATCCGTGCCGCCCGAGGACATGCTGGGGATGATTGCTAATCCAGGATATTTAACATCAATGGCTTTCTGCAAGGCCACTATGACATCTTGGCGCAAAGGCGAGGCATCGGTCTCAGTAACTTCATCTAACAGCACAAACTCAACTGCTGGGTTATTAACTGTAACCTTAAGTTGGCTGAGTGTTTCTTCAACACCCGTGCCAGGAAATACACGACAATTAACAGTGGCTGTAGCGGACTGAGGTAAGGCATTTTCGGCATGACCAGCCCTAAGCATTGTGGCTACACAAGTGGTTCCTAAAGTACCCACAAAGCTGCTATTCGCACGCAGTATTTCAATCGCAGTGGAATCTTTTGGGTTAGCGGAAAAGTTTAGCATTGCCTTACCTAATTTTCCTTCAGTACGAGCGCCTGTGCCCTTAAAATAAGCTAAAGTCAGATCGTTATAACTCACCGGAAACTTATAGCTCTGAATCTTGGCCAAAGCTTGAGCAAGATCATAGATGGCATTGTCTTCTCTCGGCCGGCTGCTATGTCCACCGGGATTACGAAACGTCATATCCCAAGTAACATAGGTTTTTTCCGCTGCTTGCATTCCAAAACTCGCGGGTCGACCACCTGATTCAGGAATCGATGCTCCACCGGCGTCAGCATTTAAAACAAATTCGCTGTCAGTGAGCGCTCGATACTCATTGACCAGTGCCTTGGTGCTGTTCATAGTGGTTTCTTCATCACCAGAAAAGGCGATAATCAGATCGCGTCCAGGCACCCATCCTTCAGCTTTAAGCCGCAAAAACCCGGCGGTAACTGCGGTCATACCTAACTTATCATCAACCGTACCACGCCCAAAATAATAGCCATTTTCTTCAACTAAGGTGAAAGGATCGCGATCCCAATCTTCACGCAAGGCGTCAACAACATCCATATGGGCTGAGATACTAATCGGCTTTTTACCTAAGGAACCATCACCCCGATACCTCACCACAAGCGCCGCAGTGTCCTCTATTTCGAGCACATGTATATCCGCTTCAGGAAAGCCACCTTTTTTAAACTCTGATGCTAAATATCGTGCCAATGTAGGCACTTGCCTTTGACCCTCTGCAGTACGCATTTCCACTGACGTCTTATAAATTTCGAATGCCTTTTCGCCAAACGGCATGGTAATGTCGGCACTGAAAGAATAGCTAGATAAAACAAGAAGCAATGTGGCAATAAAAAGATTTTTAAATCCTAACTTTGACATTATATTTCCTCACTTATGGGGGCAACACAAAATCATACTCCGTTGTTTTAAATTCACCCACTTAAAATTGAACCAGCCAAATGTATCATAAGTTATTCCAGTTGAAACAAAACCTCGAACTGCAAACAGAAATCGCGTTAACACTAGGCCACATATAGTTCCTATAACCCCGTTATTGGCCACATAATCTAAGATAGTCGTTTAACCTTGCCCAAAGAAACCTACTGCGTATAAAATAGACACTAGAGCATTAATTTAACAGGTGCAAAAATGAAAGCAATATTACTAACGATAATTTTATTACCTATCTTTTCATTTGCAATATCAGACCAAGGGCCGTCGCCAATGATTATAGATGTAAGAACTCCTGCAGAATACAACACGGGCCACCTCGACAAAGCTAATCATATCGAATGGCAGGACATAGGCTCGCAAATCAGCGCCCTGACAACGGACAAAGATAAAACAATTTATGTTTACTGCCAGAGTGGCAATAGGTCAGGAAAAGCCAAGACGATTTTAGACCAGCTTGGGTATAGTAATGTCATTAATGCTGGTGGTGTCGAAGCGGCACAGGCATTTATCAATGCCCATGAAGAAATGTAGTCAACACAAAGTAAGTGTCTGCGCAAGAAGGCCTATATGGCCTTCAATGCACTATTCAAGTCAGCCATCAAGTCGTCTAAGGTTTCGAGCCCGACTGAAAGCCTGACCAAACCATCAACAATACCAATTTCATTACGTATAGCCTCAGGAACCGCCGCATGAGTCATGATTGCTGGATGCTCCACCAGGCTTTCTACACCACCTAAGCTTTCAGCAAGAGCGAACACCTCGGTACTCTCAAGAAATGCAGTGGCACTGGCTAAACCACCCTTTAAGACAATACTTATCATGCCACCAAATCCGTTCATTTGACGTTTTGCCAAATCATGATGAGGGTGACTTTCAAGGCCAGGGTAATAAACTTTCTCAACCGCTGAATGACTTTCCAAATAAGTCGCTATTTGCATAGCATTTTTGCAATGTCGCTCCATACGCACAGCAAGAGTCTTTAGGCTCCGCAACACCAAAAAGCTATCAAAAGGACTCATGATCGATCCGATCGCATTAGATAGGTAAAACATCCGCTCTACTAAATCTTCTCTACCTTGAGCGCACACTGCAATGCCACCAATCACGTCAGAATGACCATTGAGATATTTTGTTGCTGAGTGCACGACAATATCAAAACCAAAGTCGAGTGGTTTTTGCACATAGGATGAGCAAAAAGTGTTGTCACAGACCGCAATCAAATTATGTTTTTTAGCAAACTCACCAATAGCCTGTAGATCAACTAGCTTGAGAAGCGGATTGGTGGGTGATTCCACCCAAATCATCTTAGTGTTTTCTTGAAGCGAGGCTTCTAGCTTATTTAAATCACTCAGGTTAGCAAAGGTGAATTCTAAACCCGCGGAACGCTTACGTACATTTTCAAAAAGCCTATAGGTTCCGCCATAGAGATCATCCATGGCTATCACATGATCTCCCGAATCTAACATCTCCAATACAGTCGCTGTGGCAGCCATTCCTGAGGCAAATGCAAAGCCGCCAGACCCATTTTCAAGAGCGGCAATACAATCCTCTAAGGCTTTTCTAGTGGGGTTATGGCTTCTGGAGTATTCATAACCTTTGTGTACGCCAGGGCTATCTTGCACATAAGTAGAACTGGCATAAATAGGCGTCATAATTGCGCCTGTCGTTGGATCGGGTTGCTGGCCTGCGTGAATTGCCTTGGTTTCAAAACCCTTAATTTTTGTGCTATTTTTCATAGTCGTCTCTAGTCTTTGCTAAGCTTTGTTCTGTAATGATTAATAAGGTCTACCTTGGTAATAAAGCCCACAAAGGTATCCCCGTCATAAATAATAGCAACCTTGCCTTGAGTTAATGTTTTTAGCAGATCCTCTTCTGAAGCACCTACCGGCAGTACATCTAGGTCTGTTACCATAAAGTCGGAAACCGGCTGTGTGAAAGCCGTCTTGCTTTTACTCACATTAAACAGTAAATCTTCTTCATCTAGAACACCGACAAGTTGCTCGCCATCAAGTACAGGTATTTGAGAAATATCGGACGCTCTCATCCTTTTATAGGCAGTTAGCAAGGTATCTGAGACAGAGACGCTAATCATATCGCCCTGGTCTGCGCGACGATTAATTAAGTCGGTTACATCACCCGCTGTCTGAACTTCCAACAAGTCATTGTCATGCAACCAAGATTTATTAAATGCCTTTGAAAGGTACTTATTACCCGTATCACAAATAAAGGTGACTACGCGCTTGGGACTAGTCTGCTTTTGGCACCATTTCACAGCGCCCGCAACCAAAGTACCTGTAGACGAACCTCCCAAAACCCCCTCCTCTCTTATCAACACCTGTAAGGTTTGGAACGCTTCTTTGTCGGTCACCACTTCAGCATCATCAAGTAAGTCGACGTTTAAATTATCTGGAATGAAATCTTCACCTACCCCTTCAACAAGCCACGAGCCACCCTCATAGGAAAATGATCCTTTAATAACGGCATCTGCAACAATAGATCCCTCAGGATCTGCGACCACCATTTGAATGTCTGGATTCTTTTCTTTAAAGAACTCTGCTAAACCGGTGATTGTCCCACCAGAACCCACACCTGCTACCATTGCATCGATATTCCCATCCATCTGATCCCAAATTTCAGGCCCTGTGGTAGTACGGTGAATCATTGGATTAGCAGGGTTAGAGAATTGGTTGGCTAAAAAACTACCCGGCGTCTTGGCAACAATTGTTCTAGCTAAATCTTGGTAATACTCAGGGTGCCCTTCTGGCACATCGGAACGAGTTAATACAATTTCAGCTCCCAACCCCTCCAGATGGAGAATCTTCTCACGGCTCATTTTGTCTGGAATCACCAAAATAATTTTGTATCCCTTGATAGCTGCTACCAGCGCTAGTCCGATACCGGTATTACCAGCAGTGGCTTCAATGATGGTCCCACCCGCTTTTAATTCACCTGACTTTTCTGCCTCCTCGATAATCGCCAGACCTACCCTGTCTTTTATTGAGCCTCCAGGATTCTGTGATTCGAGTTTAACAAACAGCTCGCAAGGGCCAGTATCAAACGCTGTGAGTTTTAGCATTGGCGTGTTGCCAATCATCGACAAAAGAGATGTATGTATAGTCATTATTGTTCCCTTAACCAGGCTGCAAGGCCCAAAATCAGTGCGTATCGGAGGTCATAATTGTTTATCGGCAAGAGTATCACAAAACATTAACAATGAACCGCTCCTTTACATGTAAAACATCATCATTCAAGCCCAATAATCAGGCGTTTGAATTACCCATCGGGGCTCTTCAATTCACATCAATTCGTTTACACTACCCAACCAACAACCACCTTATCGGACTCGATAGATGATGAATGAAACCACCAAAACTGAAGTGGAAGCCGCTGTGTTTCGCCGCTTGCTGAAACATCTTGATGAAAACAAAGATGTACAAAACATCGACTTGATGAATCTCGCGAATTTTTGCCGCAATTGCTTGAGCAAGTGGTACGTATCGGCAGCAGTAGAACGTCAAACCGAGATCGACTATGAACAAGCACGTGAAATTATTTACGGTATACCCTTTCCTGAATGGAAAGCAAAATACCAATCTCCAGCCACAGAAGAACAACTAGCTCTTTTCGCTGCACGCTCCAAAACTTCAGGCTAAATAATGGCTGATTCAGCTAACCTGACTAAAAAAAGCCAATTTCACCGATTTGAATATCAGCTTCGTGGTTTCGCCCGTAAGCAACAATCCCGATACTGCGTATCGACTTAGGTAACGCTGTCTTTCTCAACCAAGAACCAGAGGGCTTAAAGCTGTCTAAGGGTAATTTTATGGTCTGCCAGTCCTCGGTAACATCAAACGCGGCCTGGTAGTATTGCCAAGGTAGCATAGTGCCTCTCGTACGCAGATGAATGTAGTACTTTTGACTGTTTCCTCGCACCTTGACGTAGATCCCTGCAGCATTCTTATCAGCGCCTACGGCTAGACGGGTTCGCAATTGTATAAACCCTCCATTGTTGGCTGTGCTAACGTCGCCCGTCATATGTGCATAGGCTTCACCATTGTCACTACCCATGCGTGCAGACCCCTCAGATACGCCTCCCATGACCTGGTCACTGAAATAATCCCAGCGAACTTCTGAGTCAGACTCAAAATTATCAATCATTATTTCGTCCGCCCCTATGAAGTTAGCCATCATACTCAAACTCAAACATGCCATGCCGCCGATTAACCCCGTCAATCTACCCATATTCAACTATCTCCTACCTTTGTTTATATTGCGTTGGGCAATAACCTCGACCTACTTCAGGTGATCGCAATGCCAAATGTTTAGTTTTCCTGCTAGACACCCTTTTTCGCCATAAGCGAAAAGACCTAGGCTTCAACTCGGAGCGCATTATGGTAATAACGGCAGATTCATTGATCAAAAAACTTAACTCGATCGCCTCAAACGGTGTTCTGTCCTCCCACGCCATTTCTATGATCCGTGATAAATCATCTTCACAAAACTGCTTAAACTTTTCCAACTAGACGTACCTTTTGCCACAAGTGGTTTAGATACGTGTGTAAAAGCAATTTGTACCAAACTAAAGCATGAATGCAAACGTATGGTACTCAGTCAGTATAGGGACCAGATGTTGACCCAAAAGCACTTTTTTTACGTGTAATTGGAGAACAATGATAAGTTATAATAAGAGTATTAATTCGTTAGGAACCAGGTGCATGAAACAACTATATTTATTTTTTATTTTAGTAACTCTAGCATCCTGTGGTGGTTCAGACTCTTCATCCATTGCTGCAGACTCCCCTGCTCCAACAACTGATGACCTGCCTGACACAAATACATATCCTGGCGTTAGCTGGGATACATATGAACCAGCTGACGTTAATATATCTGAATCAGGGCTTAAGCAAGCTTTAGACTACGCGTTTAAAAGTACCCGAAATACTCAAGGCGTCGTTATTATTCGTCATGGCGTAATTGTAGGGGAGCGTTATGCTAATGATGAGTCTGAGAATAGCCTAGCAACTAGCTGGTCAACTGGAAAATCCTTCGCAAGCGCTCTGGTTGGCATAGCCATGGATCAAGGCTATATAGATTCGATTGATGTACCAGCCGAAAATTATCTCGCTCCTTGGGTAAATACAGACAAAGAAGAAATCAGCGTCAGAGCGATCTTAGAGATGCGCACTGGTCTTTCTCAAGCTGCCGATGGTGATGCCAATATTTACGCGTCTGGCGGACACAATGGTGATCAATTATCTTACGCACTAGATAGAACGCCAGAAACGACGCCACGAACGAACAACTGGGCCTATCAAAATACAGACTCTATGCTACTTGCCGGTATTCTAGAAGCGGCGACTGGACAAAATGTGCGTGATTACGCTGACATGCATCTGTTTTCAAAAATCGGTATGAATGCTGATTGGTGGACAGACGAACTGGGCCATGCGATGACCTATTGTTGCATTGACACAACAACTAGAGATTTTGCTCGTTTTGGGCTTCTCTATGCCCGCAATGGTCGATGGGGAGAAGATCAAATTGTTTCTGAAGCATGGGTTAAAGAATCAACAACTGTGCCAACGGGTACAGACAACCAAAATTACGCTCTGCAATGGTGGGTGAATTCATCAGCTGGGTATTTTTCTTCACAAGGCTTAAATAAAAATAATATCTACATATTCCCTGAGTTGGACTTGGTGATTGTGCGAAATAGCCTCTACACCAAGGTGGGATCAAGCTCTATCCGAACGGGTGATAATTACCATGCAACGTTAGAGCCTTTAGACTGGAGTGACTCAGAATTTTTGTCCTATATAACGGATGCGATTAACAATTAAATTCAATTCAGTGGGATTACTAAATAACTGACTTACTAAACCTTCACTTGGTTTCGAATTTCTACAGGGGTCAATCCGCTCCATCGTTTAAAAGATCGCCGGAAGTTGGCCGCACTACTGTAGCCTAAAAGCACAGCCACTTCGGTAACTGGCAACTGAGTACTCTGCAGATATTCTAGCGCTAAGCGGTATCTAACCTGATCGAGAAGCTCTTGGAAACGACATCCCTCTTTTGCCAATCTCCTCTGCAGAGTACTCTCGCTCATATGCAGTTTGTCGGCAATTGAGGCACTTGAGGGGAAGTCTAACCTTGCACCTATAAGAATCTGTTTTACGCGCTCACTGACCAAGCCAAGTTGATTGTCAGCCGACATAATACGATCACACTCTCTTTGGAAAATGTTTTGCGCTAGCGGGTTCGACGTAGAGATGCTGGTTGCCAAGCCATCCAGACCGAACGCAAGACCGGGCTTGTCCGACATGAAACTTACTTTCGAACCGAATACAGAGGTATATAGCTCCGCATCTTCTCCCGCACTATAATCTAGACCTAAGCTAAAAGAGACGTTTACCTCACCCGTTAAGATACGTAAATTATGGACCACTGCCGAGTAGAGCGTATCAGCATAAAATCTCTCTAGTTCTTTGGGTAAATGCCGCCCTTTACCAACTAACATAACCCCGCTCTGATCCGCAACTAGGTCAATAGTCATACTCGGGAGTATCGCTTGATTATATCTAAGTAATAATTTTAGCGTGTCCCCAACCGTGTCACTAGTCATCAACGCATAACCTAATATCCCCAATGCCACCATATTTAACCTGACCCCAAGCTTGAGCCCAAGGGCTTTATCATCTGACAATTTGATCGCATTACTGCAAATGATATCTGCTTGTTGACTGGTTAAAAAAAACGGCTGTGTGGAATCAATAGCGTCTAGCTGGGTAGTTTTCAGAAGCTCATCTTCGGTAACTCCTTGCTCCCTTAGCAACCCTATAAGTTCTGGCAAAATGATTCCGTACATAAACTAACACCTAAATGTGAGCGTAAAAATCTGACATGTGCCAGTAAAAGAACTCTAAGTTGACGGTAAAAGAACCCTATATTGACGCTATTTAACCCTCCCAAGAAACTAACTGTCAACTATAATCTCCCTATAAGACAAAATAACACTAGCTAAGGGATTATAGGAATGGCCACTTATTCAATGAACCACCCTGAAAAAGGCGAGATAAGCTACACCGACAAAAAAAGATATCTTTGGTTTATGTCAATAACATTTCCACTAATGCCGCTGATGAGTATTTATTGGTTTTCACAAACTGGTATCGAAGCTCTATTGGCTATCCCTCTAGCGATCAATTATATTCTTTTACCAATATTAGATTGGGCTATTGGCGCAGACAACAGCAATCCTCCGGAAGAGTTAGTGCCGCAGCTTGAAGAAGACAGGTACTACAGAATTCTCACTTATCTCACAGTACCAATGCATTTTATTGTGTTGTTAGCATTCGCTTGGGTAGTTGGTACGTTTGACTTAAGTATTTTGTCTTTGGTGGTCGTTGCCTTAGTCGCTGGCAGTTACAGCGGTATTGGCATCAACACCGCGCATGAGTTAGGCCATAAAAACACTAAAATAGAAAAATGGTTAGCCAAAATTGTCTTAGCCGTGCCAGCCTATGGCCATTTCTCGGTTGAACATAATCGAGGCCACCATATTTTAGTCTCGACACCAGAAGACCCAGCGAGTTCACGACTAGGTGAGTCCCTGTACGCCTTCGCTATTCGGGAAATTTCAGGCACATTTGTTAGAGGCTGGCAATTAGAGAAAGATCGACTTACCAAATCGGGCCTTTCATTTTGGAGTCACCACAATGATATCTTACAGTCGTATGCCATCAGTATCTTGCTGCAAGGGTCTCTAGTCGCTTATTTCGGCTGGATCATGGTGCCCTTTTTATTGATGCACAATTTTTGGGCCTGGTCTCAGTTGACCTTGACGAATTATATTGAGCATTACGGCTTACTAAGAGCGAAAAAAGAAAATGGCAAGTATGAGAGATGTGCGCCTCATCACTCATGGAACGCCAATTATATTGTCACCAATCTGGTGCTATTCCATCTTGAAAGACACTCAGACCACCACGCTTATCCAGCACGACGGTACCAGAGCCTTCGGAATTTTGACGACATCCCAGAGTTACCTAATGGCTATTTTGGAATGTACTTGTTGGCTTATATTCCATGGCTATGGTTTAAGGTTATGGACAAACGTGTCTTAGAACTACCCCATATTCAAGGTGATCTATCAAAGGTCAACATCTGCCCTTCTAAGGTAGACAAAATAATGGCTAAGTATGGGACTCCCAGCCTAGCTTAATAAAAATAAGATATCGGGGCGGTTATGAGAATAGCTTGCCCCTTACTTTCTCTCGATTAATTTTTCAGGGTTAAAGCCCCCCATACGATCTGACCGAAACGAGCCGATTAAAATCTGGACCTCGCTTTTGTCTAAGGTTACTGGCAAGGCAACCCTAGGCAGCCCAAAAGCGACACCCCTAAATGTCCATTTATCCTCAACATTATATGCCCAAAGAGTATTTTTCGGAGGGTGTACCCAGATGGAGCAACAAAAAAATAAGGTTACCACAGTCATCTAATAACATTCATAAGCTGTGCTAGTATTAAAATAACTACTAAATATAGAAAGTAGCGCTATTTTGAGCTTTAACCTTGCGCTAAGAAGGACATAAATATGAGTGTACTCGAAAAAAAGACACTGCCATTCTCCAGCGGAGAGCCAGGTGAGCATCACTATTGTCAGTGGGTCCCAGAACACCCAGTCGCTTGGTTACATATTATGCACGGCATGTCTGAGCATGGCGCTCGCTATGCAGAATTCGCAGAATTTTTGAACCAGCAGGGTATTTTAGTTACCGCAGGCGACCATCGCGGTCACGGTCAGACAGGAAAAGCCATGGACAGCAGCTATCATCTGGCTGACGCCGATGGTTGGGAACAAATGGTTGATGACCAATGGCAACTTATTAATCATATTGAAACTCGACTGGATCTGCCGTTTATTTTAATGGGTCATAGCATGGGATCCTTTATGGCGACGCGCTTTTGCCAGAAATATGCCAGCCAAATTCCCGACGCATTCAACCATAAGTTATGCGGCTTAATACTATCTGGGTCAAGTTACGACACTCCTTCATTGTATAAAAGTGTTTCGTACGTCGCTCATTTTGAGCGCTGGAGGCTTGGCCTTCGAAATCCCAGTAGTGTTTTAGAGAAATTATCCTTTGGTTCGTTTAATAACGCTTTCAAGCCTAACCGCACAGTCAGTGACTGGTTGTCCAGAGATGAAAAAGTCGTTGATCAGTATGTCGACGATTATTACTGCGGTGGCCCGCTATCAACCCAATCTTGGTGTGATTTTCTTGCCGGGATGGCTGATTTGTCGCGCCCAGAAGCTATGGCCTCGATCGATAAAGCGTTGCCTATCTATTTGATATCTGGCGCTCTTGATCCTGTAAGTAAGCAAGGCCTAGGGATTGAAAAGTTGAAGTGCGCGCTAATTCAAGCCGGAATCAAAAGAGTCGATGTGCGTTTATATGAGGAGGCCCGACATGAAATCCTCAATGAAACCAACCGGGCCGACGTATTTAAAGACCTACTCTATTGGCTAGCCGGCCTTAAATCAGAGCTTTAATTAAATTAAGTAGCAATTAATAGTCTTTTTACATACTCTATTTATATGATATCAACTCATTTAAATGAGTCACTCTGAAAACAAAAAGGATCTTAAATTTTGGAGTCTAATAATAAAAGCATTGGCAAACCAAATGGAGCTATCACTAGCCTTACTCAATTAATCGAGACTCTTAAAGACACTCCGAGCGGCCAGTTCGCATCCATTCCGCAACATCTATCCCTAACAAAAACTGACATATTGCCTTATGCCACTTTTTCGCCTATCAGCCACACCCGAAACTGTTTAGAGTTCAATGAGCGTTTTGAACTAATTTTACTGTGTTGGGAACCGGGCCAAATGACAGCTATCCATGATCATGGAGGAGAAGAATGTTGGGTGTATTTTATGGACAGTCAATTTGAAGAGATAATCTATGAACGAGATCAATCTAACGTTAAAAGAAGCCTATCAAAGATGGCTACCAGTGGCGCCGTTAGCTATATGTCGGATTTCTTAGGCGTTCATAGTTTAAAGAACATAGGCAATAGCCGAGGGTTTTCACTACATTTATATGCAAAGCCAATCAGGTCTTGTAATGTTTTCAATCATGTTTCTGAGGTGTTTGAAGAAAAGGAAATGCATTACGATACTCGTTTTAAGATCAGTTAGTTAATCAATATAATTGAGCCGGCTAGAATGCGCTGCTATTTGTAGGAGCAGATTTTAAAGGGATGTAACATCTTTCCAAACGCTGTCGGCGGTATACTCTAAAGATACTATGAACTCGTGTGCCTTCCAATTTTCAATCATACTTAGCAGGTATCCACCATCAACTTTCTGATAAAGATGATAGCGCTGACCAACACGAGGTACAAAGTTATAAGAGGCGTTATAGACAAGTTCATTTAACTCAGCAAGCCTTCTTATGGCGTCGTATTCTCTATTTAATAATTCAACAGCATTCTCAAAATAGTTTTTGGTCAGTGATCCACGCTCTGACAAAAATAAGGCAGTATCAGGCAAGACTATAGAGGGCGAACTAGACGTTGTTCCATAGGGTAACAGTGCTTTCTTTAAACTAGTCATACCAAATACCCTATCTATTAAAAACCTGCGTTACGTACGTAATCACTTGTCGCTTTAGACCACTACAAAATGGAATCACAGTAATCTTTTTCACTTGCCGTCGATCAGCTTTAAAAAGTTAGTAATCGGATTGTTTAGTCTACATTTATAGACCAGTATGATTATCATGCCTACTTGTTAAAACTATCCTAGCCGATATGATACTGTCCAAGTGAAATGTTGGCCTTTATTCACAACAACCAGATGAAAATTCAACGCACTCAGTTTTATCCTAGGAGACAGGAATGCCAGTGATTAGCAGCAACCCAATATGAGATGGCTACAAACGTCGCTAAACATTGAAGATCACGAAGTCAAAGCCGCCTTAAGCTCATTTCTCTTTGTTGTCATCTTGATGTCTGCCTACTATATTCTTCGACCCGTCCGCGACGCCATGGCAAGCGACTGGACGGATGCTGCAGTTACCTGGCTATGGACTCTCTA
>JACNKP010000014.1:0-3525 GCA_014381985.1 SAR92 clade bacterium
TGGCGCATCAACCACGAACTCCGGCCAACCCACCGTTCCACTGATAAACTTGCGCAGAACATCATATTCTGGAATAGCTTCGCTTAGAGGCAGCACTACGTTATAGGAGGCGCCAGCTTCCGCTCCTGATACTTCGAAGTCGTACAGGCCACCAAGATAGCTATAGTCAGCATCGGCTGTTCCAACATCTTCCTCGTCGATACCTACCTCGTTGTTGCCATCTGCAAACGCTGTATCACCTAAGACAATCGATGTTCCAACAGACGATTGCACAACCTGTCCACTATCACCGACAGGGGCAAGATACGACTCAGCGATATTATCCTGATAATCAGGAATACCGTCGTTATCGCTATCGCCAAAACCTTCATCCGCATCAGTAACACCATCACCATCGCTATCGGTATCTCCAAGAACTGGGACTGCCGCTAATATCTTTATCGTTGCTGAAGCAGCAGTGCTTAATGACCCGATACCACTATCTGTGACAGATGCACCTGCGCTAGCAACCGTATCGCCTAAGGTGCTAGGGTCAAACGTAGCAACCGCACCATCAATAACAGCACCCGGCATCTCACTCACCGCAGCTGCCCATTCGAAGGTATGTGTATCACCCGCATTAAGATCACTATAACTTGCTGTTACCGTTACGACTCCGGCATCAGCGGCTACGATTCGCCCAGTGGTGCCATTCTGAGTAACCGTTAAGGTCAACATCGGCGCAACGTTCTCTTCAACAATAGTGACCGTTCTCTCTGTAACGGAACCAAGAGCAGCATTAGACGGCGCTCCAAGTGTAATGACAACTGTTTCCTCAGACTCCGCTTCGTCGTCTGCGGTAATGCTTAGAGTGGCCATGCCCTTCGTGCCTTCAGTAATCACTATAGAGTCAGCACTAGCCGTAACGTCACCTGCAGATGCAGTACCGCCTATACTCATTGGTATTGTTACTGGATAGGCCGCAGCCGTGCCGCTCAGTTCAACACTAACCTCAACCGTGGCGCCCTCAACCGTAATAGATGATGGCGTGAGATTCGCCAAAGGCATAATCTCAACGCTTTGCACTGCACTAGAGCTATTACCCGCAGCATCTGAAATCGACCATGTGATAGCGTACATACCAGACTTAAACGGCCCAGTGGCACTTGGGGTTGGCGACAGAGCACCATCCTTATTATCCACAGCAGAGGCATCACCCAAAGCAACGTCGGTCATGCGGCCAGTAGCGGCCATACTTATATCCCCAGGGATCGTTAGTTCAGGAGGTAGCTCGTCCTTAGTAGGATCTGACCCACCAGTATATTCATCAAGATTACTAATGCCGTCGCCATCTAAATCACCCGCGGCATCAGATCCATCTTCTGGATCTAAGCCATTCGCAGTTTCATAAAAGTCAGGCAGACCATCGCCATCAGTATCTAAAACAACTAATGTAATACTCGCCGACTTAGTCGTTGTATTACCCGCGGCATCAGACACGGAGAAGGCAACCACCGTCTCTCCGACCGCGTATTCATCAAGACCATCATTAGTGATGATTAACGAGGAATCATCATCTTTATTGTCCGTCGCCGTAGCCGCGTCAATAAACTCCGCAATAACAGGCTCGCTAGAGGCTAAGACACTGTTTGGCATATCAACATTGATGCTGATCGAATCAGCGATTGTGAGCTCTGGTGCAATTGGGTCTAAGCTAACATTAACAACTGTTGTCGCTGTTGCCTGATTACCTGCAGCATCAACCGCAGTAAAGGTAACGGTTGTAGTTCCAAATGGATACGTCTCAGTCGGCGCATCATTATCGACAGCGACATCGCCATCAACGTTATCTGTTCCAGTCACTCCAGCGAGGAAGTCAACAATTTCCTGAGTGCTAGCGGCCAACCCGCTTTCATCGCCCAGGACCACCAGTATAGCTGGCGCATTAATTACCGGTGCCGTTTGATCTGTAACAGTAATTGCAGCAGTCGCATTACCAACATTACCCGCAGCATCTGTGGCAGTGAACGTGACGGTTGTCGCTCCTAACACTAATACCGATGGCGCATTATTGGAAATCGCAAGATCTGCACCAACATTATCGGCAACAGTTGCTCCACCTAGGAATGCCGTAATGTCTGAATCACTCGCGGATGTTCCGTTAGCGTCAGTCGCCGCTACAGTTATGTCTGCTGGAGCTGTTACAACCGGCTTGTCTTGATCTGTGACCGTAACCACTGCAGAGGCCGTGCCAGTGTTACCCGCAGCATCAGTCGCTGTAAATACAACAGTAGTTGCACCCAATGGGAACGTGGCAAGACCATCATTAGTAACCGTTACGCTAGCATCCACATTATCCGTTGCTGATGCACCGGCTAAGAAAGTAGTAATGGCGCTATTGCTGGCAACCGTTCCATTCGCATCTGTTGCGGCTATGGTGACCGCCGCTGGCGCAGTCACGACTGGCGCCGCCTGATCCGAAACGGTAAGCACCGCTGTTGCAGTTCCAGTAAGACCAGAGCTATCGGCAAGAGTAAATGTAACCGTTGTCGCACCTATCGGGAATAGGTCAGGAGCATCATTACTAATTCCTTCAGTAACAGCACCATCTACATTGTCTAGAGATGATACTGACCCAAGGAACGCCGCAATCGCAGCATCAGTCTTTGCTGTTCCGTTAGCATCAGTAGCGGCAACCGTTGTAGATGTTGGCGGCGTGATAACCGGAGGAGACTGATCTTCT
Source organism: SAR92 clade bacterium (assembly GCA_014381985.1). Taxonomy (GTDB): domain Bacteria; phylum Pseudomonadota; class Gammaproteobacteria; order Pseudomonadales; family Porticoccaceae; genus HTCC2207. Next base: position 2,723 of record JACNKP010000014.1, read on the forward strand.
ACTGTCACAGTTGCTGTATTAGAGCCAACATTACCTAGAGAATCAGAAGCACTAAATGTCACTGTTGTGGAACCAACTGGGAAAACTGTTGGCGAATCATTAGTAACTGAGACGCTACCATCGGTAGCATCAGCCGCGCTTGCCCCCTGAAGGAATGCGGCAATAGTTGCATTGCTTGCGGCTGTTCCATCTGCGCTCACAGCGTCAACTGTAATATTTGCAGGGACGCTAACAGTTGGGCCAGTTGTGTCTTTATTAACTGACGCACTAACCGTGTTAGTTTCAAGCGATGTAGTACCTGTAGCGCTAACTGTAACCGTGCCATCAGGTAATCCACTTGCATCAGCAGTAGCACTCCAGGACCCATCATTACAAGCTGCTGCAGCGGATGAAGCAGACGCGCTGCCCGAAGTTAGATTGACGACAACCGAAACGCCTGTCACGTTACAGGTTCCCGAAAGGCCGTAAGCGTCCTGATTAGCCGTTGTTATTACTGAAGGCGCCGTAAGCGCAATCGCCAAGGCCTCAGCGCGTGTCATAGCGACCGAATAAGTCGTTGTGCCCGTGCCATCCTCAGCAGTTACTGTAATGCTAACCGCATTGCTGCCCACTGCAAGAGATACTGCATTGTCCGTTACCGCATTGCCATCTACGGTGTATTCGCTAATAGCTGCAAAGCTATCGGTCAGTGTAGGTACCAAAGAAATGGAACTAGCTGGGTAGGCAACAGATCCGGTATAGCTGGTCACGTCCGAGTCAAACGTTGGTGTCAACGGGACATCAGTCGTGGTGGAATGAGTGGC
>JACNKP010000014.1:4046-10532 GCA_014381985.1 SAR92 clade bacterium
ACAGAAAGTGTCCCAGTTACCGTCTGCACTTGTGCATAGGCGGCTCCAGTGGCTATAACTGACACCAAAACAATGGCCGAGACGTTGCGTAGAGCAGACTTTACAGCTTCAAACATTAGTAGATCCTCAAATGACAATATTTATTCAAATTCTATACTGTAACTGTATCACCAATATTTCACAAATCACACCTTAAAGATGAGCACTAGAGATCCTTGTAATTAATCTATTTCGTGCAGTTTTTCAGGACTTGAGGACTTCATATGTTGTATTTACTAAAAAATTGACATAGACAATGCCATATTATTTAAATATACTCCACTGATCTTAATTATCTGGAAATGGAACGCGATGAAAACGATTTTAATAAAAATTTTTGCGGGTCTATCACTTACCCTTTTAATGGTCATTTTAGCGTTGCCTTCATTGCTCCATAAAGCCGGCCTGCATCCGGAATATACTGGTCAAAAGTATACAATTTCAAGCGGTAAAAAAGCCTTAGTTATTGGGACCAATCACGGCATTCTAAATGCCCCTGGCGAAACAACGGGTGACCCAACGGGCATACAGATATCTGAGCTTTCTCATCCTTATTACACATTTTTAGATGCTGGAATGAGCGTAGATGTGGGTAGTATTAATGGTGGAGAAATTCCTATAGACCCACAAACTTTATCTAGAATGATCATATCGCCCCTTGATAAACGCTACTTAGACGATCCATCTCTGCAAGCAAAAATGCGCAACTCAATCCCGATTGGTGACATTGATTTTAGCCAATATGATACCGTTTTCTTAGCCGGTGGGTGGGGAGCGGCTTATGATTTAGGTTACTCTGTTGAGTTGGGCTCAAAAATTTCAGAGGCTTATTACAGTGAAAAAACTATCATTGGCGGTGTCTGCCATGGTGTGCTGGGCTTGATCAAAGCCTTAGACAAAAACGGCGGCCTATTAATAGCAGGACGCAACATGACCGGCGTCACTGACAAACAGATTACAGAATTGGGCATTACTCTGACACCAATGCATCCTGAATCTGAGTTAAGAAAAGCTGGCGTTATTTTTGAATCTAAAACTGCCTTTAGAGATATCTTTGCAACCCATGTAACGGTGGATCTTGAGCAGCGTTTTGTCACTGGCCAAAACCAAAACTCAGGTTTGGAGGCAGCGCATAAAATTCTAGAGCTATTAGCTAATCAGTAAATACACGCGACTGTGATGATTGATAACCGCTAACCAGGAACCCGTATGAATAGATTGTTGCGTATTATAATAGTTATACCTGCCATTATTTTTGTTATGACAGGTATTGGCTACATCCTTGACCCGGCGAACACTGCGGCGCAATTTGGTATGCCTTTGTTAGAGGGTTTGGGCCGAAGTACTCAGATTGGTACGTTGGCGGCATTCTTCTTTACGGCAGGGTTTTGTGTATTACTGGCCACAACGACTGGCAACCGCTTTTGGTACTACCCCGCAGCGATGTTGGCAGGTCTTACCGCGACATTCAGAGTAATAGCCTGGCTCCTTCATGATGCAACCTTAGCCACTGACCAGATTCTGCCTGAAGTTGTCTTCACTTTTCTGTTCCTCTATGCCGCTAATCGGCTAACAGAAAAAGACTGATCAGTGGCATTCTCTCCTAGTCCATTTATGCGCACCTTGAGGGCAGTTAGGGTCATAGCGTACATGCTTGGCCTCTCGCTGGTATGGCAGTCTAGTGTTGCACAAACCGATGCAACCATCCTGAGCAGTGCAATAGCTAGGCCAAACATTGTCTTGCTGTTAGCGGATGATCTGGGCTTTAGTGATATAGCGCCCTACGGCAGTGAAATTAGCACACCGCAACTGACGGCACTGGCTAAAAATGGTGTTAGCTTTACCAATTATCATACCGCGGCCAATTGCGCACCAGCTCGCGCTATGCTTCTCACTGGTGTAGACAGCCACCTGGCTGGTGTACCCAATATTCCTGAGATGATCCCACCTGCCCAGCAGCATGCTGACCATTATCAAGGTGTACTGGGTCAAGATGTAGTCACCGTAGCGACCTTATTACAAACCGCGGGGTATCACACTTACATGGCCGGAAAGTGGCATCTTGGTCAAACCCCAGACTTGCTTCCAAGTAGCCGCGGCTTTGAACGCACAGTGGCACTAGGTGACTCGGGCGCTGACAACTGGGAGCAAAAGCCCTATGTACCTATTTATGACAAAGCCAACTGGTATGCCGATGGTAAAGAATATCAGCTACCCGAAGACTTTTACTCATCACGCTTTTTGATTGATAAGACCATTGAGTTTATTGATAGCAACAGCGCAAGCGAACGACCTTTCTTTGCCTATGTTCCTTTTCAAGCTGTGCATATGCCAGTGCAGGCTCCTCAAGAATTTATTGATAACCACATGGGTGTGTATGATCAAGGGTGGCATCAACTACGACAAACCAGATTAAAAAAAGCCATTGAACTGGGCGTCGTTGCTGACACCACACAAGCTGTAAGTATGCCTACTACTGAGGATTGGGATAGCCTTTCTGATGAGCGCAAACGTTATGAAGCTAAACGTATGGCGGTTTATGCCGCCATGATTGAAGCCATGGATCATCATATTGGGCGCCTAGTGGAGCATCTAAAACGTATTGGGAAATATGAAAATACCCTATTTATATTTACCTCAGATAATGGCAGCGAACCCACTGGGGCAGTAAATCCGACTACCCTATTAAGCAATTTTGCATTGAGCCGCCAAGGCTATTCCAGCGACTATGAACGCCTGGGGCTTAAAGGCAGCTTTAACTCCATCAGTCCAAGTTTTGCCAGTGCAGCGGCATCACCTTTGGCCTACTATAAGTTTTTTGTTGGCGAGGGCGGTTTGCGTGTCCCTCTTATTATTGCTGGCAATGGCGTTGCCGCTAAAGGGCTTAAAACTGACGTCTTCTCGCATGTTACTGATATAACGCCAACCATTTTACAGCTCACTCATACTCAGGAGCCCTCTTCATATTTTGGTGGACGTAAAATTGAGCCTATCTCTGGTAGAGACATAAGCCAAACCTTGTCAAACCATCAAGCGCAGGTGCGCGGTGAGGAAGATCAAGATGCGGTTGGCTACGAGCTGGCTGGAAATGCAGCGCTATTTTTGGGTGATTATAAAATAGTCCTCCATGTTGCCGCGCCGGGTGACGGTCAATGGCGGCTATTGAATATTAAAAATGACCCGGGTGAGACTAATGACCTGAGCTCAGTTGAGCCTAAAAGATTGCAGCGGATGTTAAATTTATATCATCAGTATGAAATAGATAATCAAGTGCTACCAATAACCGCGAACTTTGATCTAAAAAGGCAAGTCGTCATTAATGGGGTTCACGCTAGATTTGGAACACCAATACTAAGTTTTATTATTTTGATGTTTGTTTTAGCGGCATTTTATGGAGTGTATCGCGCCCGTAAAAACTTTGAGGCCAATGACTGAGTTATCTTTTTTAACGGTAGCCGACTAAAGTAACCTGCTGTTTTTTACTGATTTTTTTCAGCTTCTTGTCGTTCTAACATTTCTAATATGTACGATAGCTCACCACAACATTTATCTAATACCATGTGTGCTACTTCGCCATCATTTTTTATTCGCTCTTCAGCTAACATATCTATTCTTAGCCGCAAATACTCTATGGGGTCAGAGCGTTTCTCGCGCCGTCTCATACTGATCCCATGCCCTGGTATGCACCAGCTTTACGTGTTTCAAAAAGCCCACGCGCAACACCACTTATAAGACTTGCTGAAATGACCATCGGGGAAAAACTATACGGCTGTATCACAAAATGCTCCTTCTTTAGCTTTATCATACCGATGTAAAGCAACTAATCAAGAATGGTTAAAAATGTATTCGCCACATCTAGTCTGCGGGTAACGTCTGGCCAGTATTTTACATACTATACTGCGGTATTCTACTATCTTTAAGGTAACAATAGCCTTAGCGCAACCTGACGCGGCCTCAATCTAGCCCTGATTTGACTGGATGGGGTATTCAGCTATGCTTAAATTAATTATGAAAAAAATAATTCTAATTTGTACTTTTCTTTTTATATCCTCATCTTGCTATTCTCAAGAGGTAACTACCTATTATTTCATTCGTCATGCCGAAAAATTACGGATCGATATAACTGATAAAAATCCGACATTAAATTATGAAGGCGTAAAAAGAGCTGATGCTTGGAAAGAAGTCTTCACTAATGTAAAACTGGATGCTGTTTATTCTACAGATTACAACAGAACTAAACTAACCGCTAAACCTACAGCTGATAGTAAAAATTTACCCATTTTTTTATACGATCCAAAAGATATGTATTCAGAATCTTTTCAGCACAAAACCAAAGGAAAAGCTGTTTTGGTTGTTGGGCATAGCAATACTACTCATATTTTCGCGAATAAAGTTTTAGGACGAGATGAATATAATCAAATTAATGATGACAACAATTCAAATCTCTATATTGTTTCTGTTATTGACGAAAAGGCTTTCTCGATTTTATTAAAGATTAATTAAGACCAGTTGCTACTTAACCTTTCACAGCCCTAGAGGCGACAACAATCTGCATAGGCGGTATCTCGATCTAGCCCTGATTTGACTGGATGGGGTATTGAGCTATAAGTCGCAAACTGCAAAAAATTACATCTTCTTTTTACTATTACAAAAAATCATTTGATCTGAGTCACTAACTGTGAAACGATTTTTGCTATTATAAGGACACATATTGCGCGTGATCATTTTAGTCGTATTGCTCTATTCACAAAATATCGGATATCGTTATGTACCTAATGAAAAACATTAACTCTCTAGCTCTTTGCTTATTGGTCGTTACTTCTTGTGGCGGCGGCAGTGAGAAAATTGAAGTCACTCCGCCCCCAGTAGCAGTTGCCACCGGCCTATTAATTCCGGTTAGTGACAGCACCGTATTGCTGGACAGCATGCGTGCCGGATTTACTGAGATCGCTGCAGCTAACGCTGCGCGTATGGGCGGCGAGGTTTGGGAGGCTACGTCAGCAGATACGAGCACCAACTTCACCACAACCTACACCCTAGAGGCTAATGTCGACGAGCATGATTTTGTTAAATATGATGGCGACCACCTATTTATAGCGCCCAGTCGAGGGATGGATTGCTGTTTTATACTTGAAGATGCATTAGCGCCTGAAATGGCAGTGGCCGACGAAATGCCTACTGAAAATGATGAGCGTAGTATTCGTATTTTAGCAACAGACCCCAGCGATGCCAGTGCCCTAGAAGTAAGTACTATAGCCTTAAGTGACAATCTGTCTGTAGAGGGTCTCTATGTAAACGACTCCCAACTTGTGGCTATAAGCAGCTCAGGCTGGTGGGGTGGCTATGGTGACTCCTTTACCCGCGTCGCCAACTGGGAATCACAAACAACTATTCTCAGCATTTATGATATCGCTGATGTAACTGCGCCTACCAATCAGATAAATATTGAATTCGAAGGTGGTTTCGTCAACAGCCGTAAAAAAGGTGACATTGTCTATCTCGTCGCTCGCCACACTCCAATTATCGAAGGCTTTGTTTATTATCCCAATGACGCACAAAAGATTGAAAATGAGCGTCTGTTAAGTGAAATATCGCTAGAAGATATGCTGCCCACTATGTCCATTGATGGGATTTCAAGCCCCTTAGTTAATGTTGGCGATTGTCTCATTACTGATTCCGAGCATGAACTATCTCCCGCAGTCAACGGTTATCCGACTATGACAATCCTTATTGCAGTTGACCTTGTCGATCGCAGCATTGCCAAAGCACGTTGCTATCTAGAGCCCACAGATGGTATCTATGTCAGTCAAAATGCTATCTACCTCAGTCAAATTGATTACGATGACTCTCTGATAGAGCCTTCGTCACGCACGATTATTCATCGTTTCGAATTGACGAAAAATTTGGGCTATCAAGGATCAGGGGCAGCTGAAGGCTCCCTTTATCTTAGCGGTGACAGAGATTTCAGAATAAATGAGCATGATGGATATCTGCGGCTAGTGACTACACAGAGAACCGGTGATTCGTCAGATACAGTTGATCATAAACTTTCTATACTTAAATTAAATACCCAAGATGTTGAGCTTGATCTCGTCTCCACCTTGCCTAATTCTGAGCGCCCAGAAGCCATCGGAAAACCCAATGAAGCTCTTTATGGTGTGAGATTTATGGGTGATGCACTCTACCTAGTTACCTTTGAACGTATCGATCCACTGTATGTTGTTGATCTCTCACAACCCACAGATCCAATGATTGCCGGCGAGCTAATGGTGACTGGCTTTTCGGACTTTCTTCATGCGGTCAATGACGATCTACTCATGGGCTTAGGACAGGATGAAAACGGCTTAGTCAAGTTAGAGCTTTTTAATGTTGCAGATATGACCGCACCCTACTCTTTGGGGGGTATTTCCTTGGGAGAAAGTGAGGGAGCATCCTGGGGATACTCAG
>JACNKP010000039.1 GCA_014381985.1 SAR92 clade bacterium
GAAATGCCGCTAATTTAAGATACTGAACTGCAGGTACAAAAAAAGAAGAAGCTGATAAATGATCAGGCTAAGGCATCACGATGCGGCGTTATGACTCGCTACGGTAAAGGCGCTGATGTAGTCTGGTTTGAATGTGAGCCAACGTACATCTTGCATACTGTGAATGCTTATGAAGAAGACGACTGTATCATTGCCTATGCCTACAAACAGCTCAACCCCTTACCCTCGGTTCCAGCAGGCACATCAAGAGTAAAGATACAAAACTATTTTCTTTCCTACCATATCACCCAGCCGCGCCTAACCGAATATAGATTCAATTTGAAGACTGGAGAGGCTAGCGAGCGCATTATTAACGGCAGCTGCGCAGAGTCTCCCGGAATCAATTCTGCGTACTTGGGTATAAAGAACCGCTATTCCTACAACGCATTAGTCCCTGAGATCCCTTTCTTCTTGCACAACGGTATTCAAAAGTTTGATTACCAAAAAATGCGGGAAACCGATAGGTATATACTGCCTGAGGGTAAATTTATGCAGCAGCCTGTATTTGCGCCAAGGGCTGATTCAAAAGACGAAGACGATGGCTATTTAATCGCCTACGTTGGCGACAAGAAGGAAACTGAAGTTTACATCTGGGATGCCAAAAAAGTCTCAGAAGGCCCGATAGCCCGAGTGCAACTGCCTCAGTGGGTGCCCTTTGGATCACATGCATACTGGGGCCGCGGCAGCGATATCCGCGAAGCTCAAGAACGCAATCAGCGCAATAAGACTGCGCCTTAACTTTTCATAGGAGTGTCAACAATGGGTGTTTTTGTACTCGAAGCTATTCGTATTCCGCGCGGCAAAGGAAGCCCTAAAGGCGCGCTACATCAGGTTAAACCAGTTGATTTATTGAAAACTCTGTTCGATGAGATGAGAAATAGAACGGCTATTGATCCATCCAAAGTCGACGAGGTTATCTTAGGTTGCGTCGGGCAATTGAATGATCAGGGCGGCAACATAGCACACACCGCCGCGCTCTACGCCGGCTGGGAAACGCGAGGTTCAGGGACAACAGTCAACAGTTTTTGTACTTCCAGTGTTACCGCCTGCTCTATGGCTGCAGCCAAACTGCTTTCAGGCCAAGGTGAGCTCTATGTGGTTGGCGGAGTAGAATCCATGTCTAGAGTCCCTATTCTGTCGGACCGAGGCCCTCTATTCACCGATCCGGATGTCTCATCTAAGGTGCCCTTTATCCCCAACGGTGTGACAGCAGATTTTATCGCCGGTCAGCAAGGATACTCACGAGAAGAGCTGGATGCCTATGCTGCGGCATCCCACAACAAAGCGGCACTGGCTACAGAAAAAGGTTACTTCAAGCGCTCTCTAGTTCCCGTCAAGAATGAACTTGGGGACGTATTGTTAAGTGACGATGAATTAATTCGCCCAGGCTCATCAATTGAAAGTATGGCTAGACTCAACCCTTCTTTTGAGGCTTTAGGTGCGCAAGGGTCTGACGAACTACTCTGTAAAAGCTTCCCAGAGGTTGACCATATCCCTCACCACCACCACCCAGGGAACTCTCCGGGGATGGTCGACGGCGCATCACTGGCGCTACTTGCTACTGGTGAAATGGCAGCTAGTTTGGGCCTGCCAGTACGAGCGGAAATTATTGGCTTCTCTGCTAAGAGCGCTGCCGCAATTGAAGGATTGACGGGAGGCTATGCCGCAGCCAAAGACGTGCTTGAACGCACGGGGATAGCTGGAGAAGATATAGACTTGTGGGAATTCAATGAGGGATTTGCGGCAACGGCGATGAATTTTGCTAAGCAACTTGATGTGCCTTTGGACCGTTACAACGTCAATGGCGGCGGCATCGCCATGGGCCATGCAATGGGCGCAACAGGCGTTAATATTCTAGGCATGATGATCGATGAATTGGAGCGCCGAAAAAAGCATACTGGACTCATCGCTATATCCGGCGCCGCTGGTGCTGGCGCCGCCATGGTCGTTAGAATTCATTAACCGTCAGAATTCAGGAGTAGCGACTTTGAACCGTTCAAAGATACAGCATACAAGTCTACTGATAACAATCATCCTTAGTGTTGGCTGTGGTAGCTCTACTCCTGAACCGGCGTCGGTGCCGACAGAAAGTCTTAAGGCTGACATCGCTTTTTTTGGCAGCAACATTATTGCCTTTAGTGACCAGGCCAGGCCCACTGATTTTGTCGCCGTGAAAGATGGGGCGATCGTCTTTGTTGGTGAAAAACGTCATTGGACTGGAGAAGAAGACGAACTCGTTCATATAGGTGAGTCTGCACTGCTACCGAGTTTTATTGATGCACACGGCCATGCGGCATTTCATACTCGTGTCTCAGAGATCGAGAATATCGCGTCGCCACCTGTTGGGCCTGCACAAGATATGGCTGGGCTGATCGCTGAGTTAAACCGCTATTCGACATCGAGATCATTGGTCGCCGGAGAGTGGATTGTCGGTATGGATTACGATAATTCCCTGCTTGCCGAGAACCGTCAACCTTAAGAGGAATAAAAACAATGACTAAAGACCTGCAATCCTGCCCTTTTTCAAGTGGCAAATTAGGCGAGCGTTTTCGCCCCTATGAACAAGATGGAATGTTCGAGTTCCTGAAAGAAGCTCGGGAGAGTGAGCCGGTTTTTTACAATGAAGAGCTGAGCTGCTGGGTTGTTACCAAAAAAAATGATATCCAGGCTATCTTCCGAGACCCGGACCGCTTTTCTGCCAGTAATTCGCAATCCCCGATTAACGCATTTTCATCAGAAGTTCAGCAAATCATGGTTGATGGTCACTATACCCGTGAGCCAACCCAGGCAAATACGGACCGACCCAAGCATACTCGGATTCGCAATATCTCCGGGCAGTTTCTGAACACAAAGCGCTTTGCCCAGTATGAGTCGCAAGTCCGTGAACTTACTCGACAGCAGATCGCCACTCTGGAGGGAAAGAACGCCGTCGATTTGGTCGAGGCTGTGACTTACGAGCTTCCGGCAAAAGTGTTGTTTCTGTTAGTTGGTGTGCCACAGGAAGAATCTTACCGAGTCAAAAAGTGGTCAGATAACACCTTTAATATGACCTGGGGAAAGCCCACAGAAGAGGATTCGATTGATGGTGCCCGTGGGTTAGTGGAGTATTTTGATTTCTGTAAAAGTGTCGCCAACTCGCGTTTAAAGACGGGTTTAGAAAATGGCTTCGATGGCGATGACTATGTCAGTCATCTGTTGCGCACGCGCAATGGGGATGATGAAGTATTAAGTATGAATGAGGTGGCTAGCCTTATTCACGGTGTGCTTGCCGCCGGTCATGAGACCACCTCAAATGGCTCTGCGAGTTTGCTCTGGGCGCTGCTCAGCGACCGCGAACAGTGGCAAAAGCTGGTGAAAAGCCCTGCACTTATTCCCAATGCCGTCGAGGAAGGGTTGCGCTATATGACCCCGTTCATCACCTGGCGTCGCTTGACTCTTACCGATGTTGAAATCGGTGGCGTCGCCATTCCCAAAGGGTCTGCCATTCTGATGTCACTGGTATCTGCGAATCATGATGAAGACTCCTTTGAGTGCCCGATGAAGTTTGATGTTGAGCGCAAGAATGCCCGACAGCATCTGGCCTTTGGCAACGGCATTCATTTTTGTATGGGCGCGCCACTGGCTCGCATGGAAATGAAAATTCTGCTCGAAGAGTTGACTCAGCGTTATCCGAACATGCGACTAGACGAGGAAGATACAATCCAGTGGCCGCTCAACATGGGCTTTCGAGGCCCTGTAAAACTGAAAGTAGACTTAGGAGAATAAATAATGATCAACGTTTGTTGGGTGTATCCAGACGGTACTGAGCACAACGCCTCTGTAGCAGAAGGTGTCAATCTGATGGAAGCGGCGATTGCCAATGACATCGAATCCATTTACGGCGAATGTGGTGGCTCCATGGCCTGTGCAACCTGCCATGTTGAAGTTGACGAGACTAGCGGCGTCGCGGCGGGCCAACCTTTCGCCATGGAAAATGAGATGCTCGATATGGTCGAGTCCGGGCGGACACCAACCAGTCGTTTAAGCTGTCAGCTCGTTGCCTCCCAGGAGCTCGACGGTATCCGCATGAAAGTCACGTGGTAGCTGGTGGCAGACCCTCTGAAAACAGGTGTAGCGGATTGGTCAGCGGTAATCCGGCTGATGGCAACTTTGCTGTTTATCACTACCTGGATAAGCTCCTGTGCGCGGTTGAAAACATGAACCGGCCGGGGGAGCACATGTTGGCTAGAAAAATGCTCAAAGACAATTTTTCACCTACTGAAGCCCAGGTAATGCAGGGTGTCGATGAGATTAAAGTAGCCCTTGCATCCTGGGAAGCAAAAACAACAACACTATAGAGCCACACACTAAATTAAGGCAAAAATCATGGCTGTCCAATATCTTAAACGCGGAAAACCAAACTCAGAACGTGCAGAAGATGATGCCAAGACCAAGGCGGTTGTGGAGGCAACCCTGAAAGATATTGAATTACGTGGCGACGTCGCGGTGCGCGAACTATCTGCGAACTTCGATAATTATACGCCACCCTCTTTTAAGCTTTCAGAGCAAGAGATTTCTGACTTAATGGCATCGCTGTCGGAGCGTGAGTTGGCCGACATCAAATTTGCCCAAGCGCAGGTTCGAAACTTTGCCCAAGCACAGCGTGACAGCATGCTAGATATTGAAATAGAAACCCTGCCGGGCGTTATCTTGGGTCACAAAAATATCCCAGTACAATCCGTTGGTTGCTATGTTCCCGGTGGCAAGTTTCCGATGGTTGCATCCGCCCATATGTCCGTAGCCACAGCCACGGTGGCTGGGGTACCACGGATTCTAGCCTGCACGCCGCCGTTTAAGGGCAAACCCAATGCGGCGGTTATTGCTGCCATGCATCTTGGTGGTGCACACGAGATCTACGTTATGGGCGGTATTCAGGCCGTTGGCGCAATGGCCATTGGGACTGAAACGATTAAGCCCGTTCATATGCTTGTTGGCCCGGGCAACGCATTCGTCGCTGAGGCCAAACGGCAGCTGTTTGGTCGTGTTGGAATTGATTTGTTCGCCGGCCCTACTGAGACAATGGTGATAGCCGATGATACCGTCGGCGGCGAACTCTGCGCCACAGACTTATTAGGACAGGCGGAACATGGTTACAACAGCCCCGCGGTATTGCTGACCAACTCGCGCAAACTTGCCGATGATACGTTGCGCGAAATTGATCGCTTGCTGAAAATTTTACCCACGGCAGACACTGCGGCCGTCAGCTGGGCTGATTACGGCGAAGTGATCTTATGTGACACCTATGAGGAGATGTTGACCGTCGCAAACGATATGGCATCGGAACACGTCCAAGTCATGACCACCCGTGATGATTGGTTCCTTGAACACATGACCTGTTACGGCGCGCTTTTTCTTGGTCCAAGGACTAACGTTTCCAACGGCGACAAGGTGATTGGAACAAACCATACATTGCCCACTAAAAAAGCCGGACGTTATACAGGAGGCTTATGGGTGGGTAAGTTTTTGAAGACCCATTCCTACCAAAAAATCATGACCGACGAGGCCGCAACCTTGGTTGGAGAATACGGTAGCCGTTTATGCATGCTAGAAGGATTTGTCGGTCATGCAGAGCAGTGCAATATGCGTGTGCGTCGCTACGGCGGAATTGATGTGCCATACGGAACAGGCGCCCCTTATCGCGCTGTTACTGAATAGATGAATCTAGCAATAAAAAACCGTGCAACGATCGCAACCGCCTTTGGTCGCTTGCGATCGTTTAACAAAGTCGGGAAGAGATTCCCCGCGCATTTTTGTGTTGGAGCTACATTATGATATTGCCCTCTACCCCATCTTTCTCCCTACAGGGCAAGCGTGCCTTAGTGACCGGCGCATCCTCTGGGATCGGTCAAGCCTGTGCCGTGACTATGGCAGAGGCAGGTGCATCGGTTGTCTGTGCTGCGCGCAGTGCAGACCGTTTGAATCAAACCGTTGATGCAATAACAGCAAAGGGATTAGACGCACAGGCATTAACCCTAGATCAAACGGATCTTGGTGCATTGAAAACTGCGCTGCAGCAGCCATTTGATATCGTCATAAATTCCGCAGGAATGGCGCGGCAAAAGCCGGCTCTTGAAACCTCAGCAGAGGACTTTGACAGTGTCATGGACGTTAATCTGCGGTCAGCCTATTTCTTGTCAATTTACGCCGCACAGTTAATGAAAGCGGCTAAGATCGATGGATCAATCATTCATATTTCATCACAAATGGGCCACATTGGCGGCACTCATCGCAGCGTTTATTGCGCATCCAAGCATGCCCTGGAAGGCATGGTCAAAAGTATGGCTATTGAATGGGGTCCATTGGGTATCCGCATCAATACCATCTGCCCGACCTTTATTCGTACACCCCTGTCTCAAGCCACATTAGATAATCCCGAAGGTTTGAAATGGATCCAAGACAAGATCAAGCTTAGCCGTGTGGGCGAGGTGGAAGACATAATGGGTGCGGCCCTCTATTTGGCATCGGCTGCATCATCTCTGGTCACCGGCACCCACATACTTGTGGACGGAGGCTGGACTGCAGGCTAATACCCTTGCCTATAGCGTAGTTCTGATCCACTAACCAACGCTACAACTATGTAGGACAAGATAGTAACACTCTTATTGTTTTCTCTTTGATCTATTAAGTACAATAAAAAAGGTCATAAAAATGAACGTTGAACCAATGCCAGAAACCACTAGCCCAGTTGTAACACCAGAGAGACCCAGCCCTGTTTATGCTTGGTATATGACTCTGCTGCTTATGCTGCTTTATATGTTTTCATTTCTTGATCGCACGGTCATTGTCCTTTTGATAGAACCTATCAAGCGCGACCTATTATTGAACGACACACAAATCAGCCTTTTATATGGTTTGGCATTTGCCGTTTTTTACACTTTTCTGGGCATCCCAATTGCGCGCCTAGCTGACAGTAAAAGCCGGCGTTCAATTATTGCGGTGGGCGTTCTTTTTTGGAGTGCAATGACAGTGGCCTGTGGTTTGGCGAAAAACTTTGGCCATTTATTTGCCGCAAGAATTGGTGTTGGGGCTGGCGAGGCAGCACTGTCACCTGCTGCATACTCACTTATTTCTGATTCTTTTCCTGAGGAAAAGCGCGCCAAAGCCATGAGCGTATACACCATGGGGATCTATCTAGGTGTGGGTGTAGCCATGTTGCTGGGCGGACAGGTAATCGAGTTTTTTGACAATGTAGGCACAGTCACCCTCCCATGGGTAGGCGAATTACGCGGTTGGCAATTAACATTTATCGCCGTAGGCTCCCCAGGCCTGCTGTTCTTCTTTTTGGTCATGGCACTGCGTGAGCCTGCTAGGCAAGGACTAGTGTCAGGTGCGCCAAAAACCATACCCATGGGCGAGGCTATGCATTGGTTTAGACAACGCAAGGGTTTTTACCTGAGTTTTTATCTAGCGATGGCCTTTGGCGCGCTCTACTCTTATTCACTGACGGCATGGACACCGTCGTTCTTTATTCGAACCTACGGCTGGGATACGCTCCAAGTGAGCAAATATTATGGCACTGTGGTTTTGATATTCGCCCCAGCCGGGATAATTTCTGGCGGCCTAATAGCCAGTGCTAGGGCGAGTCGCGGTGATGGTTTAGCCCATGTTCGCATAACTGTGATCGCTTTTGCGGCACTGCTGATCCCTGCCGCCACCGTGACTCTGGTAGACAACCCATGGGTATCCCTGGGACTTGTCGCGGTGATTAAATTTATCCATGGTTTGCCTCTAGGGATTGCCATGGCGGTAGTTCATGACATTACCCCTAACCGTCTGCGGGCACAGGCAGCAGCCCTTTATCTATTTGCTCTCAACATTCTAGGATTAGGCGTAGGGCCAACGCTTGTGGCGGTGTTAACCGATTATGTTTTTCGTGATCCAGCAGACTTGCGTTATTCAATGGCCATTGTCGGTATTTTCGCCTGCACCATCGGTCTGTTATTGTCGATTTACGCAATGCGACAACTGCGTACTCTCAAGCAGAAACCCACCGAACTAACTAGTCCTTAAGCAAGAGACATATAACATGCCCTTACATCCGCAAGCCAAAGCATTCCTTGATATTATTAACGCCTCAGACAGAACCCCTATGCGCGCTTTAGGGGCAGAGAAAGCACGGGAAGCCTATGCTGCAAGGCCGAAATATTTCGCGTCCCAGTGGGTCGATGTCTTTTCAGTAGAAAACCGCGTTGTTGAACAAAACAACTTATCGATTCCAATACGTATTTACTCGCCTAAGCAGTCACAGGCACTCTTACCTGTATGTATTTTTTATCACGGTGGGGGAATGGTAATTGGCACCCTAGACGGCTACGACACATTGTGTAGGCAAATCTGTGTGCAGTCTGACTGTATCATCGTATCGGTGGATTACCGTCTAGCGCCAGAGCATAAATTTCCAGCGGCAATAGATGATGCCTATACCGCTTTGTTGTGGGTGCTACAGCAAGCTGAAACTTTTGGTGGGGATAAAAATAATATCGCTATCAGTGGCGACAGTGCTGGAGGAAGTTTAGCTGCCGTGGTCACAATACTGGCAAGAGACCAGGGCATATCCAATATCAAATGCCAAGTGTTGATCTACCCAGCCACAGCATCTCATGCGGATTCTTCGTCGCACCTTGCCTTTGCAAAAGGCTATTTTTTGGAGCGAGATACAGTGCTTTGGTTTCATGAAAGCTACATTGTCTCAGACAAAAATCGCGAAGACTTTCGTTACGCTCCGCTTATAGCAAAAGAGCTGACGCACTTACCACCAACATTAATTATAGTTGCAGGCTACGATACATTAAGAGATGAGGGCGTGGCCTACGCCAACCGCCTGACGGCCAGTGGTATTGATGTCAGCCTGCAAGAATATCCAGGAATGTTCCATCCATTTGTATCCTTAGCAGGTGTGCTTGATGAGGGTAAAGAAGCTATTTCAGCGGTTGCCAAAACATTACGAAAATTCACCCAAAAGTAAAGTTTAGCTGATGCGGCATCGGGCCTTAGTCCAGTAATCCTCGGTGCGATTCGTGACGCGACTGGCTCTTATACCGCATCTTTGTTCACAGCGGCAGCCTTTATGATCGTATCGGCTACTTTATTCGCAAAACTCCCAAAATTTGACCAATAGAAAACTAATAGCTGTATCACTCTCTGAGAAAGTGTATTCAATTGAAAGCTAGATAAAGAAAAACCCCTTGGATAACAAGGGGCTATCTTTTTTTGGTGGAGGCGGCGGGAATTGAACAGGCGCCTATAACCATTGATATAACTACATATCTGTTTATCTGACTCCAAAAGTACCAACAGAAGTACCAACAAATAATTCTGTTACTACACTCGTTATCAGGATAGATACCTAGCAGTATCCTCCATTTAACCGACACATTCTTTTTGTTTGAGCCAAACATTGATACATTGCTTTCTTGCGGGTCGTTTGCATGTAGATACACTTTTCCTGAGTTTTTCCTTTTCTATACCTACAAACCTCAAGCCAGTTATAGTCCGTTCTATGGTTGTCTTCCAAAAGCATACTAATCTTCACATGCTTGTCTATCCAAAAGGCACGCGGATCAATAATTCTCTTCGCATTTTGAACGGTGTTAACTGGCTTACAATCAAAATCTAAACCGAATATATCTCTCTCGAACAAAGTCCAATACTTGTCTCCTGTAGCACTTATACTCGGCGTACTAAGGGGTAAAAACATCAACATGAAAACTAAAGAGAGTATGAGTTTATTCATATCAAAAGAGACTCCTTAAACTTGGAATAGTCATAATATTAGATATTTTCCAATTATTGTCCACTTCTTTAAACTCGTAGAACCCCCAAGCACTCGCGATTCTGTTACCAGTATCGTTTTTATCTATTCTCTTGACCGAAAGTACATAACCGCCCACTTTGGGTGAGATAAAGGAAATAGCGAATGCATCTGAGTGAGAATAATCGGGCAATATATGGTCTTTTATAAACGAGAAATTATCAATTGCATCAAGTCTATTACTCCAAGTAAGAGACTTAGATTTGAAATCCATTTGATCTGCCATAGCAAGGAAATCACTTTCTGCGAAAGCATTCATATAGGTATTGTATGTCGTTAAGATAGCCTCAAAATCCACAGGGTCAACATTGTGAGGATAGGTTGCTTGAGGCACCTCTGTTGTTTCTAATGCCCAGATGCCCGCTGTCGCTGTTGTAGAAAACATTACACAAAGGATTATAGGGCCAATAAATCTTATTAAGTTCAAAACTAAATTACCAAGTTAGGTGATA
>JACNKP010000013.1 GCA_014381985.1 SAR92 clade bacterium
TTTACCGGACGACCAGAAAGCAACATAGCGGTGTAGGTGACGACCGCCACCAACGCCCAAAAGGACACCATGACCCAAGCGACACGGAGGTCTCGCATACTAACTAGCATGAAGGGCGTGTAGGTGCCTGCAATCAATAGATAAATTGCGATGTGGTCAAATAGCTGAAATAGACGTTTTAATTTGGCTGGTCGAAAACTATGGTAGAGGGTGGACATGGTGTACAACAAGACCAACGAAACGCCAAAGATACTGAAGCTGGCGATCATCCAGGGGTCTGCAGTCTGAACGCTAACCGTTAAGAGTGAACCTAATGCAACTAAGGCCAATGCTGCGCCCACTAGGTGGCTAATACTATTGAGCCGTTCTCCGTAATACATAATTTTCTCAATCTATTGGTTAATACTGAGTCTCGCGCTGGAGTCCAAAAAGGTCTATCGATTTCATGTGAGAGGTAATCCGCGAAAGTAATTTTGGCAGAACCTCATCTGGAATGTTGTGACCCATCACTGGGAAAATAACCAACTCAGAGCCTTTGATAACCTCCGCCGTATGCTGCCCATGTAGGGGCGGTATCAGGCCATCTTCTGCACCGTGTATTACCAATGTCCGGACTTTAATGGTTGACGTTTCCGCGGTGCGATCCCCTGCATCTAATATCGCCATATACTGCCGAGGCATTGAATCCAGATAGAAGCCACGCTCACTCAACGCTTTGGCGCGCTCATCTGCCGCTGCACCAGATGCCAAGCTCGCCAATGCCTTTCGAGCCTCCTTGGTTGGTTGAGGGAGATGCTTGGCACCGGTCGTTGACATGACAGATGTTAAACTACGCACTCTTTCGGGATACTGCGCTGCCAACTTTTGCGCGATCATACCGCCCATGGAAAACCCAACAACGTGCGCATCTTTATAATCAACAGCATCCATAAGACCGACGGTATCTGCTGCCATATCGTCCAGTGTATAGGGTGTATTAACCCTTAACCCCAGTTTGTTTTTCAGCAATTGTAACCATATGGTAGGTTGCCCCCAATCATTAAATCGAGTTGAACCACCCGTGTCTCGATTATCAAATATTAAAACGTGGTAACCCGCCTGCTCAATTCCTCGTACTAAATTATCACCATGAACCCGATTGGAGGCTCCCAGACCCATAATCATAAGCACCTTGGGATTTTCTTTTTGACCTATTTCTCGATAGGAAATCTCAATATTATTTGCAATAACTGTTTTAAGTGGGTGCTGATCAATATAAGTATGCGGAAAATCAGCATAGGCAACACAGGTAAAAATTATAAGTATCAGGGATGCAACGACCTTTCTCATGGTTATTCCTTTGGCGAACATGCTAGTTGGCTTACGATGATTACTGTATGTCCGCATTATTTTTCTAGATAATAATCTTATTAGGCCTAAGCCAACAAATCTATATCACTATACACTCAATTATTGACCCTCTAGTCACTGTCATAAAATGAATTTTTCATTAGTTAAATCAAAAATAGTTAGCCCTGTCTGTATAGACATTATTTGGCAATTCGCTGTCAATCCCTTTGATGTTTGTGACGCCAAGATGGTACGACCCATAGTTTATCCCAAGATTGCTTGATCCCTTGCCGACAAAAGTCAAAGCGATTAGCAATATATCTTAACAATCTGAAAAATTATTTTAGTGTTTATGGGATCACATTCAGGAATCATAATCGGTCATTTTTTAGGTGTAGTTAACTTGGTGAGTGGAACTCAATCCTTTTATTAGCAATACCAATGCTACTAATGATAATGATAATGATAATGATAACTACTTGCATTAACATTAAAACTGGGTAAAATATCGGTGAAGCGCACAAACGTATCTTTCAGACTGTGGTTTGTAGATTTTCATCATTAACAAATTTTTACCCCTAAAGGACTAACATGTTCAAACTTGCCAGTATTCCATTTATTAATTTGGCCTTAATATTCTCATTCAGTGTCTCGTTTGCCTACGCGGATCACGCTGAAAAATCACAATTTTTTGAAGAGATAACTATTGTTGGCAATAAAGATCGAGCCAGCACAGTGGCTGGTTCTGCTCACTTTATTTCTGACGCAGAGCTAGAAGTATTCAACTACGCCGACATACAACAAATCTTGCGCCAGGTACCTGGTGTTAATTTGCAGCTTGAAGATGGTTATGGCTTGCGACCTAATATTGGTATTCGCGGAGTACAAACCGAACGCAGCGGCCGCATTATGCTACTGGAAGACGGAGTACCTATAGCCCCAGCACCTTATGCCGCATCAAGCGCGTACTATTTTCCTACAGCCGGCCGGATGTATAGCGTCGAAGTATTGAAAGGTCCTGCCGCAATTACCGAAGGTCCCAACACCATTGGTGGTGCAATTAACATGATCTCTACACCTATCCCAGAAGAAACTGAAGGTAAGGTCGTTGCCGAAGTCGGTGGCAATTCCACAACACGAGTGCATGCGGCTTATGGTTCTACTAATAGTGACGGTTTTGGTTATTTAATAGAAACTCATCAGTGGAAGAGTGATGGGTTCCAATCAATTGACGGCAGTAACAGCGGTACCGGTTTAGATATCAAAGACTACACCGTGAAGTTAGGATACGCTCCCGTTGATTCTCGCCATGCATTTGAACTGAAATATCAGTACGCTGAACAAGACTCTAACCAAAGTTATTTAGGCATTACTGATGCTGACTTTGATCGAGACCCTTACCGCCGTTACTCCGTATCACAAAACGACTTAATGACTGCCGAGCATAAACAGCTGATATTACGACATGATTTTTCCATACGTGATAACTTAAATATGACCACTACTGCCTATAATAATGATCATGCTAGAAGCTGGTACAAGCTTGATAAATTGGGTGGTGTCGGCCCCGAGAAAATTATTGCAGACATTAATAAGGGGACGACTGCTTCTTCTGATTTAGCCTTGCAGGCTATTTTATTGGGCGGCGATAGTGCTGCAGGCGACGTAGCCATTAAAGATAATAATCGCAATTATTATTCACGTGGTGTGTCGGTTAAATTTGATTGGTTACTAGACGGCAGTTCAGCGTCTCACGATATCGAAGTGGGTTTCCGGTATCACCAAGATGAAGAAGATCGCTTGCAACGCTCTGACAAATACACTCAAGTCGACCAAACCTTAATCGTAGACTCCATAGGGGTGACCGGTGGCAATAAAAATAACCGTGTTGTCCAGGCAGAAGCATTAGCTATATACATTAAAGATGATATTACCTTTGGTAACTTTATCGTGACGCCCGGTGTGCGTTTTGAAGATATTAAACTCGAGCGTCGGGATTGGAGTACTCTTCCCCGCAATACAACGCCTAGCCTAAAACAGAATAGTGTTACCGCTGTATTACCTAGCATAGGTGTGCTGTATAACGTCAATGACAATCTGTCACTGTTAGCTGGCGCTTATAATGGATTCGGCACACCGACCACCACTAGCGGTGTTGATGAAGAGCAGGCACTTAATGTCGAGCTTGGTGGGCGTTATCAGCAAGCTGACTTGATGATTGAGTTGATTGCCTTTACCAGTGACTACGAAAATTTAGTGGGTGAATGCACCGCATCTTCAAGCACGAGTGATTGTGATATTGGCGATCAATTTAATGGCGGTCAAGCCACCGTTCGCGGGCTGGAGTTTCAATTAACTAACAGTTTTCAGCTAACTGACAGCACTACTATGCCAGTATCGATCGCCTACACATACACAGATGCAGAGTTTGACAGCACCTTCGACGGCGAGTTTTTCGGTGACGTTAGCAAAGGTGATCCGATCCCTTATATTCCAAAAACTCAAGTAGCTCTAGCGTTGGGTTTAGAAAACGGTCCTTACCGCGTTAATGCAAATCTTAATTATGTTGATGCAGTTTGCGTAAAGGCAAGTTGCGTTGATTTTGAAAAAACTGACGATTCCACGGTGTTAGATCTAGTTGGTAATTATCAAGTCAATGACAACTTAGGTGTATACCTAAGATTAGAAAACATAACAGATGAAGCAGATATCATTGCTCGCCAACCTAAGGGGGCTCGCCCTAATAAAGCACGGTCCGCAACGATCGGTATGCGATTAGTATTTTAGCCTTAGGGGATAACACTAACAATTTAGATATATCTATTGGGAGCTGGTAACAGCTCCTTTTTTATTTCATTAGAAGCGGCCTATAAAAACCCAATGCCGCCACCATTTTACCTGACAACCTATAAATCGTGCTGATCAATATAGCTCCGGGAAATGTTCGACTCCTAAATACTATTATTAGAATTGCTAAAAGCATTTCATTCTCATTTAATCTTCCTTGCCGTAAGAGAAATCGTTAATAAAATTCAATTCAGTAGCTTCTTCGAGAAAAACAAACACTTGTATATTAGATTTATCTAATGTAGTATAATCTAATATTAACCTACTGGTCACTAAAGTGCTCGATATTCAATCGTCAGAACTTCAAGAACACGCCAAGGAAGCGGCGGATCTACTAAAACAGCTGAGTAATGAGAACCGCTTGATGATCCTGTGCTCTCTAATCAATACCGAACTATCTGTTAGCGAGCTTAATGCCATGACACCACTCAGCCAGTCGGCTCTATCTCAGCATCTTGCATCGTTGCGAAGCGCTGGACTAGTACAAACACGGCGAGAAGCCCAAACCATTTATTACAGCCTTTGTGGCGATCATGCAATGCAGGTTATTAAAGTACTTCAGTCTATTTATTGCCCGGAGCTAGAGGCCTAACATGAGTCAATCGACAAGTAATATTTCTGCACACGCATTTAAACAACTTCGACAAGAGTCTGCAGGTAAGCTACGTATTATTGATCTGCGCACTTACGCTGAGGTCAATACTGAAAGTTTAGACGGTTGCGCTCATTTTCCAGTTCAAAAACTTAAAGCCTCAGAATTGAAGATCTACCTTCAACAACAAAATCACGAGCCAACCCAGCCTATTTATCTACTCTGCGCTAGTGGACAGCGCGCGGTGCGGGCTGCCAATCAACTGCAAGACGACCTAGATTTTAAACTAATCATCATTGAAGGTGGCCTTAATGCCCTAAAACAACTCGGCACCTCTGTCACTGAGGGCGACAATACCGTGATTTCTCTAGAAAGGCAGGTCCGTATTGCCTCCGGCTCGCTAGTAGTAATAGGCGTTTTGTTAGGGCTGCTCATCCACCCTTGGTTTTACGGCCTTTCCGCTTTTGTAGGCTCTGGCCTAGTCTTTGCCGGTGCGACCAACAATTGCGGTATGGCCTTGGTGCTAGCAAAAATGCCCTGGAATACAAAGACCGGAACTAGCTAACATGGGTGTTTTAATCGGGCTCATAATAGGGTTAACACTTGGTCTCACAGGGGCTGGCGGTTCCATTTTTGCGGTACCTCTCTTAATTTTATTACTCGATTTGCCCATTAATGAGGCTATTGGTATTGCTCTGGGAGCAGTAGCCGTTAGCGCGCTCATCGGCACAGTCAGCAAGTGGCGGACTAAATCTATTTTATGGGTTCCCGCCATAGCACTGGGTGGAGGTGGTGCCATGATAGCCCCCTTAGGGAAAGAGCTTGGCAGTCAAATGCCACCCACATTATTACTCATAGGTTTCTGCGTAATTGCCAGTTTTGTTGCTTTACTTATGTGGAGACAAACCCTGCACTCCCCAGAAAAAGACAGCACATCGCAGTCAGACAACATCAGTGCTCAAGACCACCAAGACTCACTATGCCGGCTAAATCCAAATGGAAGGTTCAGTTTAGCCTCGACGTGTTTTTTATGGCTGATCATTTACGGGCTATTGGTCGGTTTATTGAGCGGCCTATTTGGAGTTGGTGTCGGATTTTTAATTGTGCCCGCGATCTTATATAGCACCCGCATGCCTATGAAATATGCGGTAGCGACGTCGTTATTGATTATCAGTGTCATTAGTACCTCAGGATTTACTCGCTTTGTTATAATAAATCCGGGCTTAGATTGGGCGCTACTCTCAAAAATCTGCTTAGGCGGTCTGTTGGGGATACTTGGTGGACGTTTGGTGGCGAAAAAAATTTCCGGTATTCAATTGCAAAGGACCTTCGCAGGGGCATTGCTAGCCATGGTCGCCGTCACCTTGGCTAATGGACTATCCTAAAGGAGCGGTATAGAGATGATATTTAGGCAGCTATTTCACCGTGAATCATCTACTTACAGCTACCTGCTTGGAGATGACACCACCCGACAGGCTCTGCTCATAGACCCTGTTCTGGAAAAAACCCAAGAGACTCTGTCGTTAATTAATCAACTAGGTTTGACGCTAGCATTAGCTATAGATACTCACACCCATGCTGATCACATAACAGGTTTAGGTGCTCTAAGAGATCAAACCAACTGTAAAACTATGATGGGTATCCAAACTTTAGCTGACTGCGTGTCTGCAGCCTTTAGTGACGGTGACCTAATAGATATAGGAGACATTCACCTAGAGGTGATTTACAGCCCCGGCCACACAGACGATTCCTATAGTTTTTATGCTTCCAAACAAGGCATATTATTTACTGGGGACACCTTGTTAATTCGTGGTACTGGGCGTACAGACTTCCAAAATGGCGATGCTAATGCTCAGTATGATAGTCTCTTTCAGCGCCTGCTCACCCTGCCCGAAGATACAGTCGTGTACCCAGGTCATGACTATAAAGGCTGGACAAGCAGCACCATCAGAGAAGAAAGAGAGCATAATCCACGACTTCAACTCGCTGACAAAAATACCTATGTAGCCTTTATGACGAACTTGCAACTGCCTAGCCCAACGCTAATGGATATTGCCGTGCCAGCCAACCAAGCCTGCGGAAAGCTCCCAGCTCAATAAAAGTTTACTTTTTTGTCAGCTTGTTCTGCGCAGCCATAGTTTGTTTTGTTGCCTCTAAGACCGTTATTTTTGGGTCTGCGGAACCAGTCCGTCCGATAGAATCGATCTGGGCATAAAACCAGTACTGCACTGCAAAGCCTGCCACAGCTTTGAGTATTTTTACATTACCCATCCACGCTAACCAAGCTGGAAATAACGATAGATAATTCTCGTAACGCGGTAATTCTTCAAGTCCAGCCATCAATTGATTAGGCGCATCGGTCATCACACACATAGGACGTCCCAGACCAATGAGGTCAGCTGCACCACTTTCAAGGGCCTGCTCCATGGCCGCACGCAGCCTAAAGCCACCAGTAACCATCAATGGTACACTTACCTTTTCACGCATAGCAATTGCAAAATCAACAAAGTAAGCCTCACGCATCATTGTCGATTGCACCACGTTCTGTTTCTCTTCTTCTTCCATGCCAGCAAGACCTAACAACTTTGGTTGTTCATAGGTACCACCAGAAATTTCGATCAAATCAATGCTAGCTTCTTGTAACCACTGAGCAACCTGTAAGCTCTCTTCAAAGGCAAACCCCCCTTTCTGAAAATCTGCACTATTAAGCTTTACCGCCACGGGAAAATCAGGCCCTACTGCCGCCCTGACCGACGCTACCACTTCCAATAAGGCGCGCGCACGATTGGCTAAATCACCCCCATATACGTCAATACGCTGATTACTTCGGGGACTTAGAAACTGAGATAGTAAATA
This sequence comes from SAR92 clade bacterium, assembly GCA_014381985.1. Classification (GTDB taxonomy): domain Bacteria; phylum Pseudomonadota; class Gammaproteobacteria; order Pseudomonadales; family Porticoccaceae; genus HTCC2207. The sequence continues at coordinate 7,625 of JACNKP010000013.1, forward strand.
ACCATGGGCGGCATGAATTTGTACGCCCGTAAACCCTGCCTCTTTTACCGCCAGAGCACAAACGCCAAAACGCTGCACAATGTCATGAATCTCATCAATCATTAGAGCCACCGGCTCACCAAACTGCCCTCCTGGCAATCCGAGTTTGACCGCAGATGGTGCTTTAGGATTCTTATTCACCATTTTTTGAGTCTGTCGACCAGCGTGACTTATCTGCGCCCAAAATTGGTTGCCATTGTGGGTTGCAGCAGTTGCCCAACGCACCAACGCATCATGCATTTGCGGGCTGGGCGGTCTATCAATGACTACGTTCCCGGGACGCTCAAGATGGTCTTTATCAATGATGATATTCCCCGACAGCAACATGCCGGCACCGCCATCACTCCACAACCTATAAAGACGCGCCAGTTCAGCGGTTGGTATTCCTTCAGCCGTAGCCAGGCCCTCGGTCATGGCAGCTTTAGAAAGACGATTGGGTAACACTGCCCCACAGGGCAAAGTCAGTGATTGAGAAAATAGCGTTGTCATAGATAACCTTTGGAGGTGGCTTTTTTAGCCAGCATACATGTATTTCTAATGGAGGAGTGTATGAAAAACATGCCCAAAGGTATAGTTTTTGTACTGTTTATTGCTATCCTTCCGTTCCTTATATTTTTATTCATGACGCAAGGTCAAACAATGGACTTCGAGCATTACCAAGATAAAGTAAAACAGCTTTCAACATTCCCTATTGATAGTGAATGGGGTCAAGGTAGAAGTGCCTTTGGAGGTCTTACTGCGGCCCTTGTTCTAACTCATATAGAACAACAAACAGGTCTTACCGACCGTGACCTTAGAACCATCAATATCCATTTTTGTGGTGCCGTTATTTTAGATCAACCCTGCGTATTCACTCATCGCGTGCTGTCTGAGGGGAAATCTGTCTTTCAAGTTGAAGGTCAGTTACTACAAGATGGCCAGGTCAAAACTCAAATAGTCGCCTGTTTTGGTGCGCAACGGCAGTCATCCATTCAGGTTGCTCATAAACCCGTGTTCGCCGAGAAAAGTTTATCTGAGGCGATGCAATTTCCATTTATTAAAGGCTTGGCACCAGACTTTGTGCAATATTTTGATCTGCGTATTACCGATGGCAGCTTGCCCGTTAGTGGAACGAAACAATCTAGACTGGCTGGATGGATGCGGTTTAGAGACCCAACAAAACCACTTGATGACAGTGCTATGCTCTGCCTTATTGACGCATGGCCTCCGGCAGTAATGCCCATGTTAGACAAACCAGCACCTACCAGCTCCATTACTTGGAACCTTGAATTTATTCAACCGCGTGAGTCACTGCAAGCCGATGACTACCTTTATTATGAGTGTGATGTAATACAAGCTGATTTTGGCTACGCTCACACTGAGGCGAAAATATTTCATCCAAACGGCCAACTGTTGGCCTTGAGTCGTCAGTTGGTTGGTGTCTATGACAAACGCGGGTGAGAAGTCGCGAATATAATAGAGGGAAGCCTCACCTAGAAGATGCTGGTTTTCTCAAAGCGCTTGAAATACTTAAAGCCGCTGACATATCCTGCGCGCACTGTAACCCCCATGATACGGTCATAGACAATATGTAAATACAACCCTTCGCTGCACTAGGAAGCTACTGACTGAAATACTGGACCGACTCACCGTGCCCGCACCGCCATTACAGTTTGCAGATATTACTGCCTCGGCTGCGCACCGCTCCTTTTATCTAGCATCTCGATCTAAGGCGTGACACGCCTTGTGTAACAACATTGCAGCTGCGTCGCTATTTACTTTTCCTAGGCTTTGTAGCACACACTTGGCAACAGCTGGCGTCATTTCCTGCCCTGGCGCCATCCCAATTATGCCATGCATGCCATGCGGTTTACTCATCCTATGTAATCCTTGCATCGGCTCTCCATCCAGTATCATTACGTGCGCTTTTTCAACTTCAATGTTCCCTTCATCATCGACCAACATCTCAACGTTAACATTCCCGTCAGTATCGACATTCTCATGGACACGAAGCATCAGGTCTGCGAGCTTTTTAGAATCTAATTCACCGTCCGCCTGAATGATAATCCGTGTTTTCTTGTCCCCTTCATGATGGTCCGCTATCGATAGTGAGGGCAAACATAGCAAGGCGAGCATTATAAATTTTTGCAGCGTTTTCATAATCTATCCTTTTTTATTTTATATACTTTAGGTTTCCAAGAGTAAGGCGAGTTAAGTTGCCCCAGTAGATTCAAATAGTTTTAATTCTTCCCGTTTACATCCTACTACAGGTTCATCAGTGTCGAGTAAATGAAACCGGCCCCAGAAAGTAACTTATCGAACTAATTGAAAGATAATCCATTGACCTTCATGACGAAAAAACTAGTCGCGAGAAACCGAATAAACGTATTTAGGGCCTGTCGATCTCTACATATTTCGCGGATACGTAATAGCCATCTCCCCCCATCTTGCCAACAGAATCAAGATGCTCTTTGTTGAGCATACCATCACTATACAAATCATCACTCACATAAACTGAGGTTACGTCTAGTAACACAACTGTTCCGCTCCCTGCTAAATCTCCATGCAACAT
>JACNKP010000037.1 GCA_014381985.1 SAR92 clade bacterium
TCGTGAAGGTGGTCGTACAGTTGGTGCAGGTGTTGTTGCCAAGATTATAGAATAATATTGACCCAGTTAAAAAGGGGCTGAACACGCCCCTTTTTCTATTTTTAATGATTGCGGCGCATGCTTTCGTTAAACAAAGAAAAAAAACAGGCTACAACTGTTTATTTACTTGACAGTTCCCGGGTGCGGCTCTAAAATTCGCGCTCCTTTTTCGGGGCTAGTGTCAGTGTAATAAAGAGCTGAGCTCGAAAGTATATAAAAGATAGTGGAGTTTCGCTGACATGCAAAACCAGAATATTAGGATTCGCCTCAAAGCCTTCGATCATAAATTGATCGACACCTCAACTCAGGAAATTGTTGAGACTGCGAGACGAACAGGTGCGCAAATTCGCGGACCTATACCGTTGCCGACACGTAAGGAGAGATTCACAATTTTGGTTTCTCCTCACGTCAATAAAGATGCGCGGGATCAGTATGAAATTAGAACGCACAAGCGGTTAATTGACATTGTTGAGCCAACAGAGAAGACCGTTGATGCTTTGATGAAGTTAAATCTTGCAGCTGGCGTGGAAGTACAAATCAGCTTGAGCTGATTTTGTTTGAAATGGTTTAGCAGATACCTGCTAAGCGTATACCAAAGTGTAACGCCATGAAATAGGCGGCCGTAGCGGGTAAGAGCCCCGTACACTGAAGAGGTTATAAAATGAGAATAGGTATTGTCGGCCGCAAGTGTGGCATGACTCGTGTATTTACCGAAGACGGTGTTTCTATCCCTGTAACAGTGGTAGAGGCTTCGCCTAATCATATTACCCAGATTAAATCCTTGGAGATCGATGGCTATTCAGCTATTCAGGTCACTACAGGATCTCGAAAAGCTTCCAGAGTATCAAAATCTAAAGCAGGGCACTTCGCTAAAGCGGGTGTTGAAGCTGGACGTGGACAGTGGGAATTTCGATCTGAGGGTTCGGACGAGGCTTTCGAGGTCGGCGGTTCGGTTACGGTAGAGAGATTTCAGGAAGGTCAGAAAGTTGATGTTACTGGTACGTCTAAAGGTAAAGGTTTTCAGGGCGGCATTAAGCGTTGGAACTTCACCATGCAGGATGCTACGCATGGTAACTCAATTTCTCACCGTTCAAATGGTTCAATTGGCCAAAACCAAACGCCAGGCCGTGTATTTAAAGGCAAGAAAATGAGCGGCCATATGGGTGCAGAGCAGGTGACCACACAAAATTTAGAGGTTGTACGCGTTGATGTTGAGCGTAACCTATTATTGATTAAGGGTGCTGTTCCTGGCGCACCTGGCGGCAACATTATTGTTCGTCCAGCAGTTAAGGCTTAAGGGGAGTGTCCATGGAATTAGCGATTGCCACACCCAAGGGTAATAAAGGAACCGTCGAGGTTTCTGAAGCTGCTTTTGGAATTGAATTTAATCAAGATCTTGTGCATCAGGCTGTGGTCGCGTTTTTGGCGGGGGCCCGTCAGGGTACTCGCGCTCAGAAAAACCGGTCAGCTGTTTCTGGTGGTGGCCGCAAGCCGTTCGCTCAGAAAGGAACTGGTCGTGCGCGTGCTGGCACTATCCGCGGACCAATCTGGCGCGGTGGTGGTGTTACATTTGCTGCGCAGCCTCAAGATCATAGTCAAAAGTTAAACCGTAAAATGTATCGTTCAGCGATGCGTTCGATAGTCTCAGAGTTAGCTCGTCAAGAGCGCTTAGTCATCGTTAAAGACTTTAGTCTTGATGCGCCAAAAACAAAGGGTTTGATTGCTAAACTCGCCGAGTACGGTTTGCAGGAAGCTCTCATTGTTACAGATGATGTAAGCGAAAACCTGTACCTTTCATCACGCAACTTACACAAAGTTGACGTTCGTGATGCGGATGCGATTGATCCCGTTAGTCTAATTAACTCTAGTAAGGTTTTGGTGACTGTCGCGGCGCTTAAGAAAATTGAGGAGAATCTAGCATGAACCAAGAGAGACTCTTCAAGGTGTTGCTGGGACCGCACATTACTGAGAAATCAGCGATGTCAGCCGGAACCGCAACTCAGGTAGTATTTAAAGTGGCGACCGACGCTACCAAACTAGAGGTTCGTAAGGCTGTTGAGCAGTTGTTCGAGGTGAAGGTTGATGGTGTTCGAGTGGTTAATATGAAGGGCAAGACTCGTCGCACGAAGACTGGATTAGGTCGTCGAAGCGATTGGAAGAAGGCCTATGTTCGTCTTGCGGAAGGTCAAGACATTGACTTTTCAGTAGCGGAGTAAGGGGTTAGTTATGGCAGTTATTAAAAGAAAACCAACCTCTCCAGGTCGCCGTTTTGTGGTCAGTGTTGTTAATCCTGATCTGCACAAGGGCGCTCCTTATGGACCGTTGTTAGCGCCTAAAAAACGTTCTGGCGGCAGGAACAGTAGTGGTCGAATCACTGTCCGGCATATTGGTGGTGGTCACAAGCAGCATTATAGGATTATAGACTTTAAGCGAAACAAAGATGGTATTCCGGCTAAGGTTGAGCGGTTAGAGTATGATCCCAATCGCACGGCGCACATTGCCTTGTTGTGTTATGCAGACGGTGAGCGCAGATATATTATTGCACCAAAGGGTGTTTCTGCAGGGGACACGTTAGTGTCTGGTGAGGATTCGCCAATTAAGATTGGCAATAGCCTTCCTTTACGCAAAATCCCCGTGGGGTCGGTTGTTCATTGTGTTGAGATGAAAGTTGGCAAGGGAGCTCAGATTGCTCGTAGTGCCGCTGCTTCAGTTCAGCTTGTGGCGCGAGAAGGGGCTTATGCAACAGTTCGGTTACGTAGTGGCGAGATGCGTCGCATACCGATCGATTGCCGTGCGACTCTTGGAGAGGTTTGCAATAGCGAGCATAGCCTGCGCTCCTTAGGTAAGGCCGGTGCATCGCGCTGGCGTGGTATTCGACCTACCGTTCGTGGTGTTGCCATGAATCCCGTCGATCACCCGCATGGTGGTGGTGAAGGTAAAACTTCTGGAGGTCGTCATCCAGTGTCGCCTTGGGGTATGCCAACTAAGGGTTATAAGACTCGCAAGAACAAGCGTACTGATAAATATATTATACGTCGTCGCAAATAAGCGCCGATAAAACAGAATAAAAGAGGATAGCAAACGTGCCACGCTCTCTAAAGAAAGGACCATTCATCGACCAGCACCTTGCAAAAAAGGTTGAGTCGGCTGTAGCGAACAACGAACGCAGGCCAATTAAAACTTGGTCGCGCAGGTCGATGATATTACCAGACATGGTTGGCCTGACTATTGCTATCCATAATGGACGTCAGCATATTCCGGTAACGATCAACGAAGAGATGGTTGGTCATAAGTTGGGTGAATTTTCTCCTACGCGTACCTATCGTGGCCACGTAGCGGACAAAAAGACCAAGGGTTAAGCTTGGTGTTGATTGAAAGAGGTAGTTTATTGTGGAAGTAGTATCAAAATTAAAAGGCGCTAAAATGTCGGCCCAAAAGGCGCGGTTAGTGGCTGACCAAGTTCGAGGAAAGTCGGTTGAGTCTGCTTTGGAAATATTGCAGTTCAGCACGAAGAAAGGCGCAGACATCATTAAAAAGGTGCTTGAGTCAGCTATTGCTAATGCAGAGCATAACGATGGCGCGGACGTCGATGAGTTAAAAGTGTCAACGATCTTTGTTGACGAGGGGATGACTATGAAACGCATTAAGCCGCGTGCCAAGGGTCGTTCAGATAGAATATTAAAACGCAGCTGTCACATCACTGTAAAAGTCGCTGAAAAGTAGAATTAGGTTCGGGAGACCATGTAATGGGTCAAAAAGTACATCCAACCGGTATCCGGCTAGGAATAGTTAAAAAGCATAGCTCTACCTGGTATGCCGGTAACAAAGACTATGCCGAGAAGCTCAACCAAGATTTGGCTGTAAGAGGCTATATTCGGAAAAAGCTCGCGCATGCTTCGGTCAGTCGTATTGATATCGAGCGTCCGTCGGACAGTGCTCGTGTCACTATTCATACGGCGCGTCCAGGTATTGTGATTGGCAAAAAGGGCGAAGATGTTGAGCGGTTACGCAATGATATCGCCAAGCAGATGGGTTGCACGGTTACGATTAATATTGAAGAGATCCGTAAGCCAGATTTAGATGCCTCGTTGGTGGCGCAGAATGTCGCCCAGCAGCTAGAGCGTCGTGTGATGTTCCGTCGGGCTATGAAGCGAGCGGTTCAGAATGCTATGCGCGGTGGCGCGTTAGGCGTAAAGATTCAAGTTGGTGGTCGTCTCGGCGGAGCGGAAATCGCGCGGTCTGAGTGGTATAGAGAAGGTCGTGTTCCGTTGCATACATTGCGCGCAGACATTGACTATTCGCCAGCAGAGGCTAATACCACTTACGGTATTATCGGTGTCAAGGTCTGGATCTTCAAGGGTGAAGTTCTAGGTGGTGAGGAGGCTGTTAAGGCTCCTGTTAAAGAAAAACGCAATAAGAATTAAGCGATAAAGGGTAAAGCGAGATGCTGCAACCAAAACGTACAAAATTCCGCAAAATGCACAAGGGCCGTAACCGTGGTCTGGCACAGCGCGGCAGCAAAGTCAGCTTTGGTGAGTTTGGCTTGAAGGCTTCAGGCCGTGGTCGTTTGACCGCTCGTCAGATTGAAGCGGCTCGTCGAGCCATGACTCGGCACATCAAGCGTGGTGGAAAGATCTGGATTAGAGTTTTTCCAGATAAGCCGATAACCAAAAAGCCCCTTGAAGTGCGAATGGGTAAAGGTAAGGGTAATGTCGAGTATTGGGTAGCATTGATCCAGCCCGGCAAGGTCTTATATGAGATGGAAGGTGTTAGTGAAGAGTTGGCTCGTGAGGCGTTTGCACTTGGTGCCGCCAAGCTCCCAATTGCAACTACCTTCGTTAGACGGACGGTGATGTAACAATGAAAGCAAATGAATTACGTGATAAGTCTGTTGAAGAACTGCAGGCAGCGCTGGGAGATGAGCTTAAGCAGCAGTTTAAGTTGCGCATGCAGCTATCTACTGGACAGCTTAATGAAAGTCACCTGGTGAAGTCCACGCGACGAAATATCGCGCGTATCAAAACCGCGTTGACACAGAAGGCAGGGGAATAACAATGTCTGAATTACGAACAAGTTCTCGTACACTGACTGGACGGATCGTCAGTGACAAAATGAACAAAACGATCACAGTGTTGGTTGAGCGACGGGTAAAGCACCCTGTTTACGGTAAAATCTTGACCAAGTCGACAAAGATTAAGGCGCATGATGAAACAAATGATGCGCATACAGGCGATTTAGTAACTATCGCAGAGTGCCGCCCAGTATCGAAAGATAAGGCGTGGAAATTGGTTAATATTGACGAGCGCGCTGCTGCAGAGTAACGCTGTAACCATCGGTTCGGGGTAAGAAAATGATTCAAACAGAAAGTTATCTTGATGTAGCAGACAACAGCGGCGCACGCCGGGTTATGTGCATTAAAGTGTTGGGCGGCTCACACCGTCGGTATGCCCGAGTTGGCGATATTATTAAGGTTACCGTCAAAGAGGCTATACCGCGAGGCAAGGTTAAGAAAGGTCAGGTAATGAGTGCGGTTGTAGTTCGTACTAGAAAAGGTTTGCGACGCCAGGATGGTAGTCTGATTAAGTTTGACGATAATGCTGCTGTGTTGCTGAATGCTAATTTGGCGCCGATTGGCACCCGTATTTTTGGGCCGGTAACTCGCGAGCTACGCAATGAGCGTTTTATGCGAATTATCTCTCTAGCACCCGAAGTGCTGTAAGCGAGGATTTGGAAATGGTAATGCTTAAAATTAAGCGAGATGACGAAGTCGTTATTATCGCTGGAAAAGATAAAGGTAAGCGGGGCAAGGTCCTTAAGGTTTTGGACAATGGTCGTATGGTGGTATCTGGTGTTCAGATGATTAAAAAGCATCAGAAACCGAACCCAAATGCGGGCATTCCCGGTGGCATCATTGAGAAAGAGGCCCCTATACAGGCTTCTAATGTAGCGATCTTTAATGGCGCAACAAATAAGGCGGATCGAGTTGGTTTTAAGATCCAGGAAGATAACACAAAAATTCGTGTCTTTAAGTCTAGCGGCGAAGCCGTAGACGCTTAAGTTAACAGGTAACCCTAATGGCAAGGTTAAGAGAAGTTTATAAAAATGAGTTGGCTGCAAAGCTCCAAAAAGAGCTAGGGCTGGCTAATGTGATGGAAGTTCCGCGCATTACCAAGATTACCCTTAATATGGGTGTCGGTGAGGCGATTGGAGACAAAAAATCACTGGAAAATGCGGTTGCTGATTTAACGTTGATTTCAGCGCAGAAGCCTGTCATTAACAATGCTCGCAAATCTATTGCCGGGTTTAAGGTCCGTCAAGGATGGCCAATTGGTACCAAGGTGACGTTACGTGCTGATCGCATGTACGAGTTTTTGGAGCGTCTCGTTGGAATTGCTATTCCCCGGATACGAGATTTCCGCGGTATCAATCCTAAGCAGTTTGATGGGAGAGGAAATTTCTCCATGGGTGTTACTGAGCAGATCATCTTTCCGGAGATTGATTATGAGAAAATTGATAAGTTGCGTGGTCTGGATATTACGATTACCACTACGGCACGCAACGACGATGAAGGCCGCGCACTATTACGTGCCTTTAACTTCCCGTTGAAAAGTTGAGGGTTAGATAAATGGCTAAGACATCTATGGTTCAGCGCGAGCATAAGCGCACCAAAACAGTTGCAAAGTTCGCTGTAAAGCGCGCTGAGTTGAAAGCAGTAATAAGTAGTGTTACAGCTAGCGACGAAGAGCGATGGGAAGCGCAACAGAAGCTACAAAAATTGCCGCGTGATGCGAGCCCAGTACGTCAGCGTAACCGCTGTCAGATCACGGGACGCCCACATGGGGTTTACAGTAAGTTTGGCCTGTGCCGAAACAAGCTACGCGAAGCAGCAATGCGTGGTGAAGTTCCGGGGTTGGTTAAAGCCAGTTGGTAAGTTAAGGAGCCAAACACTATGAGTATGCAAGATCCAATTTCAGACATGTTGACCCGCATTCGCAATGCGCACCATCGCAGTAAGCCAGAGGTTACTATGCCGGCTTCAAAGCTTAAGGCGTCATTGGCCAAGGTGTTGCAAGACGAAGGTTATATTGGTGGCTTTAGCGTCACAGAAGAAGTGAAGCCGACGTTAACGGTAGAGCTAAAATATTTTGAAGGCAAGCCAGTGATCGAAGAGATTACTCGTATTAGCAAGCCCAGTCTCCGTTTGTACGTTGGCACTGGTGACTTGCCGAAAGTACGGAGTGGTCTTGGTGTTGCTATCGTTTCCACTAGTAAAGGCGTGATGACTGATCGTGCCGCCAGAGCAGCCGGTATCGGTGGTGAAGTGCTCTGTACAGTATTCTGATAGGAAATAATAATGTCTAGAGTTGCGAATAATCCAGTTGAACTGCCCAAAGGTGTAGAAGTTACCTTCGGCGGGGCAGATATATCGGTTAAAGGTGCCAAGGGTACCCTGGCCATGGCGATCAACGAACAGGTCGAAGTTAAGCAAATAGATAATGTGCTTACCTTTGCGGCGCGGTCTAGCGACACATTTGCTCGCGCAATGTCCGGTACCACCCGTTCATTAGTGAACAACATGGTCACTGGTGTTACACAGGGTTTCGAGAAGAAACTGGACCTAGTTGGCGTTGGTTATAGGGCGCAGGTGCAGGGTTCGAAAATTAATTTGACACTTGGTTTTTCACATCCAGTTGTTTATGAGTTACCCGATGGCGTAACTGCAGAGACACCAAGTCAGACCGAAGTGCTATTGAAGTCTTCAGACAAACAGAAATTAGGGCAGGCAGCAGCTGAGATTCGTGCTTTCCGCCCACCTGAGCCATATAAGGGCAAGGGTGTTAGGATTTCTGGAGAGTATGTAAGACGTAAAGAAGCCAAAAAGAAGTAACAGGGTAAAACGATGAGCGATAAAAAAGTTTCACGTCAGCGCAGAGCTAAGCGAGTACGGATGAAAATCCGTGAGCAGGGCGTAACTCGGTTGTGTATCAACCGCACTCCACGCCATATATATGCGCAGATCATTGCGGCTGAAGGGGATAGGGTTCTTGCAACTGCTTCGACGCTTGAGAAAGAGTTACGTGCTGGCAGCACTGGTAATATTGACGCTGCCTCAGCGGTTGGCAAGTTAGTTGCTGAGCGTGGGGTGGCCGCGGGCGTTACCTCAGTAGCATTTGACCGTAGTGGGTTTAAATATCATGGCCGTGTTAAAGCACTGGCAGACGCCGCGCGTGAAGCCGGCCTCGAATTTTAATAGGTATAAGATATGGCTCGTACAGATCAAAAAGATGCCGCTGCTGAAGGCATGATGGAGAAGTTAGTCCAGGTTAATCGTGTTGCGAAGACGGTTAAGGGTGGGCGGATATTTGCTTTCACTGCGCTCACTGTTGTTGGTGACGGCAATGGTAAGGTAGGCTTTGGTCGCGGTAAGGCGCGTGAAGTTCCGATGGCCATTCAGAAGGCCATGGAAGCTGCACGACGCAATATGATCGAGGTTTCCTTAGATGGAACTACGATCCAATACCCTACTAAAGGTATACATGCAGCGTCTAAGATCTATATGCAGCCTGCGTCTGAAGGTACAGGTGTTATTGCCGGTGGAGCGATGCGGTCTGTATTAGAGTTGGCTGGTGTTCAGAACGTTTTAGCTAAGTGCTATGGCTCTACGAATCCGGTCAATGTTGTGCGAGCAACGTTTAAGGCATTGGAGGCGATGAGTTCTCCGGACGATGTTGCAGCAAAGCGCGGTAAATCGGTGGAAGAAATTCTCAACTAAGTGACGGCCTTCTAGGCACGTCGGTTATTGGATGTAGATCATGGCTAAAGCGAAAATGAAAAAAGTTAAAGTGACGCAAACGAAGAGCTCTATCGGTAGGTTAAAGAACCATAAAGCTTGTTTGATGGGTTTGGGTTTGCGTCGGATAGGGCATACTGTTGAGGTTGAAGATACCCCATCAGTGCGCGGAATGATTAATAAAGTTAACTATATGTTACAGGTTGAGGAAGCTTAAGATGCGTCTGAATACCCTTAGCCCGGCTCCGGGTCGAATAAAAGAAGCTAAACGCGCTGGCCGTGGTATTGGCAGTGGTTTAGGTAAAACAGCTGGTCGTGGCCATAAGGGCCAGGCATCGCGCTCTGGTGGTAGTATTCGCCCAGGGTTTGAAGGTGGTCAGATGCCTCTTCAAAAACGTCTGCCTAAATATGGCTTTACCTCCAGGTTGGCGGCAGTAACAGCAGAAATTCGTTTGTCTGAACTTGATTTGGTGGAAGGTGGAGTCATCGATATCGAGGGACTGCGTAAGGCGGGCCTTATTAACACTAATATTCTTCGAGCAAAAGTTTTTTGCTCTGGCGAAGTCACTAAAGCGGTTACTTTGCAAGGTGTCGGGGCAACTAAAGGTGCCATTGCAGCTATTGAAGCTGCTGGCGGCAAGGTAGAAGAGTAAATAATAATGGCTAAACCAGGTGGTATGCCCGTGGGCAATCAAAAAGGATTAGGTGAGCTGTGGGCTCGTCTGCGCTTTTTGTTCATGGCTATTATCATCTACCGTATCGGTACACATATTCCGGTACCAGGATTTGATCCAGATCGCTTAGCTGACCTATTTGTTCAGAACCAAGGTACATTTCTTGGGTTGGCAAACATGTTTTCTGGTGGTGCGCTGGAGAGATTAAGCATTTTGGCATTGGGTGTTATGCCTTATATATCGGCTTCGATTATTATGCAGCTTTTATCGGCTACTGTTCCGTCACTTGAGCAGCTTAAGAAAGAAGGTGATAGCGGACGTAGAACGATCAACCGATATACCCGATACGGGACGGTTGTATTGGCGACAATCCAGGGTACAGCAATGTCGGTTGGATTTGCCTCTCAAGGGCTAGCATATGAAGTAAGTACCATGTTTTATGCGGTTGCTATTTCATCGTTGGTCGCAGGTGCAGTGTTTTTGATGTGGTTAGGTGAGCAGATCACTGAGCGCGGTATTGGCAACGGCATTTCAATGCTTATATTTGCCGGTATTGTAGCGGGAATTCCCGGTGCAATTGGTCAGGCCTTAGAATCAGCGAGGCAGGGTGATCTTAATCCTCTGATGCTGGTGGTTATATTGTTGATTGCTGTTGGTGTGGTGTATTTTGTAGTCTTTATAGAGCGTGGGCAGCGTCGTTTGACAGTTAACTATGCTCAACGGCAAGGTCGCCAAGCCTATAATGCGCAAACATCTCACTTGCCATTAAAGGTTAATATGGCCGGTGTGATACCAGCAATTTTTGCCAGTAGCTTGCTGCTATTTCCAGCCTCTATAAGTCAGTGGTTTGGGCAGGGCGTTAATGCGCCAGCTTGGTTGCAAGATATCGGCATATTGATAGGTCCAGGACAGCCTCTTTATATTTTGCTGTTCTCTAGTTTGATTATATTTTTCAGTTTCTTTTACACGGCGTTGATGTACAACCCAAGAGAAGTAGCTGATAACTTGAAAAAAGGTGGTGCATACCTGCCCGGGATTCGTCCTGGTGAGCACACCGCCAAATATATTGATAGTGTCACCACCAGGTTGACATTGATTGGTGGTGTATACATTACCTTGATTTGTCTGATGCCACAGTTTTTGAACGTGTACTTTAATGTACCGTTTTATCTGGGTGGTACGTCGCTGTTAATTGCGGTTGTTGTAACAATGGATTTTATGGCTCAAGTGCAGTCACATCTAATGTCGCAGCAATATGATTCGCTGATGAAAAAGGCCAACCTTAAAAACGTTGGCCGTCGATAGAGAGGTGATGCTGTGAAAGTACGTGCATCGGTTAAAAAGATTTGTCGAAATTGTAAAGTTGTCCGCCGTAAGGGTGTGGTTCGTATTATTTGTAGTGTTGAACCGCGTCATAAACAGCGTCAAGGATAATTGGTTGATTTTTGGTTGATCTATCGGTATTCTACCGCGCCTTTTTGCAGTCTTGTTGCAAGGCCGGGATACTGATTAAACCCTTAGTATAAGTGGAGTAATGTGAATGGCCCGTATTGCCGGTGTCAACATTCCTGATAACAAGCACGCAGTGATCTCACTGACGTACGTGTTTGGTATCGGACGCCCTACCGCGAGTAAGATTTGTGCGGAAGTGGGCATTGCAGAAGACACTAAAATTTCTGCACTAAACGATGGTCAGCTTGACCAACTGCGTACTGCCGTAGGGCAAAACGAAGTTGAAGGTGATCTGCGTAGAGAGACGAGTATGAATATTAAGCGTTTGATGGATTTGGGCTGCTATCGCGGTCTTCGTCATCGACGTAATTTGCCGGTGCGTGGACAGCGCACCAAAACGAACGCGCGCACCCGTAAAGGTCCCAAGCGTCCCATTAAACGATAATTAGGATCGGTTTGTAATGGCAAAAGCAGCAGCTAAACCAGCCCGTAAAAAGGTAAAGAAGACCGTCATTGACGGGGTGGCGCATATTTATGCGTCGTTTAATAATACTATTGTGACCATCACCGATCGTCAGGGTAACACCCTGTCATGGGCGACTTCAGGTGGGTCTGGGTTCCGTGGTTCGCGTAAAAGTACGCCTTTTGCGGCTCAGGTAGCTGCAGAACGTGCTGGCGAAGCAGCCAAGGACTATGGGTTGAAGAACCTTGATGTCCAAGTAAAGGGTCCAGGGCCGGGTAGAGAGTCAGCAGTTCGTGCGCTCAATAATGCCGGATACAAAATTACTAACATCACGGATGTGACGCCAGTTCCACATAATGGCTGCCGTCCTCCTAAAAAACGCCGAGTGTAAGAGAGAACAATAATGGCTAGATATCTTGGACCAACTTGTAAGCTGTCGCGTCGTGAAGGAACAGATCTGTTCCTTAAAAGTGGCGTACGCCCCCTAGAATCAAAGTGTCGCGCAGATAGTGCACCAGGTCAGCACGGACAGCGCCGTGGGCGTTTGTCAGATTACGGCGTGCAGTTGCGTGAAAAACAAAAGGTACGTCGTATTTACGGCGTATTGGAAAAGCAATTCAGAGGCTACTATAAGGCTGCGGCTGGAACTAAGGGTAATACCGGTGAAAACCTGTTGACCTTGTTAGAGTCACGTCTTGATAACGTCGTTTACAGAATGGGTTTCGGTGCTACTCGCGCTGAGTCGCGTCAATTGGTGGCGCACAATTCAATCTTAGTGAATGGCGAAAAAGTGAATATTGCTTCGTTCCGCGTCAGCGAGGGAGACATCGTTGGTCTCCGCGAGAAGTCTAAGAAGCAACTCCGTGTGCAAACCGCTATGCAGCTTGCCGCACAGAGAGGGGAAGTTGAGTGGATTAGTGTAGACAGTAATAAAATGGAAGGCACTTTTACTCGAATCCCCGATCGTTCCGACTTGCCTTCAGAGATTAATGAGAATCTGATCGTAGAACTTTACTCTAAATAATGGCTGTCAGCTCTTACAGGTAATAATATGGAAAATTCTGCTACTGAAATGCTTACACCGCGAAATATCGATGTAACTGCTTATAGTCCTACACATGCTAAGGTTGTTCTTGAGCCGTTAGAGCGTGGGTTTGGTCATACATTGGGAAATGCGCTTCGTCGTATCCTGCTATCTTCGATGTCTGGATGTGCCATTGTTGACGTTCAGATTGATGGCGTCGAGCATGAATACGGTACAATTGAGGGTATCCAAGAAGACGTTATGGAAATACTGCTCAACCTGAAGGGTGTAGCGGTCGTAATGGAAGGGCGAGACGAAACAACAGTGACATTGAAGGCAAAAGGCCCAGGTGTTGTAACTGCTGGAGATATTGAGTGTGATAGCCATCTAGAGGTTATTAACCCCGAGCATGTTATTGCTACTATCTCAGGTGAAACAGCGCTAAACATGGAGTTGAATATAGTGCGAGGTCGAGGTTATCAGCCTTCTGACGCTCGTGTTAGTGAAGACGAAGGTCTTACAATAGGTCGTCTGCAACTTGATGCTTCTTTTAGTCCGATATTTAAAGTGTCTTATAGCGTCGAAAACGCGCGCGTTGAGAACCGCACTGACCTTGATAAGTTAGTTTTGGAACTTGAAACTAATGGCACGATTGACCCTGAAGAGTCTATTCGCCGGGCTGCTACTATTTTGCAACAGCAAATGGCGGTGTTTGTAGATTTGCAGGGAGAAACAGCTGCGGAGCCTGAAGAGAAGGAAGAAGAGATTGATCCTATTCTCCTCCGTCCGGTTGATGATCTTGAATTGACTGTGCGATCTGCAAACTGTCTTAAGGCTGAGAGCATTTACTATATTGGCGATTTAATCCAGCGTACGGAAGTAGAGTTATTGAAGACGCCGAACTTAGGCAAGAAATCGCTGACAGAAATTAAAGATGTTTTAGCCTCACGTGGTTTGTCATTGGGCATGCGACTCGAAACCTGGCCTCCGGCTAGTCTTAAGAGTGAACGCGAGCTAGGTTAAGTTATTTTATTTAGAAAGAATTGCTAAGTAAGCAACGAATTAAGGAAATAAATCATGCGTCATCGTTATAGTGGCCGCAAGCTGAACAAATCAGGTACTCATAAAAGGGCAATGTTTCGCAACATGACTGCGTCACTGGTTGAGCACGAGCTCATAAAGACGACTTTGCCTAAAGCAAAGGAGCTTCGTCGTTTCGCTGAGCCGTTTATTACGCTAGCGAAGGAAGACAGTGTTGCCAATCGCCGCTTGGCTTTTGATCGCCTTCGTGACAAGGCGACAGTTGGGAAATTGTTTTCTAATCTTGGGCCCCGTTTTTTGGAGCGTCCGGGTGGGTATCTTCGTATATTAAAGTGCGGCAATCGTACCGGTGATAAGGCGCCTATGGCTTATGTTGAGCTTGTGGGTCGTGAAATGGCTGACACGTCTAGTGAAGTGTTAGAAGTCGCTGCTGAGTAGGCTCTTGACATAAATGATTAAAGCCGAGCTCTTGCTCGGCTTTTTTGTGTCCGTTACCGTGAAGTCCATAAACCCTTGGCTAAGGATTTATGTGAATATATTCTTCCGTATCTAGGTTCATGATCCTCATGGGACCACCCCACACATAGCCCGTGTCCAACGGGAAAAGATTGTCCCCACAATCACGCCCTTCTAACGCGGCCCAGTGGCCAAAAATAATTTTATTACCCTCTGTTTTTCGGCCAGAGTGGCTGAACCAAGCTTTATGACCCGTAGGCGGGATGATGGTACTTTTCGTGTCGAGGTCAAGCTCACCGTCCGCGGTACAAAATCTCATACGGGTGAGGTAGTTAGTGATGACCCGTAGTCTCGCCGGTTCATATAAGTCATCTGACCAAAGTAGTGGGTAGTTACCGTACATGGCGCTGAAGTAAGCGCCGCTATTCTCAGAGGTCAAAGCGCAGTTGACCTCATTAGCAAGCTTCTCTGCCTTTGCAATAGACCATTGCGGCGGTATTCCTGCGTGCACAATGGTATAACCCTTTACGTTTAGCAGTAGGGGCTGTTGTTGCAACCAGTCTAGCAATTCATCCTTATCTGAGGCCTCAAGTATAGGATTGAGCGTGTCCTTCGAGGTTGGATTTCTTATTCCATGGGCTATAGCAAGCAGATGTAGATCGTGGTTGCCCAATACCGTGGCAAAGGAATCCCCTAAATTTTTACAATAGCGTAAAGTTTCTAGCGACTGAGGCCCTCGATTGACGAGATCACCTACGGAAATCAGACAATCCTGATCTGGATCAAATTGAATCTTCGCTAAGAGCTTGATCAGCGCCTCAAAACAGCCCTGAATGTCCCCTACAGCGTAATGAGTCACCTAATGAACAGCGTGGGGGATTGAGAGGAGGAATGGCTCTATCGGTGCGTTAAAGGTCACACCGCCGTCATCGACAAGCTGGTATGACCCTTCCATAGTGCCCACAGGGGTGTCCAGCACCACTGCGCTGGTATATTCATACTTATCACCACTTAAAATAATAGGTTGTTTTCCGACAATGCCTTCGCCATGCACTTCCTTACGCTCTTGATTTGCATCAACAATAATCCAGTGTCGTGTCAGTATTTTTGCTGACCGGACACTCTGATTTTTAATTGTTATATGGTAGGCAAATGCATAGCGATTTTCTTCAGGTTGAGATTGTTCGGTTAGATATTCAGTAATGACTGTAATCATAATGGGCTGGGTGCTAGTAGTCATTAGGTCTCACTCATAGTTTGGTTGACATGGTTTGCGATTGTGACAAAATCACCTACAGACAGCTGCTCTGGACGGGCTGACAGATCGAGCCGCCCCTCTAATCCATCCAAACAATGTGACAACGATTTTAAACAATTTCTAAGGGTCTTACGCCGTTGCTGAAAACTCAGATTAACGACCTGACTAAACAATATTTCATTATCAGCGATAAAGGGTTTCTGTCGGTGAGGTTTTAATCTCACAACGGCAGATTGCACCTTTGGCGCGGGCCTAAAGGATTCGGGAGGAACAGGGATAATAGGCATTACTTGACAGTGGTATTGAATCATTACCGATAGTCTTCCATATGTCTTGCTGCCAGGACTCGCGCCTAGACGATCCACTACTTCCCGCTGCAACATAAAATGCATATCTTTAATCAGATGACCTACTTGCAACAGATGAAAAAGAATTGGAGTAGAAATGTTGTAGGGCAAGTTCCCTACGAGCCGCAAGTCCCGACCATCATAAAATTGAGTGAAATCCACATCTAGAGCATCGCCACTGTGAATCTTAAAATCAGGATAATCGGCAAATTTAGTCCCTAAAAACTTTACTAAATCACGATCCAGTTCCAAAACAGACATGCTGGGACATCTCTTTATTAGGTGCTCAGTGAGCGCTGCAGTGCCAGGCCCGATTTCTATCAGGTTGTCATCTATTTTCGGGCCAATCGCAGAGATTATTTGGCTTATTACCTGCTGATCAATAAGAAAATTCTGACCGAATCGTTTACGAGCTTGGTGTTCCTTCTTCATATTTGAACACTTGCCATTTGTACGGCGACCTTTATTGCGGCATGTAAACTGCCAATGTCAGCAAGGCCTGTACCGGCTATATCCAGTGCCGTACCGTGATCCACCGACGTCCTAATAATAGGCAGGCCAAGGGTTATATTCGCTGCTCTGCCAAAGCCCTGATACTTGAGGACTGGTAAACCTTGGTCGTGGTACATAACTAGAACTGCATCTGCGTCCAAAAGGTGCTTCTGGGTGAACAGCGTGTCAGCGGGCAGAGGTCCTATTATATTTCTCCCTGCCTCGCGGTAATGTCTAATCACCGGTGCTATAACGTTGATTTCCTCCTGACCTATATGACCACCTTCTCCTGCATGAGGATTAAGCCCGCTGACTAGTATTGTAGGCTGCTTGATGCCGAATTTATTTTGAAGATCTTGATACAACACATCGATGATGGGCATTAGTAGCTCAACCGAAATAGCATCAGGAACATCGCGAAGAGGGAGGTGAGTCGTAGCTAAAGCGACGCGCAATTCTTCAGTTGCGAGCATCATAACCACCGTATCACTTTTAGTTTTTTCAGCTAAATATTCAGTATGGCCGCTAAATTTAATACCAGCATCATTGATGATCGATTTCTGCACTGGGCCGGTGACCATCGCCTGACAAAGGCCTTCTTGGCAGGAAGCGATAGCCGCATCTAAACAGTTAAGCACATAGGGCGCATTGGCTTGATTTAGTACGCCAGGCTCGACTGGCATAGCTACTTTGGACGTAACAACTGCAAGTTCGCTGGGTGTTGATGAGACAAAGTCGTCTTGCACTTCAACCAGATTAAGCGGCAGACCCAGCATAGTTGCGCGTGCAGCCAACATATCTGGATCTGCGAACGCGATAATTTGTTGTTGCTGTTTTTGCTGGACTAGTTGAATGAGTAAGTCCGGACCGACCCCGGAGGGCTCCCCCGGAGTCAATGCCAGATTTAACGTCATGACTGAGGGGACTCTTTTATTTCGATAAAGGCCTCGTCACGTATTTCCTGAAGCCAGACTTGAAGCTCTTCTTCATACTTTCTCTGCTGGAGCATGTTTTGGGCTCTATTTCTCAGAATTTCACCGCTGAAGTCCTGTTGCCGACGCTCAGTAACTTGCAGAATATGCCATCCAAATTGAGACGAGAAAGGCGCACTGACGTCATTTACTGGAATGGTACTCATGGTTTGTTCAAACTCAGGAACAAACATTCCTGGAGTAGACCAGCCTAATTCGCCTCCATTTAGAGCAGATCCAGGATCTTCTGAGAATTCTTTAGATAGAATAGCAAAGTCTTCCCCTGCAATAATACGATCACGCAGGTTGTTGAGTTGACCAATAGTCGTGATTTCATCGCGAATTTGATTGGGTTTAATTAGAATATGTCGTGCGAAGTGCTGTTCTATCAGCTGCTTACCACCACCACGGCGCTCATAAAGTTTAATTAAATGATAGCCCGCGTCGCTGCGGATAGGGCTGGAGATCTCACCAATGTCTAGCTGTTCAACAGCATCAATAAATACCCCGGGTAATTGCGCCATTTTCCTCCAGCCAAGGTCGCCGCCTTGAAGGGCCGATTGATCTGCTGAGTTGGCAATGGCTAGCGATCTAAAATCTTCTCCATTATTAGCTTGATCTAACAATGCTTGAGCTCGATCCAGTATACCGTCGATTCTTTGTTTTTTAGATCCGCTTGATATTGACAGTAAAATTTGACCAATATTGACCTCAGGGGAGGTGACAAAGCGACCTTCTTCGGAACTCAAAAAATTATCTAATTCTTGCTCACTAATCCTGATGCGTCGCATTACCTTACCTTGTTGAACGCGAAGGATCGTCATTTCATTGCGGATCTCTTCTCGAATTATAGAGACGCTGCTACCTTGCAGGGCAAGCTGATCGATATACTCATCCATAGTTTGTTTGTTGTTTGAAGCAATGCGAACTATAGCCTGATTAAGCTCTTCATCAGTGATACGAATACCCGCGTCATAACCCATTGTAAGTTGCAAGCGCTCAGAGATTAGTCTTTCGAGGATCTGTTGCCTAAGAATGTCCTGCGGTGGGGCCTTAGTGCCAGAGGCTTGTATCTGGCTTAGTACCGCTATCATTCTTTGGTCTAACTCACTCTGTAAGACCACATCATCATCAACGATTGCTGTTATCTTATCCAAAACTTTAATTTGCGCGATAACCATACTTGGCAAAAGAAGCATGCTAATGACTAAGATTAATCCGCTGAGTTTTTGCTTAGAAGTTTTCTGTCTGTTCATATCCATAAATACCATTACGTAACATTGTATCTACCCGGCCACTACTACCTGCCAGACCTTTAAATTGTATTTGAAAAAAGAGACCGTTTTTGCCTCTTAAATCTTGCTCGGGAAAAAATACCTCATCGTCTCTATCTAACCATCTTCGGGCGACAAGGGAGGCCCTCCAACAACAGTTGTTGTATTCGAACCCAGCGAACACTTCAAGTTCCCTGCGATTAGTAAAATCATGACTCCAGCGCCCTACGAGATTAAAATTACTCGACAAGGGAATAAACGCCGATACATTAGCTTGCTTTATATCTTGGTCGACGGCTTGAATATCATATAATCTAGATTCCCTGCTAGTATATCGGTAAGTGAAGTTGAATAATCGTCTTTCTCGATCATTATAACGAAGGCTTAGACTACTTTTTTCTAGATGGTGATCGAAATCGTTATAGACCAGGTCGCCACTGAAGCGCCATTTTTTATTGATTCGCCCTGCTAGTTCTATTGCGATGAGAGATTTGTCTCGACCCATATCAGACAATTCTTTCGCTGTGGGAGCTACCGCCAAAGTCACTAAGCGTTCGGTATAATACATAGACTGAGCGATACTAGCTCTGAATCTTTCCTGACCTGTTGTTTGGTCAATAAAACGAGTGGTAAAACCTACCGTCAAACGCTTGTCATCAGAAATCCTGTCGCCGCCGACAAAACGCCCATCACGAAACAGCTTTTCATAAGAAGGGGTGAGCTCTCTTGTATCAAAATCAGGTAGAGATGATTGATCTCTGTAGGTCGATTTTAGATAAAACACTCGAGGTTCAAAAGTTTGCGTGTACCCAGTCATCAAGTTTGAGTTTCTTTCGAAAAACACGCTAGTATCAAGACTGTATACCGGAATGGTTATCTCGGGAGTTCTGTTAGTTAACTGGGCCGAAAGATTATCTGGGCTGTCTAGATTATAGGCAAGGTGTTTCATCTGTACTTTAGGTTTGAAGTAGCCCCAATTCCAACGCTGATCCCAGCTGATGCCGTAATCAATTCGACTGCGACTGCCTTCTACCATGCTTGGATTACTGTGGTTAAATCTGGTGTATTGGTTGTCAAGATCAATCACTATATTATTGGTAAAACGATAGTAGCCGTTGATAGAGACATTAGGCACCACAGAATACTGGTCATCTAATCCTTCCGTAATCACTTGATAGTCTCTGCTTCCGATACGGTAGTTCCAATGGTCGGTTTTATAGCTAGCATGGGCCCGCTGTTGTAAGTGAGTTCTGCTAGTTTCATCAATCGTCATATTGCCAAGATCGCGCACGTATCGTATGTCGCTGACCTTGTTGTAATCTACAAAGGTGGACCAAGGTAGGCCTTTACCGCCAAAATGGTCGAGATTAAACATATAGCGATCTTCACCCTCGTTCGGATAAAGCCCAGTGAGGGGATCAATTTTTTCAGCGTCATTTCCACCCTTGTCATTTGCTAAAAAAGCAGCGGCAACTTTATTTTCTGACCAGCTATTCAGATACCGAAAGTCCGTGTCTAGGACAAAACCACGATGTTGAATATAGCGTGGAGATATAGTGGCGTCGTAATTTTCTGCAATATTCCAATAAATAGGCTGGGTGAAATCTAAACCATTTTTCTGATTCATGTCGATCGTGGGAAACAGCAGGCCTGATGAGCGACGATCATCAATTGGGAATTTCATGTAGGGTAAGTAGAAAATCGGAACATCTTTGACTTCTATGCGGGCACTTTTAACCGTGGCGAAACCAGTAGTTTGATTAATTTCAATTTCTTTAGCCACTAGATGCCAGCTTGAATCGCCGGGTTCGCAGGACGAGTAGGACGCATCATTAATAACGATAATGTCTTCAGCTTTTCGATTCAGATTTTTGGCAGTGCCGCGGACTGAAGCCTCATGAATAACATAGGTGACATTGTCGACCTGTACATTTCGGGTAGCCATATCAACGGTCGCTCGATCACCAAGCAGTAGTAGGCCTGGTTCGCGAAATTGCACATTGCCTTCTAAGGAAACCTTGCCTGTCGACTTATCAACTTTAGCATAACGGCTGCGAACCTCACGGTTGCCTTGGGATATCTGGACATCACCTTCTAAGATCGCCACTGAATCAGATGGAGCTTCAGTAGAGATCGCTTTAATTCTTAGAGGTGCATCTTCCATTTTCAAATTAGCATCTTGACTATCATGCTGAGGTTCAATGTAGGCACCGCAACAATTAGCGGCGAGTTTACTGCGTTGCTCGTCCGTCATAGCCTGAGCTTTGACCCAGTCAAGATTATGTGGCCCGGTGTTATTTTCAGTCGCTAGCACTGTAATCGGCCATGCGAGGCTAATGGTAACTGCAATTATAAAACGCAGATGAAGGCGGGTAGAAATGTATTGATTTGCTAGCATCAGAGCCAGAGTCCAACAGTCATATTAATACCCTAACATTTTACCTGATATATTCGACTATTAGCGCGATCAAATCACTTAAATGAGCTAAAATTAAATTTTATTGCCAAGGGAGAATAGATACAGTGGTCTTAGCTGATAAATCAACCTCGTTTGGAGGAACAGAAGCTGATGAATAGCGATCTTAGTCAGGATTTTATAGACTGGATTTTGGCTTATCTGCCCGTTGACAACAAGCTTATTGAACCGCTACATGTCTCGCCTCTCATTGGTGATGCTGGATTTCGCCGCTACTATCGATTAAATACTCAACCGAGCCTCATCGCTGTCAATTCGCCGCCAAGTAAGGAAAAGAACCAAGCTTATGTTGACATCTCATTGGTCTTTAAAGCTGCGGGCATAAGGCGGCCTTCACTCAGGGCGGTTGATTTCAGTCGTGGCTTTTTGTTGCTAGAAGACTTTGGTGAAACATTATTACAAGCGGTCCTTACAGATAAGTCTGTTGATTATCGCTACCAACAGGCAGAGTCCATGCTCCTGACAATTCAACAATTACCCGCTAACCCTCAGGTTTTCGCACCATATGATTTAGAGGTTTTATCTAATGAGCTCGGTTTATTTGAACAATGGTTTGTAAAAGAGCTGCTTGGAGTCGAGATCGATGCTGCGGCACAGATTATGATTAAAAAACTGTACAGCGATTTAACCTGTAATGCTCTAGAGCAACCCAAGGTGATTGTTCATCGAGATTACCATTCACGCAATTTAATGATTTTGGAGGATGACAGCATTGGAGTGATTGATTTCCAAGATGCTGTTGAAGGCCCTATTACTTATGACTTAGTCTCTCTTTTAAAGGATTGCTACGTGCGTTGGCCCGTGGAGTTAGTCCAGAAAAGAGCTCTAAATTATAAGCAAAGGTTAGAAGAGTTGGGGTTAATAAATAACGTTAACGATCAGGTTTTTTTACGTTGGTTCGACCTTATGGGGTTGCAACGACATATAAAAGTGATGGGTATATTTTCTCGATTGGCGCTAAGAGATGGCAAAGTTGGTTATTTGAATGACTTATCTCTAGTGGTTGCCTATAGCCTAGAGATAGCCAATCGCTACCCTGAGACCCGTGAATTTGGCGATTGGTTTGATCAAAAAATCATGCCATATTTGCTAAAAAAAAATTGGTATAAGGATCAGGGTGGGCCGCTATGAAGGCAATGATTTTGGCCGCCGGATTGGGCGCGCGGTTGCGACCACTGACCGATAGAACACCAAAACCTATGCTTAAGATCGCTGGGAAACCTTTGCTTGCTTATCATCTTGAAAGACTTGCGAGTGCGGGCATAACCGAAATCGTAATTAATATCTCTTGGTTAGCTGACCAAATAGAAGACTATTTTTCTGACGGCAGTCAATTCGGAGTGACCATTAATTGGTCTCGTGAAGAGTACCCCTTAGAGACTGGGGGTGGCATTTTGAACGCTCTACCCTTTTTAGGGTCAGATCCTTTTTTGTTGGTTAGTGGCGACATTTGGACTGATTTTCCTATCGAAACTTTGCTAATGAACTCGTTAGAGCTGAATGACCTGGCCCATTTGGTGTTGGTGAATAATCCCAAGCACAATCCAATGGGTGATTTTTCGCTTGCGCATCATAGAATAGGCTTTGAGTCGAAACGACATACCTATAGTGGCATTAGTATTTTAAGTCCTGAATTATTTAAGAATATTGATCAGCAGGACAATATTTTCCCATTGCGTAATGTATTCCGACCAGCAATTCTCTCCCAACAGATAAGCGGCACTCTTTATTCAGGAGAATGGTGTGATGTGGGGACTTTGGATAGGTATACTAATTTAAATAAGCGGATAACAGAGAACTAAGATGCCACTACTAAAAAACTTCAAACTATTTTTTTGGTTGGACATTGTGGCAGTAATCTTATTGTCGCTATTACCTATCAATGTGCCTCAACAACTAGTTAGCTGGGAGGATAAAATACACCACTCTATCGCTTATGGGAGCCTATATTTCTTGGCTATCTGTGCCTATAGCTATCGATTTTCGATTTGGAGCATTGGCGCCATTTTAGTACTCTTTGGGTTGCTCATGGAAATAGCCCAGTCCATGACAGCCTATCGTTATGGTGACCCACTAGATTTACTGGCGAATACTTCGGGTATTCTTTTGGTGGGTATTGCTTATAGTATGCGTCGCCGACGATTATGATTTCTGTTTATCGCGGTAGTGATTATTTTGAAGCACAATTACTGAGAGACTTGATCGAGCAAGCTGGCTTGCAGGTATTCCTTCATGGGGCTTCATTGCAGGGCGGTTTGGGCGAGATCGCGGTCATGGGGCACTTGTCGATCATGGTCAATGAATCAGATCAGGCTAATGCGGCAGATATTGTGGCGGCTTATGAACGCGGTGACTTTATGTTAGAAGGCGAATAATGACCAGTCAAATTAAGCAACTCATGCTTTGGATTGCACCTCTGGGAGGTGCTTGTGTCTCGGCTTTAATGCTGTCTTATGGGTGGGCAATTGAGGGGGCTTTGACAGCTGGTTTGACGCTTCTTTGTGCATTGTGGTGGATATTTGAGCCGATTCCGATTCCGGCGACGTCTATGATTCCCTTAGGCGTCATGCCTCTGTTGGGCATACTCGATGGTAAGCAGGTTGCTCAAGCTTATGGTGACCCGCTTATTATTTTATTGATGGGCGGCGCCATGCTGTCAAAAGCGATGGAAAAAAGTGGCGCTCATCGACGGATTGCTTTGGGGTTGGTGAACCTATTTGGTGGCGAGAACCAGAGCCGATTAGTGTTTGGCTTTATGGTGGCCTCAGCCGCACTAAGTATGTGGGTGTCAAATACTGCAACCACCCTTATGTTATTGCCTGTTGCCTATGCGGTTATAGACAGCGTAGAAAATTCTGCTGAAAGTCAAAAGCTTGCTATAGCGCTTTTTTTGGGTATTGCCTACTCTGCAAGTATTGGAGGTTTGGGTACGCCAATAGGTTCGCCGCCTAATGTCATTTTTCTTAAAGTGTATGCTGAAACCACGGGTTCCATGCCGAGCTTTAGTCAATGGATGGCTTGGGCGTTACCCGTGGTAGTGATTATGATTCCAGTAGCGGGTTTGTGGATGACGCGCCATCTAAAAAATGGCACCCCCCTAGAAATACCTAAAGTTGGCGTCTGGCGTGACGAAGAAATTCGCGTGTTAATCATATTTGGTTTAACTGCTCTAGCCTGGATCACTCTGCGCGAGCCATTCGGTGGTTGGACTACTTGGTTCGGTGTGCCGTCTGCAAATTATGCTGCGGTAGCATTGACGGCAGTTGTACTAATGTTTGTGATACCTAATGGTTCTGGCGGTAAATTATTGGATTGGGAGTCGGCCTCCACGATTCACTGGGGCGTTTTGTTATTATTTGCTGGCGGTATTGCTATTGCAAAAGCCTTTGCGATTACAGGCATAAGTACAGCAATCGGAGATGCGCTTTCTGGTGTGACTCGCTTATCAATTATTGTGGTGATAGCAGTGGTTGCAATGGCCGTCACCTTCCTTACAGAAATAACCAGCAATACCGCCACCACAGCTTTGCTTATGCCTATTCTCGCGGCGGCTTCATTAGGCGCTGGTTTTGAACCGGCACTCTTAATGTTACCTGCAGCCCTGTCCGCAAGCTGTGCTTTTATGTTGCCAGTGGCTACTGGTCCCAACGCGATTGTTTTTGGTACTGGCAAGATAACGGTCGAACAAATGGTCAGAGAAGGGCTAGTGCTCAACTTAATCGGGATTCTGGTTATTACCGCTGTGGTCTATTTTTGGTTGGGAAACTAGTAAAATTAAAAATATAATTGAGCTGAAGGATTTATTCTAGCTTTCTATTAGTAATTTAACGTTGCTTGGTTTTAGTATTTGGCTGCCTGCAAAAGATAGAACCAGAGTCGTCATTTCGTCCCAAGTATCTGCTTTTCGGATACCTTTGATAGCTTGATCAATGGCCCCCGCTTGATACATCAACATTCTAAGATGGGCGCCACTGCATCGTTTAAGTGCGCGACGAAATAGCGGTAAGCGTTTTTCCCAAACGCCAGCATTCTTTAGGGCCCAGTCACTGTGCTCGCCTCTAGCTACCTGTTCACTAGCCTTAACAAGAATACGTAATTCTCGAGTGATAGCCCACAGCAGTGGAACTGCGTCAGTCCCTTCATTTTGCAAACCTCGCAATGATCTCGCGGCAGATTGAGCATCCCCTATTAATATTTTGTCGACAAACTCAAACAGGTTATATCTTGCACTATCAGCAACTACCGAGGACATTGTTGTTGCATCGACTTTGCCGTCTACCGCCAACAATTTAAGTTTCTCTATTTCTTGGGTGGCGGCTAAAAGATTACCCTCAACACGCTCAGCAAGAATTTGAACAGCCTCTTGGTTTGCGTCTATCCCTGAATCATGGAGGCGCTGCTTAATCCAGCGCGGTAATTGTTCACCCGTGATAGGCCACACTTGGACATGGGCTCCCAAGGATTCAATACTTTTAACCCATTTACTGTTTTGTGCCGCGCGTTCAAGCTTAGGAGCGACTATTAATAATAGATTGTCTGGGTTTGGGTTAGCGCAGAGTTCACAGATTGCCTTACTGCCCTTATCACCAGGTTTGCCATTACTAATATTAATTTCTATTATTTTCTTTTCAGAAAACAGCGATAATGCGTTAGCTTCATTATGTAGTTGGTCCCAGTCAAATTTACCATCGCTATAAAAAACATCCCTTCCCGAGAACCCTTGCTGCCGGGCTGCAAGACGCAGGGCGTCAGCAGATTCTTGCGCTAGTAAAGGTTCATCTCCGCTAATCATATAGGCAGGCAACAGATCTTTATGGAGGTGGTTTTTGAACTGCTCTGGTCGTATTTTCATCGCTTACTCTTAGGTTTCTTCAGCACTCTATTTACTGAGGCAAAACGCGCAATCGATTCAATATTTGACGCGCTATATCTTCGCGCATTCCGTTGCGTATAAATTGCTCCTCATTATCTGAAGCTAGGATGTCGTCCTCACTAAATTCATAAACACGTTCCACAGAGGCTGTGGATAAAGATGTTATTTGATTACCTTGAGGGTCGGTGATATAAAAATCAACATCTTCGTTAAGCTGATATTCGGCAACTCGAGCGCTGGCGTTAAGGCTTGCGGTGCGATGATTTTGCCTAAAGTCGACAATAACGACAGCATAGTCTGCGCTTGAGGAATTAGACGCGACCTTCACGCCATAGGTGTTAAGGGCTCGTCTTAACTCGGTGATCAGGGCGCTACTAGGATTACTTGAGGAGATGTAAATAGTTCCTATCGATGAAGGAGCAATCTGGGTATCACGTAATTGCCAGCCACAGCTAGTGATTAGGAAAGTAAGGGCTATTAGCAATATTTTTTGTTTCATCACTGGTCTCTTAGTTAGCCACGATGTTAATTAATCTACCAGGTACAACAATAATTTTGCGAATGGTAAAACCTTCTATAAAGCGTTGAACATTAGCATCTTGGAGGGCAATTTCTTCAATGCCTTGCTTGGAAATATCGGCAGATACTTCAATTTTACCTCGTACCTTGCCATTCACTTGGAGCACTAAGGTTATCGTCGTGCGAACCAAGGCTGACTCGTCAACAACGGGCCAGCTAGCATCCGCGACTGATTCTGAGTTGCCTAGAGTCGCCCACAAACTATGACAGATATGCGGCGCTACAGGTGATAAAAGTAAAATAGCACAGGTCAAAGCTTCATGTCTTACCGCGATAGATTGCGCATCTGACTCATTTAGCTTAGCAATATCATTTAGCAATTCCATAACTGCAGCAATCGCCGTATTGAAGGTATTACGCCTACCATAGTCATCGTTAACCTTGCCAATGGTTTCGTGCGTCTTACGTCGCAGATCTTTTTGTGTCTCGTTAAGCTCGTCGACATTTATGGGGTCAGCGATATCGTGGCTTAGGTGATCATGAACCATCTTCCATAGTTTGCGCAAGAAACGGTAGGCGCCAGAAACGCCCTCATCACTCCATTCTAGAGTTTGCTCTGGAGGCGCAGCAAACATAGTGAACAGCCGTACCGTATCAGCACCATATTTATCAATAGTCGTCTGTGGGTCTATGCCGTTATTTTTGGATTTAGACATCTTAGTAATGCCGCCACTGTGGACTGGCAGGCCAGTTTTAATTTCGATGGCAGTCAGGGCGCGACCCTTAGCGTCGCGCTCAACCTTAACGTCGCGGGGGGATAGCCAGACTTTTCGGCCGGCGCTCTCAGTGTAAAATGATTCGGCCAGCACCATACCTTGGCATAGTAGGCTCTTGAATGGTTCGCTGCTACTCACTAGTCCTTCATCACGCAATAATTTGTGGTAAAACCGAGCATAAAGTAAATGCAAAATCGCGTGTTCTATACCACCCACATATTGATCTACCGGAAGCCAGTAATCGGCCCGCGCGGGGTCGAGCATCGCGCTATCTAGGTCGGAACAGGTAAACCGAGCGTGATACCAAGAGGACTCCATAAAGGTGTCGAAAGTGTCTGTTTCATGCTCAACTGATTTGCCGTTCAAGTCGGCCATGCGCCAATTTTTGTCTGCCTTAATTGGTGATTGGATACCATCCATCGTAACATCGGTGGGTAAAATTACTGGCAATTTATCTAGAGGCACTGGAATTTCACCGCCCTCCGCCAAATTATACATTGGGATAGGCGTGCCCCAGTAGCGCTGACGACTAACACCCCAGTCACGCAGGCGATAATTGGTGGTTACTGAACCATGGTTAGTGGACTCAAGATCAGCTGCCATGGCATCAAAGGCGGCAGCGAAATCAAGTCCGTTGTAGGGGCCTGAATTAACGAGTAGCCCTTTTTCAGTAAAAGCATCAACAGCAACGTCACAATGTTGATCGTTTTTTGGCGTCACAACCTGCTTTATAGGTAGTTGATATTTCTTAGCAAACTCATGGTCTCGTAGATCATGAGCGGGCACAGCCATTACTGCTCCCGAACCATAGTCCATCAACACATAGTTTCCCACCCACACTGGAACAAGTTCTCCAGTCAATGGATGCAGGGCCGTGATACCAGTATCTATGCCACGCTTTTCCATTGTGGCCATCTCTGCTTCGGATATCTGTTGAGTTTGGCACTGTTCTATAAATTCTGCCAAGGAAGGATTAGTTAGAGCAACTTCCAGTGCGATTGGATGCTGGGTTGCTAAGGTTAGATAGGTAACGCCCATCAAAGTGTCAGGACGAGTGGTGTAGACTTCAAAGTCTTGATACCCAGAAACGCTTTCTGAAAGATCAAAGGTAACGTTGATACCGCGACTCTTACCAATCCAGTTACGTTGCATCGTCTTAACTTGTTCTGGCCACTGATCTAAATCATCTAAATCGTCCAACAATTGCTCAGCATAGTCGGTGATACGTATGAACCATTGGGGAATTTCTTTTCGCTCTACTGGGGTGTCACAGCGCCAACAGCAACCATCGATTACTTGCTCGTTGGCTAGTACGGTGGCGTCTTTAGGGCACCAGTTAACTGCGCTGGTCTTTTTATAAACAAGCCCTTTATCGTACAGCTTTGTGAAAAACCATTGTTCCCAGCGGTAATAGTCGGGCTCACAGGTAGCTAATTCTCGTGACCAGTCAATACCAAAGCCAAGAGACTTTAACTGTGCCTTCATGTAAGCAATATTTTCATGTGTCCATTTAGCTGGTGCGGTTTTATTCTCCACGGCGGCATTTTCAGCAGGCAAACCAAATGCGTCCCAGCCCATGGGTTGAAGCACATTTTTCCCTTGCATGCGTTGATATCGAGCAATTACATCGGTGATTGTATAGTTGCGTACATGTCCCATATGCAATTTTCCGCTGGGATAGGGAAACATGGCGAGGCAATAGAATTTTTCTTTGTCAGGATCTTCAGTGACTTCAAAGGTCTTATTGTCTGTCCAGAACTTCTGGGCTTCTCGTTCTATCTGAGCGGGGTTATATACTACGTCTAAGGTCATTAATATTCACTGCTTATAGGGTTTACGAATTAAGCGTGAATTATAGGCGAATGACGCCCACTCTAACAGTCACATACGATGAATACCCAGAAGAGTATTCATCGCAAGGATTATAAAACAACTAGTGTCGGACTTTAGCTGGCTTGACGGGCAGGTATACCAAGCTCTTTAAGTTTAGACGCCATATCCTCTGCTGAGGTTGCGGCCTCAATATTGCGATCAACAAACAGAACTTTGCCATCTTTACCTATATAGACGGTATGGCGCATTGGCATACCGTAAAAGGCCAGAACATCATAGGCCGCGGCGACTTTTTTAGAGGGATCGCTGAGCAAGGGAAAGTCAGCCTCATTTTCGGCGGCAAATTCTTTATTCGTTTCTAAGGAATCTACGCTCGCCATAAAATAGGTTACATCTAACGCTTTAAGCAGATGACCATTCTTTGCAAGAGACTTGCACTCAATAGTACAGCCAGATGTGAATGCTCTTGGGTACCATGCAATCACAATTGCTTGTTTGTTGTGAAATTGCTCTAGGGTGTAGGTTTTGCCATCGGTAGCCTCAAGGGTGAAATTTGGAGCCTGATCACCTACTTCTAATGCAATGGTTGAGAGTGATATTGATAAGCCGACTAGAACGGTCAGTAATACTTTATTAATTGTCATGTCTTGGGACCTCCACGATCTCAATATTGTTTTCTTGCCCTAACTAAACTGATACAAATAAGTAAGGCGATTAAAATAAGTGGCCACGATCTAAGTTTAGTAAATAACGTCGCCCCGACTCTGGGTTGCACCGTGCCAGAGAGCGCTAAGGTCTGGTGCAGCTCAATTGTTTGGTAGATCCGACCTCGGTGATCAACTAATGCAGAAATGCCATTATTAGTGCCACGAATCAATGGCTTGGCATTTTCTAGGGCTCTCATTTGCGCCATCTGCATATGCTGTTTGGGGCCAATAGAGCGCCCAAACCAAGTATCATTACTCACCGTCATAATAACCGATGAATCGATACTATTACGTGCGACTAGGTCTGGATAGACCACTTCATAGCAAATAGCCGCTGAAATCAAGTGTCCTTGTATCGAAAAAGGTTCTTGATTATCCCCCCCCCTTGCAATTGACGACATAGGCAGGTCAAAGAACTTAATCAGCCCACGCAGTAATGATTCAAGGGGTACATATTCGCCAAAAGGCACCAGTCGTGTTTTATTGTATTGCCCAACGGATGGGCCCAGAGCGATCATTGAATTAAAATAACGACGGGTTTCATTGTCGTAGGTCACTATGCCTGAGAGTAAACTTGTATTCGTCTTTAAGGCTCTTTTTTGAAGGTCCTGTATGAAGACAGGAATGCGTTCTGGAGTAGTTGGGACAGCCATTTCTGGCCAGACAATCAAGTCTTTATCCCAATGGACCTCACTTTGTGCGCTTAATTGTGTGAGTATGGCAGTCTGTTTTTCTTTAGACCATTTCTCACCTTGTGGGATGTTAGGCTGGATCAGCGCTACCGATATAGGCTTGCCGCTTTTTTCAGTCCATTCATATTGCTGCAAGATATAACCCGCCACCACAATACACAACATAACTACCGCTGATTGACGAACGGCAGATAGCTTAATATGCCCTTGAAAAATCAACGTTAAAAGTATCCCAGAAAAGGCGCTAAGAAAACTTAGCCATAAAACACCTCCGACAGGAGCCCAGCCACTAAGCCAGGTTTCGGTGTGGCTATAGCCAGCAAATAGCCACGGGAATCCTGTCAAAAACCAGGTTCTTATCCACTCACTAAGAACCCATATAGAGGGGAGAGCGAGTATCCAGCTAATAGGCGTTTGAGGAATAAACGCACTTAAAGCGAAGGGCATAGCAAAAATAAAGGCTAAAAAGAGACAAAATAATGTTGTCGCTAATAGGGCGAGGGGTGCGGCAATAAACCCATACTCGTGAATGCTGACATAGAGCCAACTGGCACCGGCAAAAAACAAACCGAAAGCATAGGCGGTAGTATTTAAAAGCGTTTGCTTAATCGTCTTATGTTGCAGGGTGCGGAACAGCAGCGCAATGCTAAGGGGCACTGCGGGCCAAAAATTGAATGGTGCTAGGCCAAGGGGGAAAATGGCTCCAGCAAAGAGCAGGCCGCCATAATGTTGAAGTTTTTCGATGCCTCTCATTAGATTGTTTTAGAGACTTGTAGCAAGGTTACCTTTCGCTTGTCTGCTGCGAGCACCGTGAAATCAAAATTTCCGATACTGGTCTTTTCAGCCACTTTTGGTAATCGGCCTAGTGCGTGCACAACAATTCCGCCAACGGTGTCAAAGTCGTCATCTGGTAAACCGACATCAAAATATTCGTTAAAGTCGGCTATTTCAGTGATAGCCTCAACTGAATATAGGTTGTCGCCTAGTTTACGAATTTGCTCTGGTTCATGCTCATCGGTCTCATCTTCAATTTCACCGACTATTTCCTCCAAAACATCTTCAATGGTTAGGAGTCCAGATACTCCACCATATTCATCTACCACTATTGCCATATGGTAGCGTTGTTCTCGAAATTCTTGCAACAGAATGTTAATTCGCTTGCTTTCTGGAATGATATTGGCTGGACGTAGCAGACTCTTTAGATCAAAAGAGTCTTTGCCTGATAGTACTAAGGGGAGTAATTCTTTAGCCAACAGAATACCTTGAATATCATCTGAAGATTCTCCAACCACAGGAAAACGAGAATGCTGTGATTGGATAACGGTATTAAGAATTTCCTCTAACGATAAGTCTGCTTCAATGAATTTCATCTGCGATCGTGGGATCATAATCTCCCGAGCCTGCAAGTCGGATACTTTTAGAGCACCTTCCATAATTTGCAGTGCACCTGCATCAATAATTGATTCATTTTCTGCACTTCGCAGCATATCAGCGACTTCATCGCTGCTGGTCGGATTGGCGGAAAATGCTCGAACTAATCTTTTAAAAAAAGAGGGTTCGGTGGAATTTTGGTTAGATGATTCGTCGTTCATGGTTATCTCAGTGATGCTCGCTAGGTTTTTCATTGCCTGCGGGCTCTAGGTAAGGTTCTGGGAAATCCAGGCCAAGTAAAATTTCAGTTTCCAGACTTTCCATGATCTCCGAATCTTTCTCATTGCTATGATCATACCCTAGCAAATGTAGAACACCATGAATAATCATATGTGCCCAGTGCGCGTTAATTGATTTATTTTGTTGAGTGGCTTCTTGTACTACGACGGGAGCGCAAATTACGAGGTCACCCAGTATCGGAAGAGGCTCAGGCACAACAGCATCAAAGGGGAATGAAAGAACATTTGTAGGCCCTAGTTTCTCACGATACTGGCGATTTAGTTGAGCGCTTTCTTGCTCATCTACAATTCGTATGCTGAGCTCTAAGGCGTCTGTTGTTCTTAGTGCCGCGGTAACCCAATGGCGAATACTCGCTTCGTCCGGAGATTCCTCGGAGGTGCAAGCCCTTTGAATATGGATGGGAATAGTCATAAATTAGAGCGCTAGGACTCTTTTTCATGGGCATCGTAGGCATCTACGATACTTTGAACAATCGGGTGACGCACAACATCTCGAGACTCAAAATGAGTGAAGCTAATATCTTCAACAGATTCTAAAACGCTACAAGCATGCACTAACCCTGAGTTAACACCACGAGGGAGATCTATCTGCGACATGTCGCCTGTAATGACGGCCGTGGAGCCAAAACCAATCCTTGTGAGAAACATTTTCATTTGTTCGCGAGTCGTGTTTTGACTTTCATCGAGAATGATATAGGCACCACTTAAAGTGCGGCCACGCATATACGCAAGAGGCGCTATTTCAATAACATTGCGTTCCTGAAGTTTTGCGACTGTTTCAAAGCCGAGCATCTCGTGCAAAGCGTCATATAGGGGGCGTAGATAGGGGTCAACTTTTTGTGCCAGATCGCCAGGTAAGAACCCCAATCTCTCGCCTGCCTCAACGGCAGGTCGAACCAATAGAATACGCTCAACCTCATCTCTTAATAATGCTTCTACTGCGCAGGCGACAGCGAGGTAGGTTTTTCCTGTCCCAGCAGGGCCTATACCGAAATTAATATCATGAGTTTGCATGGCCCGCACATAGCGCTGTTGATTTAGACCGCGGGGCTTAATGTTGCCTTTTTTAGTGCGAATAACCGAAAAGTTTTCGATATCACTGGGGGCAGGGATGGTGTTAGCCGATTGATCCATAGGCTTTCTTCTCTCATATTGTCGCAGGTGTAGATGCACCTCTTCGGGAGATACATGGTTAGAGTGAGCCGTGTGTTGATAAAGATTATAGATAACATCTGCAGCGTGCTGAGCAGGTTCAGCTTCGCCATAGATAGCGAAGAAGTTACCACGTGAACGTATTTCTACCTTTAGCCGTTGTTCAATTAGGCGCAAATTATCATCAAATTGTCCGCAGAGTGAGGCAAGGCGGTGAGCTTCATTTGGCTCAAGGGTGACGTTAAGGGCAGCAGGATGGCTTTCCATTTGTTTCAATGCGTGTTTAAAAACCTCTACAGTTGACTTATACACCTAGCATAGCTTGATCTTGAGAGAAGGGTAAACCCTTTTTTGTCACAGAGTTATTACAAAAACCCCCTTTTTTAATACTAAGGCCTAAAAAGAAGTTATTAGTAATGGAAACTTCAGGCTAGCACTCCTCGAAGAGAGTTTGGCAGAGCTTCTGTAATAATAGCCTCGGTAAATTCACCGATAAGGCTATGGTCGCTGGCGCGAAAATTAACCACTCGATTATTTTCAGTGCGGCCCTGCAATTCTCCTGGGTCTTTTCGGGAAATGCCAGTGACTAAAAGACGCTGCGTGCTGCCAACCATTCGCCGGCTGATTTCACTAGCGTTTTGCAGGATACGGGTTTGTAGGATTTTTAGACGCTGTTTTTTTACGTCATCACTCACGTTATCTGCCAAGTCTGCCGCGGGGGTGCCTGGCCGAGCGCTATAAATAAAGCTAAACGAAGTATCGAAACCAATGTGCTCTATAAGCTTCATGGTGGCGGCAAAATCATCCTCGGTTTCGTTTGGGAAGCCAATAATGAAATCGGAAGAAATGCTAATGTCGGGCCGTAATTCTCGCAGGCGGCGAATCTTTGATTTGTACTCAATAGCAGTATGCCCGCGCTTCATTGCCATTAGAATCCGATCGGAACCACTTTGTACAGGCAGGTGCAGATGACTTACTAGCTCTGGAACCCTACTGTAAACATTGATAAGGGCATCAGAAAATTCTACAGGGTGAGAAGTCGTATAGCGAATACGATCGATACCATTGATGCTGGCCACAAATGGTATCAATTCGGCGAAGTCGCATATTGAGCCGTCAGGCATGTCGCCACGATAAGAGTTCACATTCTGACCCAGCAGGTTAACTTCGCGAACGCCTTGTTCGGCCAGAGAACTTATCTCAGCGAGGACATCAGCAATTGGGCGGCTTACCTCTTCTCCTCGGGTGTAAGGAACCACACAAAAAGTACAATATTTAGAGCAGCCCTCCATGATTGATACAAACGCACTGACGCCGTCTGCTTCTGGGGTTGGTAGGCGATCGAACTTTTCAATTTCTGGAAAACTTATATCGACAATCACTACACCATCAGCTTTTCTGGACTCCATCATCTCTGGTAATCGATGCAGAGTTTGAGGGCCAAAAATCAGATCAACAAATGGGGCCCGCTTGGAAATTGCTTCACCTTCTTGGCTAGCAACACAACCCCCAACACCAATAATCAGATCAGGCTTAGCTTCTTTTAGGTGCTTCCAGCGGCCTAGTTGATGAAAGACTTTCTCTTGGGCTTTTTCTCGAATTGAGCATGTGTTGAGCAATATGACATCTGCGTCTTTTGCGTTGTCCGTAGCGACCATCTGATGACTTTCACCGAGTAAATCTCGCATACGAGAGGAGTCATACTCATTCATTTGACAGCCATGAGTGACGATATGAAGTTTCTTAATGGGCTTTTCCTGCATGCTCTACACATTTCTTTTCAAATAGGGGCGCATTATAGCCTTGGTGCCCTAATCCGCAACATTTTGCAGTGTGATTAAACCGGCTTGTGGTATTATCCTCTTCTTTAATTCTATACCAATCATAGTGGCATCTTATGGCTAGCGAACCCATTTATCGAATTACTTTTCACAATCAAGGGCATGTGTATGAGATCTATGCACGACACGTTTTTCAAAGTGACCTTTGGGGCTTTCTTGAAGTTGAAGAGTTTATATTTGGCGAGCGTTCGCAGATGATAGTTGATCCTGCTGAAGAGAAGTTAAAAAATGAATTTTCTGGAATAAAGCGTAGCTTTATTCCTATGCAATCTATTGTTCGTATCGATGAGGTTGAAAAGGAAGGAACAGGAAAAATTACCGAAGCAAGTGGTGGTAATGTTAGTTCATTTCCATTTCCGCCTATGGCTAAAGCAAAACCTTCAGCTGATTAGAGGCTACGCACTTTAGCGCGTTTGTTCATACTGTTATGATTTTCCATGTAGTATACGATTTGGTTAATGTTGCTATAACAAGACTTTAGTGAGTATTCACGATGTCAGAATCGACTATTAAATTATTGCCTTTTGAGTTTGCTCGAAGTAACGGTCTGTTACTGCGGGAATCAGAAGGTGACCTAATATTGTCGCCCCAAGCCAATCAGTGGGCTATTTCAGAGGTTATTAGAGCCAACAGCAAATTTTCTGCCGTTACCCATCTTGATGGTGAGTCTTTTGATAAAATGTTGGCGTCGATCTATAGTGGCCGGAAAAACTCCTCAGAATCAGTGATGGAAGATATTAGAGATTTTGTCGATATGGAGTCTGCAGCGGCAGAATTGGAAGATACTGGCGACCTTTTAGATTCTGAAGATGATGCGCCGATTATTCGTCTTCTTAATGCGATTTTGGCGGAATCGTTAAAAGAAAAGGCCTCTGATATTCATATTGAGCCCTACGAGAAGGAATCCTTGGTGCGGTTTCGTCTCGATGGCGTGCTCAGCACAGTGCTAAAGCCCTCAGTGCAGATCACACCTCTACTAATTTCTCGTATTAAAGTAATGTCGAAACTTGATATTGCAGAGAAAAGGTTACCTCAAGATGGCCGCATGAGCGTCAAACTTGGAGGGCGTAGTATTGATTTGCGTATTTCAACTATGCCGTCAAGTCATGGTGAAAGAGTGGTAATGCGTCTTTTGGATAAAGATGCAGGTAAGCTGCAGGTGGACGATCTAGGTATGCCTAAGGACACCTCTGATCAACTTGATGATTTAATTCGACGCCCTCACGGCATTATTTTGGTCACAGGCCCAACAGGGTCAGGTAAAACCACAACCCTCTATGCTGCGTTACAGCAAATGGATCGACAAGGCCGCAACATTATGACCGTTGAGGATCCGGTGGAATATGATTTGCCAGGTATTAGTCAAACCCAAATAAATTTACGCGCTGGAATGACTTTTGCGCGCGGTTTAAAAGCCATTTTACGCCAGGATCCAGATGTCATCTTGATCGGTGAGATTCGTGATGGAGAAACGGCTGAAATAGCCACGCAATCAAGCTTAACCGGCCACCTAGTATTGTCCACACTACATACTAATACAGCGGCCGGCGCGATTACTCGCCTGCAGGACCTCGGTGTTGATAGTTTTTTGCTGGCATCTACCATCAGGGGCATTCTTTCCCAACGGCTGCTGCGCAGGCTTTGCCTCAGTTGTCGTAAGCCAGTTGAACCTAATGAATTTAATCGAGAGTTATTAGGTTTAGAGGTTGGCAAGGCTATTTATGAAGCTGGCGGTTGCCCTAAATGCAACAGCACCGGTTATGCAGGCCGGCAAGCTTTGTTTGAATTAGTCACGGTGGACGCGCCGTTGCAGACGTTAATTCATGAAAATGCGGGAGAAATTGAGCTGGAGGTTTCGATTCGCCAGCAAGTGCCTAGTATCCGACAAGCGGGACTAAAATTGGTTTGTGACGGAGTCACTACAATCGAAGAAGTTCTTCGCGTAACCAGTGTGTAACTGACTATGCCTGCTTTTGATTATTCGGCTTATAATACAGACGGAAAACTTGTTGATGGTGTTATCGCGGCCGATTCTGAACGTCAAGCGAGACGTCTATTAAAAGACAAAAAACTATTGCCATCGACTCTCTCAGAGGTGAATCAGGCTAGCAAGAAAAAAGGTTATCGCATTGGGCGCCAGGCCAAGGTTGATAATTTTGATCTTTCGCTGTTGCTTCACCAGCAGGCTATTTTGATTCAGTCTGGATTGCCCCTTGAAGAATCTTTGCGCATGACCATCGAGCAAGCTGAGACAGATAAGCAGCGGCGTATGGTGGAAAGTTGGCGTAGCGAGATTACTGAAGGTCGTAGTTTTTCTGAAGCCCTGCGACGTTCGCCCTATAAAATTCCTGATAGTGTTATCGCTGGTGTCGGGGTGGGTGAAGAGAGTGGCCATCTGCACAAGATCTTATTGCGCCTCGCTGAAGAACTTGAAACCAGTGCCGCAAACCGTAAAACCATTACACGTGCACTTGTCTATCCCATGACATTGATTAGTGTTTCGATCATTATGATTTCAATGATGATGGTTTGGGTGGTGCCAAAGATTACAGCGGTATTTGCTAGTTCAAATCGTGAGCTACCGCTGATTACCAAAGTTGTGGTTAGTTTAAGCGACTTTACCCAGGATTATGGCCTTTATGTTTTGGGGTTAATCATTCTTAGTGTTTTAAGTTTCCGCCAAGCTATGCAGAACACTGCTCGCAAACAGCGGTGGCATGCTTTTATACTGACATTGCCTGGTGTGGGTCGATGGGTTCGCATGGCTGATATTTCAGATTGGGCTCGCAGTTTAGGTGTGCTTTTAAATAGCGGGGTTCCCGCATTGGCAGCGCTAAATATATCGTCTGCTGTCGTCAGTAACCTTTCGCTGCAAAGCAAATTCAAAAAGGTGACTGAGGCCATGCGTCAGGGTACTAGCTTGCATAAGGCTCTGGAAGATAATCTAGACGGTAGTGGGTTTTTGGTTCATATGGTAGGCAGTGGCGAAGCATCGAGTGAGTTGGATAAAATGCTATTAAGAGTGGCTGAGTATTATTCAGTGAGGTTAAATAACGCAGTTGAAGTATTCTTGAAGTTACTTAACCCAATCTTAATCATTCTCATGGGCGCCATGATCTTGGGTATTGTGGCGGCGATTATGTTGCCCATTATGGATATGAACAATGCGATTTAATTATTCGCCTAATACCGTTGAATCAAATATCAATAAAGTTAAAGGGGGAGTTAAATAAAATGAAGTCAAATAAAAAACAGCGCGGTTTTACTCTTATTGAAGTAATGATCGTTGTAACTATTATGGCGTTGATGATTGCTGCAATTGCACCGAATTTATTTAGAAATGTTGTGAAAGCGGAGGCTATACGGGTCGCTTCAGATATTCGCCAAGTTGAGAGTGCTTTAAAGTTCTATCGATTAGATAACTATCGCTATCCTTCACAGTCTCAAGGTTTAGAGGCCTTAGTATCAGCACCTTCAGGGTCAACAGCAGCTCAGTGGAATGGGCCTTATTTAGACAAGCTACCCTCAGATCCTTATGGCATACAATACCAATACTTAAATCCAGGCACTCATGGTAAGCAGGTTGAGGTGTACACTTTGGGTTTAGACAACGTTCAAGGTGGAGAGGGTTCAGATAAAGATTGGGGTAATTGGAATCTTGATTGAATCTTTTGTTGATCAGATAAATCGAGTGCTTAAGTAGGGTTTATGAGGCGTGCGCAGGGTTTTACCCTCATCGAATTACTAATTGTCGTTGCTATTATTGTGATTTTATCTGCTATTAGTGGGTTGGCGATCAACCAAGCCTTTGATCGGCGTTATTCAGCCGAGGCAGATAAGTTACTTATTTGGCTGCAACAATTATCAGAGCGCTCCTCACTTGAGAGTGCCGCTTACGGCATTGTTACCAACACCAACACCAACACCAACAATGAGAGTCGAGAGGCTACCGAGCTTGTCGCGGTGGTCTACTTTAAAAATCGCTGGATCGCAGTGACTTCGCCGCAGCCTTTTGTATTGGGAGCAGAGTCCATTATAGGCTGGGATATGGAGGTGTTGGAGGAAGAGCTATTACCTCAAAGCCGACCCCAGGCTCTGGGAGTAATTGATAGAGATGAAGTTAAAACAGCAGAGAAAGAATTTCTGTTGCCAGAAATGGCATTCTTGCCCGATGGCTATGTCGAGCCTCAAGGGGCCATTCAGTTGTCTTTTGATTCTTCTACATTAATCTATTCTTTTGTTTGGGATGATGAGACCTCAAGGATGATTTTGGAGGCGAATGTCTTATGAAATATTCGACTAAGAAGAAAGGTTTTACTCTCATTGAGGTGATGGTGGCCCTTTTTATATTGAGCCTAGTGTTAGGGAGTGCCGTCCAAATGGTGCATCAGTATAGCGATGAGCGGCTGCGTATTAGAGAGCATTTTTTTGCTAATCAGGTGGCTTGGAATCATCTTCTTGAGCGTTACCAGCATTCTCAGAAGTGGACAGCCAGTGAAGGCCTTTCAAACTTAAAGACCAAAGGTGTGGATAAGCAAGCTGGCCAAGACTGGCGTTGGGAGATGAAAGTTGAGAAGGCTATGGGGCAAGACTTGTATCGCTATCAAGCCCAGTCTGGTTCAGTTAATAGTAAAAATTACCAGGCCACCTTGGCTGTTTACCTGGTTGAAAATTAGATGTTGAATCTGTATTCCAGCAATCGTCAAAATGGCTTCACTTTAATTGAAGTACTCGTCTCCTTAGGGATATTGGCGGTAATGTCAGTGATGTCCTATCAGGCGGTGGAAGTTGTTTTGGGCGCCAATGAGCGTAGCCGCACAGATCTTGCCGAAGACGTTAAGTTACAACGTGCCTGGCAGATTATTGGACGTGATTTACTGCATATGAGGCCTCGCCGTTTTGCTGATGGATTAGGGCAGGTCGAGGATGCGTACCTGACCAATCCCAGTGAGTTTGGAGTTCGGTTCAGCCGCGGCGGTGGGCCCATGGTTAGATCTAATCCTAGTGGTGTCCGGCGAGTAGATTATAAAATCAATAGTGACCAACAATTACAGCGCACCTCGTGGGCTATTACTGAGTCACCTCGGCTTAGTGACGGCAATACCTTTACACTTATTGGTGGTGTTAAAGATGTAGTTTTTGAGCACCTTAGTCGCACTGGCTACTCCAAAGACTGGCCACCAATTAACCAGCCTCTAAGTAAATATGCATTGCCAAGGATGATTAGAGTAACGATTACCTTAGAGAACGAGCGCGAGACTTCGCGTTTATTTCCGGGGGTGGTTCGTGATTAAAAGTGGGCCTCAAAAACAGCGTGGTGTGGCTTTGCTTGCTGCTTTGATCCTGATGTTAGCGGTAGTCCTCATTTTGACCAACATTTTTTATCGCCACCAGATTGATGTTTCTCAGGCTTCCGCTTCTTTGCACGGTGATCAGGCGTTATTGATTGCTATTAGTGGGGAAGGTTGGGCAGGTGAGCTATTATCTGATAAAAATGATAACCGGGATGTTGATGATTATGGTGAGATATGGGCCCAAGCAATGCCCTTACTTCCCGTGGAAGGGGGCACGCTAAAAGGCTGTGTCAGTGATTTGCAGGGTAAAATCAATCTTAATAGTTTTGTCACCTATCGCGGTTCGTCTCTCAATAATGAACTTAATAATTTTGGCACTATGGGTGTGGCTAAAGCTTGGCTAAATCTCATGGACATGCTTCAAATTCCTGCTAGCCCTGATCGAGTAGCCACTATTGTTGATTGGGTAGATTCGGATTCATCTGTTATTAATAGTTGGGGTGCGGAGCAAC
The DNA here is from genome assembly GCA_014381985.1 of SAR92 clade bacterium. Taxonomy (GTDB): domain Bacteria; phylum Pseudomonadota; class Gammaproteobacteria; order Pseudomonadales; family Porticoccaceae; genus HTCC2207. Next base: position 40,628 of record JACNKP010000037.1, read on the forward strand.
CGGATTATGAGGGACTTACATTCCCCAGAATGGTCGCTAATGATTTTATTTCTGATGCGTCTGAGCTCGCTGCGATTAAGGGATATTCTGTGCAGGAAGTGCAGATGCTATCGCCTTGGATGACCGCGCTACCAGGTTCAACTCCCATCAATATTAATACTGCGTCAGAGCAATTAATTCTCGCCTTGGGTGGGGAAAATGGGCAACAGTTTCTAGATCTAGTCAAACAGATGAGGCCGATGAGCGACATAAATACTTTTTACCAAGAACTGGAGGCCTATTTTTTGATTCCATTGCTGGATGTCAAAAAACGTTGGCCGCCAACACTCGTCTCAGTCAAGTCTGATTATTTTCAACTTTATCTTGAAGTCACTTTAGGCGAGGCCCGAATTCAAGTTAAAAGTATAATGGATAGGAAAGGTAGGGCCAAACCAGTTATCATTGCGCGTGAGATTACTGTTGTGCCAGCTAGCCTACCTGACAAAGAAGAGCTGTCTGCGGCTGAGCAATTATTTGCCAAAAAGAGTGACGATGAAGAGTCAAATGAGCAGTTGATACAACAAGGTAATATAGTGCAGCCGGCCTGCGTTGCGATGGGTCTAATGGGAGAAATTACGTAGATGAGTGTCGAGCATATTTATAACCTCGATCAACGGGTCGATCGTGTAGATGATCCGCTACAATCTGTGGCGGGCACTAATGCTTCGGCCATGAGTTTGTGGGTGCCAAGCGAAAGAGTTGGCCTACATTCGGTGGATATTCCATCTGCACCCCAGCGTAAGTGGGCGGAGCTCATTCCGTGGCTATTAGAAGATAGAATCTTGCAACCCGTCGAAGAGATGCACTTTGTAATAGTGGGACGCAGTGATGACCAACTGCATATTCTTGCTGTTAGTCGCCAAGATATGCAGGAGTGGAGGCGAATTGCTGACAATGCAGGTGTCACTGCTGTGGCTATGGTCCCTGATTTCATGGCACTGCACTGGGAGCCAGGAATAATTAGTGTTGGTTGGCGAGAGGGAATTTTACTGGTCAGACAGTCATTGAACACCGGCTTTGCCGCTGAATGCAATATAGGCTGGAGCATATTAGAGACTCTTATGCAGGACTCTAAGCACGCACCGCGATTGTCTATTTCCGTGCCTGATGTTGATATAGTGCCAAAAAAATTGGCTCAAGGCGCTGATATCAATACCTCCACAGTTGATTGGCATTTTTCACATATTGACCCCAACTTGAATTTAATGACGGGCGAATTTAAGCCAGCTCCAAAGCAAACGGTGGCCTCTTTTTGGAGGCCAGCTGCAGCTGCAGCTGGCCTCCTTTTGGCACTATGGGTGGGCTACCTACAGACGGCTAATAATGCTTTGGAATCTGAGGTTGAGGGATTACAGAAAAATATATTGGCTAATTACACTCGCTTGTTTAGCAGTTCTAATACCAACATTCAGACCCTCAAAGCGGACGCTGAGAGCAGGATAAATCAATTATTCAAACAGCAACAAAGCCTGCAAGGCCAACCTATAGCTGGACTCCTAGCTATTGATAATATTATGGCTGGTTGTCAATGTGAGCTTGAGGGCCTCTCGGCAAGCCAGGACAGTTTAAAGCTGACGCTTCTTGGTGGTGCTGGATTGGCTAAAAGAACGCTGAGAATTCCGGGCTACCAACTTAGCTTTAATCAGGATAAAGCTGCCGGCCCTGAGATTTTTTTATTATCAGTCACTGAGATAAAAAAGCAGGGGTCTGACCGATGAAAAAATTCATGGATAGCTTAAGAAATCGCTTAAGTGGTCTTCAACCTCGAGAGCGACAACTGTTGCTTGCGGGGATAGTGATGCTATTTTTTACCGTTATTTATGTGGCTTTGTCACCGATAATGGAGAAACATGATCAATTGGTTGATCAATCAAATCAGCTTAAAACCGATTTGCAGTGGTTGCAGCAACAGAGTGCTGTGGTGTCAAAATTATCAAATGGCTGCGGTAATCGCGAGATTCAGCAAGGATCCGGTCGCGACAACCTAACTAAATTAGTCAGGCGTAACCAGTTGCGCTTGGGTCAGATTAGAGATCTGAATAATGGCTTTGAGTTAAGGTTTAGTGGTGCTGATGGGAATCGTATACTGCGTTTGAGTCACCAGGTAGCCTGTGCTGGATTTAACGTGCAGTCTCTCAAGGTTGAGCGATCCTCACTAGAGTTGCTTGAAGGGTCCATGGAGGTAATCTATGTTGAAGATTGAACTAAAAAACACCCAACAGTTGTCTCGCTTGGCGGTAGTTTTAGTGATGGCCTTACTTTCTCTTTACCTTGTTGTCATGATAGGTCTTCAGTTGCAGACGGCTAAGACAGCTTCATCGGTCGTTGATAGAGTAGCGCCTGGGAAAATGGTAGCTTGGACTTGGTTTGGTCGGCAAAGGGTTATTGCGCCAGTAAAGACACAGACAGATCTGGCCAATGCGCAAATTAATGCAGAGTTACTTGGCGTTATGTTGTCCGGCGCCTCTTCATCGGCAACGCTTAAATTTAAGGGAAAGCCGGAACAGGTTTACCAAATGGGTGACAAGCTTGACGGAAAGTTGGAGCTAGTTGATATTGAGGCTTATCGCATTGTGATCAGTGATAATGGCATCAAAAAGCAATTATTAATGAAAAAGCCAGATGTGATTATGGAGTCACAAGAAAGCGACGAGGATGTCGATACGCAGACGCAGGGGTTTGCGCTGGCCAACATGTTTGGTGCTGTGCCGGTTAATATAGGCGGTAATACGGGCTTTAAGATTAACAATCTATCGGCGGATGTTCAGGCTATGGCAGACATACGCGATGGTGATGTGGTGGTCCAGATTGACGGTCTTTCGGTGCAAGATTTAATGTCTGATCCCGTTAAGTGGATGAGCTATAGTAGCTCAAGTAGTCTTCCTGTAACTCTGATGCGTGAAGGCCGGGAAGAAATTATTTATGTCAATGCCGCTAGTCTCTCGGCTAAAATGTTACCAACACTAGGATTAAAGCGCCAAAGATGATTACTTCAATAATACAGTGGAAAAAAGCAATGATCGTGACTTTGTATCGCCAAGTGAGGAAAATGCATCGCCTCAGTAAATTGGGTGCTGTGTTTTGTTTGAGTTGCTGCCTGGCGACTGAGGTTATGTCATCAGAAACTGTGCAGATAAATTTTCGTGATGCAGATATCCGCAGTGTTATTGAAAGTGTTGCCGAAATTACCGGTAAATCCTTTGTACTAGATCCACGGGTTAAGGGCAAGGTGACTATTATCTCGCCGCAGCCAATTGATTCCGATTTACTCTACCAAGCAATTTTGTCCGCGATTCAGGTGCAGGGATTTCAAGCCATTGATGATGGTGCTGTGACTCGAATTATTCCGTTCTCTCAGGCTTTCAATTTTGCTGGTGGCAATGGTGACAACACCTTGGAGACTGAGATTATCAAGGTTAAATATGTACAGGCAGAAACTTTGGTGCCTGTGTTAAAACCTCTACTGAGTAATGGAGCAAGATTGCTAGCGTTTGCCCAAAGCAACTATTTGGTTATTTCTGATATTCGCAGTAACGTGAATGAAGTAAAACGAATTTTGCGAAAACTGGATGATCCTAATCAAACTGCGGTTGAGGTTATTAATCTTAAGTATATTTCAGCCGGAGAGGCTGTACATATTGCTGGGCAACTCAAACAATTACAAAAACAAGAATTATCACTGGTAGAGGACGGACTCAACAATCGTATTATTGTGAGTGGCCCAGGTATTGCCCGTACATCCTTTAAAAACATGCTCAAGCTGCTTGATCTACCATCGGCCAAAAAAGGTAGTGTTGAAGTTATCTATCTCGATTATTCACGTGCAGCGGAAATTAAACCTATTATCGATGGCATGCTTGGCTCAGATGTATTTTTGCGTCTAGCGGGGGAGTCTGTAGGTGACAGAAAATCTAAATCCGCAACTAGCTATAAAATTGAAATTGATGAGCTTAACAATGCGTTGGTGATGGCAGCGCCTTCGGCGGTTATTCGTGAGATAAGAAGTGTCGTTGCCAAGCTGGATATCGCTCGCCCTCAAGTCCTCATCGAGGCGGTCATTGCTGAATTATCTGAGGGTCAGGCAAGAAACCTTAGCTCTCAATTAGTTATTACGGGTAGAGATCGCGGGGGATACTTAACAAATTTTGACGGCGTTTTAGCAGGCCTTCTGGGTAGCGCTATAGGGAGTGGCGGCACTGACAATGCAAATTCAACAGCAATTGCATCTGCATTACCTAAGTCTGTTATTGGAGTGGTTGGCGATTTTGATAGTGAAAAAAATAGAGGTATAGGTTTATTGGTTCAGGCATTGAAAACCGATGGGCGGACTAAAATACTATCAACACCTTCAGTGATTACCCTAGATAATGAGGAGGCTAACCTTTCGGTGGGTGAGCAGGTTCCCTTTCCCTCGGGGAGCTACGCTAGTACCAATAATTCTAACAGTGTTAATCCTTTTACGACTGTCAATCGTGAAGACGTCGGTGTGATGCTTAAGGTCAAGCCCCAAATTAGTAAGGGTAACGCAGTAAGGTTGGAGATAGAGCAGGAATCATCAAAGGTTAAAGCGGGCAGTGCTGACTCTCAGTTTGGCGCTACTACCACCAAAAGTACGATGCAAACTAACGTCATGATTCAAGATGGCGAGCTATTGATTCTGGGGGGGCTAATCGAGGGACAAACTGATAGTAGCGCCTCCAAAGTGCCTTTTTTGGGTGATATTCCCATAATCGGTAATCTGTTTAGATCCTCCAGTAAAGGTAACAGCGAAAAAGTTCTAATGATGTTTATTAGACCGACCATTATTCGCACGCCGGAAGATGCTCGGGCGCTGTCAAAATCTAAGTTTGAGCATTTAATTACGCGAGATTTTGATGGTGAAAATGAAGGTACTGTAACTAAGCAACTAAAAGAGTTTATAAACCAAGGACAGGATTTAGAAATTACAGAGTAACGGCAGGCTATGAGTATTTATTTACAGCATTTTGCCCTAAAGCGAGAGCCGTTCTCGATTGTGCCTGATCCTGACTTTTTATATCCGAGCCAGCAACATCGTCAAGCAGTTGCCCATCTAAAATACGGCCTCGACCGGGAAGGCGGATTTATACTGCTAACCGGTGAAGTCGGCACCGGAAAGACCACCCTTACCCGTACTATGCTGCAACGTATTCCTGCCCATGTCCGGGTGGCTTATGTGTTAAATAGTAAGCTCAATGAGACTGATCTCTTAGCCAGCATATGCGATGAGCTGGCCATTAAACTGCAAAAAAGTAAAAATCTATCATTTTCTAAAATTTGCATCGATGCCTTAAACCAAGATTTGCTTGCCAGTCATGCTAAAGGGCAAAAGACCTTAATTGTTATTGAGGAGGCTCAGAACCTGAGTGCGGATGTTCTGGAAACACTCCGGTTACTCAGTAATCTTGAGACTAACACCCATAAATTATTACATATTCTTCTTGTGGGTCAGCCAGAATTGCTGGAGATACTCGGACAAAAGCAGCTACGCCAACTCAATCAACGAGTGGTGTCGCGTTTTCATCTTTTACCGCTAGATCAGTCTGAGTTGTCCAACTACATTAATCACCGGTTACATCATGCGGGTGCGGCGGGTCCGATCTTTGATCAAGGCTGTATTAAGGTGTTATTCAGACTGACTAAAGGCGTACCTCGGCTGATTAATCTCATTTGCCACCAATCATTGTTAGCGGCTTACTCTCTAGGGGCCAAGAGTGTCTCGCCAGCCTTAGTGAAAGATGCGTCAGTAGAAATTTTAAGCGGTCTTGATAATGGTAAGCCAAACACCTCAAATAAACCCCTGATAGTGGTACTTTTGTTAGTTTTAATGATGGTTTCAGTTTTTATGCTCCTACCGCGAAGTACTCTAGATTCATTGGGATTTTTAGTCGCTATCGATAAACCGAACGCGGAGATAGTGACGTCCAAAGCGGAAAATATTATATCGAAGGGAACCGGTCCGACTGCAGAAGATGTGATGGAAAAGGATAATGAATTATTAGTGGTTGATGATCTAGTTGCTGACTCGGTTGAACAGAGCGCCACACTATCGTTTATCGTTGAAGAGAGCATAATTGACTCAGGCTTCACTGAGACATCTAACCCTTTGGTTAATTTACTGGCTGTTTGGTCTATAGCAAGTTCTGAGGTGTACTCTCCTGAAGCCTTTGCTGGAATTGCAACAACATTTGGTTTGCAGTCAGAAAAGGTAACCCCAGCAACTCCGTGGATGTTAAGCGCTATAGATAGGCCAGGAATCGTGGTGTTAAATGAGAATGGTGGATTATTGAAAAGCTACTTGTTAACGTACATTGATGAAGATTCAGTGACCCTCAGAATAAAGGATGGTGAGATAGATCTTGACCTCGATCAGTTTAAAGATCGCTGGACTGGTAGCTTTCTGTATCTGTGGCGGCCCCATAAAGAGTTTGACCTTCTTATGCAGGGCGATACTGATAAGTTAGCCATGAGTTGGCTACAAGAGAAACTTAGCATGGATGATGAGGGTATTGAGAAAGTTATTACCGGTGGCCGCTATACCGAAGCGGTGAAAGATCAAGTAGTGGGATTTCAGCGCCGGCATGGCCTCAAAGCCGATGGTATTGTTGGTAGACAAACCCTGATGCGACTAAATGAACTTTTCGATGATGAAATACCCAGATTAACAGGTAGTACTCACTAATGTCCTTCATTCTTGATGCCCTAAAAAAAGCGGAACGAGATCGGTTGCGAGAAGACCCCAAAAATTTGGATGATTTTGCTAGTGCGCATTGGGATCCATATGAAAAAACGTCTTCAACCTTAGCCCCGCGGAATTGGCTGCTGGGTTTTCTGGTGATAATCATTGTTTTCGGGCTGGTGCTGTATATCCAGGGCTGGAAGATTAACCCCACAACTGATATTACTTCAGTTGCGACTCTACAGCCGGCGCAAATCGAGGGTTCATTACCTTCCGCAGTCGATATTAAACCTGAGTTGGATGCTGAGCTGTCTCTGTCGTCAGCGGCAGAACAACCCATTACTGCGGCTACCTCATCGCTGCCAGAACTTATCGTTGCTGGACATATGTTTATTGCAGAGGGCTCAAGTTCCAATAGGTTGTTTATTGGGCAGAGCAGTTATCGAGAGGGGGATAAAATAAGTCAGGAATGGACGTTAGTGTCTATTCAGCCAGACTATTACATTATCAGCGCTGGTGAAAGCACAGAAATATTACCTTATCGTTAGTCAGAAAAGACTTCTAGTAATGAACCCTTGCCGCGATCAAATCGTTTGGCGCGCCTATAGGGGAATACGTCAACGACATACCCATCACGTATCTGAGCTTGTAAATTTTGCCAGAAGCTCATGTCATAGAGATCGCTGTGCATCCCCTCAAATATTTTTCTAGCCTTCATATTGCCAGAGAAAAAGAGTCTAAATTCTTCTGGAAAAATATCATCAGGGCCCACGGTATACCAGGTACCCGACTGCATTTCTTCTTGCTCGGTTCTGGGTTCGGGGATTTTGCGAAAGTTACATTTTGTGAGTGTGGCAATTTCGTCATAATCGTAGAACACCACTCTACCATGACGAGTAACGCCAAAGTTTTTAAGTGGCATGTCGCCGGGGAAAATATTTGCCGCCGCGAGTTGTTTAATACAGTTGCCATATTCTTCCATAGCACTTTGCATTTCTTCTTGATTGGCAGTTTCCAAGTAGATGTTAAGTGGCGTCATGTAACGCTCTGTATACAGATGCCTAATCAATAATTTATCACCGCGTATTTCTATTTGGGACCCTGCAACGGCTTGTAGTTCCTTTACCAGAGCATCTGAAAAACGATTTAAGGGAAAAATCAGGTCGTCAAATTCCTGGGTGTCTGCCATTCGGCCGATGCGATCGCTGCGAGATACTAAACGATATTTTTCTCTCACGATTTGATGAGTTACTTCCTTAGGTGGAGCAAACTTATCTTTTATAATTTTAAATACAATATTGTAGGACGGAAGGGTGAACACAGTCATAACCATGCCTTTAATGCCTGGCGCGATAATAAATTGGTCTTCAGAGGTATTTAGGTGACCGACCAACTGACGATAAAATTCTGTTTTAGCGTGTTTAGGAAACCCCATGGCATTATAGATTTCATAATCTAGCTTATTTGGCATTAAGCTTTTTAGAAAGTGAGCGTATTGGTATGGCAGTGGCGCATCGACCATAAAATGATTATGTGTAAAACTAAATACCACGCTGAGTTCGTCTACAGTGAATAAGGCAGTATCGACATATAAGCCGCCTTCTTCATTGTTTAGAATAACGAGTACCATAGGGAAAGTATTATCACCGTCGACCACTCGTCCGACCATATAGGCGGCTTTACCCCGATAGAATGTTGATTCTAAAAGATCAAATTTTACAGCGCTGTGAGGCCCTTGGATGTATGGGGCCACTTCTTGGTTAAAGACACCCATAATGCAATCAAGATCTAGAGTTAAGTCCTCTTTGGGTAGCGAGAATTCAGATTCTTCAATAATTCGCTGAAAGGTTTCTCGAAAGGCTTCTCCTTCATAGCGCACAAAAATACTGTACTCCGCTTCAGGTGCTTCGAGCAACTGCGAAGATAGAACATAGATAATATCGTCGCTAATTTTATCGTGATCGTGAATATCACTAAACACAGAATTAAAAAACGTCTCTGCGATCTCAAAGTTAGGAAAATTGAAGACGAGTTGGGTGTAGGCTGTCTTTGCTTCACTCCAAAGAGAGAGATTGGCGATATCTTTATTAGTCACCATCTCTAAATATTGTACAGTTTGTGTGATTTTATCTTTGTACAGTTCTAGCCGTTCAACGTTGGCTTGGCGTACGCCATGCCAGTCGGCTTTCTCATAACGTGCTTTGGCGCTCAATGTTGAATTCAGGTAGTCCGCAAAATAGCTACGAAAGCCATTCAAAATGGTTTTCGCCATTCGCCGAGCAGTAGAATTGTGAATTAAAGGTTGAAGTGCCATAAAACGGTTCTCGCTGACCCTTAGTCGAGCAATTTTTTTAAGTTTTTTAATTGCTGTTGATTGTGTTTTTTAGTGGCCGGCACCTGCGAGACTTCGGGCAATGCTGGGGGTAGGTCAACTGCTAGCTTTTCACCCGCTATTATACGGTCACAATACTGTTGGTAGATTTCACTATATGCCGGCAGTGCTTTGGTTTCGATAGCATTAGCTAACATATGCCAACCGGCATCCCGGCCTGCCAGATAAACGGCTGGATGAGACCAAGATTGCTCGGCTTTTGGGCTACGTTTATTGCACGCTTCTTGATAAGCCTTTCTGGGAGTCGGCAGTCCCGCTGGCATACCTACATAACGACAGGCGTTGAGCATTTTATGTAAAGTTGGCAGGTATTCACTGTCTGCGATAATTTTTTCTGCCGCCGCGCAAATGACGTTAGGAGCAAAGTCATTGAGCTTACTCAACCATAATTTTTTAGCGAGTCCAACAGATTCATTTTTATCACCAAAAGCGCTGTAATATTGATTGTGGTAATTAGCTCTAAAAAGGGCAAACACCTGATTAATGGCATCAATTAGTTCGGCGCTAGCAGCAGGTGTTGATTTAGGACGCCCAGCTGCGGTCGGTGAGATCTTCGACGAAGCTGCGATCCCGGATGCGACCTTTTGAATATCCTTGCTGTTTGCCATTTGAAGTTTCCGTTAACAATTTACTTTGATGCGCCCATTGACGCTTCACATATTGTAAGAATTTAGTGCTCCAGGAGCATTGAGGTGTTCCATTTTCTTGCCAGTATAAAACAAACTCGGGGATTATTTTTTCGGCAAATGGGCGCTCTATATTTGCCATTCTCAAGACATCATACACTGCTTCTTTAGGTTTCCATTGCGCTGTGATTAGTCGGGGCATTGAGTCTTGTTCCATCATGCCGTTAAAAAATTGCCATTGTCGTCTTATATGCTGGATAAATTTTGAATCCCAAGTGCTTGATAGATCACCTCGATCTCGCCAATAGAGAATAAATTCTGGGATGGCGTCATCAATAAAGTTAGTATTAATACCGCCTTTAGTCACCAAGATATCTAGGGCATCTGCCGAAGGTCGCCACTCTCCAGTCACTGAGATTTCTTTCCGCCTCCGATTTTGAGTGGTTTCAGCTTGCTGCCATTGGCGCCAAACTTCTTTAATATATTTTGATTCCCAGCTGTGTCGGGGCACATTTCGTTCGCGCCAGTAAGCGACAAATTGTGGTATTTGCTGCTGAGCAAACTCTCGAGTCACACCGAGTTGCGCAAGTTGACGCAGCGCATCCTCGCTCGGCTGCCAACTGCCACCAATCGTTTTTGCTGAATGAGGATTACTTGTTGCTGGCGGGGGTGCAAGCCTAGTAGACCCTGGCGATACGGAAATGGAATTTTCGTTAAAGGCGAAACGAAAATCATGGTGGGCGGTAAAAGGACCTCCACCAATTAATAATAACCCTTTCTCATGCAGGCTTGCCGACAATCGACGAAAGTCATCGTGACCCCAAAAGGGTGCCAGCTCGAGAAGTTTATCGGAGGGCAATGTGATCCAGTCAAAACCGCTGCTGCTGACAGGGCTACCATGGCTGATGCATTCCTGCAGAAGTTGCAGCAATACGGTCTCCTCTAGGCCAATGGTTGCGGCCAAGGTTGGAGAAATAACAATAGGTTTTTCAGGAATTAACGACATGATATTACTCTATCAGAAAGCTACTGCTTGGACGAGATAAACATGGCGTCAGTTACGCTGTATTTTTAATGTTCGTAACCTTGGGCAACTATCGCTCACGTGGGGGTGTTATTTCGAATGGCATTAGTACTGTACATAATACCAGTAATAAGATTAAATAACCCTTAGTAGATGCAGGAGGTGTTCAGTGGTCAGCAAAACCAAAACAGCATATGTGTGCAATGATTGCGGTGCAGATTATCGCAAATGGCAGGGTCAGTGCTCTGAGTGTAATGCTTGGAATACGCTCTCTGAGGTGCGCTTAGGTAGTCCGGCTCGAGCGGGTAAAGTCTTGCGTCCCGGCTTCGCTGGTGCAGTTGATAGCGCGGTAAAAACACTTGCAGATATCGCTCTTGATGAAATTCCTCGCATAAGTTCGGGCGCCGGTGAATTAGACCTAGTACTCGGGGGAGGCTTTGTGCCTGGTTCCTGCGTATTATTGGGTGGCGAGCCTGGAGCTGGTAAAAGTACTGTGCTGTTGCAAACATTGTGCGCCATGGCCGAGAGCAATAGCGCGCTCTATGTTACTGGTGAAGAATCTCCCCAGCAGGTTGCGATGCGTGCTAACCGCCTTGGACTACCCACGGAAAAACTTGAAATAATGGCAGAGACCTCAGTTGAAACTGTCTGTGCGATTGCTGAGCAAAAGCGGCCAAAAATACTCGTCGTAGACTCTATTCAAGTCATGCATATTGACGAAGTGGCCTCTGCACCAGGAAGTGTTTCCCAGGTGAGAGAGAGCGCCGCAATGTTGGTGCGTTTTGCCAAGCAAACGGGAACAGTACTGATCTTAGTAGGCCATGTGACCAAAGACGGATCATTGGCAGGCCCAAAGGTTCTTGAACACATGATAGATTGCTCTTTGATGCTGGAGGGCTCTAGTGATAGCCACTTTAGAACACTGCGTAGCAATAAAAATCGTTTTGGCGCGGTCAATGAATTAGGCGTTTTTGCCATGACGGATAAAGGATTACGTGAAGTACCCAACCCATCCGCCATATTTTTACAGCGTGGGGAGGAGGTTTCCTCAGGTAGTGTGGTAATGGTGGTCTGGGAGGGTACGCGGCCATTACTAGTTGAATTACAGGCCTTGGTTGATGATAGCCATTTAGGTAATCCGCGCCGCGTAACCGTTGGTTTGGACCATAATCGTTTATCGATGTTACTGGCCGTTTTGCATAGGCATGGTGGCATTATGGTGGGTGATCAAGATGTGTTTGTTAATGTGGTTGGCGGTGTAAAAGTACTAGAGACCAGTGCCGATTTGGCATTAATTTTATCAGTTATGTCCAGCTTCCGTGATAGCCCGTTACCTAAAGACTTGGTTGTGTTTGGGGAGGTTGGCTTGTCCGGTGAAATTCGACCGGTGGCTAATGGTCAGGAGCGACTGAGGGAGGCGGCTAAGCACGGCTTTACCCGAGCAATTGTTCCGGCAGGAAATATGCCTAAACAACCGATTAAAGGGATGAGGGTTGTTCCGGTTCGCAAGATCACAGAGGCCTTAGAGGTACTTTAGGCCTTACGCTGTGGTCAATATGGAGATATGTTCCGGCTCTTTCAGAAGCGGTTGTATTTGTGTCAGAGCTGCATGCCTTTCGTCAGACTGATACCAAGCCTTCCAGTCCGCCAAACATTCCATTTGAATGAGCGTATAGCGTATCTTGGTATCTTTTAAATCCTTAAAAGCCTTGCTTGAAATAAACCCCTGAGCGGGAATGGCGGCCTGAATAATTTTCTTTGAAAACTCTTCATAGGTCGCTTCCATTTCCGATGCCAATGTTCGTTTTATCAATACTGCTAGCATTTTCAATACCTTCTTGTACACCAATGGGTGCATCATGCTCAATGCTACTTTATTAGTAAAGGTGTTTGACATCGGCGCATCTCAAGCGTAAATTGCCAGTTCTTGCTTCGGCAACAGGTTCTCAATGCTGGAATGTCTTTTTTGATGTTTTATCGGAGAGTTAAACGGGAAATCGGTGCGCAACAACGACAATGGTCGATGTTATTCCGATACTGCCCCCGCAACGGTAAATAAGAATATTTGGTAGAAGTACCACTGTGCATTTGCATGGGAAGGTTATCAAATAGAGCGCTAGCTCACTTATGAGTCCGGAGACCGGCCTGTCGCTACGCAGACAAACCGCGGGGTGCGGTCTTGTGCTGATTGACAGTTTCTGTCCCTCTGCTTTTACGCCCCCGTATATTTAAAATTCATGCGCTCGGGTGAGAGTGTCAGAGGAAATTATGAGAAAAATATCTTTTTTGTCGTTAGTATTAATGTTGTCCGCTACATCATTACAGGCGCAGACTGTTGCCGCCGATACTGAAATTCAGGAAGTACTGGTCAGTGCTTCACTTGTTCCTATTGCAGTCAGTCGGTCTGCTAATGCTATTACTGTTATTAATAGAGAGCAGATTAATAATCGCGCAGCCCTAAGTGTTAGCGAGCTTCTTCGCGATGTTCCCGGATTCGCTGTTAGTCGCAGTGGTGTTCAGGGTTCACAAACACAGATTCGTGTTCGTGGAGCAGAGGCTAATCATTTACTCGTTATGATTGATGGGGTTGAAGCCAATGACCCATCCCAGAGCGATGAGCTTAACTGGGGTACTTTGGTCGCTGATGATATTGAACGTATCGAAATTATTCGTGGCCCGCAAAGTTCACTGCGCGGCAGTGACGCGATGTCTGGCGTGGTCAATATTATTACTCGTAGTGCCAACCAACCTTTCAGCGCCAAGGTATTTGCCGAAGCGGGTAGTTTTTCGACTCAGCGCAGTGGTTTTAGTGTTGGACATAAGCGTGGTGATTTTGATATCCGGTTAGGTGTTAGTGACACGGAAACGGAAGGCGATAACATCTCACGATCTGGCGATGAAAAAGACGGTTATGAAAATACCAATATCACTTTAAAATCTGGTTTTAAAGTGAGTGACGAATTAACATTTTCAGTTGCCGCTCGTCAGTCTGATGGTATGAATGAATTCGATGCCGACAATGACTTCGATGGTTTTGTTGAAGATCAGGATCGCGTTTCTGAATTTCGAAACCGCACTATGAGAGTGCAGGGCGACTACATGTCTGCTGATGGAATCTGGCAGCATAAGCTGCTAATAGCTCAGTCAAGCAATGATAACGAAGCCTTTGCTGATGGTAGCTTAGGTAACGTTACTGCCTCGACCAAAGATCAGTACCAATATATTGGATCCATGTTTTGGGGTGGTTCAACGCAAAGAGTGTCTATCTTGGCAGAGCTTGAAGAGGAAGAATTTAAGCAAAGAGGTCCCCTCAATTGGGGTCTAGATCCAAATCAAGATCGGGAGCGTGATACCAATAGCTTTGCGGTTGAGTACCGCACCGATATTTCCGAAGACCTAACCTTAGCCGCCAGCGCCCGTCATGATGATAACTCCGAATTCAAAAGTGCTAACACCTATAGAGTAGAAGCCGTTTTTCAGCTAAATGATACCGCTCGTCTGCGTAGTGCCTATGGCACAGCGGTTAAAAATCCAACTTTCGCTGAACGCTTTGGTTTTTATACCAATTTTATTGGTAACCCTAGTCTTGAGCCTGAAGAGTCCACTAGCTGGGAGTTAGGTATAGACAAACAACTGGGTCAACTAAGCTTATCCACCACACTCTTTGATTCAGAGTTAGACAATGAAATAGATGGTTTTGTCTATGACCCCCTTACTTTTGGTTATACGGCAGGTAATAAAGAAGGCACTAGCAAACGCCAGGGTGCAGAGCTAACGGCAATTGGGGCCTTGGGGAATAATCTATCTCTTAATGCGACCTACACCTATACCGATTCAGTTGAGTCAGATGGCGCTGGCGGTTACAAAGATGAGGTACGTCGTGCTCGCCATACAGCTAGCCTGAACTTGGCTTGGCAGGTCATGGATAATCTTCACATCAATACTAATGCACAGTACAACGGCAGTCAAACGGATGTATTTTTTCCACCTTGGCCAACGCCGTCGGAGACAGTTATTCTAAACGAATACACTCTATTGAATGTGAGCGCTCACTTCAATGCTACAGAGAGCTTAGATATTTATCTGCGACTGGATAACCTGCTTGATGATAATTACGAAGAAGTATTTGGCTATCAGACGCTTGGTTTTGGTGCTAGTGTAGGGTTGCGCTTTAGACTCTAAGGGTTAATTGAAGAGCTATTTTTAATGAGAAATTTCAGCTTAGGTAAAAACACTCAATAATTAAGGTTGTTAATATTATGGTGGAAGAACAGGATATTAAGGCGCAGCGGCACAAGAAAAAGATGGAGAAACAAAAAGAGAAGATTGATGCCAATATTGCAGCGGCTAGTGAAGAGCGCGGTGTTGCCATTTTGCTGACGGGTGATGGCAAGGGTAAAACCAGCTCGGCATTTGGTATGGTATTGCGGGCGTTGGGCTATGGGTATCGGGTTGGAGTCGTCCAATTTATCAAGGGTGAGCAACTTTCCGGTGAAGAGCTTTACCTCAAAAACAATTTACCTGAGGTGGATTTTTATCAAATGGGTACAGGTTTTACTTGGGACACTCAAGATAGATCTGGCGATATAGTCGCAGCGGAAAGAACATGGGCGGTTGTTGAGGTAATGCTCAGAGATGATAGCTATCATCTTGTGGTGATGGATGAACTGACTTATATGCTAAGTTTTAAGTATCTCGACGAAGAAAAAGTACTCTCTGCGATTAAAAATAGACCAAAAAATCAAAGTGTTGTGGTCACAGGAAGAGGGGGTGGCGCTGCTATTAGAGATCTTGTTGATACGGTCTCTGAAGTTAAAGACATTAAACACGCATATCACTCAGGTGTCATGGCTCGTAAGGGCGTGGATTATTAATTGCGTCATTTTCCTGCAGGAAGGCTAATCGGGGTACTGGCAATGTTGTTGCCAGTGGTCGCGCTTTTATCGCTGACTGTGGGTACTGTCAGTATTTCTTGGGTTGAAGCGCTGCGTGCTGTTGTTGGAAGTTCCTCTGCCACTCAAATAGATACCATCTTGTTCGATATTCGATTACCCCGAATTCTTTTAGCCATTTTTGTGGGCGCAGTATTGGCAAGTACAGGCGCAGTGATGCAGGGATTATTTCGTAATCCCTTAGCCGATCCCTCATTAATCGGTGTTTCCAGCGGCGCATCTGTAGGTGCTAGCTTGATGATTGTGACTGCTGGTGGATTTATTCAAGGCAGTGCTTTGGTCGGGCTTTCGCTAGTTTCGATAGGTGCTTTTGTTGGTGGCTTTACGGCTACCTTACTGGTCTACCGCCTGGCTACGTCAGGAATGGGCACATCTGTTACTACTATGTTGTTAGCCGGAATTGCCATAGGTGCCTTGGCCGGCGCCTTAAACAGTTTACTTAGTTATTTTTCTGATAATGATATGTTGCGTCAGATTAGCCTTTGGCAAATGGGCAATCTCAGCGGAGCTAGTTGGTTAAAAGTCAGCATTATGGGTGTGGTTGCTATCCTTTTAATGGGTTTATTTCCCCGTGATAGTCGGGCGCTAAATGCGCTATTGTTGGGAGAGTCTGAGGCCCGTCATTTAGGTATTAATGTACAGCGTGTAAAGCGCCGATTAATTGTGCTGACAGCTCTGGGCGTAGGTGTGTCGGTAGCGGTTGCTGGGTTGGTAGGGTTTGTTGGTTTAATTATGCCGCATATTATACGGTTAATGATTGGGCCTGATCATCGTTGGCTGATCCCTGCTTCTGGATTAGCGGGCGCAATATTACTTGTGGTTGCCGATAGCTTGGCGCGCGTTGTGGTAATTCCTGCCGAATTACCGACAGGTATTCTCACGGCTATTTTAGGGGCCCCCTTCTTTGTCGCGTTGCTATTGCAGCAACGTAAGGATGTGTAGCCTATGACTATGTCAGCTAGGGGTATATCTCTGCATCTATCGGGTTTCGATCTACTCCGTAATATCAGCCTTGAGGTTGAAGCAGGGAAAGTCACTACGATTGTCGGGCCAAATGGTGCAGGTAAGTCGAGTTTACTCAAAGTGCTAACTGGAGAGATGCCGCCTACCGCAGGAGATGTTTATCTTAATAGTCGCTTGTTAAATCAATGGTCTCTATTAGAAAAGGCGCAAATGTTGGCGGTGCTCCCGCAGCATACATTACTCAATTTTTCCTTTACCGCCGATGAAGTAGTTGGTTTGGGGCGCATTCCTCATCAAACTGGCAGCGCTAAAGATGTGGAGATTGTCGCCGAGGCACTTGAGTTGGTAGACGCAAGCTATCTTCAACGTCGTTTTTATACGCAGATGTCTGGCGGTGAAAAGCAACGGGTGCAATTGGCGCGGGTACTTGCGCAAATTTGGCAGCCCAGTTGTTTGGGTGAACAGTTTTTGGTACTTGATGAGCCGACCTCGGCCTTTGACCTTTCTCATCAAAAACTGACCTTGGATATTGTCCGTCAGCTTGCGCAAAAAGGTGTTGGGGTCGTAATGGTGGTGCATGATCTAAATCTAGCGGCACGTTGTGCTGACAATATAGTTGTTATTGATGGGGGCGTTATAGCGGCGCAAGGCAGCCCAGAAGTGGTTTTAACAGAGACTTTAATCGATAAGGTGTTTGGTGTGAAAAGTATTATCTCTGAGCACCCAATTACAAAGCGTCCTCTGGTGATTACTTAATGCGTGTACTAATGAGTATTTTAGCTTGGTTGTCTTTAGCCGTTGCCGCTGAGGTTGCCGTAGTTGATGACAATGGTCAGAAGCTCCACCTTGTGGAGCCAGCCAAGCGGATTATTAGCCTTGCTCCTAATATTACCGAGGTCCTTTTTTATATAGGTGCTGGTGAGAAAATAGTAGGTGCCGATGAATACAGTAACTATCCCGAAGCGGCGAAAGACATTTTGCGGGTGAATAATTATGCAGCTGCTAACTACGAGCTAATACTGTCATTGCAGCCTGATCTAGTGATTGCCTGGCAGTCAGGCAATGGCGATAAAATCATCAATCCATTGCGCAAGTTAGGTATTCCTGTGTTCGTAGTGGAAACCCAAAAGATTGATGAGATTCCAAGCCTGTTTAGGAGGCTAGGAGAGCTCAGTGGTCATAACGGACAAGCCGAGCAGCTAGCTGCGGCATTTACTACGCGTTTAAAAGATCTACGTGTAGCCCAAGCCAACAAGTCAGTCGTTAGAACATTTTATCAAATATGGGACGAGCCTCTGATTACGTTAAACGGCGAACATATGGTCAGTGATATTATCGAGCTTTGTGGTGGAGTGAATATTTTCGGTGATGCTATTCCGCTGGTACCTTATGTGAATATCGAATCGATTGTGGCGGCCGATCCTCAAGTGATAATAGCGGGCGGCAGTCAAGAAGAGAAGCCTATGTGGTTTGAGGGCTGGCAGCAATGGGATGGTGTATCTGCGGTTATTAATAAACAGATTTATCTAATCCCATCAGATCTTATGCAGCGTCATTCAGTACGTATTCTTGAGGGGGCGGAGTTGATGTGTGGCCACCTGGATAGTGCTAGATTAAGTGGTTAGGTACAGCCAGACAAAAGCTCAACCGACCAAAGACAAGCGCAGAATAAAAAAAGCCGCTGACAATGTCAGCGGCTTAGTGCCTTCGTCCACTCTACATATTATTTTATTTAAAGCAGTAGTGAGTCAGCTTTTTCCTACATAACACTTATATTATAATTATAGATCGTAGCCCCTCTCATCATGCTCAACGAGATCTAGACCTCTCATCTCGCCTTCTTCGTCTACCCGCAATGTTAACATTTTATCCACGAGTTTCAAGAGCAGATAAGTCACGACTGCAGTATAAGTAAAGGTAGCAACAATCCCGGTTAATTGAACGGAGACCTGACTAATCATATCCATTCCTTCGTTATAGCCTTGGCCACTGAAAACGCCAAGCGCATCTGAAGCGAAAACACCGGCCAGAAGGGTGCCAAGTATTCCGCCAACACCGTGGACAGGGAACACATCGAGAGAATCATCAATCTTAAATCGCTGTTTTATGGCTTGGGTGGCGTAGTAGCAAATAATGCCGGCACTGAGACCAATGACTAATGCACCTGCTGGCCCAACAAACCCTGAAGCAGGGGTGATGGTACCAAGACCTGCCACCATGCCCGTAACCATACCGAGAACCGAAGGCTTGCCATGCCTTGTCCATTCCATCACCATCCATGCCAATGAGCCCGCTGCAGCTGAAATATGAGTTACTAGCATTGCCATGCCGGCATCGCCATTTGCCGCCAGTGCCGACCCACCATTAAAGCCGAACCAACCAACCCATAACATACCGGCCCCAGTGACAGTCATCGTTAGATTATGAGGAGGCATTGCTTGCCGAGGGAAACCTTTTCGGTTACCCAGTACCAGCGCGGCGACCAAAGCTCCGACTCCGGCGGTAATGTGTACGACAGTTCCGCCAGCAAAATCTAGCAGCCCCATTTCTCCTAGCCAACCTCCGCCCCACACCCAATGAGTGATCGGGGCATAAACAAGGACTAGCCATAGACCACTGAAAAGTAGCATTGCGCTAAAGCGCATGCGCTCAGCGAAAGCGCCAACGATAAGTGCCGGCGTAATAATAGCGAATGTCATTTGAAACATAGCAAAAACCGATTCAGGGATATCGCCAGCCATGCTATCTTCGGTTAAATTAGCAAGGAAGATATTATCCAAATTACCTATGTAGGCATTCATGGAGCCGCCATTACCAAAGGCGAGACTGTAACCAAAAGCGAACCAAATAATCGAAGCTAAACAGGTTATGGCAAAACACTGCATTAACACAGAAAGAACATTTTTAGATCGGACCAAGCCACCATAGAAAAGTGATAAGCCGGGAATGGTCATAAACAGCACGAGGGCTGTGGATGTCAGAATCCACGACGTGTTTGCCGCATTTAAATCATCGGCAAATGCTTGTGTGGACTGAAGAGTAGCTATTACTGCAAGCATGGCTACTCTGGGCCATCGGTTGTTTGAATCCATAATTTTCCCCTAAAATGATAGCACCAAAATGGTGCAAATTATCGTTGTCATTGAATTTTTTGCACCATGATATAGCTGTTATATCCAGATCTAGTGCTTAAATCCGCCTTGAGATAAAAATAAGGCAATATTTGTACCGTTATTGATTGCACGCACTAAATTAATGCATTGGCGCCAGTTTCTGACCTAATATAATCATCACTACTAGCTACCGGAAGGGCTAAAAATTTATCAAGTTCGATATGGTCTGATTAACAGCAATCACTTTAATAATAGTGAGAGTAGGCCTTTTATTTTGAAGTTGAGGTAATATAGATTTCATCTAACCCTCTTATGGCATCTGGTTAATATGGAGTTCACCCATGCGTAGGCAATCAATTTTTGTCACAATATTGCTAATATTCTATGCGTCAGAGGTTTTTCCGGCCGATATTGCTTGGGCTTGTCAGCGAGAGCCAGAAGATAAAATTATTTGGAGTTGTGTTGCTGACAGTTCGCAATCGGTTGAGCCTAAAGCGGCATCCAAAGAGCCAGCATTAAGTTTAGAGGAACCATTATTGGCAATTGATTTTGGGGAGACAGGTCAAGATTACTCACCTGCATCTAAACCATCAGCAAGAAATGTCGCCTTATCAGTATGGTTGGACAATATCCCTAGGCAGAACCACCTTATCCAATTTGGTGCTTTTCAGAGTTTAGCTAATGCTGCTTTATTATTGGAGGACTCTCCATTAAGTCAGGAACTGAGAATTGTCCCTGTGCGATCTAAAGGAACGATTACCTATATTGTGCTCAGCGAGACATCCTTTATGCACGAAGAGGGTATGGCGGTAGCAAAAAGCTTTTTTTATAATGATACTGAGGTTAGCTTTTGGCTACGCACACCGCAGTCGTTAGCTGAACTCGTGATTCTTGATTGAATCAATGCAAGTAAATTCGTTTAATCAGCCAGAAACAACTGTATTGGTTATGACATAGGAAAAGTTACTCCGATGAGTGTTTCTCAGATTAATTATGAGCGTCTTGGTCAGCAACTTTCCGGATTGATCGGTGGCGAAGACGATCAAATTGCCAACTTAGCAAATTGTGCTGCTTTACTGTGGCTGGAAATACATGACATAAATTGGATTGGATTCTATTTAGTGAAAGAAGGTCAATTAGTTCTGGGTCCTTTTCAAGGGAAACCGGCTTGCACCAGAATACCCATGGGTCAGGGCGTCTGTGGCACTGCAGCAGTGATGAGAGAGACATTGGTAGTTGCTGATGTACATCAGTTTGCGGGGCATATTGCTTGTGACCAAGCGTCTAATTCGGAAATAGTGGTGCCGATAATCGTCGCTGGTGAGCTAATCGGTGTTTTAGATCTAGATAGCCCTCAGTTAGATCGCTTTACTTGTCATGACAAGGAAGGGTTAGAGGGGTTAGTTGAAACCTTAATGTTACATAGGTAATCGGTTGCTACATTACCGGCCAACACCTTCAATTTTACGCAAAAATACGGAGCTGAGAATGGCATCTACTAATTCTTTAAAGACGGCGATGCTATACAGCAGTTTTAAATACACTGTTTATGCGCTGCTAGCGTTTAACATAGTTTTATTTTTTCAAGAAGAACTTCTGGCGACTGAGCAAACCTTTAGTCAGGGTATTAATCTGGTTGATATTATCCAAGGTTTCGCTGCCACCATTGATACTGCAGCCTGGGTCTTGTTGTTGCTATTATTCGAACTGGAAACCTCAGTTTTAGCGGATGACACATTGCGTAAAACCAATGTAAAAGTGACCTTTATTAGCCTGCGAGTATTTAGTTATGGCTTTATTGGCTACGCGTTTTACGGTTATTTCAACAAAATGCTACTCACTTACAATATCTCTCCCTTTATTGTTGATGATCTTTGCGCAATGGTGGGGCAGGGCTATGCCAGCATAGTGAGCCTAGATGAATACCCGTCACTAGATACAGATAGCTGTACAGTTCTAGCCGACCAGACTCTGTTTAAGCTAAATGGCCAGCAGATATTGGGCAGCACCTCTGACTGGGTTGATATCCAATGGTTGGCCTGGTTGGATGTGATTAACTCTGCAACCTGGATGGCTGTTGTGGTGATTTTGGAAGTGGACGTATGGCTGCAGCTGCGCGGGCGCCTGCAGGGAGGGCTCGTCACTATGAGCAAGATAATCAAAATGGGACTATACAGTGTGCTCTTTTTCGCAGCAGCCTATTGGGGGCTGCTGGGTGATTTTCTTGATTTTTGGGATTCCTTTATGTGGCTGGTTGCCTTTGTGTTTGTTGAAATGAATTTATTTCAGTGGCAGGCAGAAACGAGTGAAGTGATCGCTGAAGGCGACGCTTATTAGCGTCCGTTAATTAGGGACTATGGCCAATATCAGTTTTGCAATACAGGTCAGTTTACCTTGATCGTTAGTCAGGCGAATTTCCCACACATGGGAACGCCTACCTAAATGAATTGGCTTCGCAGTGCCTGTTACTAAACCAGATGAGACCGGACGTAAGTGGGTTGCGCTGACTTCTTGACCCATGCACCGGATGGCGGTCATGTCAATAACATGGGCACCAGCAATACTGCCAAGAGTTTCCGCTAAGACTACGTTAGCGCCACCATGAACAATACCATAGGGCTGGAAGGTACGAGCATCAGCCGGCATTGTACCTGTGATGTAATCATCACCAATATCTGTAATTTTGATACCGAGGTGTTCATCAATGGTGCCCTTACTCATTTGATCAATTAACGTCGGGTCAGGCCTGCGATGCCAAATACTAGTCATGGTTCATCCTTAAATATTAACGATCTAGGTTTTCAGTCGTTTGTGCTTAACTCTGGTTGGTTGCGCATCGCCACCGTTACGTTTAACAAAATCTTCGTGGTACGCGCTGTAACATCCTTCGAAGAGTACTACGTCGCCATTGTCTTCATAAGCCAAAGTATGGGTAGCAATGCGATCTAAGAACCAGCGGTCGTGTGAAATAACCAGTACACAACCGGGGAAAGACAGAATTGCTTCTTCTAGCGCACGCAAAGTTTCAATATCAAGATCATTCGATGGCTCATCTAGAAGCAAGACGTTGGCGCCTTGTTTTAGGGTGTTAGCTAGATGTAAGCGGCCTCGTTCACCACCGGATAATTGGCCAACACGCTTTTGCTGGTCGGAGCCTCTGAAATTAAAGCGACCAGCGTAGGCTCTTGAGGAAACCTCATAGTTGCCAATTTTTAAAATATCGTGCCCGCCTGATATAGCCTCCCACACGGTGTGATTATCATTCAGAGAATCCCTGCTCTGCTCTACGTAGGCTACTTTTACTGACTCTCCCAGAGTGATAGACCCGCTATCGGGCTTCTCAGTACCAGCAATCATTCTAAACAAGGTTGATTTACCTGCTCCATTACCACCGATAATACCGACGACTGCGCCTTTAGGAATCGACAAAGAAAGCTGATCAATTAGCAGCTCCTGCCCAAACCCTTTACTGACCTTATCCAAGACAATGACTTTATCACCTAGACGCTCGCCTGGAGCGATATAAATTTCGTTGGTTTCATTACGTGCTTGAAATTCTTGTGAGTTCAGTTCATCAAATCGGGCGATTCGTGCTTTGTTCTTCGCCTGCCGCCCTTTTGGATTTTGTCTAACCCACTCTAATTCTTGCTTGATTGCCTTTTGGCGTGAAATCTCTTGCTTTGACTCGGTCTGTAAACGACGATTTTTACCTTCCAACCAAGCCGAGTAATTACCTTCGTAGGGAATCCCGTGGCCACGGTCAAGTTCCAAAATCCAGCCTGCGACATTATCTAAAAAGTACCGGTCGTGTGTTACAGCTACCACTGTGCCGGCATACTCCTCTAAAAACTTTTCTAACCAAAACACCGACTCTGCATCGAGGTGGTTAGTCGGCTCATCAAGCAACAACATATCGGGACGAGAAAGTAGCAGCCGGCATAGCGCAACTCTTCGTTTTTCGCCACCCGATAGGGAGGTAACATCGGCATCCCAAGGGGGCAAGCGCAAGGCATCTGCGGCTATGTCAAGGGCGTGATCTAGGTTGTGTGCGTCCCAAGATTCAATGATTGCCTCCAATTCACCCTGTTTTTTGGCTAAATCGTCAAAATCAGCATTCGGTTCTGCATAATCTAAATAGACTTGATCTAGATCTCTTAAAGCATCAACGGCTTCTCTTATGCCGTCTTCGACGTTTCCGCGTACATTTTTCTCTGGGTCAAGCAGAGGCTCTTGAGCTAAATAACCAATTTTAATGCCAGGCATTGGCCGTGCTTCGCCTTGTATATCAGTGTCGAGCGCAGCCATTATTTTGAGTAAGGTCGATTTCCCCGAGCCATTAAGTCCTAAAACACCTATTTTAGCGCCTGGGAAGAAGGACAGAGAAATATCCTTAAGGATTTGTCGCTTGGGCGGAACGATTTTGCTCACTTTGTTCATTGTGAAAACGTATTGTGCCATGGAGGTTATTGACTCATTTTAGGGGAGTAAAGCCTAGCAATAGGGCATATCTGCTGAGGCTATGGGCGACCATTCTAACGGAAACCGGGCGCTCTGAGAATCAGATCTTGTAAAAAAAACCGCTAAAAACAACTGAAAAATATGGGAATATGAATAGAAAACAGTGCTTTACAGGGTTTCATTTCTTGCTCGTAACGTGATATGTTCCATATGTTTGCTGGTATACACACCATGCAATCAGCAATTTAATCAACTAAAATTAAAGAAAAGGGGTAACAGAAAATGGATAAATTAAGCGCAATGGTAGGTCAATTAACTAGTCTTACAGTGTCTCTGATTGTTTTGGGTGTGGCAGCTGGTGTGGTTTTTGGCGACGTTCCTTTCGTTGGAGCAGTCTTAGGAAATGCAGTGGACTTAGTAACTCAGCTAGGTGATGCAGGCTTAGTAGGATTGCTTGTTGCTGGATGGCTGATGTCTAACGCTGACTAGTTTTATAGTAGTTAAGTGAAAGGGGCTCTTAGAGTCCCTTTTTCCCTAAAGTTTAAAGGGGTCGCATCATGTATAAAATGTTTGAAAAGATAAAAAAGCAATTGTGGGGAGTAGCTGAGATTTTAGCCGCAGTGCTTGCCGTTGCGGTTCTTATATCTGGTTTGTTCGGGCCCGAGGTACCATTTTTCGGCGGCATAATGGCAAACGTCCAAGGCGTTATCGACTCGTTAGGTTCAGCAGGACTAGGTGTAATCGTAGCTGTAATGCTTCTAACGAATATTTGGAAACGCTAATAGTTGAGGTGTCTGAAAAGATGCCTTTTTTACTTAAGGCACAATCCTCTTAGAGTTCACGCCAGCTTATCGTCCAGATTTTCCGTAAAGATCATTGTCTGTACTAATAATTTAATATAAGTAGCCTTAGAAAAACCTCTCGTTAGCTCAAAAACCACCTGCCAATGGCCCTTTTTAGTATTTTAAAGACCACTTTAATTTAAAGTCGATGACCTTTATTCCTTAAAAATATTCTGCTATGTTTATAGGGTGTCCTTATTGCAAAGGGACCGTTTAGATCTAATATAAGATTAAACTAATAAAATAGAGGGTATTAAAATGAGTCCATTAAAAATAGTAAGACTATTAGTATTAGCCGTAGCTGTTATCGGTGCCTTTGCGACAATTCCTGAAGCAGGGTTGGTACACGTGATCCTTGGGCTGGCTATGGGGATAATGAGTGATCAGGCGGACAAAGATAACAGAATGTTCTTTTTAGTGTTTGCTGTGGCACTCACAGCCGTATCTGGTGCAGCTGGAGGCCTCCCGGTCATCGGCGGACATGTCAGCGCGATTATGGGTAATTTCAGTGTAATGGTTAATGCCGCTGCTCTGGGGATAGTCCTGATGGTGATTAAGGATCGTATTACTGAGTGATAAAGAGTCACTGCTAATCAAAAGGCCCGATCAATAGTCGGGCCTTTTTTTGTGCGGATTCGGTCTGATTTAATCTTCTACTCAATCTCAAAGGTCATGCCTGCATGCTTCGTTAGGCGATCTATGAGCTTGTCTCCCATCGCCGTTGCTGGCGTCCAAAATCCACCTACTTTTTCTTCCTCAGTGAAATCGAACGCTAAGGATAAACCTGCCTGTGCCAGCATTTTGGCTGTGCAGCCATATCCAGGGTCTCTATCGCCGGTTACTTTTACCTGTAAGGTTTTCCCCTGAATATTTTTTCCTAGCAGGCTGACGTCAAAGTATCCGGCTAGTTGGGCTTCTGGGCTGGGCCCCTCACCTGGTTTAGGCAACACAAAGCGCTCCATCAATTTACGTATCGGTGAAACCACAACACTCAATGCAAAGAGACCAAGACCAAGAGTCAAACCTAACGCCGTAAGCCGACCCTTGAGACCGGCCCCGGAAACCATTTGTTCTCGATACATAAAGTTCTCCCCATAGGGCAGGTCGAGCAACATGTTTGAGCGCAAAACGACCCGAGCGTTGATCGCTTCCATAATAAAGGGTGCGACCCAGCGCTGGATGTCTTGGTCGAAAAATGGACCTTTAATACTGATTTGAGCATATTTAAGATCGGGGTTCTCTGGGCAGAGGGAGTAGGGATTATTCATGTCTTTGCGCAGAGTCGAATCCTTCATGGCCGCTTTTACCGCTTCAATCATGCTTGCAAGCGTGCCTCCGGATGCGCCGCCCTTAATAGCGTTAACAGAAAGTTTTACATCGTTGAAAAACAAACCAAAACGTTGCTTGGCTTTTTGCTGCAAAAAATGGACACCTAGATCGGAGGGAATTGAATCAAACCCACAGCAGCTGACCAGTCGAGCACCAGATTTTTTTGCCGATTCAGCATATTTAACAATCATTTTCTTTATCCAGTAGGCTTCTCCACAGAGATCACAGTAGTCAGTGCCATTTTCTGCACAGGCTTTAACCAGGGGTTCGCCATAGAGAGCATAGGGGCCCACCGTAGTGACAACGACGCGGGTGGATTGACACATGCTGGCTAGGGCATCTCCGTCGGCCGCATCGGCAATAATCATGGGTAGATCTGCGCCCACGGCGCCAAGCGATTCTTTTAGCTGTTGGAGTTTTGATGAAGATCGGCCGGCAATAGCCCAGCGTACGTCTTTATTAACACCAATGTGCTCAACTAGATAGTGAGTGAGTATCTGCCCAACAAAGCTACTAGCGCCGTAAATGATTAGATCAAACGATTTTGTCATCATTGTTAGTATGTTTTCCCAATGTGCTGTTTTATAGTTAGCATCTTACTACGGAATGTGCAGGCTCCAATGCAAGTTAATGACTTACCAGTTTTTTACTCATTTCGCCGCTGTCCTTATGCAATTCGAGCTAGAATGGTCATCAACTACTGTGGCACAGCTGTGGAGTTGCGAGAAGTCTTATTATCAAATAAACCCAACGCTATGTTGGCAGCATCTTCAAAGGGCACAGTCCCAGTTCTGGTGTTGCCAGGTGGCACAGTATTGGATGAAAGTTTAGATATCATCAGGTGGGCCTTTGATCAGGCACCTAGTCATTTAAATAAATTGGATATTAGACTCTGTGGTCATCTTTCTCAGTCTGGCACAAATTTAATTGAGCTTAACGATGGCATGTTTAAGCAGGCGCTGGATGGGTATAAATACTGGCAGAGATCCCCGGAAAAACCGCAACATGAGCATCGTTCTGAGGCTGAACAGTTTTTACAGCAGTTAGAAGTCTTACTGGGGGCAAATCAATTTTTACTGTCTGACCAATTAAGTTTGGTTGATATAGCAATCTTTCCTTTTATCAGGCAGTTCGCGTTTGTGGACAAAGACTGGTTTGATCAAAGCTGTTATCCCTTATTACAGACTTGGTTACAGCACCTCCTTGATTCTGAGCTCTTTTTAAACGCCATGGCTAAGTATCCAGTGTGGGATGGAAGCGAAGAGACTAGAAATTTCATCAATCTTTAGCTAATAGGCGATCTATTTCTCTAGCTTTGCGAGTTTAGTTGTTATCATGGCAACCATTCGCAATAGCACCCATCCATGAGCCCAAAAGGCTCCCCAAGGATATTAGATGTTTGGTTTTTTTGAGCGGTTAGTCGACCCCTTTCCGAAACAGTTAGCTCAGCGTCCACCTCGGGGCGTCTATCAATTTTGCCGTCATTACACCCAAGGAATGGAGCCTTGGCTATTGTTAATGGCGGGATTAACTGCGATCACCGCCATTTCCGAAGCTCTTTTGTTTGGTATTTTGGGCCAGGTGGTTGATTGGCTATCGTCAAGAGATCCAGAAAACTTTATGCAGCAGTCTGGCGGTTACTTGGTGGCGATGGCTGTTTTTATGCTAGTGCTAATTCCAGTAGCGAACGGGTTGCGCTCTTTAGTTGTTCACCAGACGTTGATGGGTAATTTTCCGATGACTGTGCGCTGGATGGCTCATCGATATTTATTGAATCAAAGTTATGGTTTTTTTCAGAATGAATTTAGTGGACGTATTGCGACTAAAGTAATGCAGACATCGCTTGCCGTCCGTGACACGGTAATGAAGCTCCTTGATGTGATGTTGTTTGTGGTTATTTATATAGCCACAGCATTGGTATTGGTAGCAAATGCCGACCCGCGCCTTTGTGCGCCTCTGGTCATATGGTTGTGCTTATATGTATGCATACAGCGGTACTTTGTGCCGAAAATGAAAAAAATAGCCATGGTTCAAGCAGATGCTCGTTCCCTGATGACCGGAAGAATTGTTGATAGCTACACTAATATTGTTACGTTGAAACTATTCTCCCATAACACTAGGGAGTCAGAGTATGTTCGTGATGGCATGAGCGAATTTCTTGACACAGTGCATCCGCAGATGCGGTTGGTAACCAAACTTAATATCGCCCTATGGACACTTAACATGCTGTTGGTGTTCTCTACTGTGGCACTCGGGATTTATCTTTGGATTGAGGGTGACATTACCCCTGGTGCTATAGCAATTGTAATGAGTTTAGCCATTCGATTAACGGGAATGTCACACTGGATACTTTGGGAAATTAGCAGCCTTTTTGAAAATATAGGTACGGTTCAGGATGGTATTAACACGCTCTCAGTCCCCAGCACGGTGGTAGACAGCGATGAGGCCACTACTTTGGATGTGACTGACGGCAAAATCCATTTTGACAATATTGGCTTTGAATATAATCCTGAGGAGACTGTATTTGATAGGTTAAATTTAGTTATTCCAGCAGGCCAAAAGGTTGGCATTGTCGGGCGCAGTGGTGCTGGAAAATCTAGTTTGGTGAGTTTGCTTTTACGTTTCTATGACATCCAATGTGGCACCATATCGATTGATGGACAAGATATTAGCCAGGTTAAACAAGAGAGTTTGCGCTCTAATATCGCGATGGTCATTCAAGACAATTCCTTGTTACATCGTTCGGTTAGAGAAAACATCATGTTTGGTAAACCCGAAGCCACCGAAGAGCAAATGGTTAATGCGGCAACCAAAGCGCAAGCCCATCAATTTATTCTCAATTTAAGAGATAGTGAAGGCCGTCGTGGTTACGATGCTCATGTTGGCGAGCGCGGCATTACACTATCGGGAGGGCAGCGTCAGCGCATTGCTATTGCGCGAGTATTATTAAAAGATGCGCCTATTTTAGTACTAGACGAGGCAACCTCAGCCCTTGATTCAGAGGTCGAAGCGACGATACAACAGAGCCTCTATCAATTAATGGAGGGTAAGACGGTTATTGCTATTGCACATCGGCTTTCAACTATCGCTGCAATGGATCGTTTGATTGTGTTTGATGAGGGTAAGATAGTTGAGGAGGGGACTCATCAGCAATTGATTGCGCAAAATGGCGTATACACTAAATTATGGGGTCATCAATCTGGCGGCTTTCTTGGGTTTGAGTAGAGAGTGGTTAAACTAAAAATATGATTTCATTAACAGATATCGAAATGCGTCGCGGTACAAAAGTATTACTTAGTGAGGCAGAACTGACGGTTCATCCGGGCCAACATATTGGTATTATTGGTGCTAATGGCAGTGGTAAGTCTAGTTTATTTAAACTCCTTCTTGGAGAGGTAACCCCTGATTCAGGCAATTTTGCTATTCCGTCTCAATGGTGTATTGCCCATATGGCCCAAGAGCTTGCTACCTCGGAGCGTAATGTTTTAGATTTCGTGCTCGACGGTGACCCGGTATTACGAAACATTGAACAGATGGTTGAACAGGCGCTAGCCAGTGGGGATGACCACAAGTTGGCAGATGCCTATGAAAAAATGGACGGTATTAATGGGTTTGATGCCCACTATCGTGCGGAGCAACTACTTCATGGGTTGGGGTTTCATCAATCCGAGGTTGGTCGGCCGGTGAACAGCTTTTCTGGTGGTTGGCGTATTCGTTTGAATTTAGCCCAATCCCTAATGAGCCCATCTGATTTACTTTTACTTGATGAGCCGACCAATCATCTAGACTTAGATGCAACCCTATGGCTTGAAAGCTGGTTAAAAAGTTACAGCGGCACGCTGCTGATCATTTCCCATGACCGTGACTTTTTAGATAATGTTGTGTCACGTATTGTGCACATTGAGCATCAAAAATCTATTACCTATAAAGGGAATTACTCAGCCTTTGAGCGAGTGCGAAGCGAGCGCTTGGCCTTGCAAAAAGCAAGTTACGAAAAACAGCAAAAACGTAAAAAAGATGTCGAGGCCTTTGTCGCTCGCTTTCGTTATAAGGCGTCTAAAGCCAAACAGGCTCAGAGCCGGTTAAAAGAGTTACAGCGTATGGAAGATATCGCACCTGCTCACGTCGACTCGCCGTTCTACTTCAATTTTTCGTCTCCAAAAGAAGCCTACAGTGCTCTGGTTAACCTCAGCATGGCAACTCTTGGACACCAAGGCAAAAAGGTACTAAGTAATGTTAATCTTGATTTACAACCCGGCACACGCATTGGATTACTAGGGCCCAATGGGGCAGGCAAGTCGACTTTAATTAGCAGCCTTACTGGTGATCTTGCTCTAATCGAAGGCGTGCGTGTTTATGGCGATAATGTGCGTATTGGCTATTTTGCCCAACACCAATTAGAAGTATTGGATCTCCAGGCAAGCCCTTTACTGCACATTCAGCGAATCAGTCCCTCTGCGACTGATCAGGCGATCAGAAACTTCCTGGGTGGTTTTGACTTTCATAATGATAAAGCCTTAAATCCCATTAAGGACTTTTCTGGGGGTGAAAAAGCGCGCTTAGCATTAGCTTTGATCGTTTGGCAAAAACCCAATTTATTGCTCCTCGATGAGCCGACTAACCACCTCGATATTGAAATGCGTCATGCCTTAACGATGGCTCTTCAAAATTATGAGGGAGCACTGTTAGTGATATCTCACGATCGCCACTTGTTACGTAATACCGTTGATGAATTTTATTTAGTTGCCGATGGGACATTGTGCGAATTTGAGGGAGACCTAAAAGATTATCAGGTTTGGTTAAAAAACTTTGTGAGAGATATCAATGCTGAACCTTCGCCAGTACTTGAGCCAGCAGAAGACAAAAAGGTAGCTCGCCAAAAAGCAGCGCAAAACCGAGAAAGAATAGCGCCAATTACAAAAAAGATTCGTCAGCTTGAAACTTTAATGACTCAATTACAGTCTGAACTGGCTCAAATAGAGAATCAGTTGGCGGACGAGGATATTTACAAAGAGGAGAAAAAGACAGAACTTAACAGCTGCCTTTCAGGCCAGATAGAGATGAAACAAAGGCTGTCTAACTGTGAGGAACAGTGGTTGGAGTATCAAGAGGAGTTAGAGCCGGAAAATAGTTAATTCAGAAAAAATATGAAACAGCATAGAAAGCTGTGTTTAGATCACGGGTCAGATGTGAAAAACATGAAATAGCCGAAGAGCCATTTAATAGGTAGGTGTGATGTTTTATAAGAAATATAAAAAATTAGTAGCACGAGCTTTAGCGACGAATAGGTCTAAATCAGCGCCTGAAAATATGGATGTTATGAGTGCAGGGCAAGCATCTCAATCTCCACCTCGAGCTATCATTGGCGCTGGTGTGAAGATGCAGGGTCAGATCGTAAGTCGCGAAGATATTGTCGTTGACGGCTTGATTGAGGGTAGCATAACCGCGGGAGACCATCAGGTTAGAGTCAGTGATTCAGGGGTAGTCAAAGGCGATATCCATGCTAGCGTGATTTTGGTAGAAGGGTCAGTTAGCGGTGATATTAGCGCCAACCAAAATGTTGTGATTTCAGCGTCGGGAAACATTATCGGTAATATTGAATCACCTAGGGTCACGTTGGAAGACGGCGCTAAGTTCAAAGGCAGTATCGAAATGGATCCTGATCAGCCCGCGCAAGTCGAATTACTGTCTAGTGTTAACGTACGCCACCTTAAGGCCCGGTAGAGCTAGGGTGAAAAAAGCGTCCTAACCATTAATTATTCCTGAGTGTCTAACACTCCCAAGCGCAGTAGAGTAATCATAAGCGATGTCAGTTTTACCAAGTAATTTATTGCCAACAGCATTTAAGCGATTAGACCTTGAGAAACGTCTTGTTGTCCTTGATATGGGACATGCTTCATCTTCTACGGTTGGTTTTTTTAGTCATTTCAGGTGCAGGCTCAGTTTTGTTGATCTACACAATGAACCGTTTATTACCTGCCCAGATTCGGATTTAAGCCATCAAGAATTAGTGGCCAAAATGACTAAGGCCTTAAATTTAGATGTAGATATCAAGGTTGATATCTGTTTATTTTGGGACCTTTTTAATTATCTTAGTGACGCTATGATTAAGGCGCTAATAGACGCTCTAGAGCCGCACATTAATCATTCAACCAGTGGTTACGTAATTGGCACGCGTGATTCACGCAATCAACTCCCGTTTTGTCGATACGGTATTATTGATAAAAGCAACTTAACTGAACATGAAGGTTTAGGCATCCAAGGCACTATTCATCCTCGGTCTCAGCGAGATCTTAATAAGTTAATTGACTACTTTGAAATAGACAGAGGACAATTGCTGTCTAAAGGCCGGGCAGAATACTTATTGTTTGAAAATAGAGACTCAGATAAAAGCAATAAAAGCATCATTTAAAGCCGTGACCACCTCAATCCATTGAAAGAGTGGTTAATGGGTTCTTTCCTGTTACTCTTCTAGTCGCTAGACTGCATGCTCTAAAAAAAGGAAGGACCTATGAAGCGAGCAATTATTATTGGCGCTAGCTCAGGCATTGGCTATGAACTTGCCATACAGTTGGCTGCTTTGGGTTATCAATTAGGTTTGATGGCGAGAAGAGAGGCCTGTTTGACTGAGCTTAGCCACTTATTACCAGGGGATCATTTTGTTCAGACAATCGATCTCATCGACGCAGATGCCGCACGTACTCAACTAGCAGACTTAATTGTTCAGATGGGCGATGTAGAATTAATTGTGGTCAATTCGGGTGTGGGTGCCTCCGAGAAGCAACTTGACTGGAATATTGAGAGCGAAATGATTGACGTCAACGTGCGTGGATTTACTGCTATGTCGATGGACGCAATGAATTATTTTGTCCAGCGCGGTGGTGGGCACCTTGTAGGAGTTTCGTCGGTCGCAGCACATTTTTCGGGTGGTTTAGCGCTTACTTATCATGCTACCAAAGCCTTTGTTTCAAGTTATCTCAACGGCATGCGGTCACGAGCGGCTCGTTCTAGATTGCCCATCACTATTACGACGGTTGAGCCAGGTTTTATCGATACACCCATGCTAGAGACCAAACCTATGTGGACAGCACCAGTTGAAAAGGCAGTGACTCAGATAGTGAAGGCGATTATCAATAAAAAAGGTCACGTTTACATAACCAAACGCTGGGTTGTTGTTGCAGGGCTGTTTTATATTCTTCCTAACTGGCTGATTCGTAAGTTTGTTTAGCCACTGTTTATTAAACACATAATGACAGGCTTAAAAATTTAATGATTAGTCGCCGTAAAGGACTTTTTATCGCGGCGGGCAAAGGTGCCGTTGACATGCTGCCATTGAGTCTGGCGGTACTACCTTGGGCCGTACTTTTCGGTTCTCTAGCGGTACAGCGAGGCTTCAGCTGGGTTGAAGCTCAAATGTTTAGTGCGGTTATTTACGGTGGCGCGGTTCAGATCGTCACTGTCGAGTTAATGGCTGACGAGGCACCGCTTGTTACCATTTTATTTAGCGCCTTAGTGATCAGCTCACGACATTTTTTGTACGGCCTGACTCTGCGTGAAAAGCTCAAAGTTAAGCCCCTTAGGTGGCGTTTGGGGCTTGGCTTTTTACTTACAGACGAACTATTTTCTCTGTCTGGTCATCGCCATGCCTATAAAAATCGGTTTCGTTTGTATTATGCCCTCGGCGCTGGAGGTAGTTTCTATCTGGCGTGGAATGTTTGGACAGCGCTGGGTATCTTCGCAGGCTCTGCACTTCCAGATTTAACAGACCTTGGCCTCGACTTTGCGATAGCCGCAACCTTTATTGCTTTGGTGGTGCCTGAGATAAAAAATCTTCCCACTTTTGTTTGTGTCCTAGTGTCGGCGTGTAGCTCTTTAGTTTTCTCTGTGTATGAATTCGACCTAGGGTTAGTCAGCGCCGCTTTGTTGGGCATGGTTGCGGGCTTTGCCACTCAAAGATGGCGGTTAGAGAAATGACATTTATCACGATATTGCTGTTGGCAGCCATCACCTTCACCACCCGCTATTTATTTCTCGAGGGCAGGCTGCCAGTCCGACTTGGGCCCAACATAAAACAATTACTAAGCTATAGCGCCCCAGCGGTCTTAAGTGCTATCTGCCTACCTATTATTTTTATTCACGACCAGCAATTTAACTGGGCTACATCTAACCCTTACCTCTGGGGTGGTGTGGCCGCTACAATCGCCGCCTATAAAACTAGTAACGTTTATTGGACGGTAGGATTTGGAGTTTGTGGTTTTGTTTTAAGCGGTAGTTATTTTTAACGACTCAGCGGCTATCTAGAATATTGGTGGCTGCGGTGCAGAACTCTCTAGCTGTCTGGTGTCACTGTAAATTATCGAGATTCAGTCGGCTAAATGCACTGAGTTGGATCCTGAAGCGTGCCATTTTTTCTATAGAGCTCGCATTTTTAAGCAATCATTGAATGATAAGCGCACTATTACTCAGCTGACGTTGCGTTTATCAACTGAGCCTAATATAAATATTGATTACTCTGCATTGGATGTCTATTTTGTATCAATAGATAAGGACCCTACACCTCTCCGGTTTATCTAGAACGCCCTAGTCACTAAAGTTTCAGTGTTGAGTCACTTAGATTGTTAAACTTTCGAACAAATTACCTAGAGTAAAAATTATGATCCCAAGACAGCTATATGATTCTGATCACCAGATGTTCCGTGACTCTGTGCGTAAGTTTCTTGAAACCGAAGCTATGCCACATCATGAACAGTGGGAGAAAGATGGTATGGTCAGTGATGAGATCTGGCTAAAAGCGGGCGAGCAGGGTTTTTTGTGCCCAATGGTGCCGGAGGAGTATGGCGGCGTTGACACAGATTTTCGCTATAACTGCATCGTCAATGAAGAGATTGGCCGCTCTGGCTGTTCTGGTTTGGGCTGGACATTGCACAATGATATTTCAGTGCCCTATATTGTCCGTTACGGCAATGAAGATCAAAAGAAAAAGTATCTGCCACGCTGTGTCTCTGGTGAGTTGATTACTGCGATAGCTATGACAGAGCCGGGAACAGGTTCTGATCTACAGGGCATTAAGACTACAGCAGTGCTTGAGGGCGATCATTATATTCTTAATGGTTCTAAGACCTTTATTACTAATGGCCAGAAAGCAGGCTTAGTGATTGTGGTAGCAAAAACAGATACCAGCGCAGGCTCTAAAGGTATTAGTTTATTTTTGGTGGAGGCGGATCTGCCTGGATTTAGCAGAGGCAAAAATCTTCAAAAGTTGGGTTTAAAAGCGCAGGATACTTCAGAGCTTTTTTTCCAAGATGTCAAAGTACCTAAAGGGAATCTACTTGGTGAAGAAGGTCGTGGCTTTATTTATCTGATGCAAGATTTGCCTCAAGAACGTCTGTCCATTGCAGTAGGCGCCGTTGCGAATGCGCAAGCGATAATGGAAGTTACCGTCAATTACACCAAAGAGCGTAAGGCTTTTGGCACTACTGTGGCATCCTTTCAAAATACTCAGTTTAAGCTGGCTGAATTGGCTGCAGAGGTCACCAGTGCTGAAGTCTTTTCTGATCGCTGCACCGAACTATTATTAGACGGTAAGCTAGATACGGTAACTGCTTCTAAACTTAAATTATTGACGACTGACCTGCAATGCAAGGTCGCTGATGAATGTTTGCAGCTTCATGGTGGCTGGGGTTACATGTGGGAATACCCAGTTTGTCGTGCCTTTGCTGATTCGCGTGTGCAACGAATCTATGGTGGTAGCAACGAGATCATGAAACTGATTATTTCGCGAGATTTAATGAAGTAAGTAGACTAAAAACGAGTAGGGTTTTAACAACTAATTCGCTGTACTTTATATGCCCCTTTGCAGGGGCATTTTACTAAAAGGTTTTGTTAGGGATTTAGGCGGTCTAATACTTGTTGCAACTGCGCCGAGCTGGGTCGCTGTTTATAGTCTTCACCAATATAGAACCACTGCACTACGCCTTGGTCATCGAGCAATATGATGGCCGGGTGGGGTAGTTCTTCATCGCGACGAATGCCATATAAATCCGTTACTTCGAGATTAGCATCGGACAGAAACTGATAGGGCCGGTCCATTCGATCAGCCACTTTCTGCATACCGCCTGCGTCCTCTGGGCTAATAGCCAGTACTTGATAGCCGCGTTTTTCGAGTTCCGGCAACATGCTTTGAATATCTTGTAAATGGCCGATACAGAATGGGCACCAGTGGCCGCGATAGAAAATCATTAAAACCTTGGTGCCACGCAACTGGGAAAGTTTCACCCAGTCACCATTTAGGGATTGCAGGGTAAAATCGGGTGCTGGCAAACCCACCTTCAGTTTCACACCGGAGACATCGGTAAACCCATTTTCAGAGGTAATTGCCTGTTGCGGCACAGAGGCATTTTCACAAGCAGCCAGCAGTACAAGCGTGCACAGAATGGTTAAATGAGTTTTTATCTGCACGATATTTATCCTTCAGTTGGCTGGTCAATCTTCAGTCTTTGTAGGTTGGGTCGATCTTATCGATAATGCGTACTAAAGCTTTAAACTCCAACTCTCCCGCTGGCCCGCCTACAGACTGCATAGACATGAGTTGTTCGGCTTTGGCTATGATCTCATCCCCTACTGGGATAAGAGCCTTGCCAGAAGCATCACTTGCGACTTGAACTTCACATGACCTTTGGAGCGCCCACATATTATGAAACGCCTCGGGAATCGACCTGCCGCAAGTTAGCAAACCGTGGTTACGGAGTATCAACATGCTTTTGTCCCCGAGATTAGCAATTAACCGGGACTTTTCATCGTCCATAACGGTAATGCCTTCAAAGTCATGGTACGCCACTCGATTGTGTAACAGTGCAGAGTAAAAATTGTCATTGCGTAATCCTTCTTGGGAGCAAGCTACCGCCATACCAGCGTTCGTATGAGTGTGAGTAATACACTTTACGTCATGCCTTACGCCGTGAATGGCCGTATGAATAATTATTCCTGCAGGGTTCACTGCGTAGTCTGTCTCTTCAACTATATTACCTTGGATATCCACCTTAACCAGATTA
Organism: SAR92 clade bacterium; assembly: GCA_014381985.1. GTDB lineage: Bacteria > Pseudomonadota > Gammaproteobacteria > Pseudomonadales > Porticoccaceae > HTCC2207. The sequence goes on from JACNKP010000037.1 coordinate 78,114, forward strand.
GAGGCTTTGACTTCGCTATAGTGAAGTCCGTAGGGATTGATCAAAAAATGCTCTTGGTCGCCAGGTAGTTTAACCGTAATGTGGTTGTAAATAAGTTCGGTCCAACCCATGTAATCGAAAATTCGGTAGCAGGCTGCAAGTTCTACGCGAAGTTGTTGTTCTGTTTTGTCCATTTAGTTAGCCCTCTTTACGAATTCAGTGAGTATCACAATTTGTGTGCCGTTGACTCGGCCTTCTAGTTGTTTGGGGTTATTTTCCACCAAAGAAATATTGCGCACCGCAGTGCCTCGTTTGGCGGTAAAGCCTGCTCCTTTAACGGTTAAATCTTTTATTAGCGTTACTGTATCACCTGCGGCGAGGAAAGTGCCATTGCTGTCTTTGTGCGTGATAGAGGATCCGTCAGAGTCACCGAAGACTGATTTTGCCCAGGCCAAGACCTCATCTTCCATGTACAGCATGTCGAGCAGGTCTTGGGGCCAGCCTTCCAGTCTAAGTAGGTTGAGCTTGCGCCAGGCCACAACCTGAACCGCGGGCACTTGACTCCACATACTATCGTTTAAGCAGCGCCAATGGTTTACATCGGTTCTATCTGGGTCAGTCAGTTGATCGTTGCAGGTATCGCAGACCACAATATTATGCTCTGTCGACTCGTCGTCATAGGGTGCTACGGGGTAACCACTAAGCTGGTCTGTGGCAGCGCAAAGCTCGCACTTTGAATTACTGCGAGTTTGTAGTTCGGAGTTTATGAGCATAAAAAGAGGACTTTTATTATTAATTCGACTGTCTATTATAACCGTCAATACCGGTATGCGGTCTAGTCAATTCCCTTGAACCGGCAATTTACTAGGGCCTCTGCTGCGGCCCAGCCTGATAAGACAGCCCCTTCGACTCGCGGGCCAGCGAAGGCATCCCCTGCAAATGCAAGAGGGGGTAGGCCAGTGCCCTCACTGGCTAACATGTAGCGATGCTCATCCATGACGAGTGGCTTGCTGTAACGCCAACCGTGAATTTGGTGTTCAATGACCTTGGCTCCGATTAGAGGCTGAGCTAAGGCTAACAATTTTTGGGCCACAGTTTGGTGATCATTCTCGAAATTTTTTGCGCTAAATTCACCACTACTATGAATAGTCACCGCAGGAATACTGGACACCCCTTTTTGCTGATTATCCCCGATCCAAGCAATGGGCCCGCCCGCCAGCATTAAGGCTCCTGGTGGTGGAATTTTACTGGGGCTATCTAAAACAGCCATCACCGCGATACAGCTTTCGTACACAATATGATTTAGACGATCACACTTATCTTTGGGCAGTTGGATATTACCTGTTGCGAGTAACTTAATAGTTTGGGGGACGGGTGAGGTGATCAGCATCGCGTCAGCAGAAATAGTCGCGCCATTATCAAGTGTTGCTATCCAGATTTTATCTGATTGGGCAACATGAGTGACTCTAGCGGCCCTCAGAATATCCATGCCCTCCGCCATATTTTTGGCAATCGCGGTCATGGTGGGAGCACCTCGGTATCTTATGTGACTATTGGGTTGTCCGGGAACACTGGCGTACCATTGTTCGGCCACACCGGCATCTACCCACCGATTAACCTCCTCGACAAACCTCGAGTGTCGAGTGGTCATAAATTGCGCGCCATGATCAAAGGTAGCATTCCCTATTCTGCGGCCTGCGAGACGCCCACCTAAACCTCGACCCTTATCCACCACTAGTACTTTATAACCTGAGCGCTGGAGGTCATTTGCGGCGCTTAAACCGGCAAGACCGGCACCAATAATTAGAATATTTGTGTTGTGAGTAGCTGAAGTCATAGTTCGTGTCTTATGTTGATTTTTTGTGAGACGTTGCTTTGCAGCGTATCGAGCAAAATCGAACCTCGTCCCAACTGCGTTCCCATTTCTTACGCCAGGTAAAAGGGCGCTCGCAAGCGGGGCAAATTTTAGTAGGCAGGTCGGCCTTTTTACGTATAGCAGGCATAAGTAGACTTAGGCTGCAGTTAAGGCAGATCCTGCCAGCGTAATACGATGCATCAGTCGCACCTGACCTTGGTAGTCATTGTTGGCCTGATGCCACGTGCATCGATTATCCCAAAAGGTAACCGAACCGGGCAACCAGTTAAAGCTGCAGGTGAATTGGGGTTGAACGACATGTCCATAGAGTTCATCCAGTAGGGCGCGGCTTTCAGTAAAGTCCCAGCCTTCAAACTGAATAGTATGACCAGGATTTACATAGAGCACCTTGCGACCACTCTCCGGATGAATTATTACAACAGGATGGGTCGCATCGCCAACACGATCCATACCACCCAATTGTTCAGATAGGTCAGTCAGTCGGTATAGTCCATTTTCACCATAGAGGTGAGTATTTGAATGCACCGCTCGTAAGTTTTCGATACGATTTTTAAGGTCTTCAGGCAGAGCATCGTAGGCCGCCGCGAGATTAGCAAACTGAGTGTCGCCCCCTGTCTTTGGCAAGGTGCGAGCCACTAAAATTGACCCCATAGCAGGAATGGCATCATAAGAATGGTCTGTATGCCACCCGCCACCAATGTTAGTTTGCTGGGTTTTCTCTTTGCGCACTTCGGCTATCTGTGGAAATTCAGTCGTCGGTTTAAAGAATTTGTTGATGACAATACGGCCAAAGCGTTCGGCAAATTCCAAGTGTTGGTCTGGCGTCAAATCTTGGTTACGAAAAAATAGCAGGCCATATTCCGCAAAAACCGCACGCAGTTCGACCAACGCATCATTGGTTAAGTTAGCTAACTGCAGGTCAGTTACAACGGCACCGCAACCTTCGGAAAACGCGGTGATCTTCATGGGTAAAGACGCTTAAGGCTATAAAAGTTCATTAAGCTTCTGCAGCAATATTTGATTAACCTGTTGCGGATTAGCCTGGCCTTTTGAAGCCTTCATTATCTGCCCCATAAAGCCGCCCAGTTTTTTCTTGCGTTTATTTTCATCGCTATTGATAAAATCTTCAACCATGGTTGGGTTTGAGTCTAAAACATCAGTAACAATCTTTTCTAAAGCGCCACTGTCAGTGACCTGCTTTAGACCTTTAGCATCGATAATCTCATCGGCATTACCTCCGCCTTGCCACATAGCCTCGAACACCTGCTTGGCCATTTTTCCGGAAATACTGTTATCAGCAATGCGCGCTACCATTCCTGCGAGTTGATCGGCAGAAACGGGGCTGTCAGCAAAGCCAAGGCCTGCGTTATTGAGCGCTGCGCTCAGCTCTCCCATTGTCCAGTTAGCGGCTAGTTTTGGATTTCCGCAATGGGTGGCTACGGTTTCGAAAAAACTTGCTGTACTGGCGTCACTACTAAGAACACCTGCATCGTATGTGGATAGAGCATATTGCTCTACAAAGCGCGCTTGCCTTGCATCAGGCAGTTCAGGGAGCGCGCGGCGCAATGCCTCAATAGTTTCGTCGCTAACAATCACCGGCAAAAGATCTGGGCAGGGAAAATAGCGATAATCATTCGCTTCTTCCTTGCTACGCATGGCCTTTGCAACCTTAGTATCTCCATTGTACAAGCGTGTTTCTTGTCTTATTGTGCCGCCATCTTCAATCACGTCAATTTGTCGTTCTACTTCTTTTTCGATAGCTTCTTCCATAAACTTAAACGAGTTTAGGTTTTTCGTTTCGGTTCGAGTTCCCAGTTTGGTAGTACCCATTGGGCGCACCGATACATTGACGTCAAAACGCATGCTGCCTTGAGACATTTCGCCATCACAGATGCCAATTGATGTAACAATACTGTGTAGTTTTTTAGCGAAGGCAACGGCCTCTTCGATACTGCGCATGTCGGGTTCAGAGACTATTTCAATTAATGGCGTCCCGGCGCGGTTAAGATCAACACCTGATGACCCATGAGGTAGATCGCCTTCATGGACTGACTTTCCAGCATCTTCTTCGAGATGGGCATGGTGGATGCGAATAGATTTCGTGCTGCCATCTGCCAATTGAATCGCTACAGCGCCTCGCCCCACTATAGGCTTCTCGAGTTGAGTAGTCTGATAACCCTTTGGTAGGTCAGGGTAAAAGTAATTCTTTCTCTCAAATACAGAAGTTTTTCCGATCTCAGCATCGATAGCCAACCCGAACATGATCGCGTAATGCACAGCTTGCTCGTTTAGTACCGGCAGGGTGCCCGGCATTGCTAAGTCAATAGCGCAGGCTTGAGTGTTGGGCTCAGCGCCAAAACTGGTGCTTGCTGCAGAAAATATTTTAGTTTTAGTCGCTAGTTGCACATGGACTTCAAGTCCGATGACGGTTTCCCAGTTCATGAAATCCCCTCCGGCGCCTGTGTGTGCCAGTCGGTTACTTGCTGGAATTGGTGGGCAAGGTTTAGCATGCGCGCTTCGTCAAAATAATTGCCTATAATCTGTAACCCAACCGGTTTCCCCTCAACCATTCCACAGGGCACTGACATGCCTGGCAACCCAGCTAGGTTAGTTGCAATGGTATAAATATCTTCTAGGTACATCGCTACCGGATCATCGCCTTTAGAACCAAATTTAAAGGCTGGCGAAGGGCAGGTGGGCCCCACGATAAGGTCGACGTCATTAAATGCATTAACAAAGTCTTGTTCGATAAGCTTACGTACCTGCTGCGCCTTACCATAGTAGGCATCGTAGTAACCGGCAGACAGGCAATAGGTGCCAATTAATATGCGCCGCTGAACCTCTTCGCCGAAACCTTCAGAGCGAGTCCGGCAATACATATCCTGTAAATCTTTTGGATTCTCGCAGCGGTAGCCATATTTCACACCATCAAAACGAGATAAGTTGGCTGATGCTTCGGCTGGGGCAATGACATAATATGCAGGTACAGAAAGGTCAGAATTGGGTAGACTTATTTCAACTAATTCAGCGCCTTGGGCTTCCAGATCAGCCAAGGCTTTCTTTACGGCCGCCTCAGTCCCTGGGTGCAAGCCCTCTGAAAAGTATTCTTTAGGAACGCCAATGCGCAAGCCTTTTACTGATTTATTCAATGAGGCGCTGTAGTCGGGAACGTCACGGTCAACACAGGTGGAATCCTTATCATCGAAGCTAGCCATGCAGTTTAGAAGTAATGCGCAGTCTTCTGCTGTGCGGGCCATAGGGCCTGCCTGATCTAAGCTTGAAGCAAAGGCAATCATGCCCCAGCGAGATACTCGGCCATAGGTTGGCTTTAACCCGCTAATACCGCAAAGCGCCGCCGGTTGGCGAATAGAGCCGCCGGTATCGGTCGCTGTTGCTCCGGGTGCTAGTCTTCCAGCAACGGCTGCAGCTGAACCTCCTGATGACCCTCCGGGCACGCAATCAGTGGCCCAAGGATTTTTAACCGGCCCATAAAAGCTAGTTTCATTGGAGGAGCCCATAGCAAACTCGTCCATATTCGTTTTCCCCAGCATCACAACCCCGGCTTGCTCAAAATTTTCCACAACGGTAGCGTTATAGGGAGGTATAAAGTTGTCCAGCATTTTTGAGCCGCAACTTGTCCGTACACCCTTAGTGCAAAAGATATCTTTGTGTAGTAAAGGTACACCACACAATGCGGGTGCAGAACCCATAGCCAGTCTTTGATCCGCTAACTGCGCTGCTTGCAGAGCTTGGTCTGCGGTAACAGTAATTACGGCATTGTATTGGTCATTAAACTGGCTGATACGGGCTAAAAAATGTTGAGTTAATTCAACACTTGAGAATTGCTTACTTTGAAGCCCTTTAACCAACTCGGCGATAGTGTAATTGTGCATTAGCGACTCATTTAATCGATCATTTTAGGGACGGTGAATAGGCCATTGTCCGTCGCCGGAGCTATTGCTTGGAATTTATCACGCTGATTACTTTCAGTGACTTTGTCTTCGCGCAGACGCTGTGACACTTGAAATGGTCGGGATATACCCTGTACCGAATCAGTGTTAGCAGTTTTTAGTTGGTCAACTAAATCTAATACGCTGCTCAATCGCTCTGTAACATCAGTAATGGTTTTTTCGTCAATTGAAATACGCGATAAAGTCGCTAGCTTTTCAATTTCTTCTCGTTTGATAATCATCTTTTTTGCCTGCGAATTACAATTATTGAGTCTATCCTGTGTCGCCTAGCCAATACGCTACTAGTTAGGTGCGATAAGTTACCATAATGGTGATATTAGGTTAAGGCGTTCGCCCCATAAAAGCTTTATTTTATCAGCATCTACGTAAAATTAAGTAAATTAAATATAGTTATAGGAAGTTTCTCTCAAGATCAGCTAAACTCACTTATTAGATATTATGTTTGTCCGTCTCTCCAAAGCGGTTAAACAACGAAAAACAACAAGTTTTCTGCAAAACTTATTGCAGTAAAAGTAACTGAGGAAGTCCTCTAAATGTTAAAAAGAATTCGTGGCTTGTTTTCCAGTGACCTATCAATCGATCTTGGCACCGCAAATACGCTAATTTATGTTCGTGATAAGGGTATTGTGCTTAATGAGCCTTCGGTGGTGGCGATTCGTCAGCATCTTGGGCAAAAGGTTGTTGAAGCTGTTGGTGTTGATGCTAAACGTATGCTGGGTAGAACTCCGGGCAATATTACAGCGATTCGACCCCTTAAAGATGGCGTTATCGCAGACTTCCAAGTGACCGAAAAAATGTTGCAGCATTTTATTAAGAAAGTGCACATCAAAAGTTTCATTCCCCCTAGCCCAAGAGTTCTTATCTGCGTGCCCTGTATGGCCACAGAAGTCGAAACTCGAGCGATCAAAGAGTCGGCATATAGTGCTGGTGCTCGAGAGGTATTTTTGATCGAAGAGCCCATGGCAGCTGCGATTGGTGCCGGATTGCCCGTTGATGAGGCGATTGGCTCCATGGTTGTAGATATCGGTGGTGGTACGACTGAAATCGCTATTCTATCGCTGAGTGGTGTCGTGTTTGCTGATTCTGTCCGCATCGGTGGTGATCGTTTTGATGAAGCGATTGTTAATTTTGTGCGCCGTGAGTATGGCAGCGTCATCGGTGATACCACTGCTGAGCGAATTAAGATGGAAATAGGCGGAGCCTATTTAGCCAAAGAAGTTCGAGAGATCGAGGTTCGAGGTCGCAATCTTGCTGAGGGAGTACCTAAGCGATTTACGCTTTCTAGCGATGAGATTCTGGGAGCTTTGCAAGAGCCATTAGTTGGAATTGTTCAAGCGGTGAAGCGAGTACTTGAGCAGTCTCCCCCTGAACTTGCTTCTGATATCGCAGAAGCCGGCATTGTCTTAACTGGCGGTGGCGCTTTATTAAAAGACCTCGATCGTTTGCTGTCTCACGAAACTGGACTTCCGGTTATTTTAGCCGAAGAGCCGCTTACTTGCGTTGCCCGAGGTGGTGGTGAATTTTTAGATATGATGGATAATAAGAGGCTAGATCACTTAACTCTTTAGGCTGATGACTAGGTAATTAGTTTTTTGTGGGTCTTTGAAGTATCGGGAGTAGAACAATTAACAAGGTGTTCGCAAAACCATCCTCCACCATTCGTAAAGTGGTTATTTTCTTTTTAATCGCGTTCGGCATGATGACGATACACTCCTACACAAACTGGTTTAGCTCGATCGAAAAGTTCGCTGACCGGTCGATTAGGCCGGTCTACTGGATTGCTAATATTCCTCCGCGTCTTGGAGGGTGGGCAGATTTAAGGTCAACTGATCGATCTGTTATTGAAAAAGAAAACCTGCGTTTAAAACAAGAAAGCCTTATTTATCGCGGACAGTTACAGCGTATGGCTGAGTTAGCTGCCGAAAATCTGCGTCTACGTCTTTTGCTCAATGCCACTGAATTGCTAACTGACAGCATATTGGTGACAGAGGTCATTGGGGTTTCACCCAGCCCAAAAAGTCATACTTTGAGTATTGATAGGGGCCTTCAAGATGGGGTCTATGTTGGGCAACCAATCTTAGATGCTGAGGGCTTGATGGGGCAAATCATATCGGTTTATGACAACCATAGCGTAGCGCTGCTCATAACGGACAACACACATGCGATTCCTGTGCAGGTTTTACGAAATGGAATGCGGTCTATCGCTGAGGGCACTTCGGACTACAACAATATGCAGTTACGGTTTTTATCGCCGACTGCGGACATACGAGAGGGAGACGAGCTTGTGAGTTCAGGGTTGGGGGGTCGTTTTCCTCCGGGTTACCCTGTTGGTTCGGTTCTGAGTGTTGAGAAAATATCAGGTGAAAAATTCCTTGAAGTCAACGTGCGCCCAGCGGCAGAGATTGATCGAAGTAAGCATCTTTTGTTAGTATTTACCTCACAAGACGGTCGTAGAAATGGAAACGTCCAGTGACGTCAATGCGTTACTACTTGATCGTGATTTTCTCGCTAATACTGGCGTTGGTCCTGCAACTTATCCCCACCTCTGCTATTTTGTTGCCTTGGAAGCCTAATTTTTTACTTTTAATAGTTATTGGATGGGTTATTTTTCAACCTAACCAGTGGGGCATTGGGTTTGCCGCATTTATTGGCTTACTGGCTGATTTAGTATTTAGATCGCCTCTAGGACTTCATGTTTTTCTATTTGTTTTTATCGGTGCAGTGCCCTATTTACTCAGCGGGTGGTTAATTTATTTCAGTGTTATTCACCGTTCTGTTTTGGTATTTATACTCATTATTTTTTCCGAATTTTTACGTAATTTTATGTATTCTGTTTGGGGCGTGCCCGTTGACTATGGTGACGTTCCCTTGGGAGCGATTAGTTCGGCTTTGATATGGCCTTTAATCGATAGATTTTTGCTCAAGGTGCATAAAAAGCATCGTTAGTCTCTAGCTAGAGCTGCAATAATACAGTTATATATCCGAAATTAACTCAGGGGTTTTTCATGTTGTCTGAACGGAGTAATCATGATGAGGATTCTGACCTTATATTGGCATCAGCATCTCCAAGGCGAGTCGACATTCTTAATCAGATTGGGGTTCGATTTAGCGTTGCGCCTGCAGATATTAATGAGAGTCAATTGATTAATGAATCATCGGCTGAATTCGTTTGCCGGCTAGCATCTCAGAAGGCGAAGACCGGATATAATTCTCAAATAGGAAGCCAGTCCGTGCTGGGTGCGGATACACTTGTCCTATGCGATGAGCAAATATTTGGTAAACCAAAAGACTATGCAGATTCAAAGCGAATGCTTAGTCAGCTCTCAGGGCGGGCTCATAAAGTTATCTCTGCGGTCGCGATCAATAATGGTGTTGAATCTGCAGTATTAATGTCTGAAACATCAGTGATCTTTCGCATTATCTCTGAGCAAGAGTTTCTCAACTACTGGAGTACTGGCGAGCCAGTTGGAAAGGCGGGCAGTTATGCGATACAGGGCTTGGGATCAATTTTCGTAGAATCTATCCAAGGTAGTTATAGTGGTGTTGTTGGATTGCCTATCGCTGAGACTTGCAGGCTTCTACGTCGCTTTGAAGTCCCTATCTGGCAGTCACTGTCAGTATAAAAATATCATCACTTAAAAGTACTTAAAGAATGGATAATGAAATTCTGATCACAGTTGGGCCGGGTGAAACCCGTGTGGCCTTGTTGCATAGCGGGGTTGTTCAGGAGCTTCATATCGAGCGATCTCAGAATAATACTTTGGTTGGTAATATATATATGGGCAAGGTTGTTCGTATACTTCCTGGGCTTCAATCAGCATTTATCAATATTGGCCTGGAGCGTAACGGATTCTTACACTTTAGCGATATTATCAAACAACCTTCCAGCCGAGGAAAGAGCGACAGTCTTGGAGCTACCGATATTCGTCATGTACTGCATGAGGGTCAGATAATCATGGTTCAGGTAACAAAAAACCCCATAAATGATAAAGGTGCTCGCTTAACGGCAGAGATTTCTGTGGTGTCCAGGTACTTCGCTTATTTGCCTGCAGGTTTTGGCAATAAGGTCTCGCATCGCATCAGGAGACGAGATGAACGGCAGCGCCTGCAGGACAGTCTAGAGACCATATTATCTAACTCTGTGACAGAAGGAGCCCCGCAAATGTCAGCGGGAGGCTATATTATACGCACTGCTGCAGAGGGCGTTGCTCTTCAATATTTAGAATCTGATCTAAGCTTTTTACAACGCTGTTGGAGTGGTGTGGAGTCGGAAAAGGCGACGACAAAAAACATTGGCAGAGTGTTTCAAGAAATGACTCTTCAAATGCGAGTTATGCGTGATTTAGTCGACGATAAGACCTCTCGTATATTAGTCGATTGTGACGTCGCTTTTGAGGAGCTCAGTCAAATAATGAAAAAGCATCACCCGGATGCCACCAAACTACTCGTTAATTATGATGACGAAAAACCACTTTTTCATCACTATAAAGTCGATGATGAGGTCACTATGGCGCTTCAACGGAGAGTTAGTCTTGAGTCTGGAGGTTATGTCGTTTTTGATCAGACTGAGGCGATGACGACTGTCGATGTGAATACGGGGGGCGATGTTGGTCATCGTGATTTAGAGAAAACCATCTTTAACACCAATATGCAGGCAAGTAAGATTATTGCGCGCCAGATAAGACTGCGTAACTTAGGCGGGATAATTGTCATTGATTTTATTGATATGGATGATGATAGCCATCGAAAACAGGTATTAGGCAGTTTGAAAAAAGCGTTGCTTGTCGACAAAGTCGCCACATTTATTTCCGACTTCACTGAGTTAGGCCTAGTGCAAGTTAATAGAAAACGTACTAATAAAAGTCTAAAGGAGTTGCTGAGTGATAATTGTCCCACTTGTGAAGGCAAGGGTTCAATTAAATCTTTGACTACTATCAGTTATGAGATTTGGAGAGACATTTTACGTACTACAAAAACCTATAGTTGCCAGAACATTACGATTCAAGCAAGTCCCGAAGTCACTGGATATTTATCAACTGAAGAAAGGACTGCTCTGAGCGAGATTGAAAAGTCAATTGGCTGTACAATCGAACTTCGCGACGATGAACAATATTCTCGTGAACAGTTTGATATTATCCCGGTTTGAGACCGCAGAATGGTAATTAAAGCAATAAACACAATGACGTCAATTGGGCGATGGTTTCTTTGGACCACTGTTTTGCTGATTATTGGTACCCTCGTTTTGGTGTTGGTGGGTAGGCAAACGATTAGCGCGGTTGATGGGTTAAGACCCTCTATTGTCAATTTCCTTAATCAGAGCACAGGTATGCAGGTTAACCTCGGCAAGTTGCGGGGTGAATGGCCGAGATTGTTGCCCGTTATCGAGATTGAAAATCTCGATATTATGGATGCTAATCAGGTGTCCGCGATCGTGGTACGTCAAGTAAGAGCTGAACTTGACCTGTTTCAGACGATTAGGCATGGAAATGCGATTTGGCATGAATTGGTGGCTGATAATTTAACGATTAAGCTAGCTGAAGACGATGCAGGTCGTTGGAGTTTGAAGGGCATTCCTGGTGATGACAATACTGACTTGGGGGTGCTTCTAGAGCCACTTATTTATAGTCGCTTGATACATTTAGAAAGCGTTCAGTTAGAGTTTGAGTTTTTTTCTGGTAAATTAATTAAAGTTCATGGTAGTTCAGTCAAAATTGAAAATGACCGAGATTTTCATCGCGGCGAGATGACGGTCTATCAGTCTGATCAAGATATGCCTTCTTATCTAGTTCTTGAAGGGGAGGGAGATCCCTTAGACCTTAAGTCCTTTAACGCGGAGGCCTATCTGCAGTTACGAAATCTCTCAGTTCCTCAGCCCTTAATAGAATTGGGCAAAACGCTAATGCCAGAATTACTGGCCGATGTTTCACAATTTACCGCCGATGCCAGTGGTGATTTGTGGTTTGATATTCATCAAGGTGGGGGGGTGGATTTTGAAGGTTCCGTCTCTGTGACTGAGGTGCCCCTCGATTGGGTGGCGGATGTGCCCGCTATCAGAGATATAACCACTGAAATAACAGGTTGGTATACACCTGAGTTAGATTGGGGGATACGGTTTCAGGGGCTTGATTTTGCTTGGTCTGACACTGAAATTCAACCCTTAGATCTTGTATTTAATCAGCGCCTTGGTTCGCAATGGCAAGATTTTGACGTATCAGTCAGTCATTTAAACTTGACACTTTTATCTGACTTACTTAAAGAAGCGGAAGTTTTAAATGATCAGTTGCTAAAGACGATAGATGACTTAAGTCCCCGTGGACAGCTAAATGTACTTACGTTTGGGCAAAAACAGGCAGGTTATTATGCGTCAGCTAATCTAACTAATATTGATGTCTTGCCTTATAAGGGCGTTCCTGGAATTAAAGGGTTAAGTGGTTATCTCGAAATTAAAAATAATGAGGGGCTGTTCCATCTGAGTGACCTTGATGGGTTTGAAGTATTCTTTCCTACCGTCTACAAAGATTATATTAAGGTTCTTGAGGCTCAGGGGACTGTGTATTTAGGCGTTAACCCCAAAAATAACGCTCTTAAGGTGTCTAGCTCTGTCATTGAGGCTGAAGTTGAAGCAGGCCTTGCTAATATTGTTTTTTCGGTAGAGCAAAATAGAGCAGTGAAGGGATCTAAGCCAGAGGTCAACCTTATTATTGGGGGACGAAATCTCGACGCAACCTACAAGGACCAACTTCTACCTTACAAAATGCCGGAAAATCTTTCAAATTGGCTAAAAAACTCTATTTTAAAAGCCGATATCAAGCAATTTGGCATGGTTTATCGATCAGCAATATCGTCTGACAAGCCTATTCGAACAAACCAGTTATTGATAGAGATGGAAAATGGCGATATTAACTTTGATCCACAGTGGCTAGGGCTCAGTGATGTTAATGCAACTTTTTTAATTGATGATGCCCATGTTGAAGGTGCTGTCAGCTCAGCAACGATGGCTGGCGCTAAGATTGAAGAGGTCAAAGTGGCTTATGGGATTCATCCTAAGGGACATTCAAAAGCAAAAATACTCTTTTTAGATGGCACCCTAAAATCTGAGGTGTCACAAGCAATCAATATTATTGCCGAGTCTCCGCTCCACAAAAATATTGGACCTTTAGCTGATTGGAAATACAGTGGCCAAGCAATGACCCACTTGGCTCTTGAGATTCCTTTAGTAAAGGCCAGCGGCAATGCGTCTAAGGGAGATTACCGAGTCGACAGCCGACTAACAGATGCTAGTTTATCGATTACCGATACGTCAATTAAGTTGACCGATATGGTTGGCGATATCCACTATTCTGTCGAAAAAGGTCTCTACTCAGATGATATTAGTGGTCAGCTATGGGGGCAGCCATTTGATGCACAGATTTTCAAGCGTGGCGATGAGCAACAAATAGCTCTTAGCACAGCGGTGGAGCCAAACAGTCTGAGACAGTTGGTGGACTTTCCTTGGACAAAGGTTATTAAGGGTATTATACCTCTTGAAGGATTATTAACGATCAACGCGAGGGGGTCTGTCGCACAAGAAAAAGCCACCCAACTAAATGAAAGTGCGGTTACCTTGCACCTGACCAGCCAGCTAAGAGGGAACGAGATTCTTTTGCCTGCGCCCTTAGGTAAGACGGCTGAGACAGATGATCATCTCGCGTTGAAGTTTCATTTTGACTCCGGTTTGGCAAGGCTGGAGGGCACTTTGGGCCAAAAGTTAGTAACAGATCTCCGTTTTAGCGACCAAGGGTTATCAAGAGGCGTAGTAAGTTTCGACCGCACGGTGTCTCTTCCTTCAGCAAATGAAGTTTTAATCGCAGCGCACTTAGCTACCACCGAGATTGATTGGTGGCCACCTGTTATGAAGCTATTTGATGGGCTATCAAGTCCAGATGATACTAGCTGGAGTCCCATTTTTGATTTTACATTCGATAACCTTGAGCTGGCATCGGTCGAATTGAAAGATCTGACAGCGGTGATCAAATTGTCTGATAAAGCGACTAATATCGAATTTTCTAGTCATCTTGCCGATGGATATTTGTCGCTGCCTACTGATGAAAAGTTAGTTCCCAAAATGAATTTGGTCCGGCTAGACCTGGTAGATTACCTACTTGATGAGAAAATAGGGAAGCAGGACCTTGATCCAAGGCATTTTTTAGCAGTTGACCTTTCGGTGGAAAAATTATTTATCGGAGATAAGCTCTGGGGTTCTCTGGCTTTTCAGTTGCGGCCTGACGATGTAGGGGCCACGTTTCAGCACATTAAAGGTAATTTTTTCGGACTAAAACCAAGCATGTTTGGCGATCAGGAGCCAACGGAGTTTTTCTGGGGTTTCGATGGCGTCACCTACAGTAGCAGGCTGACTGGGCCTGTTGGCGTTGACAACCTCTATGATGTTTTCAATGGATTTGATCTTGCTCCTGTTGCTGATAGTGAGTCAGGGAAGTTTGTATTTGACCTAGCCTGGCAAGATCAGCCATGGAATGTTAGTAAGGAAAACATTACTGGAAATTTTCAAATCGAGCTCAATAATGGCGATTTTTATAGGTCTCCAGGGGGCGCCGGCGCAGCTTTAAAGTTGGTTAGTTTGTTTAACTTTGCGAATTGGCTGAAGAGGCTTCAGTTGGATTTTTCTGACGTGGTTGGACAAAACTTAGCCTATAACAATTTACAGGGTACTATTTATTTCGATCAAGGCAACGCTGTTTTTCTTGATCCCTTAAAAATGAAAATGCCTTCTGGTCGTATGAGTATGGCAGGAACATTCAATTTAATTGATGAAACGGCAGAAGCCCAGCTTGTTGCGACTCTTCCTGTGGCAACCAATTTACCTTGGGTGGTTGCTTTACTTGGAGGCGTTCCTGCCGCCGCTGGCGTGTATATAACCAGCAAAATTGTTCAGAAACAGGTGGATCGTTTGTCGAGTATTAGTTATGAATTAACGGGACCATGGGATGACATCAATATTACTGTGGACAAGATATTCGCGAGTGAATTAGAGAGTCAGCCGTTGCCTGACGCACTCGCTAATGATCAATAAGACAGAATCATATAGCAACCAAGACTCGCTCACAGCGGCTGCCATTCAATTAAAGCCCGCGGGCTCGGTTGAGAAGAATCTAGATAACGCCAAATCCTTACTAAGGGAAGCAGTTGATCGGGGTGCTAACCTTGCGGTTCTGCCTGAGAACTTTGCTTATTATGGGCAAACCAATATCAGTGCGGCCATAAAAGATGAGAACGGTGAAACGGGTTTGGTGAGTGAATTCATGAGAACTCAGGCTCAAGAGCTAAATATCTGGCTTGTTGGGGGGACTATTCCTGTTTTGGGCTGTACTGAACCAGTTGATGTGAATAGGCCCTATGCGCGTTCTTTTTTACTTAATCCAGAGGGTAAGAGGGAGGCTTATTACGATAAAATTCATCTTTTTGACGCTGATATATCTCTGTCTCAGGATCAGCATAGACAGTATAGAGAATCAGACCGTTATTCTGCCGGAATTAGCGTCTGTGCAGTGCCTACTCGTGCTGCAAATATAGGTTTGACGGTTTGTTATGATCTGAGATTCCCTGAGTTATATCGGAATCTAGCGGACCAGGGAGCCGAAATTATTACAGTTCCATCGGCTTTTACAGCCAATACGGGAGAAGCTCATTGGGAGGTTTTGTTGCGGGCCCGTGCTATTGAGAATCAATTGTTTATTGTCGGAGCTAATTTAGTAGACCGTCACCATCCAAAGCGCGGGCTTTGGGGTGGAAGTGCCATTATTGACCCGTGGGGGACCATTCTTGACTCAGTGGCAGGCGACCAGCCAGGGATCGCAATTGCTAATATCAACATGACGTTAATTCGCGACCAACGCCGCAATATGCCAGTGCAACAACATCGCAAGTTGTAGGTTTTTACCTCTGAATCTATTCGGTCAAAGATCTTATATAAGAGAAAAGTTTACGGCTGGCCACGGGTGATTTTTTAAGTTCCAATTCTCGATTAGCCTGGCGTTGAAGATTACGAAGTTTCTGTCGCTCCGCCTCTGGATAGGACCCTAAAAACTCATCGATGCCGGCCTGCCCGTCATTGATTAAGCGATCACGCCAGTCTTCCAGTGACTTAAAATGTTGGCGGTAAGTTTGAGATTGATGATCCATTTTCTCTAGTGTGATTTGAATATCATCGATATCAGAGATTCGCATTAGCTTGCCAATATATTGTAAATGGCGACGTTTCGCCTCTCGACTTTTTAGTCTACGCGCTTCGTAAATCGCCTCTTTTAGAGACTCGGGAAGAGTAAATTTTTGTAGCTTACCTTCCGGCATTTCGACCAATTGCTTGCCCATTTCCTGGAGAGCATGACTGTCTCGTTTGAGTTGTGATTTGCTTGGCCCGTCATAGCCATTATCGTCCATAGAGTCTTCCATTAGATGAGAAATACTGCGGCTAAGCCTAGAAATGAAACAAAGCCAACCACATCGGTAATGGTCGTTAAAATAACAGATCCCGCCAGCGCAGGATCTATTTTTAGAGATCGCAGTAATACAGGTAAAATTGTCCCTGCAAGCGCAGCTGCCATTAGATTAATGGCCATGGCCAGTCCAATAATTATGCCCATATCCCAATCGTTAAACCAGAGTGAGACTAGACATCCGACTATGACAGCGTAAAGTATGCCATTTAAAACGCCTACAGCAAATTCTTTGCTCATTAACCAGTTGAGGTTGCTCTGTTCTACTTGACCTAAGGCCATCCCTCGAATGACCACGGTGAGAGTTTGACTTCCTGCGACACCGCCCATGCTAGCGACTATAGGCATTAGTATTGCTAGTGTCACCAGCTTGTCTAGAGTTGCCTCAAATTGACTGATGGCTAATGAGGCGAGAATGGCTGTGATTAAATTAACCCCTAACCAAATAGCGCGCCGCGGGGCCGTTCTGGCAACGGAAGAGAATGTGTCTTCAGTGTCACTAAGTCCCGCCATAGCTAAAAGGGAATGGTCCGCGTCTTCAACTATCACATCCACAACGTCATCAATGGTGATCCGACCTAATAATCTGCCATGCTCATCAATAACGGGAGCAGAAACAAGATCGTATCGCTGGAACCGGTGAGCGACCTCTGAATCAGTAAGATTGACGTCGATAGCTTGAACTTCACTGTTCATGACTTCTCGAACGGTCGTGGCGGGTGAGGAGGTCAACAGTTTGCCGATGGATAGATTACCCATAAATATGTCGCTGCGGCTCACAACAAAAAGGTTGTCTGTGGTATCAGGAATCTCTTCGAATCGTCTCAGATAGCGAAGCACGACGTCGACGCTAATATCTGGACGCACTGTGATCACTTCTGTGTCCATGAGTCCACCGGCGGTGTCCTCATCATAGGTCAGGATGGTCTCAACTCTCAGCCGATCCTGTGCTGACATAGCTTTAAGCACCTCGGGAATAACGCGATCAGGAAGCTGTTGAAGAATATCAACGATATCGTCAACGTCTAATCCTTCGGTTATTGAGGCAACTTCAGCGCCATCCATTTTTTCCAGGAACTCTAATTGGATTTCATCAGACAGATCCTGCAACACTTCGCCGGAAACATCTGGGTCGACGAGCTCCCATAAAATGTGGCGATATTTGGGTGGTGCGATTTCGAGTTGGTGGGCAATGTCTGGCGGTGATAGATTGTTAAGGGTATGCCTAACCTGATTCAAAGTAATTGAATCAATCGCGTTATCAAGCTTAGCCAGTAAGTTGCTTTCGATCTTCATACATTGCGTTCCTAGCCGAGCAGCTACGTGCTGGACGGGCCTCTATTCTAGCTTTGTCTGCTTAAGTGCGATAGAGGATATTCAAAATAGGGTAAATTTTACGTTAAGATTATTCGCCTTCGCCAAAATAATCAGCAAACAATGAACTGATTGCGTCGCAGGCAAGCTGTTCTTCTGGCCCCTTAAACTCGAAGATAAGGTTTGTATCTTTTGAGGCTGCCAGTAACATCAATGACATGATGCTTTTAGCATCCACAAGGGGTTCTTGTATACCAGTGTTGACAGAGCACTTGTAGCGTCCAGCGGTAGAGGCTAGTTTCGTCGCCGCACGGGCATGTAATCCCAGTTTATTGATAACAGTAATTTTTTGGCGAATCATATAGGCTTAATAATCGGGTTCATGCGGACAGCTCTTTATGCACAACCTGTACTAAAGAATGTTCTTTTGAAAAATACTCTTGTAATCGGTTAGCGATATAAACTGAACGATGCTGACCGCCCGTACAACCGATAGAAATAGTTAAATAGCTCCGATTATTAGCTTGAAATTTTGGTATCCAGCGGGTTAAAAAACCGATTATGTCTGACAACATTGCAGCCACGTCAACCTGACTTTCTAAAAATTCAATAACATCCTCGTCATAGCCAGTTAGGCTCCGCAATTCTTGTTTCCAATAGGGATTTGGTAGGCAGCGGACATCGAAAATAAAATCAGAGGCGTCCGGTAGGCCTTTTTTGAAGCCAAAGGATTCAAACAGTATCGCCATGTGCTCTGGACTGTTAGGTACGATAGTGTTTTTTACAAGATCTCTTAATTGGTGCAGTGATAGACCGGATGTATCAATGTTGCGATCTGAAATATTTAGTATTGGAGATAGGATCTTTGCCTCTAGATCAATTGCTTCAGGTAGGCTGACAGTTTCGTTACTAAGAGGGTGTTTTCGTCTAGTCTCACTATAACGACGAATTAAATCACTGCGCCGTGCCTGCAGAAAAATAACGCTCACTTCAATACCACTGGCTTCTAGCCCTGCGAGAATATCCGGCAATTTATTAAGGTCGCCAACTAGATTCCTGGCATCGATTCCTACGGCTAATCTCAGATCTTCATTGATCCTTTCTGAATTCAACTGCTTAATCAGATCAGGCAGCAAGCTCGGTGGGAGGTTGTCAATGCAGTCAAATCCGACATCCTCGAGAATATTGAGTGCGGAGGTTTTACCTGAGCCAGATCTTCCGCTAACAACAACCAGTCGAGGCATTAGTTTGAGCGCTCCAATCTGACTGCTGTGTTGTAAAGGTCTTTATTATTTTGGCATGCTCGCAACAATTGCCGAGAAGAATCTTTCTGCATTAACGCCGCTATTCTTGCCAAGGTAGCTAAATGCTCGTCATTTTTCTCCTCAGGGACGACTAGGGCAAAGATGAGATCAACAGGCTGATCGTCATAGGCATCAAAATTTATGGGATTCTGAAGCGTTATCAAACAGCCGTGAATGCGCTTAAAGCCCGCTGCGCGACAATGAGGGATCGCGACGCCATCACCTATCGAAGTACTGCCTAGTTTTTCTCGAGCGACAAAGCTATGGAAGAGGCTATCTGCTTGCTCTGCATCACCGCCTAAATGTTCACTGACTAATGAAGATAGATTCTGGAGCACGCGCTTTTTACTGGGCCAGGCCAGATCACACTGGGTCATCTCAGGGATTAGTACATCGGTGATCTTCATTAGAAAAGCTAGTGCCCTCGATTTTTTTCTTTATGCTTAATGAGTTGTCTGTCTAGTTTGTCCGCCAAAGCGTCTATCGCTGCATACATATCTACATGTTCTGATATGGCAAATAATTCTGCTCCGCTGACGTGTACTGTTGCTTCGGCTTTATGCTGCAGTTTCTCGATAGTGAGCATAACTGTAATGCTAGTTATCTGTTCGTAATGCCGCTCTAGTTTAGATAGTTTATTAGTAACGTAGTCTCTCATAGGGTTGGTGATGTCTAAATGATGACCACTTATCGTCATTTGCATTCATTACTCCTTGGCTAGTTAACATTTTCGAATCGTTTTCTTTGGCTCGACGATGGTATACCCATGCCTTCTCTATATTTGGCAACAGTCCTTCGTGCCACGTGAATACCTTGTTCCTCAAGAAGAACCATTAACTTATTATCACTTAATGGTTTTGATGTTTTTTCGGTGCTAATAAGAACCTTTAGGATAGCGCAAACCGCTGTCGATGAACACTCTCCCCCTCCCACTGTACTTACGTGACTGGAAAAAAAATACTTTAGTTCAAAAATTCCCCGCGGCGTTGCTAGATATTTATTGGTAGTGACTCGGGAAATAGTTGACTCATGGAGATCTAGTTTGATGGCGATATCTGATAGAACCATCGGTTTCATTGCTATTGGTCCATGGTCTAAAAACCCTTGCTGTAACTCAACAATGGAAATAGAAACTCGCATTAAGGTGTCATTTCTGCTCTCTAGGCTGCGCAGAAACCATTTTGCTTCGGCAAGGTTATCTTTTAGAAATTGGTTTTGTTTACTATCGTCCGACCGTTTTATTAAGTTGGAATAAAGGTCATTGATTTTTAGGCGAGGGGCATTGCCATCGTTAAGTCTGACTTGCCAGCGGCCTGATATTTTTTCTACGTAAGCATCGGGTACAATATATTCAGCCTGGTTTACGGTTAAGGCCTCACCAGGTCTAGGGTTAAGGCTGCGAATTAGCCTTAACCCCCCTTGAAGGTCTTCTTGGCTATAGCGTGTTTTCTTGGCGAGATGGGTTAAATCAATCGACGCAATATCTTGTAAAAATTCAGAGGCTAGTCTAATAGCCTGATTTCTGTAGGGCGTATCTAAGGATAGTTGTTGAAGCTGGATGATTAAACATTCTCTTATGTCTCGTGCGAACACCCCCGGAGGATCAAACTGCTGTAAACGACGCAGTACAGCCACCAACTCATCTTCCTCGACAGGATCTTGTGCGTTTCCACTTATAGCAGAAGAGGCGATATCAGCAAGGTCCCCACTAATGAACCCAGAGGGACTAATAGAGTCGATATATGCTTCAGCAATCTCTCGGTCACGGTCTGAGAAGGGAGTCAGGTTGAGTTGCCACTTTAAGTGGTCTTGGAATGACTCGGTTACCGTGTAAATCTGCTCCCAATCACTTTCAGAGGTACCGCTGGAGACCTGCATATTAGGGTTGTAGACTTCGTCCCAATTAGCATCGACGGGTAAATCTTGAGATTTTTCAGTCTGCCAGGTGTCATCTAATTCGGATTCGGTAACAGCTTTATCGGTGGCATCAACTGCAGTTTGACGCAGATTGCCGTCGTCTGCGTTCAAGTCAACGGCAACAGTATCATTTGGGGCTGATGAATCCTGCCGTTGCTCAGTATTAGTTGCGCTAGTATTGTCGTCGTCTATTTCAAGCAAAGGATTGCTATAGACCTGCTCTATGATTTCTTGATGCAATTCAATCGTGGATAGTTGCAGTAGCTTGATGGCCTGTTGCAGTTGCGGGGTCATAGTCAGCTGCTGACTAATCTTTAATTGCAGGCCTGGACGCATAGAAAGGGTATCTAAAATATATTCTGAGATGCAATTTTAGTGCCGAAAGGCATTGCATGGCAATCACTTAACCCTAAAAATGCTGCCTTTACAGTGTAAAATGTTCTCCGAGATAGGTTTTTCTTACTTTGTCGTCGTTTAATATGTGATCAGTGGTACCTTCTGCAATGATATTACCTTCACCGACGATATAAGCATGCTCACAAATATCGAGTGTTTCCCTAACATTATGGTCGGTTATTAGCACACCAATACCTTTATCCCGGAGATGACGAATTATGTTTTTAATATCATTTACAGAAATAGGATCAACACCGGCAAAGGGCTCATCGAGAAGAATAAATTGAGGGTCAGCTGCTAAAGCTCTGGCAATCTCAACCCTTCGACGCTCGCCACCAGACAAGCTCATGCCGGTATGATCAGAAAGATGTGAAATATGGAACTCATTAAGTAATTCTTCAAGGATATTATTGCGCTGATATCGTGTGAGTGTTTTGCGGGTTTCCAGGATTGCCAAGATATTGTCTTTGACGCTTAAGGTTCTAAAAATTGATGGTTCCTGGGGTAGATATCCTAAGCCCTTTCGTGCTCGACCGTGCATGGGCAGATTTGTAATATCTTGCTGATCGATGCTGATCGTCCCACCATCTTGGGATACTAAGCCTATAATCATATAAAAACAGGTGGTTTTGCCCGCACCGTTTGGTCCAAGTAGCCCCACTATTTCACCTTGTTTTACTGATAACGAAATATCTTTAACCACGGGTCTTTTACCGTAAAATTTGGCCAAATTTCGAGCTTCTAAAACAGCCATTATTAAACTTCCTCCAACTGTTGGCCTGTCTTTCCTTGAGGCTCGAAAGCGGGAGGCTCAGGCCGAGTGCTTTGGGTGAACGGAGGGATCACTAGTTGAATACGGTTTTGTCCGCCTAAATCATCACCTTTAGCTTTCCATGTCCCATCCCTCAGATCATAGTTAATGGAATCACCCTTAATAAATGTACCATTGCGCGTTAGCGAGGCATTAGTTTTTAAGTTAATGATATCTTCAGCAAGTTGATATTCAATGGTTTCGGCGCGGGCGAACATACTGGATTGATCCGTAGCGGATTCCTGAGTATAGCTTGCAGGAAAACCCGTGCAAAAAATTCGACTTACCTTATTGTTTTGATAATAAATAGTGACTTCGTCGGCAGCAATAATAATTGAGCCCTGTTTGATAATCACATTCCCTCGATACTTTGTTAGCCCCGACGCTTCAATGAATTCGGCAGAATCGGCATCAATTTCGATGGGCTCTTTATGATCAGGCGAAATAGCGAGTGATACGCAGCAATGTGCAAATAACAGCGCCGCACAAAGTCGTTTAAATAGCATCGTGAACTCCATGCACCTTAGATTTAATGGTAAATAAGTCTTTATTGAGATCACCCACTAAGCCTTTACCTACGAGGGATGATTGCACAGTTTTGAGGGTAAAGTTGTCTTCTGTTGAGATAATCATTTCCGTCGGCTGATATTCTAAGCTGGTTGATGTTAGGGTCTTTTCTTGTTCAGTCCCGGTAATCACCGCCTTTACATTGCCGATCAAAGATAGCCGGTCTCCAGTGCCAGACAAGGTGCCAAAGTCAGCTAGAAAAGCGACGCCCTTGCCCTTATTATTTGCCCCCTTAGGTAGGGCAATAAATCGAGGTTGAGTCAATTCAAGCCGAGAGTCGCCTGTGAATAATTGCATTTTTGGTGAGGTAAGTAGAAATAATTGCTCTCCCGTAGCTGAGAATCGTTGGCTGGTAATGGACGCCATATAGCTGTCCACTTGTCTTTGTTGAACGCGATCGGCGGTATTGTTACGCATAAAGGATTCCGGTGGAGAGTCCCAAACGAGTAAAAACCAGCCAATAATTATCAGCAAGGCCGTGCCTATAAATGATTGGCGAATCATTGAAACTGTTCCAGAAGGCGGGCAAGATTGTTTTGGCAGGACAGTAGCATTTCTGCAACTTCCCGCACCGCCCCTTCACCACCTTTTTTGGTGGTTTGCCAGTCAGCGGCAGATTTTATCGTAGCACTACCGTTAGCTACAGTGATGCCTACGCCTACTTTTTTGATAACCGCAAGATCTGGTAAATCATCTCCCACAAAAGCAATTTCATCTAAACTCAAGTCTGCAGTAAGCAATAGTTCGGTGAGCGCAGTTAGCTTATCTTCTCTACCCTGTATTACAGGGTTTATCCCTAATTCGGTTGCTCGTCGTTGCAGTAACTCAGATACTCGGCCTGTGATAATGCCGACTTGTATTCCGCCCTGTTGGAGCAGCTTGATACCTAGGCCATCCTGTATATTAAAGGCCTTCATTTCTTCGCCGCTATTACCATAATAGAGCCGCCCATCGGTGAGAACGCCATCTACATCTAATAGTAATAGTTTTATTTTTTTTGCAGCAGAGATTATTGATTCAGTCGGCAGATTAGACACTAGACGACTCCTGCACGAAGAATGTCATGCAGATGCAGCACCCCTGTAGGGCGACCCTTCTCGTCTTCGACGATAAGTGCGGTTATGGAGCTCGACTCCATAATGGTCAGCGCTTCAACAGCCAACATATCTTTGTTGATTGTTTTTGGGTGTGGGGACATTACCGCGGCCATGGTGGTTGTCGTTATATTGACTTTTTGGTCAATTGCGCGACGCAGATCACCGTCTGTAAAAACGCCTATAAGCGTTTTATCTTTTGAAATAATGGTAGTCATTCCAAACCCTTTTTGAGTCATTTCAATCAGCGCATCTTGTAAAGGCTGATCAATCATTACTTTAGGTACGTCCTCATCCTTGTGCATAATGTCACAGACTCGCAACAATAGTTTTCTCCCCAATGCGCCGCCGGGGTGAGAAAACGCAAAATCTTCCGCACTAAATCCTCTGGCTTCCAGTAGAGCTATTGCCAAGGCATCACCCATAACTAAGGTAACTGTAGTGCTCGTTGTTGGTGCCAGATTTAGGGGGCACGCCTCACTAGTGACAGAAACGTCAAGGTGCGCGCAGGCCGCTTGGGATAGTTGAGAGTTAATGTCCCCAGTCATACTAATTAGCGGGATGCCTAGACGAATAATTAACGGCAGTAAGCTAGTGATTTCACTGGTGCTGCCAGAGTTTGAAATAGCAATCACGACATCGGCTTTGGTGATCATGCCTAGGTCACCATGGCTGGCTTCTCCAGGATGAACAAAAAACGCAGGCGTGCCGGTACTTGCGAGAGTCGAAGCAATTTTATTGCCAATATGGCCTGACTTGCCCATGCCAGTTACGACCACTCTACCTTGGCAAGCCAAAATAGTTTCACAGGCAAGCACAAAATTTTGATTGATCCGTGGAGTTAATTGACTAACCGCTTTAGCTTCCAGCTCAACAGTGCGAAGGCCTGAGGTAATAAAATCTGTCATCAAAGAGTCCGATAGTTATCGTTTTATTAATCTATGTTACGTCATTATAGGCCGAAACAGCTTCCTCAAGTAAGCATTAGCTAACGGTCAGTGATGACCATAACACCACATAGTAGAGGGCATAGCTGGTTAATAGAATAACACCAACAAATTTGGATAGGCGCGCAACGCTTTCTACATGACGATTTTTTCGCACTGTCCAACCGACCAAACCAATCATTAACAGCGTCATCACTAGCAATGACAAATAGTCACGGCTAAATACATCACTGGGAAGTGCTATTGGTGCGATAGCTCCAGCAGTTGTCATGACAAGTAGAAGATTAAAAAGATTTGAGCCGAATATATTACCTACGGCGATATCATGATGACCCTTTGTTACGCTTACTATTGAGGCTGCCAGCTCTGGAAGACTAGTGCCGATGGCCACTATTGTTAAACCTACAATTAGATCGCTAATGCCGAAAAAATGGGCAATGGAAGTTGCGCTCCAAACAGTTACTTCCGCACTTAACAGTAGGATTGCCAACCCTATCAACAGCCATAAGCCAGATGTTTTCATTGAGGCATCAGTTGTAACGCTAACATCATCTGCCACTTCCGGGCTTGGGTGGTTCTTTTTGTACTTCACCATAATGGCTATTACAGGTATCACCATTAAACCAAGGGCAATGCTTTCTCCGCGATTTAGCTGCCCGTCATAGAGGCATAGTCCCGCTAAGACGGTAATTAATAGCAACACGGGGCTTTCTTCTTTGAGCAGGCGAGTTTGCACAGGAAGTGGTGCAACTAGTGTGGTGATACCCAATACAAGACCCATATTAGCAAGGTTAGAGCCTAAGGCATTACCTACAGCAAGACCACCGACATCACTAAGGGCAGCGTTAATAGAAACGATAATTTCTGGCGCTGAAGTCCCAATAGAGACCACGGTTAAGCCGATGATCATGGAGGAAATACCAAAATTACGGGCCACCCCGACACTGCCCGTAACGAATTTGTCAGCACCCCAAACTAAGCCTAAGAGGCCAGCTAAAAGTGCAATTATCGGGAGGTAGATGGTTGACATGGAGTCTCCAAAGGGTGCATGCATTGTGTTTATTCAACAGTTGGAGAATGGTATAGTGCGCGACTGTAAAAGTCAGTAACGATTAATAAGAATATTTTTTCATTAAATTTATAAAGGAAGAACCTAGTAAAGGATTATTAAGATGGGCAGCATTATGACAAAATTTAGAAAAATTATAGGCAGTTTGTGGCTGTGCTTGAGCATTTTAGGTGCGAGCCATGCTGTAAGTGCTGAGAGTATGCAGCAAAGCGCAAAGCTGGAGCAAAACCCTTTTGACAATATCGAACAGATGACTACGGAAGTCATAGGTATTATTGCTCAATACAAGGATCAATACCCTAGCAATGAGGCTGCTTATTTTAATGCTTTAGATAGATTAATGGGAAAGTATGTCGATTTTAATCGGATTGCTGGCAGAGTCATGGGTGATTACCGTAAAGCGTCCTCTGCAGAGCAGCGTGGTCGGTTTATAGCATTATTCCGCGAAGGCTTGGTGGAGACTTATGGTCGAGGACTCATGAGTTATGGAGACGAAAAAATTGTTCTGGTTAACCGAAAGGCTTTAAAGCCTAAAGTCAGGGTGATTAAGGTTAGACAGCAAATTCGCAGTGCAACGGCGGTTTATCCGTTGGAGTATTGGGTGGCTCGCAAAAAGACAGGCGAGTGGAGGGTGATCAATGTGGTTTTAAATGGCATTAATTTGGAATCAATTTTTAAAAGTCAATTTAAAAAGGCGGCGCAAAGGTCATCTGGTAAGCTCGATGAGGTTGTCGATAACTGGCTGAAGAGTGCTGATTAAAGTAGTGTCCTTAGGCGCTGCATGTGTTTTATGTGAGTAAAAAAATGAATTCTGAAGATGTTACAACGCTATTAGAAAAGACGCTCGCTGGCTGTCAAATTGAAGTGGATAGCCAAGGCAGTCATTTCAATGTTCTAGTAGTGGGTGATTTATTTAAAGGCAAGCGTGCGGTTCAGCGACAGCAGTTAATTTACGCTGTTTTAAATGAGTCTATTTCCTCTGGCGCGATTCACGCGGTCAATATGAAACTGTTCACTCCCCAAGAATGGTTGCATCGAACCCAATAGAAGCAGGGTGTGATGTAGGCGTTTTCTTTTGGTGTAGTGTGAGTTCTCTATTTTAAGGTGATTCAATGGATAAATTAATTATTCAAGGCGGTAAGCCGCTTAACGGTGAAATATGGATTTCCGGATCCAAAAATGCTGCGTTGCCTATTTTGTCAGCGTCATTACTTTGTGATGGCTTGGTTTCGATCGCTAATTTGCCTCACCTGCAGGATGTAACGACCACCATAGAGTTACTCGGTACTCTAGGGGTTACCCTTAGTGTTGATGAGAAGATGTCCGTCGAGATCGATACTTCGACCCTCAATAGTTTGACGGCACCCTATGAATTAGTAAAAACCATGCGGGCCTCTATATTAGTGCTTGGTCCTATGCTGAGTCGTTATGGCGAGGCAAATGTTTCATTCCCTGGTGGTTGCGCCATTGGCAGCCGACCTGTTGATCTGCATTTGCGGGGTCTCGAGGCAATGGGAGCGACCATAGAAATTGAGAAAGGTTATATTAAAGCTCGCAGTAGTGGGCGCCTTAAAGGTGCTCGTATTCTTATGGATTTGGTATCGGTTGGAGCTACGGAAAATTTGATGATGGCGGCAGCTCTGGCTGAGGATACGACTATTATAGAAAATGCTGCCAGAGAGCCAGAAATTGTTGATCTAGCTAACTGCATGAATGGGTGGGGTGCAAAGGTAAAAGGCGCCGGATCAAACACGCTAGTGATAGAGGGTGTTGAAAAAATGTCGGGGGGTTCGTTTCGGGTAATGCCCGACCGAATTGAAACAGGAACCTATCTTGCGGCCGCTGCAGCGACTGGTGGAAAAATAAAGGTAACCAAGACCGATCCCTCAATGCTGGAGGCAGTATTACTTAAATTAGAAGAAACCGGAGGTATTATTACCCTTGGCGATGATTGGATAGAACTTGATATGCAAGGGCGAAGAGCGAAAGGGGTCAACCTGAAAACCGCCCCCTATCCAGCGTTTCCCACAGATATGCAGGCTCAGTTAACCGCAGTCAATGCAGTGGCTGAGGGGTCCAGTATCGTAACGGAAACGATTTTTGAAAATCGACTAATGCAAGTTCAAGAGTTAAACCGCATGGGGGCTAAAATTATTGTGGAAGGTAATTCGGCGATTATTACGGGTGTTGAGACATTAACCGGGGCGCAGGTAATGGCCTCGGATTTGCGCGCATCTGCAGCTTTAGTTATTGCAGGTTTGGCCGCGGAAGGAGAAACTATAGTTGAGCGGATATATCATATAGACCGAGGTTACGAGTGCATAGAAGAGAAATTACAACAGGTAGGCGCTGATATAAAACGGGTGCCTAATTAAATGAAAATCGATAAAACTCATTATTTGGCTGAAGAATCATCATGACACAGGTCACATTGGCGTTGACTAAAGGGCGCCTTTTAAAGGAAACACTTCCCTTGCTAGCGGCGGCGGGGATTATTCCAGCGGAAGATGTTTTTTCTAGTCGAAAATTAGTCTTTCAGACAAATCGTCAAGGCGTAAGATTATTAATCTTGCGCGGTTCAGATGTACCCACTTATATTCAGTTTGGGGCGGCAGATATTGGGGTCGCTGGGAAAGATATGCTTTTAGAGCATCAGGGTGACGGTTATTACGAGCCCTTAGACCTTGGGATTGCTCGTTGTAAAATTATGACTGCGGTTACGAAAGGCGCATCTGAGCAAAAGGGTCGACTAAGAGTCGCAACTAAATATATCAATGTGGCTCGCCAATTTTATGCAGAGCAGGGTAGGCAAGCAGATCTTATTAAGCTTTATGGTGCTATGGAGCTCGCGCCTATTCTAGATTTAGCCCATGAAATCGTAGATATAGTCGACACTGGTAACACACTGAAAGCTAATGGTTTAGAAGCTCGAGACGAGATAGCTGATATTAGCGCTCGATTGATTGTGAATAAGGCCGCTATGAAAACCAAGTTTTCTGAGATTCAGGCTATTGTAGATGCCCTTGCAGAGGTCGTTGAAAAATGACTGCACCGCAAGCGTTTTGTCAGATTGCCAAGTTAAATGCAAATGACGACGGATTTTTATCTGCTCTGCAGGCTCTCACGTCGTGGGATGAGGCGAGAAATAGCGGTATTGAAAATATTGTCGCTGACATAGTGAACGATGTTCGTATTAATGGCGATAAAGCACTCATAGAGTACACCAACCGCTTTGATCGTCGTGAATGCAAGGGCGTGAATGAGTTGTGTGTGGCTTCAGATGAGCTCCAGAAAGCCTTAGTTTCAATCGACAGCAAGACTCGCCTTGCCTTGGAGCAGGCCGCGCAACGGATCAAAGATTACCATGCTCACCAGTTGCAGGAGTCATGGCAATACCAAGAGCAAAACGGGACTATGCTTGGTCAGCAGATAACGCCTTTGGAACGTGTTGGTATCTATGTGCCTGGCGGCAAAGCTAGCTATCCATCATCGGTACTAATGAACGCCATTCCGGCCCGGATTGCCGGAGTTGAAGAGATAATCATGATGGTTCCAGCTCCTGATGGAGAGCTTAGTCCAATTGTGTTAGCGGCAGCAGCGATTGCTGGTGTTGATCGGGTTTATACGGTTGGTGGGGCTCAAGCAATAGCGGCTTTAGCTTATGGTACGGAAACGGTCTCAAAGGTTGATAAAATTGTAGGGCCAGGTAATAGCTATGTGGCGGCCGCTAAGCGTTTTGTTTTTGGGGCAGTGGGACTAGACATGATCGCAGGGCCCAGTGAAATATTAGTTATCTGTGATGGCGAGACTGACCCTGACTGGATTGCGATGGATCTATTTTCTCAGGCCGAACATGATGAAGAGGCACAGTCAATCCTCATCGCCTGGGACTCAGGCTTTATCGATGCGGTGCATGCGAGTATGAGCAAATTATTACCGACTATGGAGCGCAGAGACATTATAGCTAAATCTTTGGCAAGTCGAGGGGCGTTGATCCAAGTTGCTGATGCGAAACAGGCAGTGGAAATATCCAATCATATTGCACCAGAGCATCTAGAGTTGTCGGTAGAAGACCCAAAATCTTGGTTGTCAGATATCCGCAACGCGGGCGCTATTTTTATGGGCCGCTATACTGCGGAGGCCTTGGGAGATTATTGTGCCGGACCAAATCATGTGCTTCCTACTTCAGCGACATCTCGTTTTTCTTCGCCATTAGGGGTGTATGATTTCCAGAAACGTAGCTCGCTCATTTATTGTTCTAAACAGGGCGCGTCTGAACTGGGAAAGATCGCCTCCACGTTAGCACGCGGTGAATCATTGAGTGCCCATGCCCAATCGGCAGAATATCGTATTAAAGATTGACCTTTTAGTTTAGCGTCATAGAGAGACCAGCTAATGAGTAAGTATTGGAGTGACCTTGTAAGCCAGCTTAAGCCCTATATCCCTGGGGAGCAGCCGGATATCGCCAACATCACTAAATTAAACACTAATGAGAACCCTTACGGTCCTTCGCCGCAGGTAGCCTCAGCAATTCAAAAGCTTTTAAATGAAGATTTGCGTCTCTACCCGCCACCCAATGCGGACGGATTAAGGCAGGTTATTGCCAATTACTATCAACTCGATCCAAAGCAGGTCTTTCTTGGTAATGGTTCAGACGAAGTTTTGGCTCATATCTTTAACGGATTACTGCAAAAGTCAGAGCCTCTATTATTTCCTGATATCAGTTATAGCTTTTATCCCGTTTTTTGTCAGCTGTATGGCATATCCTTTGAACAGATTCCTCTAGCTAAAGATTTATCCTTAGCAGTTGAAGATTACAATCGACCAAATGGCGGGATTATTTTCCCTAACCCTAATGCACCAACGGGTCGATTACTCGGATTGGATGCGATTGAAGAGCTATTAAAAGACAACCCTGATTCGGTTGTCGTGGTAGATGAAGCTTATATAGATTTTGGTGGTGAGACAGCAGTGCCATTAATCGAGTTGTACGCCAATCTTCTCATTGTTCAAACTATGTCTAAATCTCGCTCTCTAGCTGGTATGCGCATTGGTTATGCCATGGGTTCTGTCGATCTAATAGAGGGCTTAGAGCGCATTAAAAATAGCTTTAATTCATATCCACTGGGGCATCTGCCTATCGCTGCTGGCATTGCAGCCTTTAAGGACCAAGAATATTTTGAGGCCACCTGTCAGCGTGTCATTGATAGTAGGGATAGGCTGACAAATAACTTACATAATCTTGGGTTTAAAGTTGTGCCATCAGCGGGTAATTTTATTTTTGTTCGCCACGTTAAGAGAGCAGCAGAAGAGCTTGCGTTAAGTTTGCGACAGAATGGCATCATTGTTAGGCACTTCAAACAGTCTCGTATTGAGCAGTTTTTACGCATTACCATCGGCACTGAAAAGCAAAATGAGCGCTTAGTTAGCGTCTTAACCTCCCTGCTAGAGGGCTAGGATTAATTAGTGTAAAGGGCGGTTGCCTGCGATCACAGTGAACTCAATGACCGTGTCTTGGCGAATAATGCTCAGTTTGACAGGTTGCCCTGGGGTGACATTGGTTATTTGGTTGATGCTGGTATGTGGGTCAATGACAGGTAAACCATCAATTTTAAAAATAATATCCCCCGGCTTTAGGCCAGCTTTTTCTGTTGGGCCACCTGATGCTACCGAGCTCACTCTAAAGATCTTGGTGGCCCCCAGTTCATTTGAAACTTCGGGTGATACTAGCCCAAGGTCAGCGCTAATACCGAGCCAGCCACGCACAACGTGCCCATATTGGGCGATGTCAGTTAGGACTTTTGCAGCAGCATCGGCAGGGATCGCAAAGCTTATACCTGTTGAACCTACATTGTTGAGCGTGGCGGTATTAATACCGAGCAAATTTCCATAGGCATCGATAAGTGCGCCGCCGGAGCTACCAGAATTAATGGCCGCATCTGTTTGAATAAAGTTTTCAAAAATATTTAAGCGCAGGCCATTACGACCTTTGGCGCTAATAATCCCCTGAGTGACCGACTGGCCGATCCCAGATGGGTTTCCAATGGCTAGGACAATATCGCCAACTCTTGCTTGAGAAGGTTCTCCCAGAGCGATTGGACTTAAATTATCGGCCTCGATTTTTAAAACTGCTAGGTCTATCTCGGGATCAGTACCCACAACAGTTGCCGGCACCTCGCGTCCGTCATAGAGAAGCACCAATATCTTTACGGCACCTTCGATAACGTGATGGTTGGTTAATAGCAAGCCATCCGATTGCATGATGACCCCAGACCCGAGCGATATCCTGTTGGAGGCGTCACTTCTTGATCGGGCTGCTTGAAGAGTATAAATATTAACCACAGACGGAGCGGCTCGAGAGACTGCGTTTGCGTAGGAAACAGGACCGATCCAATCCGCACCAAGGTTTGATTGACTAAGTGTCATCAAGTCAGTGACGTCATCATCCGTTTGTGGTCGAAATTGAGGGAAAGCTAAAACAAGAATAGCGGCCACAAGCAAGCCAAGTAACACTGGCTTAGCGATGTATTCGATGAAAAGCGTTTTGTTTTTGGTGTCCTTCACGCATACCTCTTAGCTAATTCGCTAATTATGTCACAACCATGCACCAGAGAAAGATCCTTTTTACCGAAAACATCCAACCTACTGACGGAGTAAATTGGATAATTTTGGATTTGGTTTTTTTGATTTTTTGTAGATAAGTAAGATATGCCCGATAGATTGCACTAACTGAGCGCTATAAGACGTACAGATTTCATCGCACAGTAACTTTTTAGCGGCTCGGTCACCCACAGATAGTTTGATCTTGATCAGTTCGTGATCATTTAGAGCGCGATCAATCTCGGCACCGACATTTTCTGTTAGTCCTTTACTCGCGATGGTCACTATTGGTTTAAGATTGTGACCTAAGCGACGTAAATGTTTTTTTTCTGCAGCGGAACTTGTCATAATATAATGCTCAATTTTTAAGGTCGCTATTTTAGCGGAGATTAGGCCATCGTGAAATCTAAAAATCGTAGTTGGATAAAACAACATGTTAACGACCCTTATGTGAAGCAATCTCAGCGTGATGGTTATCGGTCTCGCGCTAGTTATAAATTGCTTGAGATCGTTGAGAAAGATCGTCTAATCCGATCCGGCATGACCGTCGTAGATCTAGGTTCTGCTCCGGGGGGCTGGTCTCAGGTGGCGTCTCGGTTAGTCGGCCACGACGGTAGGGTACATGCTCTGGATATACTGCCGATGGACCCGATTGCTGGCGTGGACTTTATTCAGGGTGATTTTACCGAGGATGCGATTTTTACTCAGCTCATAGATTTAATCGGAAACCGAGCGGTAGACCTTGTAATTTCGGATATAGCCCCCAATTTAAGTGGTAACAAAGCAGTTGACCAGCCGGCGATGATTTATCTGGCTGAATTAGGCGTAGATCTGGCTAATCGCGTTTTATCGAAAAATGGTGTGTTTATCGCCAAGCTTTTCCAAGGACAAGGATTTGATCCATTTGTGCAACAAGTTAGAACATTGTTTAATGGAGTGTCTATTATCAAACCAGATGCTTCGAGATCTCGATCTAGGGAAGTATATCTGGTCGCCAAAGGCTTAAAAGCTAAAACATGAGGAACAGAACTTGAACGATCTGGCAAAGAATTTAATTGTATGGCTGATTTTAGCAGCCATATTAATGTCTGTATTTAATAGCTTTTCACCCAAGCCTGAAGATAACAGTATCGACTACTCGGCCTTTGTTAGCGAGGTCAGAAATGATCGTGTTAGTGAGGTTGTGATCGCGGACCTAATTATTTATGGTGAGCGAAATGACGGATCGAAATTCAAATCAATCCGCCCAAACATTCAAGACCCCAAATTAATGGATGACCTCGTTAATCACAATGTCAAAGTGGCTGGCAAGGAACGAGAAGAACCAAGCCTGATTTCTCAATTGTTTGTCGCAGCTTTCCCTATTCTATTAATTTTAGGCATCTTCGTATTTTTCATGCGCCAAATGCAGGGTGGGGGCGGCGGTAAAGGTGGCCCAATGAGCTTTGGCAAAAGTAAAGCTAAGTTGTTGACGGGGGATCAGATTAACACCACATTTGCTGACGTTGCAGGTGTAGATGAGGCAAAAGAAGATGTCGCTGAGTTGGTTGAATTTTTAAGTGAACCGAGTAAATTCCAGCGTCTTGGCGGCCGTATTCCTAAGGGTGTGCTGATGGTTGGTCCTCCAGGCACAGGTAAAACGTTGCTTGCTAAGGCCATTTCAGGCGAGGCTAAGGTGCCATTCTTTTCTATCTCTGGCTCAGATTTTGTCGAAATGTTTGTCGGCGTAGGTGCTTCGCGAGTTCGTGATATGTTTGAGCAAGCAAAGAAACAAGCGCCTTGTATTATTTTTATCGATGAGATTGATGCTGTGGGCCGTCATCGTGGCGGTGGCCATGGTGGTGGTAATGACGAGCGAGAGCAAACATTAAACCAACTGCTGGTTGAGATGGACGGTTTTGAAGGTAACGAGGGCGTGATCGTTATAGCCGCTACTAACCGACCTGATGTTTTGGATAAGGCGCTATTGCGGCCTGGTCGATTTGATCGGCAAGTTTATGTCAGCTTGCCTGATATTCGTGGTCGTGAACAAATTCTTAAAGTTCATGCTCGCAAGGTACCTCTTGAAGACACAGTAGATTTATCAATTTTAGCACGTGGGACGCCTGGTTTCTCTGGTGCTGATTTAGCCAATTTGGTCAATGAGGCAGCCTTATTCTCAGCGCGAGGTGATCGTCGCGTGGTGACTATGGAAGAATTTGAAAAAGCACGAGATAAGATCATGATGGGTGCTGAACGCCGTTCCATGGTGATGTCTGAGAAAGAAAAAACTAATACGGCCTATCATGAAGCGGGACACGCCATTATTGGGCGGTTAGTGCCAGAGCATGATCCGGTGCACAAGGTTACTATTATCCCTCGTGGTCGTGCCCTAGGGGTCACCCAGTACTTGCCGGAAGAAGATCGTTACAGCATGAATCGACGGCAACTCTTCAGTCAACTTTGCAGTTTGTTTGGCGGTCGTATTGCAGAGGAACTGATCGGTGGCTTTGACGGCGTTACTACTGGCGCATCGAATGATATAGAGCGTGCCACTCAAATGGCGCGCAATATGGTTACTAAATGGGGTCTTAATGAAAAAATGGGTCCGATTTTATATGGTGAAGACGACTCCCAGGTACCCGGTAGTGGGAATGCTCATTATTCTGAGGATACCTCTCGAGAGATCGATCAGGAGGTCAAGCTAATATTGACCGAGGCCTATGCCAAAGCTACAAAATTGCTTGAAGAGCATCGCGATGTCCTTGAGGCGATGAAAGATGCGTTGATGGAATATGAAACTATCGATGCTGATCAGGTGGATGATCTCATGAACCGTCGACAAGTTCGTCGTCCACGAGATTGGGATAAAAAGGACTCTGATAATCATTCCGATGGTAATGCTGAGGATGGGGCAAAGAGTTCAGCCGAGGAGGACTCTCCTATTGGCGGGCCTGTTGAGGACGCTTAATTATCATAGATTAGTAAAAACCCTGAGCGTTCTTTTTGGTCTCAGGGTTTTTTGTTTTAAGAGGAAACAAATTTGCCGGACTTGAGATTGCAGTGCAGAGATAAGGTGTTGGACCTGTCGTGCCCGGCGATCATGGGTATCGTTAATCTGACACCTGACTCTTTTTCTGATGGTGGCCAACTTTATACAGGTAATAGGTTAAACCAGAGTAAAACGCTGTCTGCGATTGAAAAGATGTTGAATGATGGCGCCGATATCATTGATTTGGGTGGAGAATCAACGCGACCAGGGGCGGCTGAAGTATCAGATCAACAAGAACTTGAACGTGTCCTGCCAATACTTGAGTTAGTCTTAGACCGTTTTGATGCATTAGTGTCAGTAGATACCAGCACAGCTATAGTGATTAGAGAAGCGTCAGTTAAAGGAGCTCACCTAATTAACGATGTGCGCGCCTTGACTCGTGATGACGCATTAGAAGCCGCCGCCCAATCTGGATTGCCTGTCTGCTTGATGCACATGCAGAATCAACCACAGACCATGCAAATTGAACCGGTTTACCAAGACGTAGCGGCTGAAGTTATTGCTTTTTTGATGACTCGCAAACAGGATTGTATCGATGCTGGTATAGCGGCAGAGCAAATAGTACTTGATCCTGGATTTGGATTTGGCAAGAGCTTGACTCATAATCTCACTTTGTTTAACGCAATTGATCAGTTTGTTGCTAGTGGTCATCCAGTATTAGTGGGGGTATCGCGAAAAGCAATGATTGGTCAGATACTCGGAATAGAGCAAACTGACCAGCGCGTAATTGGCAGTGTGATGATGGCGGTGTTGGCGGCTCAGCGTGGTGCTACGATTTTGCGAGTACATGATGTACTTGAAACTAGGCAAGCCATCGATATATGGCGCGCTATAACGATTAAGGAAGAAGACTAAACTATGGGCAAAAAATATTTTGGTACAGATGGTATTCGAGGCACGGTTGGTGAGCATCCGATTACTGCAGATTTTATGCTTAAACTTGGTTGGGCAGCCGGCAAGGTTTTAACTCGGCACACAAAGGTTAAAAATCGAGTGTTGATCGGGAAAGACACTCGCGTATCTGGTTATATGTTCGAGTCTGCTCTTGAGGCGGGTTTGATTGCTGCGGGCGTTAATGTCGATATGCTTGGACCAATGCCGACCCCCGCAATTGCCTACTTAACGCGCGCATTTCGAGCATCTGCAGGCATTGTTATTAGTGCATCCCATAATCCGGTAGGGGATAACGGAATAAAGTTTTTTTCCGCCGACGGCTACAAGTTGCCGGATGAAATAGAATTAGAAATTGAATCCTTGATGGATCAGCCGTTAGTGACTAACGGCTCCTTCAGTCTTGGTAAAGCACGCCGAATTGATGATGCTACTGGTCGTTATGTGGAGTTTTGCAAGGGATCGTTGCCAGCAGGGTATAGTTTGGCTGGGTTGAAAATAGTACTAGATTGCGCCAATGGCGCAACCTATAACGCGGCGCCTAAGGTTTTTAAAGAGCTTGGAGCTCAGGTAATTACCATGGCTAATACGCCAAATGGTTTTAATATTAATGAGCAATGCGGATCAACTCATATGGATGCAGTTCGCGCCAGGGTGGTTGAGGAAAA
This sequence comes from SAR92 clade bacterium, assembly GCA_014381985.1. Taxonomy (GTDB): domain Bacteria; phylum Pseudomonadota; class Gammaproteobacteria; order Pseudomonadales; family Porticoccaceae; genus HTCC2207. The sequence goes on from JACNKP010000037.1 coordinate 115,042, forward strand.
GGCAGATCTTGGCATCGCATTGGATGGAGATGGCGATAGGGTTTTGCTAGTTGACGCTAATGGTGAAATCGTCGATGGCGATGAGATTGTTTATATTATTGCCCGATATCGTCAACAGACCGGCCAGGGTTGCAATGGAGTGGCTGGAACCCAGATGAGCAACCTTGGATTGGAGATTGCATTGCGAGACCTAGGTATTCCTTTTCAGCGCACTAAAGTGGGTGATCGTTACGTTGTCGAAGCTTTAAAAGAAAATGGTTGGATCTTAGGCGGTGAGGCCTCAGGCCATATTCTTTGCAGCGACCTCAATACCACTGGTGATGGCCTTGTGAGTGCGCTTCAAGTGATTCTTGCCTTGCGTGAGAGCGGCATACCTCTTTCAGAGCTTAAAGCGGGAATGCAAAAACTTCCCCAGACTATGATTAATGTGCGGCTGTCGGAGAAGGTCGCTATTGACGATAACAAAGCTATTAATTCGGCAGTAGCTGCGGCTGAGAAGGAGTTGGGCGACCGAGGCCGCGTGTTGTTGCGGCCATCGGGGACAGAGCCTTTGATTCGAGTTATGGCCGAAGGAGAAGATCAAGACTTGGTTAGACGGCAGGTGGAAGCGATAGCAAAAATCGTGGAGCAGCAAGTTGGCTAATATATAGTAGAGGAAAACACTTTTTCTCAGTTGTAAAATAATCGTTTGTCGGGTAGGCTTTGCGCCCTTTTGCAAGGCACCTCAAAAAGGATGTACCGAGATGGCTAAACCGCTCATAGCGGGCAATTGGAAGATGCATGGCACTGCAGTGGAAGCGGCGGCATTAGCGAGGCAGTTGGTTGAAAATGAGCACAGTTGTGCGGCAGTACAGCTAGTTATTTTCCCTCCAATTTTGCACTTAGGGTTGGTTGCCTTAGAGTTATCGGGAAGCTCAATAGCCTTGGGTGCCCAGAATATGTCTGAGCATGAGTCCGGCGCATTCACTGGAGAAGTTTCAGCTGATATGCTGAAAGAGGCTGGTTGTACATACACGCTCGTCGGTCATTCAGAAAGACGGACATTGTTCGGCGAAGTTGATGGTACTGTGGCAGATAAATTTGAAACTGCGCAGAGATCGGGTTTAGTGCCCATTCTTTGCGTTGGAGAGACACTGCAACAAAGGCAGCAGGGTTTAACCCTAGATGTGATTGCCGAGCAGATTAATACAGTAAGAGAAAAAGTAGGTTTAAAGAATATTTGCAGTGGAGTTGTAGCCTATGAACCCGTTTGGGCAATAGGTACTGGTGAAGTGGCTAGTCCAGAGCAGGCGCAATTAGTCCATAGAGCCATTAGAGAGCTTTTGGGTTCTAGTGGCGTAAGTACTTCACTGCTCTATGGTGGTAGCGTAAAAGCAAGTAATGCGGCAGAGTTGTTTGCGCAACCCGATATAGATGGTGGGTTGGTCGGTGGCGCCTCATTAGAGGCTGATGAGTTTTTAAAAATTGCACAGTTAATGACATAAGGGTACGGCAGATCTAATGGAACAATATATTTTATTTTTTCACTTCTTAATTGCAGTGGCGCTCGTAGGGCTGATTTTAATTCAACAAGGTAAGGGCGCAGAAGCGGGGGCATCATTTGGTTCTGGTGCTTCTCAAACCGTTTTTGGTAGTGGCGGCAGCTGGAATTTTTTTAGTAAAATGACAGCTGTTTTAGCGACTGTATTTTTTGTAACTAGCGTTAGTTTGGCGTTGATAGCAAAAAACAAAGTCGTTATTGAAGACGATTTTCTACCTGAACTGCAATCAGTCCCATTGCAGGAAGCTCCAGAAACTGAACTTCCTAGTTTGGATGCCGTAAGAGCAGATACTGGTATGAATGATTCTGAAATTTCTCAGTAAATCTATAAATTGTAGTTAAGCCCAGGTGAGATAATTGTTAAATACATTGTCTTGAAGGGCTTTAGAGTCTGCAAATTAAGTTAGCTAATTAACCTCAATATTAGCAAGACAACTTACAAAAATAGAAAGATTAAATTTAGTAATGCGGATGTGGCGGAATTGGTAGACGCGTCAGCTTGAGGGGCTGGTGACTTAGGTCGTGGGGGTTCAAGTCCCCCCATCCGCACCACTGAATTTAGTCTTAATTATATAAAATAGAGCTTCGATGCGTTCATGGTGTCTAGGTTCTTTTATGTATGTCTATTTATGTCACCAAAAAAACAAAAAGTAGCCAGCATTATAGGTGCAGTGCAGAGTGATTGGTGCGCTAATATTTTTTGCTCGTTCCATGCTATAGCCAAATGCGAGAGAAGGTATAAAGGTTGCCAGAGCCCAGATCGGAGGGTGGTTAATGAGGTGCGTTAACGAAAATACTAGGCTAGTTAAGAGGTTAGCCGAGGTAATCACAGACCAACTATGATGTAAATGTTTTGCCAAGATCGGCTGCAAGAACCCCCTAAAGATAATTTCTTCTAATATTGGGTAGACCAACACTAGCGTTAAGAAAATCTTAATTTCGATACTGTCCAAGAACCCAGTTTGAAAATATAAAAAAATCCATACTGGAACAGGGCACAGCAACATGAGATGGAATATTGGGTCTAAATAGAAGCGGCGCATGATTAGAATAATTCCATATGATATCTTTTACAGGTTTTTTTGTGGGACCCATCAGCGTATATAAAATACCTTTTTTCAAAAGATACGTAGGTTTGAATGGCTATATATTAGCGTGTATATCTAATTTCTCAATGCTGACGTTTCACTCCCGCGTTTATTAAGCGCCTATATTTTTGATATTACGCGTATTTTATCTGTTTATTTACTTGTCCAAAGCGACTTTTGGCATTAGAATAGCGCTTCATTTAGCCATCTAAACATCTAGACATATGAACAGTGCACTTTTAAACGCAGACTTCGCCCCTTTACCAAACTTGGCTGAGCCAAAATGGTGGACAGGAACGCCTGCATTACCACCCAAATTATTCACGATTGACGGTCATGAATTCCGCGTGAACGGCGCGCCGCTTCAGCCGAGTAAAGAGTTGGCTGAACGGATGCAGAAAACCTTTAACGATGTTGGTCTTGTCCATGTCATTAACACAGGCCTAGATAAGCTTCAGTCAATGCGGTTGATAGCTACCCAAGTGATTAAAACCCAACGTGACTATGAGGGTGGGGCTAATCCGCGAAAAAGTTTAGAGGCTAATGTTTACGAAGTGGGCGCTCCTCTTGAGGCTTGGCTGCATTACCACCATGAAATGGCATATATAGGGTCTAGCACGACGATGTTAGGGTTTTTGTGCCATAAAATGCCCAGCGAAGGCGGCTATACGTTTGTTTCAGATAATATTCAGGCTACTAATGCGATATTGGCAACACCCTTTGGCCAAAAACTAAAAGACCTCGGTATTTGTTATCACCGTAACCTGACTGACCGCAGAGAGTTTGTGGGCGTTCCTGAAGTTGGTGTTTACAACCATTGGCAGCAGTCGATGATGACGGAAGACCCTGATGAGGCTATAGCAGAGGCGCGTAAGCGTGGCTTAGATGCTGAGTGGGGGCATAACGGATTACTAAAAACGCGTTATACCGTTTCAGCTTTTGAGTATTTCCCTCAATTAGATAAAAATTTGCTCTATAGTAGTATGGCGGATGATGGCGCTTGGTTTGATACTTGGCCTCTGGTTCAACATCTGCCGGTCGGTGAGCGTCCATTGAAGATGACGTTTGGTGATGGTTCTGAAATGACCTACGACGAAAAGCAACAATTCCTTGACGTATATGATGACTATGGTATTCCGATTGAGTGGGAAGTGGGTGATGTGGCGCTTATTTGTAATTATCGTTTCGCCCATGGCCGCCCAGCTGTTCATGTTAAAGAAGGTGAGGAGCGTGAATTAGGCGTGCTTATCGGTGACGCTTTTGATAGATTACAAACCTTTAATGATAAGTGGTAACTGGCGACGGTTATAGATCGTGCCAGCTTTCTAATGAGTTGGTGACGAGACTTGAATGCGTGCTTTAATTGATGAACTTTCTGCCCTTCTTGGTACATCCCCCCTTTTTTTAGGCGATGACATTAGTGAAAAATACTATGCTGATTGGAGCGGTGCAGAGCCCCGCGCTCCAGCGGCATTAGTTAAGCCAAATACTACTGACCAGCTATCCAAAGTTATGGCCCTGTGCCATCAGCATGATCAGCCTGTGGTTGTTCAAGGCGGGTTAACGGGCTTGGCCGGAGGCGCCACACCCTTAGATGGAGAGCTTGCCATTTCTCTTGAGAGAATGCAGGGTATTGAAGAGATAGATCCCATTGGTATGACCTTAACTGCTCTTGCCGGAACCCCTTTACAGGTTCTACAAGAAGCTGCTGCCGAGCATGATTTGTTCTTGCCCTTAGATTTGGGGGCTCGTGGTAGTTGTCAGATAGGTGGCAATGTTTCGACTAATGCAGGTGGGACGGAAGTCATTCGCTATGGCATGACAAGATCTTTGGTATTAGGCCTAGAAGCAGTTCTGGCTGATGGCACAGTGATCGACGCAACCAATAAAATGATTAAGAATAACTCCGGTTATGACCTCAAGCATTTATTTATCGGTTCTGAAGGGACCCTAGGGATAGTGACGCGGGTTGTTCTTCAGCTGCAGCCAAAAGCAGGCAGTTCCCATACGGCACTCTGTGGGCTTAATAGTTATGAATCTGCAACGCAATTGCTTGTTGAGCTAAAGCGAAGTCTTGGATCAGGACTTACTGGTTTTGAGTTAATGTGGGACAACTATTACAACAAGGTGCTGGAAACAATTACTAGCTTGACTGACCCATTAGAGGGTACATTTCCTTTTTACCTGTTGGTCGAATATAAAGACAATGATGCTGAATTGGGATCAGAGCGTTTTGAGTCGGCTCTCTTCGAGCAGCTGGAGTCAGGAGTAATTACAAATGCAGTGATTGCAAAATCACATCAAGACGCGGACATTTTTTGGCAAATACGTGATGGTATAGGTGAGCTTCTTCAGGTTTTGGGTCCCGTATCAAATCAGGATGTTAGTCTGCCAATTAGCGAAATTGGCATTTTTGCTAAGGACTTAAAGGAGCGCTTGGTCGCTAAGTACCCTAATATTAGTTTATTGTTGTTTGGGCATATTGGCGACAACAATTTGCATGCTGTTGCCTACACCGGACTTGAAGAAGATAAATTTAAAATTAATCATGACATTATGCTCATGATAGGTGAGTATTCTGGCGCTATTACCGCAGAGCATGGGATAGGCGTGTTGAAACGAGATTATTTATCGCAGTCTCGCTCTGAAAGTGAAATTACCCTCATGAAAACACTTAAGTCCGCGATGGATCCCAAAGGAATTTTAAACCCTGGCCGAGTGATTAAATAAGCAGGCTATTTCTGTCACACCCGAGTTAGTAATATTCAAGTTACTAGGGCAAAGCGTACCTAGTGACCCAGCCTCAAATTTCCTGCTTATATTGAATGCAATTGACTGAGAACTATTTACAATAGTATTTCAGGTGAAAACGCTTTTTAGGATATTTCGATGATGTTAGGAAAACTAATTGCCGGTAGTCTTGGGTTTATGGTGTCGGGACCTTTTGGTGCAGTATTGGGGCTATATGTCGGCCATCAATTTGATCGTGGGGTGGGAGGTTTTACTCGTCCGGTTTCTGCGGCCGATCAGGCCCGCATTCGTGCTGCTTTTTTTGAAACGGTATTCAGCTTATTGGGGCATGTTGCTAAGGCTGATGGCCGCGTTTCAACTGTTGAGGTCTCTCAAGCGGAAAGCCTAATGGTTAAAATGAACTTAGACGCGGTTGCTAGGCGTCGGGCCATTGACTTATTTAAGGAAGGATCCGGTGCTAATTTTTCGGTAGACGATGCCATGCAACGATTTATGGACGTCTGTGGCAGAAACAATAATCTAAAACAACAACTTTTGAACTGTCTCATATCTTTGGCTGGGGCAGACGGTGATTTACACTCAGGTGAGCAGGATGTGCTGCGTAAAGTGGCAAGTCATTTAGGGTTCTCTTCGGCATTATTTGATCAATTTATCCAGATGATCAAAGCTCAGTCACAGTTTGGGGGCGCAGGGTCTGGCGCAGGCGGTCAAAGTCGACCATCACGAAATCGGCTAGCGGATGCCTATCAGGCGCTAGGTGTCTCAGATAAAAGCTCAATGGGGGAGGTCAAAAAGGCTTATCGAAAGCTAATTAGCCAGAATCATCCCGATAAATTAATTGGTCAAGGAATGCCTGAAGATATGGTTAGTCTAGCGACTCAGAAGACCCAAGAAATCCAAGGAGCCTATGATTTAATCGTTAAACACCTCAAAGAATCTTAGTGATGGGGTTGTAAGAGGTAAGGGTCTCATTTGAAGAGAAATAAAAAGTACTATTATTCATAATGGTTTGTTGACCTCACTGCAGTGCCTACCTATAATGCTCGACCTCTTAAGGAGGGTGGTTTTATGTTTAAACCACGGTGTCGGTGCGGGATGGAGCAGTCTGGTAGCTCGTCGGGCTCATAACCCGAAGGTCGTTGGTT
>JACNKP010000047.1 GCA_014381985.1 SAR92 clade bacterium
AGACCAGGCCACCAGTCTCAGGGGTGTGCACTATTCGACGCTGCAGACCACTGTTCTACCAGCCCTGGTAATAGAGCGTGTCGCTGTTGGGTGCTCTTAAATTTCCTGCGGTTTCGGGGTTAACGAGATTGCCAAAACGATAGAGGCGGTTAACGGGAGCATACACTTGTTGGTTGTCTTCTACCTGATGTGTTTCGTTGTGCATTTGGGTTGTCATTTCAACAATAGGATAGCCATATAAATAGGCAGACACACCGACATGGTAGGCCATTTTTTCGGCTATTATAGCGTCGTTTTTAGCCTGTTGGTTGAGGACCAGATTAGCCGGGTTAAACAGCGTGATCACGGCAATAAGGACTAGGGCTAGGATAATAAAAAGGGCCTTAAGCCATTGTTTCGTTTGCTTGGTTAGACGCGTCATTACAAACCTCTTGATTTAACTCTCAGCAGATTGCAATTTAAGCGGTATTAATAAAGCCGCAGCAACTAAACATACTCCGATAAAAACAAAGAGCGCAACCTGATAGTTGCCAAAGGCGTCGTAGAGGCGTCCAACAATAGGGAAACTAGGCATCACTAAAAGAGTAATCAAGGGCCCCATTAAACCCATAGCTCGACCATAACTCGCCAGACCAAAGATCTTTGCCAGCATTGCGCCCCAAACCGGCAACATGCCACCGGTGGCCAAGCCCATGGTTATGGCCGCTATCGCCATGAAGGCAAAGCTCGGTTTAACCGCCAGTAGTGAAAAGCTGAAAATAACTAGTCCTATGGAAATCCACAATCCCAACTTAAGATTGACTTTGTCAGCAATCACCCCGAAAAAAACCTTCCCTATCAGTCCAAATACCGCAATTAGCATAATCAGTGTTGAGGCGCTTCCCTCGCCCATACCAGCCTCGGCAACATAGGGGGTAATGTTAGCCAGAATCGCCGTGTAAACGCTGAATAGCAGGCCAAGCGTTCCGCCGATATACCAGTAGGCAGGATGGGTCAAAATATCCCTAGTTGTATAGTGCTTATTTTCACTGGCAGGTGGATCACCACCTCCAGCTTCCGGCTCTAACCCAATATCCGAGGGTTTGCCGCGAATACTGATAACAGTCAGCGGAATAACCACTAACAAAATTGTTAAAGACAGGTTTTCTAGGCCTACTCGCCAGCCATCGCTTGCTACCCAGTAAGCAAATAGTGGCGGTACAGCCACGCCACCCAGAGAACTGCCCACGGCAGAGATACCTAGAGCGCGACCGCGGCTTTTAGTGAACCACCTCGAGACCGTTGACGATGTTGCATGGGTGCCTGTTAGCGACATAGTCACCGACATGGTCAAACCGAACAGAAATACATATTCCCAGACGTCAGTGCTTTTTGATAGCAACCAGGTGCCACCGGAAAAAGCCAATAAGCCACCAGTTATCAGCCAGCGAACTGGGTATTTATCGACCAGAATTCCACCTATAGGCATTAACACCATGCTAAATAAAGTACCCGCCGTGAGGCTATACATTACCTCTTCCATGCTGACCCCGAACTCGGCGCGAACCGGAGCTATCAACAAACTGACTGCATAGCTAAAAAACCCAAGCGCAGCCATCTGCACGAGCATGGTGCCCGCTACTACATACCAGCCAAAAAACATATGACACCTTCTTATTAATTATTAATATACTTTCATAAAGCCAATGAAACATATCCTAAAAGAGCCGTAGCCTTTAGCTCATATAGGCTTGTCCACCGTCTATGGCGATACTTTGGCCACTAATGTATGAAGATTCTGGTGAACATAGCATCGCCACAAATTGACCTATGTCTGTTTCGCAGTCACCCACACGTTGCAGAGGGATGCCTTTAATAAATTCGGCCGCTTCTTCTGGGCGGTGTTTCATCCAGTTTTTAAGGGCCGGTGAGTTTGCGTGAGGCAATATATTGTTGGCTCGAATATTGTCGGCACCCCATTCGCTGGCCGCTGCGCGAGTAAGGGCACGAATCGCATCTTTTTCAGCGGCATAGACACCATAATTAGCCATGTCCCAGCGTTTTGCCGCTGTGCTGGCCATGTTGATGATTGAACCACCCTGTAGCTTCAAATAGGGATAGCACAGCTGCATAAGGCGCAATGTGGCCATAGGGCCTACCATGAAAGCCTGTATGACTTTGTCGTCTTGTTGGTCGATTAAGGGCCCAATGGAGGTGGCAACGGCGTTGTTGACCAAAATATCGATGGTTTTAAACTGTTGAGCGGTGTCTTGGGTCACACGCTTGAGGTCGTCATGATTGGCTACATCGCAGGCCATGGGTATGGTTTCTGTTGAAAAGCGTTGTTCGATGATTTTGCAGGTGGCTTGGCACTTTGAGAGGGTGCGACCAACCACCACGACCTTCGCACCCCGCGCTGCTAGGGCGAAGGCAATGCCTTGGCCTATGCCTTGGCCTGCGCCGGTGATGATGGCTACTTTGTCTTGTAAGGTGGTTAACATTATTTTAGTAACCCATGAGTTGAGCATAGCGATTTTTGTGATAATCGCTGTCCCCTAAAATTTGTAGGCTTACCCTAGCTCTCTTTAAAAATAACCCTATATCGAGTTCGTCGGTTATGCCCATACCCCCATGCATTTGAATCGCCTCGTTGCTCACGTGCTGGTAACAATCGTTGATGAGTGTTTTGGCCAAGCTAGCCTGCAACGAGATGTCGGGGCTATTCTTGTCTAGACTTGATAGCGCGCTGAGCACTGCAGATTTACTCCGCTCAAGTTGGCAGAACATTTGCGCAGCGCGGTGTTGTAGCGCCTGAAAGGTACCAATTTTGACGCCAAATTGTTCTCGTTCCCGAAGGTATTGTAGGGTTCGGTCAAATACCTCTTGGCAGCCACCCAGCATCTCGGCAGAGATGGCAATAACACCTCGGTCTAACACGTGCTGTACTATTGTGTGAGCACCGCCTAGCTCGCCAATCACTTGATCTTGTTTTACTCGCACATTGTTAAAGATGATATTGGCGGCATTGCGTCCGTCCATGTACTGTATTCTGTTTGTTTGAAGCCCTGCAGCGTTACTATCAACTAATACCAGTGACAGGCCTTTTGTGTCTCCAGGATTACCAGAACTGCGCACCACAACCACTAACTTATCAGCGCTGTGTCCATCTAAGACAAAGACTTTTTCCCCAGTAATAGTCAGCTGTCCGTTTCGTTCCTTCAGGCGAACAGCAGTGTTAATAGGTTGATGGTGATGAGTCTCATCAATAGCCAGAGCCAGAGTGAGTTGCCCAGCGGCGATGGTTGGCAATAACGCTTGTTGTTGTGACGCTGTTCCGCCTAATTCTATCGCCGAGGCACCTAATACCACGGTGGAAAATAGAGGAGAGGCCGTTAGGTTGCGGCCCATGCTCTGCATGACTGCCCCTAGCCCCTTAAAGCCGAACCCAAAACCGCCAAACTCTTTGGGCATGAGAATCGATGGGACGCCAAGTTCTGTTAGTTGGTTCCACAGAATGATTGAATAGCCTTTATCGTCGTGGGTGTCTCTAAGACGCCGCAGTTGATCAGTAGGCGCGTTGGTACTTAGAAAGTCGTCGATAGTGTCTTTCAACAGACGTTGTTCTTCATTTAAAACCATACTCATAAAACTGTTCTCATAAAATGGCACTCGTATCTATTTTGCTGGCCCTTTTGCTAAACGGGTAGCTGTAGAGCCTTGTTGGCAATAATATTGAGTTGAATTTCCGATGTGCCTCCAGCGATAGTATGAGCCTTGTTATAGGCCCAGTTCTTGACGGTCTTTTTTTCGCTTATGGAGAATGTCTGATCATGCCAGCTCAACCCGCGATTGCCCATAATGGCCAGTAGGAGCTCATCCTTATGCTGTTGTTCTGATGTACTCAAATATTTCATGGTTAGCCCAAGACCTCCATCAATAACCCCGCTTTTATGTTGTTGATAGAGCCGAAGAGCACTTAAGGCATCGCCTTGGGCGCGCATTAAATGTTCGCTTAACTGAGCTCGCAGGCCGTTGTTAGACAGTTTGCCATTGCTATCCAGCCCTACATAGCGTTTGGCGATGGCGATAATATCGCCTTCTTCTTTTTCGACGATAGAGCTCATGATGCTCATCATATTGCGCTCGTATTTAAGTAACGCTTTGGCAACAGACCAGCCTTCATTGATGTTACCCACAAGGTTATTTTTTGGGACTTTAACGTCGTCAAAGAAGGTCTGACAGAACTCGTGGTCGCCATTAATCAGCTCCATGGGCCGGGCGTCAACACCTTCAGTGGCCATGTCAATGAGTAAAAAGCTAATGCCTTGCTGTTTGGGGGCTTGATGGTCGGTGCGCACCAGGCAAAAGATCCAATCAGACTTGTCCCCCTGAGTGGTCCACATTTTGGTGCCATTGACGATAAAGTGATTGCCTTTGTCCTCGGCTCGTGTTTTGAGCGATGCCAAGTCAGACCCAGCTGAGGGTTCAGAGTAGCCTTGGGCCCATCGGATCTCGCCTCGCACAATTTTTGGTATATGTTCTTGTTTTTGCTCTTCAGTGCCGTACTCAAGTAGGGCGGGGCCAAACATCCAAAGCCCGATATCGTAAAGGGCAGGACGGCAACCGAGGGCTTTCATTTCTTGATCGAGTATTTTCGCCTGCTCGAGGGACATGCCACCGCCGCCGTATTGGGTCGGCCAAGAAGGGGCAGTCCATCCTTGGTCTCTCATGCGCTCGAACCAAAGCTTGGCATCCTCACAGTAAAAAGTGCGACGACGGCCGGCCCAGATTTGTTGGTCTTTGATAATGGGTTGGCGTTGGGATTCAGGACAATTGGCGATTAACCAATTACGAATGTCTAGCCTGAACTGTTCTGTTGTTTCCATGATTCTGGTCCTAGCAAGGCGATTTTTCCATAGTGGCAGGGAAACTATCGCAAAAAAACATTTAAGTTGCAATGTTTTTAGACTTTAACTTAAGTGCTAGGTTTATAGAGATTCTCGATAGCAGGCGGAATGCGTTATCAGCGGTGAATAATAGCCAGGAGTTGTTGTTTGATGCGCTCTATATGAATATCTTCAAAAGGCATATTAGGCTCTAGAATGCGGTCTATCGCGAAACCGCCGAGAAAACGGTGGGTAAATCTTAGGGCTTCGTTAAGCCGTGCCTGTGGGACGTCATAGCCATCAAAGATCTCGACCATGCCTTTCAAATGCTCGTCCAGCCCATTGTTAACTCTAATTTGGCGCAGTGGTAGGTTGCTGTTGACACCGCGAGTAGCCATCACAATTTCGGAAAATGCAAAATAAAGATCACTTTTGTAGTGTTCCCAGACCTTATCTACAAAATGACTGACACGCTCTTCTAAGGTACCTTCCTTTATATCAGCCTGATCTAATGACTGAATATAAACATCGCGAGACATTTCCATTACCGCGACCAATATCTCTTCTTTGTTGCCAAAATGATGTTGAACCGCGCCCCAGGTTATCCCTGCCTTTTTTGCAATAGCGGTAGAGCTAGCAGAGCTATACCCTGATTCGTTAATTAGCATGACAACTGCGTTTAGAATCTTTTCGCGGGTTGCTTTTGCTTTTAACGCCTGATGGCCATCTTTATTTTGTGTTCGTTTAACAGTCACAATCATTCACTTTTAGAGTTAGGCGCAAATTGACAATGAGGCATTCTATACAGTTTGTTAGCTAATTTATATTCTCTTACGGGTCTGATTTTTAAAATCATCATAATAGGGCTCACTGCGGACCATATAAGCGTTTAACTTGTTTCTTCACGACCTTGTTGCTTGCGTTCAAGGGAAAGGCCTGATCGGTAATAGTGACAATGCTAGGCACTTTGAAATTAGCCAGTTGTCCTCGAACGTGCTCTTGAACTAATTTTTCATCGATTTGAGCTAAATCCTCTGGGGCAACTCGCACAACCACCATCAATTCTTCGCCATATTGTTCACTGGGGATGGAAAATCCACAGACCTCTAGAACAGAGGGTAGGGATTGAATGATGTTTTCAATTTCTACAGGAAAAATGTTTTCACCCCCGCGGATCACCATATCTTTAGCACGATCGCAGATGAACAGACACTTATCAGAATCTAGATAACCTATGTCGCCGGTTTTAAACCAGCCACCTTTAAACTCGTTTTCATTAGCCTCAGGATTATTGGTGTAGCCGGCAATGGTAGTGGGGCTCTTGATCCATATCTCGCCAGGTGTGCCCGGTTGCAATTCGATTCCGTTTTCATCACAAAAACACAGATCTACAATAGGGTTTAAAAACCCACTGGAACCACGCTTTAAGTCATAGAAGCAGCCAGTAAGTGAGGCTCCAGCCGCCCCGGTCTCGGTCATTCCCCAACCTGAACCAGGCAATGAGTCTGAGAATTTTTCCTTTAGTAGCTGAGCGAGTTTTGCGGGCGTTGCGGCACCTGCGCCACTAACATTGCTAATAGTACTGGTATCTACAGAGCTAAATTTAGGATGTCGAGCAAGCTCTAGCAGCATAGAAGGTGCGGCTACAAAAATGGTGATTTGTTCTTGTGTTATCAATTCGCAAGCTACGGCTGGGTCCCATTTATACATCAAGACGAGGCTCCTTCCACCGCGCAGGGTCAGTAAAAACTGAGCAAATAAGCCGCTAACATGAAACAGAGGTACGGTTATTAGGGCCTTTGAGGGTCTGCCGCTATTAAGATGTTTAGTGTAGGCGTCGATATTAGTCATGTAGGCGGCGGCGGCTACTGCTTCGAAGTTGGTCATCGACTGACAGCATTGGAAGTGTGTAAACAAGGCAGCCTTTGGCGATCCTGAGGTGCCCGACGTAAACATGATCATGGCTTCGTCATTACGATCAATTACAATCGCTGAGAGTGCGGAGCGCAATTCTATTTCGCACAGATCCATGACACTGACATCACTGATGACATCACGATAGCTGTGACAGTTTAGAGGTAGTGTGCCTTGGTGGTGAACGACAATAGCTGTTAGTCCTAAGTCCTGAGGTTGAATGATGTCTAGACGCTGTTGATCGCAAAATACGAACGCACAGTGTGCGTCTGCAAGGCTCTGTTGAAGTTCTTTTCGAGCGCCCCAGCTGTTAAGAGGAACGGCAACTGCACCGACTGAGATTATGGCAAGAAAGGCAGCCATCCACTCCGGGCAATTGCGCATGGCTATGGCAACTCGATCACCTTTACCTATATTAAATTGGCGGATTAGCTGTACGCCAAGAAGATCAGCTTGACGATGAAAATGGCTGAACGACCAGCGATCATCTTGGTATATAACAAATTCTTGCTCAGAGAACTGGCGGCCTGGGGCAAGCAGTTCGATGAGATTTTTAGGCGCATTGGCGTAAATACGGTAATCAACCCCCCCAGACTGGTGCGAGGTTATTTCAAATGGGGAGCCTGGTGCAGTGACAGCTTTAATGGCTTGATCAAATGGGGCGCTGAATCCTGACATGATAGTCCTTCCGCGATGTAGGTATAAGGATTGCCAACCGTACCTGTTTAATAGCAATAATAAAACATTTTAATATAAATGTTTTATTATTGCTAACCTCGAGTGAATCATGTTACTAGCCTCCAACTAACCTGTAGTATCATTAGTAATAGTACATAAACATAAATTTTAACCAATAACACTACTAAATGAGGAGGCGCTATGGGCCCTTTGTCAGGTAAGACGATTATCGAATTCGCTGGATTGGGTCCAGGGCCATATGCAGGGATGATGTTGGCTGATATGGGTGCAGAGGTCATTCGTGTGGAGCGGCCAGGCGGCCAATGGTTAACCGTAGGCAGCGATCCTAAGTACGACGTACACAATCGGGGCAAATACTCTATCTGTATTAACATGAAGTCAGAGGAGGGTATTGCCTGTGCTAAAAAACTGATCAGCAGCGCAGATGCACTAATTGAGGGCTATCGGCCCGGCGTTATGGAAAAACTGGGCTTAGGGCCCGATGAATGTTTGAAAATTAACCCTAAATTGGTTTATGGCCGCATGACCGGTTGGGGGCAAACTGGGCCGCTAGCCCAGACGGCAGGACATGATATTAACTACATTGCGCTGACCGGGGCTTTGCATGCTATTGGCCAGAAGGGACAGAAGCCGACGATTCCGCTCAACCTAGTTGGCGATTATGGAGGTGGAGGCATGATGTTAGCCTTCGGACTGGTTTGCGCGCTTTTGGAGGCGCAAAATTCAGAGCAGGGGCAGGTTATTGATTGCTCAATTGTCGATGGTGCTGTTAGTTTAATGGGTTTCTTTTACTCACAATTACAGGCTGGAATAGGGTCCGATAAGCGGGGTGAAAATATGCTGGATTCTGGGGCGTTCTTTTACGATGTTTATGAAACTAGTGATGGAGGCTATATCTCACTTGGATCAATTGAACCGCAGTTTTTCAGGCTATTGGTAGACCTATTAGGTCTGGGCGAGATTGAAAGTAAAGAGTGGATTCAGAATCAGTGGGCTCCACAAACCTGGCCTCAAATGGCTGATAAATTAGAGGCACTAATAAAAACTAAGAGTCGTGATGATTGGTGTAATCTGTTTGAAGGCACCGATGTCTGTTTTGCACCGGTTTTGTCGATGGACGAGGCGCGGCACCACCCGCATAACATTGCACGAGAAACCTTTGTCAATGATGGTGATGTATGGCAACCAGCTCCGGTTCCCCGCTTTTCCCGCACCGTTGTAAATGCGGGGTCTACAGCGGTTGCTTTGGGTGAGAATAGTCAAACCATCTTGTTAAGCCTTGGCTATGGGCAAGAGGAAATTGACGCCTTATTGGCGACAGGTGCAATTGCCTAATTGAGGCTTATAGTCTTGTTGGACGATGATTGAAAGTCCGGTGGTCCGCATATTAGCGACAAAGATGCTGCTTTAAATGTAGAGCGTTGTAACTAAATTCGGAGGCTTGATGGAGACCCCTTTAACGAAACTTTTAGGTTGCCGTTATCCCGTTATTCAAACCGCGATGGGATGGGTGGCTGATGCTGGCCTTGTCAGCGCTACCTGCAAAGCGGGCGGCTTTGGCTTTCTGGCTGGGGCAGTAATGACGCCTGAGGAAGTTGAGCAGGGTATTTTGCAGATCAAATCGGCAACAGACCAACCCTTCGGTGTTAATTTTCATATGTATACACCGGGTGCTGGTGAAATTATTGATATTTGTATTCGCCATCAGGTCAGAGCGGTTAGCTACAGCCGTTCACCCGATGCGTCTTCAGTGGAAAAGTTGAAAGCAGCGGGTATCGTGTGTATTCCAACGGTTGGTGCTTTAAAACATGCCGTTAAGGCAGTCGCGCTGGGTGCTGACGCCGTGGTCGTTCAAGGTGGCGAAGGTGGTGGTCATACCGGAAAGGTGGCAAGCACCATTTTATTGCCTCAGGTCGTATCGGCACTCGATGTTCCCGTTGTGGCTGCTGGTGGTTTTAAGGACGGTCGCGGGTTAGTCGCAGCTCTGTCTCTTGGTGCGGCTGGTATTGCTATGGGTACACGCTTTTTGTTAACTCAGGAAAGCCCTGTTCCTCTAACCACCAAACAATATTATTTAAAGACAGCAACTGAGCAGATCATCATTAGTACTAAACTCGATGGTATACCTCAACGAATGATCCAAAACCAATACTTGAAAACACTCGAGGGAACATCAACGCTTGGGATGCTGCTGCTAGCCATAAAAAATGGCTTGGCTTTTAGTAAGTTAACCGGGAGTTCGTTATTTTCAATGTTGCGCTCAGCATGGGCAATGAAGGGATCAAGCGATTTAAGCCTGGGCCAAACGATGATGGCGGCTAATGCTCCAATGATGATTCAGCACTCTATGGTCGACGGACATGCGGATCAAGGCATTATGCCCAGTGGACAAATTGCCGGCGCTATTGATGATCTGCCTTCTGTGGAAAATTTGATGAGCTCTATCATTAAAGAGTCTGGTGAGGTTATTAAGAGATTGGCCGAAGTGAATTCTGAAACCCTCGACCCTAACTAGGGCTAGAACCATACACTACAACCTAAAAATTCAGGAGAGTCTATCGTGGCATTTGAAACCATAATTAAAGACGGCATAGCAGAGTTAGTTTTCAACAAACCGCCAGTCAATGCGTTTGACAGCCTTGAGTGGGCGAGTATTGCTCAGGTTATTAGTGAGTTGGGGGTAGATAACAAAGTTAATGTCATTGTCATTAGGGCTGAAGGCCGAGGATTCTGTGCCGGTGTTGATATTAAAGAGCTGGCTGCAGACAGCAGTAAGATCGTGGCTGTGAATAAGGGTAACTACGACACCTTCGAGGCGATTCACCGTAATCCTAAACCTGTGATTGTGGCCTTGCATGGTTTTGTTCTAGGCGGAGGAATCGGTATTGCAGGTGCTGCAGATATTGTAGTTGCCTCAACCTGTGCTAGTTTTGGTGTGCCTGAAGTGGACCGCGGCGCCATGGGCGGTGGTGCCCATTTACAGCGACTATTCCCGGTGCAAAAAGTACGACATATGTATTTCACAGGAGATTTTATCGACGCACAAGAAGCCTATCGCCTGGGCGCTCTTGAATCGGTCGTAGACCTTTCTGAGCTGCGTGACACGGCGATGGCAATATCCGCCAAGATAGCCACAAAAAGCTCTCCGATGATTCAATTAGCTAAGGAAGCCCTGACAGGCATTGAAGACGGCAATCTTGAAGATAAATATCGATGGGAGCAGGGTTTTACACTTCAGGCATACACCGAAGGCGACTCGCAAGAAGGGCGAGATGCTTTTGTCGAAAAACGTGATGCCAAGTTTTCTGACTAATAAACTATGGCCCTGAGTAAACCTTATCGACCCTGGCACTTCAGGCTCATCAATGCGATGGGCGAGTTGCTCAGTACAGTGGGAATACGGCCATCAATTCAGGCCGATTATATTCTTAAAAAAGCCATTAAACAGTCTGGGTTTGATGATCTAGGGAATAACCCTGATTACGAAGGACTAGAGGTGTTAGTTGCCTCTATTGAGCGACAGTCAAAGCTTAATACGATTGGTAGATTAACGAGTCAGAAAATGTTTACCAGGTTTATGAGTAACCGATTACAGTTAGAAGATTGGTTTACCAATCACCCTGAAGAATTACAGCAAAAAATAGAAAAACCATTATTTATCATAGGCTTACCTAGAACGGGCACTACGATACTTCACAATTTAATGTGGCAGGATCCGAGTAATAGAGCGCCTCTAATGTGGGAGATTAATGACCCAATGCCGCGGCCAGAAGCTGATCACTGGCATGATGATCCACGGATTGCCGTTAATCAAAATAACCTAGATACCTTAAACCGGTTAGCGACCAACTTTCTCGCTATCCATGAGGTAGCGGCGACCTTGCCTCAGGAATGTGTCGGTATTACGCAGCACATGTTTTATGGCATTACGCTCTTTTTACATTGGCATGTCCCTGATTATCGACAATGGCTTTTGCAAACTGACCCAGAGCCGGCACTGCGTTATCATAAGCGTTTCTTACAGATGCTACAGGCGACTAAAGCGGCAGACCGATGGCTGTTAAAGTCCCCAGGACATCTGAATGTATTACCCACTTTGTTTAAGGTGTATCCCGATGCCCAAGTGGTGTTCACCCATCGTAATCCGGTGGAGGTTATTGGTTCTATTTGCAGCCTTGTATGGAGTATTTCTGGGATGGCTTCAGATAAGGGCATGGACCCACTAAAAATAGGACAAGAGCAGTCACTGAGTTGGAACCAGCTACTAGAGCGAGCGATGATAGATCGAGCAGCCTTACCTCAACATAAAGATCAGTTTCATGACCTTTATTTTAGTGACCTTGTGGCTGACCCAGAGGGTTCAATTAAAGATATTTATAAAAATTTCAATTTGCCTCTACCTGATGACATGGGTCAGAGAATCACCAATTTTTTGGCACAAAACCCACAAAACAAATACGGCAAGCATCATTATGACTTGGCTGACTTTGGCCTTAGTGAGGCAGGGGAGCGACAACGGTTTGATAAGTATATTCAGCAGTACCAGCTGTAGGGTCTATCGGGCATGCATTATTGGCTGTAATACCCGGTTGAGCTCTTCTCTGAACCTTGTGCAGTCACCGGTGAGTGCATAACCTAGTAGTTGTCCCTGTACTGTTTTAAACAGAGCTTTAACGCCAGTTGGAGTATTAATCTCTATGTGCCACTGCCCGTCGGTTTTAGGGGGTGGCGATAGCGTGACTGGGAATAGAGTTGTTTTAACAACCACGGGCATAGTGCCGTAGTAAACGTCTTGCACATCTCCATTAAGGGTTGCGGCTAATTTTTTAGCCCCTTCAATTAATGGTGCGACATAAAACAAGAGATGGCTGTCAACTTCGGCGCAGTCACCTAGAGCATAGACATTTTTGGCGCTAGTTTGTAACGCTCTGTCAGTTATGATCCCTCGGTTGGTTTGCAGCCCTGCAGAATTGGCCAGTGTAAGGTCTGGCCTTACGCCAACGGCCGATAGAACAATATCCGCGTCTACGAATTGGCCATTAGCAAGGGTTGCTCTAACGCCTATTGCCTGTGTATCAATTTTCTCAACAACCGTGCCAAAGTAAAAGTTCACGCCTGCTGCTTCTAGAGCATTTTTGACTGAATCAGAGGCAGGTTTTGGCATCAGAGTACCTAACACTGAGGGCAGAGGGTCAACCACGCTAACCTCATAACCACTTTGGATGAGGTCGTTGGCGTATTCTGAGCCGATTAAACCACCACCAATAATAAGGACATGGTTTTTACCCTTCATGGCGTCCCGAAAGGTAGCGTAGTCCAGCAGATTGTTGATCGAGTAGACAGCGTCTAAACCATTGCCAGCCATAGGCAGTTCGATGCAACGAGCACCGGTGGCCAGTATGAGCTTGGAGTACTGGACAGGACCTTTAGAGGTGAGCACGCTTTTGTTGTCGATATCGATATTCTCGATATTGGTATACACCTGAATGTCGGCTTGCAATTGCAGGGCCATTTCGCCAGCGTTAGCAGTGGCTAATTGGTCAGCGGTCTTCTGTTTATGATAGCCGGTAGATATGGCTGGTTTGTAATACATGCGGCCATCATCGCTTGTGATCATGACTAACGGTGTAATGCTGTTTAACTTGCGATACTCGCGGGCAAGGTTATAACCCGCTAGGCCAGTGCCAATGATTACGATCGGTGCTTGGCTGTGCTCGATTGCTTCAGGAGATTCTTGTAGGCTGGCAGTCGCTGGTTCTCTACTTTGTGCGCTGACCGATATCATATCGAAATCTTGTTTGCCCACACCGCAGTCAGGACACGTCCAGTCATCTGGAATATCTGCCCATCGGGTGCCAGCTAAAATGTCGTCATCAGGCCAACCTTTGGATTCGTCGTATACCCAGCCGCAGATAACACATTCCCAAATTTGGAACGGCTCTCCTGAATTATCGGCCACGGGAACAGCTTCGGGCAGTCCTTTAGGCTGTCTGGGTTTTTCTTCAGGGGTAGCAACCTTGGTGGCAATGGCAGAGAGACCGGTCTTAACCATCTCGAAATCTTGTTTTGTGACACCGCAATCGGGACAGCTCCAGTCTTGAGGGATATCATCCCACAGGGTGCCGGGGGCTATACCATCCTCAGGAAAACCTTGGGATTCATCGTATATCCAGCCGCATACTATGCATTCCCAGACACTAAAAGAAGTCATGATGGTTCCATTCATTGATGTGATATCTTATTTTACAGGGGTAAAGGCATTAAGTTAAAGCAAAGAGGTGCATGATAAAGAATATTGAAATAAAGGGGGAATTGGTTGTCCTATATTTTTTAGCTGAACTACATCCAAATGGACGATTCCAGAATCGGTGCTATTACTATAACGTCTTAAACAATAAATATTTTGGAGATCAATGATGGCGAAGTCTGCAGACTACAATTTAGGCCCCAATACTTTTCCGCGAGGCTGGTTTATTGTCGCTGAGAGCAACGAGCTAGATGCTGGACCATTGGCGGTAAGGTTTTTTGGTCAGGATTTGGCACTGTTCAGAGGGGCGAGCGGAAAAGCTGTGCTGTTAGATGCCTACTGTGGACATATGGGTACTCATTTGACTGACAGTAAAAGTTCGATGATTGTAAAAAATAATGAGCAGATCGAAGGAGATTCCATTCGCTGTCCGTACCACGGTTGGCGCTACAACGCTGAAGGTCATGTGGATGATATTCCTTATTCAGACGGACCTTGCCCAAAATCTGCTTCTATTAAATCCTATCCAGTGGTGGACAACATGGGTTGCGTAATGGCCTGGTACGACCCAGACGGCCGAGAACCCGATTATGAGCCGCCTAAACTGCCAGAATGGGATGACCCTCGTTGGGTTCGATGGGAACTTGACCATTTAGGTGAGCTAAACATCCATCCTCAAGAAATAATCGACAATATTGTTGATGTACAGCACTTAGGACCTACCCATGGTGCACCGAGTGAGTATTTCGAAAATGAAATTAAAGACCACGTCTGCATCCAACGGCAAGGCGGACCTATGCAACTCTACCAGACCTATCTCAATACCAGTACTTGGTATACCGGCCCAGGCATATTGCTCTCCAAGCAAGAATTTTCAGGCATGGTTGTCTTTGAATTAATAGCTAATACTCCAGTTGAAGATGGCTTGGTAAAATGTTGGCATGGTTGTTTGGTCAAAGGCAGTGAAGACGTGGCGACTGAGGCTGATATAGTCATAGCCAAACAGTCACAGGCGGGTGCTTTGGAAGCGTTTAGTGCTGATTTTAATATCTGGCAAAACAAGCGACCAGCTTTAAAGATCCTGCAATTAAAAACAGACGGCCCTTTTCGAACGGGCAGGAAATGGTACTCGCAATTTTACGCAGCGCCAGCGGATGTTAGCGGAATTCAAAATACCGTCAATGGTATACACCTAACAGAGGGTTTAAAAACCGCTGATCAGGCTGGGTACAACATTGATGAAGGACTCACCTTTTAAGCAACCAGGTTTCCATTAGACAAAAAGGAGGCTGTAAGGCCTCCTTTTTTACACCAGTTGAATTAGCGTTATACTCAGTGATTAGCGGTTGCCTTAGTGCCACTGGGAATGCGTATGTTGTCGACCAACTCTTGTACCGATTGTGGTGGTTTGGCCGTTAGGCGACTAACCGTTATGGCAATGACAAAGTTCAATATCATGCCAATAGTGCCAATACCCTCTGGTGAAATACCCCATAGCCAATGTTCTGCGCTGTTAAGTTCCGGCGCGACAAACTTAAAGTAGGCAATATAGCTAAAGGTAAACACCAAACCGACTAACATGCCTGAAATGGCGCCTTCTTTGTTGGCACGCTTGGAGAAAATACCAAGCAGTAACGCCGGAAACAGTGATGCCGCGGCAAGGCCAAAGGCAAAGGCTACCACTTGGGCCACAAAGGCTGGGGGGTAAATGCCAAACAGGCCAGCAATGCAGACCGCTGCAGCCGCAGCTATGCGAGCATAGAGTAACTCTTGTTTTTCGGTTATTTTAGGTAGTAAGGTTTTCTTTAACAGGTCGTGAGAGATTGAGCTGGAGATGACCAATAATAGACCTGCTGCTGTAGAAAGCGCTGCAGCTACCCCGCCAGCGGCAACGAGTGCGATGACCCAGCCGGGGAGGCCCGCAATTTCGGGATTGGCAAGTACCATAATATCTCGATCAATATACACTTCGTTGATCGACTCTGTGGGCTGGTTGTTTAATAATCGCTCACCATGGGCGCCTGTATTTCCTTTAAACGATGGCTTGGTTGGCGAGAGGGCAGCGCCTGAGCCGTATTGCATGATGCCGTCATTATTTTTGTCTTGCCAGGCGATCAGCCCAGTGTTCTCCCAGTTTCCAAACCATTCAGGGGCTTCGGCATACGGAGTATTATGTACTGTGTCGACCAAATTTAACCGCGCAAAAGACGCTACGGCAGGAGCTGTGGTATACAAAATTGCGATGAAGACCAAAGCATAGCCAGCAGAAAGGCGCGCATCAGATACCTTAGGTACGGTAAAAAATCGGACCAGTACATGGGGCAAACCAGCAGTTCCAAACATGAGTGCTGCGGTGATCGCAAAAACATCAATGGTTGATTTACTGCCCTCGGTATAAGCACTAAAGCCTAAGTCTAAGAGCACGCTGTCGAGCTTTTGTAATACAGACAGCCCAGATCCATCATTCACCTCAGAGCCAAAACCTAATTGCGGGATAGGGTTGTCTGTGATCATGATCGAGATAAATATAGCCGGCACCATGTAGGCAAAAATGAGCACACAGTATTGGGCAACCTGGGTGTAGGTGATGCCTTTCATTCCGCCGAGTACGGCGTACATGAATACCACTGCCATACCGATGATCACACCGGTACTGACGTCGACTTCTAAAAAGCGCGAAAAAACAATACCGACGCCGCGCATTTGGCCCGCAACATAGGTAAATGAAACGAAAATAAGGCAGACGACGGCAACGATTCGTGCGGCTCTAGAATAATAACGCTCACCAATAAAGTCGGGGACTGTAAATCGGCCAAACTTGCGTAGATAGGGCGCTAATAAAAAGGCCAGTAAGACATAACCACCGGTCCAACCAAGGAGGTAGACAGAGCCATCTCTGCCCACAAAAGAAATAATTCCTGCCATAGAGATAAATGATGCAGCGCTCATCCAGTCAGCTGCGGTAGCCATACCATTGACCACGGGGTGAACGCCGCCGCCGGCAACGTAAAAATCTTTTGTAGAGCTGGCGCGTGACCAGATGGCGATACCAATATAGAGGGCGAAGGATAACCCAACAAAAAGATAAGTCAGCATTTGAGTGCTCATGCTTCGTCCTCATCATCGGAAACACCAAATTGACGGTCAATAATTTTCATTCGCCAGGCGTAAATAAAGATGAGGGCCACAAAGACATAGATCGCTCCCTGCTGCGCAAACCAGAAACCAAGCTTAAAACCGAAGAGCGAAAATTGGTCTAACCAGTCCACCAGAATAATGCCGCAACCAAAAGAGACGACAAACCAGACCACAAGTAACTTAGAGAGCAGGCTGACATTTGCCCTCCAATACGCCTTATTATTATCGCTAGAGGTGGTCTTCATTTTTCAGTCCTATTAAGGGGTGGTTTGACGTGCCTTTAATCGGGGTAAAGTGATTGTAGCGCTTTACCTGATTTACTTTTTGACGCTGATTCACGACTAAAGTTCGATTCTTTCTTGAGGCTTGCAAGTAATAAGGTCACATCTAGCGTTGTAGCTGGAACCCCATTGTGTTGATAGAGCTGTTGGTCCAGTTGAGCGAAGAGTTGGCTAATACTGGGGTTGCCCAAGAGGTCTCCGAGACTTTTTAGTGTACTTGGTGGATTCTCCGCAAACAGTGTTTTACCCCAGCGTAAAATAGCCTCTCTCATGGCCATCAGATTGTCATCTTTAGCCTCAGATTCAATAGCTCTGAGTTGCTGCTTAAGATTGAGTCGGGCAGAATCAGAGGATAAGGCAGCCTGTTGTGAGCGCGCAGCTAAGGCCTTACGTTTGCGGCCTATTAGTAGTGTAACAATCAAGGTCATTAGTAATGCGTTGAGGGCCAAAGATAGGTTCGTCATGAAAGATACTTTAGGTTTTGAAGCATCGGAGGCTAAAGTGGTCATTGCATCGTTGGTGCCTTGCATGACATTGTTGTCATTTGCGGCTACATCGGCATTTTCACTTGGGCTAACCTGCAAAGTTATTGAGGGTAGGGACGCCACTCGCCGCTTATTACTATTGGTATCCCACCAAATCAGCTCGACTGCAGGTAAAGTGATTTCTCCAGAGTTATTGGGCACCAATGCCAGCGATTCGATGCGTGTTGCGGTCAATCCGTTGGTGGTGACTATTTCATCTAATTGTGGCTGATCCGGGTAACCGCGATAATTATTCCCTTGGGGCTCTTGCAGAGGGGTAATCTGAGCGGCACTAAGCCCCTCGGCGCGTATTGTAATGGTACGTGTAACAGGTTCACCCACGGTAACTGAGTCAATGTCGCCACTCCACCTTTGCTCCATTGTCACCGAGGTGCTTGGCATCCATCCATCGACACTTGCTTGAGGGGGGCGAGCGGTTACCTCTAGGGATTTTGGCTCAGTATCCCGAACAATCTGGTTACCCCGATTATTGAAAACCCCAAATTGACTGCGATTATTTACCTCATAAGCGCCGAAACGTAAACTGGGGATGATTAACGGACCTTCTGATTGAGGGAAAATGGCATATTTGACCTCTAGTACGAGATAGTTTCTACCGTTAATGACTTTTTGATACTGAGTGTCTCCCAGCCTATGTAAGACGGCCTTGTCGATGGCTAGCTCGGACAGAGCAAAGTCCCGTAGTTGGACTGAGGTATACAGTCGATGCGTTAAAATGACCTGCTGCCCAACGTAGGGAGTGTTTGCGTCAACGGTAGTTTCGGTATAAATCGGTTGAGTCCCAGGGTTGGCGCTAGAGTTACTAGGAGCAGCGCGAACCCGTAACTCTATAGCATTACTCACCTCTTTCTTGAACGTTAGTGAGGGTATCAGTAGTATTCCTGCTCTCTTGGGACGTAGCTCTAAGGTCCAAGCTGTGTATGACTCAGTCTTTCCATTAACATTGGAGTAATTCTGTTGACGATTATTAGACAGCACCTCAAAGTCTTTGATAAGCGGCCCAAAATCAGGTTCGCCAGTAAACACTTGGCCGTCATAGCGCAGTTCAGCACGGAGGGTTTCATTGCTGTCTAATACGGTTCGATCAACCTTCGCAGTCAGTGCAGCATAACTATCTGAAGCGACCATAGTGCCCAGGCAGAGGGTTGATATGATTAATAATCGTCTTAAATTAAGCTTCATTTACCAGCGCTCTTGGTCAGGTGGTGATCGTTGTTGTTTTCTCTGTTGCGATTCATAGCGAAACTTTGCTCGCAGTAAACCGCCGGGATCGTCAGGTATACGACGCAGCATAGCGTCAATTTCTCGCTGTTCTTGTTTTTCCTCTTCGCTCATTTCAACCTCAGACGTTTGGCGCTCAGCCTGCTGTTCTGATTCATTTTGTTTGTTTTCGCTTTCTTGTTGTTCTTTACTCTCAGACTCCTCGTCAGATTCCTCCTCAGATTCCTCCTCAGGGGTTGCTGAATCGTCTTGTTGTTCAGAGTCTTGCGCTGGGGGTTGCTGCTCACTAGGGTCGCCATTCTTATCAGACTGCTCAGAGTCCTGCTCTTGCTGCTGTTCCGAGGACTCCTGATCTTGTTGCTCCTGACTCTGTTCCTCTTGCTCTTGCTCTTGTTTTAGTTTTTCCAGGAGATCGCGATTAAAAATTGCATCTTCTAATTCAGGTTCTAACGCTAAGGCGCG
The DNA here is from genome assembly GCA_014381985.1 of SAR92 clade bacterium. Taxonomy (GTDB): domain Bacteria; phylum Pseudomonadota; class Gammaproteobacteria; order Pseudomonadales; family Porticoccaceae; genus HTCC2207. The sequence continues at coordinate 19,373 of JACNKP010000047.1, forward strand.
CTCATAGGCCTCTATAGCGCTGGCAAAATCACCAGACTTCGCTAGCGCATTGCCACTATTATAGAGGCCATTCGCTGTCTCATCGGTGAAGAAGGCTTCAGCCGCCGCCTCATAATCAGCAGCCCTGTAGGCTGCACTGCCGCGCCACTGAGAATTTGTAAACAAAGACTTTGCCCGCTCAGCATCGTCTAGTTCAAGAGCCTCTGCGCCTTGTTGATCGCCGGTCGCCCAAAGATCTTGCCATTCAAGAGCCTCTACTGAATTAGATTGAAATAGCAAAGGAGCCAAGAGTAAAACAACCACAGCACCTTTTCTAAACGTTAGCAGTAAAATTGGTATTAAAAGCAATGCCAGCAAGTATCCGCGATCGTTCCAGAGATCAAATGATCGATCAGTTTGTTGTGTTGAATCACTAAATAATGATTCCATTGCCGCCAACAGATTATCAATATCACGGTCATCATTGCTAACGGTTTGATAGTTACCGTTGTTGGCGCTAGCAAGACGTCGCAAATCACTAATGTTGAGTTTTGGAATAATCACATTGCCACTGCGCGTGTCTTTAACAAAACCGCCAGACCCTAAAGGAATAGGTGCGCCGTTTTCTGTTCCTACTCCTAAAATCGACAGCCGGTATTCACCTTTATCCTCAATAATGGATGTAATTTCAGAAATGGCAGAAGGGTCAACACCATCTGTAATCAATAATATATCAGCCTGTTGATAGCCACCACTGGTTGCTAAATTAACGGCGACCTGAATAGCATCTTCTACGTTACTTCCATACTGGGGTAGCAACCCAGGATGCAGTACGGGCACCAAACTGACGATTGTATTGCTATCCTCGGTAAGAGGTGAAACGGTGTGAGCGTCACCACCATAGACCACAAGGCCGCTGACACCTTCAGTACGTCGTTTTAAAATATCGATTAGTTTGTATCGCCCTCGTACCAATCGGCTGGGTGTTAGATCTGCAGCAAGCATCGATGGGGATAGATCAAAAACAATAATTAACGCGCTATCTTGCCTGTGCACAGGCTGAGGCAGTTGCTCCCATGTGGGTCCGGCAAGACTAGCAATACAAATAATCCAGGCAAGCGTTAAGGTGGTAATTAAGGATTTAGTGCTGAGGCCGTCACTTGGTGCTTTGCCTTGCATCAAAAAGGGCAGTAACTCGGGGTTAATGATGGTTGTCCAGTTGCCCGCATGATGCTTATGCCAGCTATAAAAAGCAACAATGAGAGCCACGGGAGCTAAGCCCAAAAACCACCAGGGTCGCAAGAAATGGAAGACCTGCCATGCGTTAAGAGCACTATCTAGAGTTAGATCAAACAAGTGAACCCCTTCTGCTGCGAGCTGCAGCTATGGCAAGACTCAAGATAAAACTAACCCCCAGAGGCCAATGGAATAGTGATGCTATAGGCCGAATGGTTTCTGAGTTCTGCTCGATAGGCTCCAATTGATTAAGTTGTTGATAGATACCTGTCAGTTCTTTAGGGTCTCGGGCTCTAAAATAAATGCCACCGGTGGCGGTAGCAATGTCTATGAGTGTTTTTTCGTCCAAGTCAGCGCTTGGGTTGATAACATTTCGACCAAATAGCCCGCGAGATTCTTGACGCTCTGCGCCTATGCCGATGGTATAGATTTTCACTTGAGCTCGACGTGCTAGGTCAGCGGCCTCTGTTGGGTTGAGTTCACCGGCATTACTAGAGCCGTCGGTCATTAAAATGAGAACGCGGTGATCTTTGGGGCGATCTTGTAGTCGTTTAACCCCTAGCCCGATTGCGTCGCCGATAGCGGTGCCGTTGCCAGCAAAACCAATTTGCGCTTCTAATAATAGTGTTTGCATGGTCTCGCGGTCAAAGGTTAGCGGCGTTTGTAAGTAGGCTTTTTCACCAAATAGAATAAGGCCTAGCCGATCCCCAGTACGCTTAATAACAAAGTCTCCAACTACCGCTTTCACCGCAACCAATCGATTGACTTGCTTCCCACCAATGACCATATCATCCCTCTCCATACTGCCGGAAATATCTACGGCAATAAGAATGTCACGCCCATTGGCAGGTAGCGCTACTGGTTCGCCAACATACACTGGTTGAGCTACTGCCAGTAGAGTACACAGCCAGCAGACGGTGAGTAAAAAGAGCAGTACGCGGTTGTACCAAGTGGTTGCTTTTAAGGTTCCCTGATCACCCGCAGCGGCGGCCAATAGAGGGGCGCGCAAGGCCTGTATTTTTGTCTCTGAGGGTTTCCGTAACCATCGATAAACAAAAGGTAATGGAGCCAGCGCAAGCGCCCAAGGCCAGACTAAACTCAGCATTGGCTCTGCGCCTTAAGTTTATCCTCAGCATAATGGCGTTTAACCCAATGTTGGCTGCTGTCAAAGAGGTTGTCTATGATCAGATCTCTATTATGATCGTCTGAGGTCTTTCCGTAGAGCAGGATATCAATATTATCGGGTAGTAATTCAAATAGGGGTTTGTCACAGCTGCGTTGCAAAAATGCCACAAAGGCATTGAACTCGAGGCTACTGAAGAACTGGCTGGGGTAGGCGCTATTCACGGCCTGCTTCAGTATTTCAAAAACCATGACTATTTTTTGGTCATTGGTGAAGCTGAGTTCGTTATTAAGTAAAGTCAGTTTTTGAAGCGCCTGACGACGGTATAAATTGGCACGCCAGCGTTGCACAGCTTTACTAATAAACCAGATAGCGAGGGCAAGACAAAGAACAATAAGCACCCACCATCCGGGCGCTAGTGGCCACCATGAGATGGGCTCGGGTAGGTGGATATCGCGAAGTTGTGCTAACGGATCGTTTTCCATACGTTAGTTGCCGCGCGCTTGGGTGCGACGCTTACCATAAGCTTTGTGTAATACGCTCATGACATTATCAGATGTATTGAAAGGCAGTAGACCGGCAGAGAGTTTTTCGCTCATTTTACGTAACCGTAATCCTCGCTCAGCATAAGCTAGCTGAAAACGTTCGCGCAATTTTTTATTGCTGGTGTCTAGCAGGGTCTGCCGCTGTCCATCACTGACCGCATAGAGAGAGGGCGGCGGTAACTGCTGTTCTATATCATCAAATACTTGGCAAAAGTTGAGATTGCCATGCCTGGCTAGCTCAAACACATGACGCTCGCAGTCGTCATTAAGGTCATGAAAGTCGCTAACGATAAAAATGGTACTCCCTGGCAGTACAAAGCGGCGAGCCTCCTCAAGGATCTCAGCCAAACTGTAGAGGTCGGGTTGGGGGCCTTCGGTTTGCTGAATATCCAATAGTTTTGTACTGTATTCTTGAAGTCCATGTATAAACTGCAGTACAGCATGATGGCTACGTCTAGCTTTGACATCCATCTGTTCTTGTTGGCCAAAGATCAAACCACCAGCACGATCATTCGCCGCTAGGCCAGCCCACGCAAGCGCGGCTGATATTTCGCAGGCCACAACTGATTTAAGTCGCTGACTGCCAAAAAACATAGAGCTCCGTAAGTCGCTGATGACCAGAATGGGCCGCTCTCGCTCTTCGCTGAATATCTTTGTGTGTGGCACTTCTGTGCGTGCCGTAACCCGCCAGTCGATACTGCGAACATCATCCCCTGGCTGGTAAATACGCACTTGATCAAAGTCCATGCCGCGCCCTCGAAATCGAGATTTATGACCACCAGCCAGCATTTGACGTGCTTGTATTTTGGGGAATCCAGTCAGTTCTCTCGCGCCATAACGCAACCTAATCATCTCAGATAAGCTGGCGGTGGCGGGATGCTCTTGGTCGTTATCGATCATACTCATAGGTTGGGTCTTATGCCGAGGGCACGGTCTCTAGTAACTTGTCGATAACCTGGTTGGCGTTAATGCCACCGGCTTCAGCTTCAAAGCTAAGAATTAGACGATGCCTAAGCACATCATGGGCCACCGCTCGTATATCGTCTGGCGTAACAAAGTCGCGTCCTTCCATCCAAGCAAGTGCTCGACTGCATTTATCTAGGGCAATCGTCGCTCTCGGGCTAGCACCATAATCTAGCCATTGACCTAGCTCACCGCTGTAAGCGGTTGAGTTGCGAGTGGCAAGAATCAGTTGCACCAAGTACTCTTCGACAGCTTCAGACATGTGAATTTTATTAACCTGTTTGCGCGCATTAAAAAGGCTCTTTTGCGTTAGCGGCTCAACTTTGGTTGTCGGCTCATTGAGCGCTTCTTGACGAGACAGTGCCAAGATTGCTCTTTCGGCCTCAGGTGCAGGGTAGTCCACTAGCACATGCATTAAGAAACGGTCCATTTGAGCTTCGGGCAGCGGGTAGGTGCCTTCCTGTTCAATAGGATTTTGCGTCGCCATCACTAAAAACAACTCGGGCAGCGGGTAGGTATTTTTACCCACCGATATTTGACGTTCTGCCATAGCTTCTAGAAGTGCCGATTGCACTTTAGCGGGCGCCCTGTTGATTTCATCTGCCAGCACTAGGTTATGGAATAGTGGGCCGGCTTGAAATTCAAAGGTACCTTTTTGAGGACGGTAGATGTCACTCCCTGTAATGTCAGCGGGAAGTAGGTCAGGGGTAAACTGGACCCGATGAAAGTCCGCTTCCATGCCTTCGGATAGAGTCTTGATGGCCTTGGTTTTTGCCAAACCTGGGGCTCCTTCGACCAGCAAATGTCCGTCGGCGAGGAGGGCAATCATCAATCGTTCTACGAGATGCTCTTGGCCGACAATCTTACTTGCTAGCCATTCTTTGAGTCGGTCAATATCTTGTTGCACAATTTACCTCTACTGTGTGGGTCTGACGTTTTTAGGGGCGATGATTTTAATCGCTATACTGTCAACAAACAAATACTGATGCAGTGATTTATACACTGTTTACATTCTGGTAACAAAACTGCAATTTAATGGATGAAAAAGCAACAATATTGATACACACGAAGATAGCTTTTTGTTACTTTAGAATAAGGTATTCAATGATGCCTATGCTAAAGACTTTTAAAAACCAAAAAGGTTGCATAAATTTCTCATGGATGTGAAACAAGATAATCGACGTAGTCAGCTTATCGATTCTTTGACTAAACTCGCTCGCGGCAAATTAAGCAAGTCTCGTGGTGCGCTATTTCAAAACTTTATCACTAACGCGATACATTTTTACCCTGATCAAGATTATTTAAATAGGCCGCCTGAAGATATTTTTTGGAATATTTGGGGTTTGTATAGTTTTGGTGAACTGTCTTTTGGCAGCAGTATAGAACGCTCTCTTAGCACTCATCAGGCCAAGGTAAAAGTGTTTAATCCAAGCGTCGAGAGCGATAGTTGGTCAAGTCAATACACTACAATTTATATCAATCAAAAAGACATGCCCTTTTTGGTCGATTCATTGCGCATGACGTTAAATAGGCGAGAGCTAAATATTTATACGCTGCAGAGCAATTTAGCCTGGGTTGTGAGAGACACTAACGGGGTGATAAAGGATGTGCATCCATCGTTTCTTGAAGGCGCAACTTATGAGGCATTCATTACCATTGAAGTAGATATGCTGACCGACCGAGAGTTGGAGGTTCTGCAACGAGAGCTACAGCTGGTGTTGGACGATGTTGATGCAGTGGTAGATGACTTTGAATTGATGCGCTTGCGCACGGATAGATTAATTAAAGACCTCAAAGAAAATGCACCCAAGGTTGAGCAGTTAGAAGAGTCTATTGAATTTTTAGAGTGGATCAACAATGGCTATTTTGTTTTTACCGGCTATGCGGAATTTGAGCTTAGCGTTGATGACGAAAAAGTGTATCTAAATGAAGTTCCAGATAGCGCTTGCGGCCTCTTGCGCAAGTATGGAGGTGACCTGCGCAAAGAATCTGTTGATCAATTGAGTGAGGGTGTTAAGTCACTCTACGAAGATGACCAGATTCTGACGGTGACCAAGTCCTCCAAACGCTCACGAGTACATCGTGAAGCGTACTCTGATTATGTTGTTATTAAACGTTTCAGCGATCAAGGCGAGCCTATAGGCGAGGTGCGGTTGCTGGGACTCTATGCCTCCCAGTTCTATTCCTACAGTCCAAGAAGAATTCCAATACTCAGGCAAAAAGTTAATTGGGTTTTGGGCCGCGCTGGATTTAGTCCGACCAGCCATGATGGTAAAGCATTGCTAACGATCTTGGATTCGCATCCAAGAGAAGAGCTTCTGCATATTAGTCGAGAGATTCTCGCAGATACGGCGATTGGCATTTGGCAAATTTATGAGCGCCGTGTGGTAAAGGTGTTTGTTCACCCAGACCCCTTTGATAAATTTGTAAATTGTCTTGTGTATTTACCTCGTGAGTCATACAGCACCGATGTAAGAGAAAAAATACAACAGCGAATTGGTGTGGCCTTAGATGCAATAGAAAGCGAGTTTACAACGGAATTTATGCCTGACTCAGTGTTAGTAAGAGTTTATTTAGTGTATAAAATTCAAAATAGACGTTATCTAGAGGTGGATGCCGAATCACTGCAGGGATTAGTAGAGAAAACCATCCGTGATTGGAGTGAAGAGTTTCATGACCAGGCACTGAAACAATTTGGCCCAGCCGAGGGTGCTACTCTGTCACGCCGATTCCAGCGAGCATTTTCTGGTGCTTACCGCGAGATTTATGAGCCTGACCTCGCCTTAAAGCATATAGCGTTGTTTGACTCACTAGAAAGTTTGGATGACGTAGCTATCGACTTTCAGCAAAATCAGGTAGGAGCCGACAATCATCTTCGCTTAACACTTTTCCATAGAAGCGCACCTCTAGAACTGTCAGACATGATTCCGATGCTGGAGAACCTAGGATTTCGAGTGGTCATGGAGCGCCCTTATTCGATTCGGCCAGAGTCTGAAGATGCCATATGGATGCAAGACTTCGACTTAAGTTTCTCACTCGATGTCGGTGTTGATGTCTCTGCTGTGCAAAACAGCTTTAAAGATGCCTTGCTGCGCGTTTGGCGCGGTGATGCGGAAAATGATAGCTTTAACCGCTTAGTTATTGGTGCCCGACTTGACTGGCGTGCGGTGGCAATGCTTCGCCTTTATGCCCGTTATCTGAAACAGCTGAGCGTGCCCTATAGCCAAGATTTTATTGCCGACACCCTGTCTAAGCATTTAGACATTACGCGAAATTTAGTAGCCCTGTTTAAAAGCTACTTTGATCCCCGCTATGCGTCTGAGGGGCAGTATGAAAGAGCCGAAGGCTTGGTGCTAAAGATACTTGGTGGGTTAGACCTCATCGCTAATATTAGCGAAGATAATATTATTCGTGGCTACCTTGAATTAGTGCAAGCGACTCTGCGAACCAACTTTTTCCAAACCGTCGAAGACGGTACGTTTAAGTCCTACATATCAGTCAAGCTGGCCTCCCAGCAGATTAGCTTGGCACCCAAGCCACGTCCGGTTTATGAGATATTCGTCTACTCTCCACGAGTTGAGGGCGTTCATCTACGTGGAGGTAAAGTCGCCAGGGGTGGGCTGCGTTGGTCAGATAGGATTGAAGACTATCGAACAGAAGTGCTTGGCCTAGTCAAAGCCCAGCAGGTTAAAAATGCGGTTATTGTGCCCACAGGCGCCAAAGGGGGCTTTGTGGCTAAGCAGGCAAATCCTGCTGCTGGACGCGAAGCGTTTATTCAGGAAGGTATCGCCAGCTATATGCTCTATGTGCAGGCCTTGTTGGATATTAGCGACAACCTGGTGGATGAAAAGTTGGAGCCGCCCCCAGAGGTCGTGCGCCGGGATGGTGACGACCCTTATCTAGTCGTGGCCGCAGACAAAGGTACTGCGACCTTTTCTGATATTGCCAATGAAATCTCTGAAGTAAATAATTTCTGGCTTGGTGATGCTTTTGCGTCAGGTGGCGGTAATGGTTACGACCATAAAGGCATGGGTATTACCGCGCGTGGTGCTTGGGTTGCCGTGCAACGACATTTTCATGAGATAGGCATAGATATTCAATCCCAAGACTTTAGCGTTGTTGGTATTGGTGACATGGGCGGAGATGTGTTTGGCAACGGTATGCTGCTGTCTGAACATATCCAACTGCTGGCAGCCTTCAACCACCTGCATATTTTTGTCGATCCGGCCCCTAATGCTCAGGCAACATTTCCTGAGCGACAGCGGCTATTTGATACCCCAAGATCCACCTGGGATGATTTTGATAAAACCCTAATGTCTCCAGGTAGCGCAGTGTACTCAAGAAGCGCCAAATCTCTAACACTAACGCCAGAGATTAAAATCCGCTTTGGAATCGACAAAGATAAGGTAACCCCTACAGAGCTAATTAATTGTATTCTTAAAGCTAAGGTGGACTTGATCTGGAACGGTGGCATTGGCACCTATGTCAAAGCATCTTCAGAAAACAATGCAGAGGTGGGCGATCGCGCCAACGACGGATTGAGGGTCGATGGCCGTGAATTGCGCTGCCGAGTAATAGGTGAGGGTGGAAACCTTGGTATGACCCAGAGAGGAAGGGTAGAATTTTGCCTTCTCGGGGGCCTATGCAACACCGACTTTATTGATAACGCGGCGGGAGTAGATTGCTCTGATCATGAGGTCAATATAAAAATATTACTCAATAAGCAGGTTTCCTCCGGACTTCTGGATATAGATCAAAGAAACACACTGCTGGCTTCTATGACAGATGATGTAGCTGGATTGGTGTTAGACAACAATGTACGACAGACCAAAGCCATAAGTTTGGCGATGGCCCGAAGCAAACAGTATCATTCAGAATATCAACGCTACCTTGGTTGGCTTGAGGAAGGGGATCAACTTGATCGAGATCTAGAATTTTTACCTAGTGATGATCAGCTTGTCGACAGAATTAATCGCCAACATCCCAGTTGGACTCGGCCAGAACTGTCAGTGCTAATTTGCTACTCTAAAGTGGTGCTTAAAGAGGCTCTGGCTGAATCCAATTTGTTGACCGACCCTTGGCTTGCGCAGTCAGTTATAGATTACTTCCCTGCGGCTATAGTCTCTGGCTTTGGCGAGGCCGTAAAAACCCATCCTCTGGCCAATGAAATAGCCGCAAATCAAATCGTCAATGATCTTGTTAATCGGGTTGGCTTCAGCTTTTTCTTTAGGCAGATGGAATCGACTGGCGCATCCGCAGAAGACGTGATCAAGGCATACACAATAGTCACTGAAGTGCTGGGTATTAAAAGTCTGTGGCAACAGGTCGAAGAGCATAATCCTCAATTACCTTCGGCCATCGAGCTAGAATTGCTACACATTTTGGTCAGGCTGACACGACGGGCCACGCGGTGGTTTTTACGTAATCATCGATTAAATCTAAGCTGCGAGTCTCTTATTGCACAGTATTCACAGCCCACTGAGGCCTTATTGTCGGAGCTTCCGGCCCTCCAAAAGGAACAGTGGAATGTTCTCTGGAGTGGCGAGCGTGATGAGCTCACAGACATAGGTGTAGAGCTTAAACTAGCAGAGCGGCTTGCCGCCACTGACAGTATGTTCATGAGCATGGGGGTGGTTCAGATATCTCTAGCGCTAGACATACCAGTGCAGCAGGTTGCCGAAGTGTACTTTGGCCTTGGCGAATCCCTATCTTTAGATTGGTTTATGGCGCAAATAGTGGACTTGCAACCCGATAGCCGCTGGCAAGACTTGGCTCGTGAAACCTACGTTGACGACCTTGAGAGTCAGCGGCGTAGGCTTACCGCTTGCCTGTGCAGGCTTGGTATGAGTGATTCCTCAGCAATGGAAACATGGCAAAATCAGCAACAAGAGCTCATTCACCGCTGGAAGTTAATGGTGAAAGACTTGCGTAAAGCATCCCAGTCTGACTTTGCAATGATATCAGTGGCTCTCAGAGAGCTCTTAGATCTAGTTCAGGCCTCTTTGGATACTTAGTTTCAAAACAATATAGCTCAAGCGGTGACAGCATATTTGTCGTCGCTTGAGCGTGCATATGTCTAGCTTTTTCTCTTCCAGTCAGTGGTTGAGGATTAGATTCCCAGCCTTCTGCTGGCAAGTACTGGTGTTATAGCCCGACCACCCATCTTCTCTCCCTTCACGCCATCCGCGCAACCAGTGATAGGCCATTGTTGTGTCTTCTTGGTAGGGGCAGACGGACAGTGAACGTCCTTGAATTGCAATTTGGTACCCCTTTACATACGAACGATGCTCAGGGTCTCTCTTGTGTTTCTTCATAGACATCTCCTTCTCTACTTAAATCAAAGTCGATATAGGTGTCATCTAGTGCCGCGTTGATAATTGGTTGAACCGCTGGGTTATAGATGAAGTCTTATTTTTAAACAAAATAGTGTAAAGACCTATATCATGTGCGCTTTCTTACACACTCAAAAATTTAGACTTGTAATTGCCGCATTAGTTCAGATGTTTTTCGTCTATGTATGTCGGCATTTATATCTTAAAGTAATCAAAAGGATAATTAAGTGGCTCAGGTATCTTCGCAAACAGATTGGCTCGCGACCTGCCCCAAAGGGCTGGAGTTGCTGTTGGCCGAAGAATTACAGGCTATTGGCGCTGAAGGGGTAAAGGAAACAGTGGCCGCTGTGCACTTTCAGGGTTCGATGGAAGTTGCTTATAGAGCTTGTCTTTGGTCCCGCCTAGCTAATCGTATTTTGATGCCCTTACATAGCTTTATGCTCAACGAGGCAGATGATTTATATCAGGAGTGTAATGACATTTCTTGGGAGTCTCATTTTTCGGCAGCGCAAAGTATTGCCATCGACTTTATTGGAACATCACGTCTGATTGATAACACTATGTATGGTTCTCAGCGGGTTAAAGATGCCATTGTCGATCGTATACGCCGTATTGAGGGGGAACGTCCAAACGTTGACACCAAAAATCCTGATATCCGCATTCAGGTCCGTCAGCATAAAGGCAGGGTGACGGTTTCTTTAGATATTTCCGGAGAAAGTTTACATCGCCGTGGTTATCGTACAGGCCAAGGTACTGCTCCTATTAAAGAAAACTTGGCTGTGGCGCTGCTACTTAGGGCGAACTGGCCGGCTATGGCCGCCGAAGGTGGGGCGCTGCTTGACCCAATGTGCGGCAGTGGCACATTGATTATTGAAGGCGCAATGATGGCGGCAGATATAGCGCCAGGCATGCTTCGTGAGCACTATGGCTTTGATCAGTGGATACAGCATGATGCGGAACTGTGGCAAAGCTTGATAGATGAAGCTCATCAGCGCAAAGCCACAGGACTTGAAAACCTAGAGCTCGACATTCGTGGTTATGATGCCAACCCGAGGGTGCTTGAATACACCACACAAAATATTGAAAATGCCGGGTTAGATGGGCATATTCGTTTGGCGCACAAACCGATAGACCAGTTTGGTAAACCAACGGCAGAAAGGGGGTTGTTGTTAACTAACCCGCCTTACGGTGAGCGTTTGGGTGAGGTTGACGAGTTAATCCCCCTGTACCAAAAATTGGGCACAGTACTACAGAAGAATTTTCAAGGCTGGCGGGCCGCTATTTTTACCGGAAACGTGGATCTTGGGCGTGAAACTGACCTATCACCGACGAAGCAGTACAGCCTATTCAACGGCACTATTCCCTGTAAGTTGCTAGTATTTGAGGATATGACCTCAAAGTCTGCGCAAATTGCTGCGCGATTAAGTACCCCTGCGCCAGCACAGCAGTTAACCGAAGGCGCCAGAATGGTGCTCAATCGTTTGAAGAAGAATCAACGAAAACTCGATGGCTGGCGTAAAAAGTCGGGCATCAGCTGCTATCGTCTTTATGATGCTGATATTCCTGAGTACGCGGTAGCTGTGGACATCTATGATCAGTCAATTTACGTTCAGGAATATGCGCCACCAAATACGATCTCTGAAAAGGTGGCCCGTGAACGATTCGGTGAAATCAAGCAGGCAGTCAAAGAGTTTTCAGCGAACTTTAGGGGTAAAATTCACTATAAAGAACGACGTCGCCAAAAGGGCGACAGTCAATACGAGCGTCTCAATGATGGGCCTAGTGATACCATTCATGTCAGTGAAGGCAATGCACAGTTTGAGGTGAATCTGTCTGACTACCTAGACACCGGATTATTTTTAGACCATCGCCCAGTGCGAGGCCTTATTGGTGAGATGGTTAAAGGGAAAAGCTTTCTCAACTTGTTTTGCTATACCGCAGCGGCCTCCGTGCAGGCGGCGATGGCGGGCGCTAGCCATTCGCTAAGCATCGACATGTCAAACACATACTTGGACTGGGCGCAGCGTAATTTCGACCTCAACAGTCTGCGTTCAAGCAAGCATCAACTGCTCCGGGCTGATTGCTTAAAATGGTTGGAAATTGAAGGCGAGCTTTACGATGTCATCTTCTTAGATCCGCCTACGTTCTCTAACTCCAAAAAGATGGATTCTGTGCTCGATATACAGCGCGACCACGGTGACTTGATTCGCTCTTCAATGGCTAAACTTGTGCCTGGCGGCACATTGATTTTCTCTAATAATTTCCGTAAATTCAAAATGGACGAACTAACGGTACGCCAGTTTGACTGCCAGAATATTACGCCACAGACGTTGGATGTGGACTTCGTGCGAAATCCTAGAATCCATAACGTGTGGAAGATAAAACGCCGCGACACATTTGGTTAGGTTTATGATATTCCACGTGCCGCAATCTAATGGGGGTTCTTTCGGTGGATAAGCCAAACATTCAAGCGCTGGGCGGCAATGGACCAGCTGATGATCCCACCTTTTTGGCCGAAATCGCCGCTTGGTGTAGCGAAAATAACAGTCAGTTTGATAGCTATGGCCACGGCAGTTTTATTGAGAGTTTTGAAGCTAAGGTTGCTAATTTATTGGGTTTTGGAGCCGCTCGATTTATGCCCAGCGGCGTTCTTGCTCAGTTAGTTGCTCTGAAAATATGGTGCGACCAATCTAGCTGCAATCACTTTGGGATGCATCCCACATCTCATCTAGAGCTTCATGAAGAGCATGCTTATGCTCACTTGTACCAATTGCGAGCAACACTAGTTGGCCCACAAGATTCGCCGCTTTTGGCAAAGCATATAAGAGGGCGAGAGGAAAACTTGGCGGCACTGCTTGTGGAACTACCTATCAGAGAGTCTGGAGGCCAATTACCCAGCTGGCATGAACTCGAAGAACTCAAGGCTGAGGCTAAACATCAAGGTATGCGCTTGCATCTTGATGGAGCAAGACTATGGGAAGCGGGCCCTTTTTATGACAGAGACTACAAAGACATATGCCGCGGCTTTGATTCTGTGTACGTGTCTTTTTATAAGGGTATTGGCGCGTTGCCGGGGGCCATGTTGCTTGGCTCTGAAGATTTTATTGATCAGTCCAAGCTTTGGCAGCGCAGGGCGGGTGGTACTATTCAGACCCTCGGGCCTCAGGTAGCCTCTGCAGCAATGCTCTTGGACAAGCGGCTCGCTTGTATGCCTGACTACTGGCGTCGTGCCAAACAGCTGGCAGTGATGTTTCAGGATATTTTAAATGTACGCTGTGTCCCTAGTGTGCCTCAGGTTAATATGATGCATATTTACCTGCCATTCTCAGCGGATAGCGCTAATGCGGCCAGAGATCAGGTGGTAGAAGAGCAGGGGATTAAACTTTTTGGTCGAGCCATGGTAGCAGGTGTTAAAGAATCTTATTTTGAGTTATCGGTTGGAGACAAATTGCTGGGCACTACCGATCAACAGGTCGCGGAGCTGTTTGAGCGCTTCATGAGTATTGGAAACCAAAAGGCACTGGCCCATGGCTAGTTTAGATTTGCAACATCAAGGAGTCTAAAGTGAACGCTGAAATCATTATCTATACTGGCCGTCAGTGCCATCTTTGCGATCAAGCCAAAGATATATTGTTGCCCTTACTGGATCAAAAAAAACTTCATCTTAGAGAGATTGATGTCGGTAGCGACGTGACTCTCCAAAAAAAGTACGGTCTGCGTATTCCTGTAATAGCTCTACCCAACGGGCATGAAAAGGGTTGGCCTTTTACCGCCGCTCAAATTCTGCGCTTACTAGAATAAGGTAGCTTAAGACGTAGATTGAGCAATATAGCGATCTAAGGCGTTGGCAAATTCCATGCGGTCTCGCTGGGTTAGGGGTGGTGGCCCTCCACCGACTTGAACGCCGCTGTTGCGCATTGAGTCCATGAAATCACGAATATTCAGCCGCGCCTTTATGTTCGCCTTGGTGTAGAGCTCGCCTCTTGGATTCAGCGCTTTGCCTCCTTTGTCAATGACCTCTGCAGCTAGTCGAATGTCGGCGGTAATGACTAGATCATTTTCCTGAACCAATTCAACGATGTGGTTATCGGCAACATCAAAGCCCTGACTTACCTGAATAGAACGTACGGTGGGAATTCTAGGTATAGACAAAGGCTGATTGGCCACCAGAATGACTTCAATTCCTGTGCGTTGTGAGACCCGGTAGAGGATATCTTTAATAACAGTTGGGCAGGCGTCCGCATCTACATAGATTTTCACAATAGCGATTTTTCCTAGATTCAAAAGATCAATTGTAACCTAACTTAAACCTACAGACAGGCTTGTAAAGCATGGCATACAAGGTAAAATGGGCGCTTGATAATTTAATGCATGTGGCCCTTGGTATGGGTCACCACTGATAGGAAAGTACAATGCCCGCTATTACCCTGCCTGATGGTTCCAAACGCATTTTTGAAAACCCCGTTTCGGTCGCTGACGTGGCCGCTGACATTGGCGCCGGACTGGCTAAGGCCACTCTTGCTGGTGTGGTCAACGGTGAGGTGGTAGATGCTTCTTGTGTTATAGCTGAAGACGCTACGCTGTCGATTGTTACAGACCGCTCTGATGAAGCGCTGGATATTATCCGCCACTCTTCTGCTCATTTACTAGCTATGGCTGTTAAACAGTTATTCCCTTCCGCTCAGGTGACTATTGGACCGGTGATTGAAGATGGCTTCTACTATGACTTTGCCTTTGAGAGGGCATTTACGCCAGAAGATCTGGAGGCTATTGAAGCGCGCATGACGGAGCTGGTTGCGGCGGACCACAGTATTGCGCGTGAAGAATGGGACCGCGATGAAGCGGTTGAGTTTTTTAAGGGCATTGGCGAGGAATATAAGGCGGAGATCATTGCTAGCATTCCAGCTGGAGAGCCTATCGGACTTTATCGTCAGGGCGATTTTATCGATCTATGCCGTGGTCCTCATGTGCCGTCGACGGCTAAGTTACCTGCGTTTAAGCTGACTAAAGTTGCCGGAGCTTACTGGCGTGGCGATAGCAACAACGAAATGTTACAGCGTATTTACGGCACGGCTTGGGCCAATAAGAAAGAGCTAAAAGCCTATATTAATCGCCTTGCCGAAGCGGAAAAGCGTGACCACCGTAAAATCAACAAAAAGCTCGATCTATACCACATGCAAGAAGAGGCGCCAGGGTCAATCTTTTGGCATCAAAAGGGTTGGAGTATTTATAAAACCATTGAAGCGTTTATGCGTGACAAACAGATTGAGCAAGGCTACCAGGAAATTAAAACGCCACAGGTAGTAGACTTTAGTTTGTGGGAAAAGTCTGGTCATGCGGACAAGTTTGGCGATGATATGTTTACCGTCACTACTGAAGATCGCAACTATGCGATTAAACCTATGAACTGTCCCTGCCATGTACAAGTTTTTAATCAGGGCTTGAAAAGCTATAGAGATCTGCCTCTGAGGTTGGCTGAATTTGGGTCTTGCCATAGAAATGAACCCTCGGGGTCTTTGCACGGTATCATGCGTGTGCGTTCTTTCACTCAAGATGACGGGCATATCTTTTGTACGGAAGATCAGATTCAGTCAGAAGTGGCGGAATTTATTGATTTTCTGCATGAGGTTTATGCTGAATTTGGTTTTGATGAGATCATCTATCGCCTGTCGACGCGTCCTGAACAGCGCGTAGGTTCAGATAAAGATTGGGATCGAGCCGAAGAAGCCTTGGCTGAGGCTTTAGATGCAAAAAAACTACCTTGGCAAGAGTTGCCAGGAGAGGGCGCCTTTTATGGCCCTAAAATTGAATTTTCTTTAAAAGATTGCATCGGACGAGTGTGGCAATTAGGCACAGTTCAGGTTGATTTCTCAATGCCCGGTCGTCTGGATGCGCAATATGTTGCTGAAGATGGAAGTCGTCAAGTTCCAGTGATGTTGCACCGGGCAATATTGGGCTCATTTGAGCGTTTTATCGGCATTTTGATCGAACATTACGAAGGTGCTTTTCCGTTCTGGTTATCACCCGAACAGGCCGTTGTGATCAATATTACCGACTCACAGGCCGAATATGCGCAAGAAGTGACCAAATTGTTGCAAAATAATGGATTTAGAGTCAATTGTGACTTGAGAAACGAGAAGATCGGCTTTAAAATTCGCGGTCATTCGATTCAGCGAGTTCCTTACATTCTCGTTGTTGGTGATAAAGAGAAAGAGTCGCGCACGGTGGCGGTCCGAACTCGGGATGGACAAGACCTTGGTAGCATCACTTTAGACCAAGTTAATAGTCTATTTACCGAAGCTCTAGGACGTCGCGGGCGTATTTTTGTAGAAACGGAGTAAAGCTTATTAAAAAAGACAGCAAGCGGGCACGTCTTAATGACGATATTACCTCACCCGACGTTCGGTTGGTGGCCTCAGATGGTAGTCAGGTTGGTGTAGTGACTCTTCAGGAGGCACTAGATGCAGCACAGAAAGAGACCTTAGATTTGGTGGAAATTTCTCCAGATGCTGAGCCTCCCGTGTGCAAAATTATGGACTACGGCAAGCATGTCTTTGATATAAAGAAAAAAGTTGCTCTGCAAAAGAAAAAGCAAAAGCAGACTCAAGTAAAGGAAATGAAGTTTCGACCCGGAACTGATCAAGGTGATTACGACATTAAGTTACGTAACTTGGTTCGGTTTTTGGAAAATGGTGATAAAGCTAAAGTTACTCTGCGTTTTCGTGGACGTGAAATGGCTCACCAAGAGCTTGGTATGGCAATGATGAAACGTGTCGAAGCGGATCTCATCGAGCTCGCCCAAGTGGAGCAATACCCTAAGATGGAAGGTCGTCAAATGATCATGGTATTGGCCCCACGCAGCAAGAAGAAGTAATTAACGCGACCCGCGTTCAGCCACATGTTTTGGCAGGCTGTCCGGGCGTATCTTCTTGTCAATTAACCTCACTATTATTGGAGAAATGAAATGCCAAAAGGTAAGACCCACAGTGGAGCTGCAAAACGCTTCAAAAAAACGGCTTCGGGCTATAAGCATAAACACCAGCACAAAAGCCATATTCTCACCAAAATGACTACAAAACGTAAGCGTCAATTGCGTGGCACGAGCATTCTAAATGCTTCTGATAAGCCTCGCGTAGATCGCATGTTGCGGAATGTTTAAGTCACTTAACTAATTTTGGTAGGAGAATATTATGGCTAGAGTAAAGCGTGGTGTTGAGGCTAATCGCCGACACAAGAAAATTTTAAAGCAAGCAAAAGGTTACTACGGAGCTCGTAGTCGCGTTTATCGCGTTGCCGTTCAGGCAGTAACCAAAGCAGGGCAATATGCCTATCGCGACCGTCGTGTTAAGAAACGTACCTTCCGCAGATTGTGGATTGCACGAATTAATGCCCAGTCTCGTGTGGAAGGTTTGTCATACAGCCGCTTCATTAATGGCCTAAGCAAGGCAGGTATCGAGCTAGATCGCCGTGTACTTGCTGATTTGGCTGTACATGATAAAGCAGCGTTTGGTGCGGTTGTTAATCAAGCCAAGGCCGCCCTGGCGTAGTATGAGCCTTAGTTAGGCGCTTAAACTGACTGCTTTTTTGCAGGTCAAAATAAAGCGAATCAGATAGGGAATGGGCATTAGCCCTTTCCCTATTTTTTTATCCAGAATATGATACCCATTACTGATAAATAAAGTGAGCCCCAATGGTTGAATTAGAAGTGATTACCAAGGAAGCCCAAGCTGCCATTATCGCCGCTGCTGATTTGACCGTTTTGGAAAATCTGCGCGTTGAGTACCTCGGTAAAAAAGGTAAGTTAACAGGGCTTCTTAAAGGATTGGGAGGTTTGTCTGCGGAAGATAGACCTGCAGCGGGCGCAAAGATCAACGAAGTTAAGCAAAGTCTTCAGGGGCAGATTAACGATCAAAAGCAAAAGTTCGAAAGCGTTGCCCTAGATGCTAGGTTAGCCAGTGAAACCATTGATGTTACATTGCCTGGCCGTGGAGAGGACGTCGGTGGGTTGCATCCTGTAACTCGCACTATGGAACGTATCGAAGCATTTTTTAGCCGCGTTGGCTATGACGTGGAGACAGGTCCTGAGATTGAAGATGACTACCACAACTTTGAGGCGCTCAATATTCCCTCGCACCATCCTGCTCGGGCAATGCATGATACGTTTTATATTAACCCGACCACCGTATTGCGTACCCATACATCACCCGTCCAGGTTCACACTATGGAGCGGCAGGCCCCACCTATTAGGATTATCTGTCCGGGGCGAGTGTATCGCTGCGATTCAGATTTGACGCACACGCCGATGTTCCACCAGGTTGAAGGCTTGGTTGTTGATAAAAACATTAGTTTTGCTGATCTAAAAGGGGTAATAGACCAATTTTTAAAGGCTTTTTTCGAGGCCGATCTGCCCGTGCGTTTTAGACCCTCGTACTTTCCTTTTACAGAACCCTCGGCAGAGGTGGACATACAGTGTAACAATTGTAAGGGTGACGGCTGCAGGGTTTGCAGCCAGACTGGATGGTTAGAAGTTATGGGCTGCGGAATGGTGCACCCTAACGTGTTAGAGCACTGTTATCCTGACAGTGACACAGATGAATTGACCGGCTTTGCCTTTGGCATGGGTGTCGAGCGGTTAGCCATGTTGCGCTACGGCGTTAATGATTTGCGGTTGTTTTTTGAAAACGATCTCCGCTTTCTCAAACAATTTTAAGCTGGGATAACGTATGAAATTTAGTGAATCTTGGTTACGAAAGTCGGTAAATCCATCGATCTCCACCGAAGAAATGGTTGCTCAGGTGACTATGGCAGGCCTGGAGGTTGAAAGTGTCGAAACTGCAGCGCCAAGTATGTCTGGCGTAGTGGTCGGCGAAATCATTAGCGTTGAGCAACACCCAGATGCAGATAAACTAAGAGTCTGTCAGGTGGTGGGAGGTGAAGCCCAAACACAGGTAGTCTGTGGTGCGCCCAACGCACGAGTCGGCATTAAAGTCCCCTTTGCTGTTGTTGGCGCGAAATTGCCTGGCGATTTCAAAATCAAAAAGGCCAAACTACGCGGTGTTGAGTCTTTTGGCATGCTTTGCTCGCAAACCGAGTTGCAGTTAGGCGATGACGACAGCGGTCTGTGGGAGCTTCCTGTAGATGCACCCGTCGGTGCTGACCTAAGTGAATATTTAGATCTCAACGACAATATTATTGAGGTTGACCTTACGCCAAATCGTGGTGATTGCCTTAGTATTCGTGGTTTGGCCCGTGAAGTGGGCGTGCTTAATCAAGAGTCGGTCATACAGCAAGCCTGTGCCCCTGTGGCTGCGACTATAGCCGACAAGGTCAATGTGACCCTTGAGACTCCCGATGCTTGTGCGCGCTATGTAGGCAGGGTTATCCGCGGTCTTGATCTTGGTCAGCCGACACCCCAGTGGATGCAAGAAACATTACGTCGCAGCGGAGTGCGTAGTCTGGGCCCCGCCGTGGATGTGACTAACTATGTCTTGCTTGAATTAGGTCAGCCAATGCATGCCTTCGATCTATCTAAGATTGACGGCGATATTGTGGTGCGTATGGCCCGTGATGAAACACTAAAACTACTCGATAGTTCAGAGGTTACTGTAGATAAAACAACGCTTGTGATTGCTGACCAAAGCAAAGTGTTAGCAATGGCTGGAATAATGGGTGGCGATGAGTCATCTGTTGGAAATGGCACATCCGATATCTTATTTGAAAGTGCCTGGTTTAATCCTTTGGCAATAGCAGGTAAGGCGCGCAATTATGGCAAGCACACCGATTCATCTCATCGCTATGAGCGAGGGGTGGATTCTGAGCTTCAAGTTAGTGCTATTGAGCGCGCTACGGCTCTAATGCTCGATATCTGTGGCGGTAACCCTGGGCCAGTGTCAGTTACAGAGTCTGCGAAGCATTTGCCTACTCCAGCCACCATTAGACTGCGTGATGATCGCTTGGCGCAGCAGCTCGGTGTCTCTATTGCTCCAGCGGATGTAGATGACATGTTAATGCGCTTAGGGCTGATACTGGTTGAACGAAATAATGAAAGCTCTGTTTGGCTTGCGCCCAGCTGGCGCTTTGATCTAGCGATTGAGCAGGACTTGGTAGAGGAAGTGGCTCGCATTTATGGCTACAACAACTTGCCAACGTCGACACCTATGATGGCCCTAGAGTTAGAGCCTAATGCTGAGAGTGTGCAGGGCATCAGTTTGTTTCGAGCCCAGCTCGTTGGTCGCGGTTACCAAGAGGTGATTACCTATAGCTTTGTTGATCCAGAGCTACAAAAAATGATTGAACCAAATCTGGTTGCAGTGCCCCTGGTTAATCCCATTTCAGCAGATATGGGAGTTATGCGCACTAGCTTATGGCCTGGCTTACTTAATACTGCTGTTTATAATCTTAATCGACAGCAGTCGCGGGTTCGAATATTTGAGGTTGGCCAGTGCTTTGTGCCTGGTCAAGAGGGTGCCTCAAGTTTGACCCAAAATACTATGCTGGGTGGATTGCTCTGTGGTTCACGATCTCCTATTGGATGGACCGCGGGCAAAGATAAAGTCGATTTTTATGATATCAAGGGTGATATAGAGGGGTTAACGGGGCTAACGGGATTACAGCACACCTTCTCTTTTAATGCGGCGGTTCATCCGGCGTTACATCCTGGTCAGTGTGCCCAGCTTACTCGAAATGGTGAGGCTATCGGTTGGGTTGGACAATTACATCCGCGAATTAAGAGCAGTCTTGGCATTGATCCTGACGTATATCTGTTTCAGATTGATGCTGACAAGATCAGCGAAGTTAGGATCCCGATACACGAAGAAGTAAGCAAGTTCCCCGAAGTGAAGCGTGATTTAGCCTTCTTTGTTGAAGCGTCAATAGGGGCACAAACCTTAATCGATCATGCCAAGAATGTGGCGGGCGATCTACTAGTGGGTTTAAAGTTATTTGATGTGTATCAGAGCAAAGATGTTGAAAACAAAGGAAAAAGTATCGCTTTAGGCTTGACGTTTCAGCATAGTTCGCGCACTCTTACCGACGAAGAGGTCAGTCAAGCGATTGACCGAGTGGTGTCTGAGCTTGCCGCAGAGTGTAAGGCTGAACTCAGAGCATGAATGTATTTAAGTCTACGAGATGGGACAGGTGTTACTAGATGGGTGCGTTAACGAAAGCCGATTTGGCAGAAATGTTGTTCGATGATTTGGGCCTCAATAAGCGGGAAGCCAAAGAAGTCGTTGAAATGTTTTACGGTGAAATCTGCACAGCCCTTGAAAACAATGATCAGGTCAAAATTTCTGGATTTGGAAACTTTGAGCTGCGTGACAAAAGTAGTCGTCCTGGAAGAAACCCCAAGACCGGTGAAGAAATACCTATTTCTGCGCGACGTGTCGTAACATTCAAACCTGGGCAAAAGCTCAAGGCTCGAGTTGAGGCATATGCTGGAACCAAGTAACAATAACCAACTCCCTGCCATTCCTGGCAAACGCTACTTTGCCATTGGTGAAGTCAGTGAGCTCTGTGGGGTCAAGCCTCATGTGTTGCGTTATTGGGAGCAAGAATTCCCGGGTTTGAGCCCGGTTAAACGACGAGGTAATCGTCGTTACTATCAGCGTCAAGATGTCGTATTGATTCGTCAGATTCGCTCTTTACTGCACGAGCAGGGGTTTACTATCGGTGGGGCACGTCAAAAGCTTGATGACACACCCGGTAAGAAAGAACTTACGCCCTACAAACAGCTTCTCGATCAGACAATTTCTGAATTAGAAGATGTTCTGAAAGCCTTATAATAAATTTCAAAATTTGATGTCAAAGAAATGCTTTTTGGTTGCAAAAAGAGCCTTTCGCTGTATCATTGCGACACTTAAATCGGGGCGTAGCGCAGCCTGGTAGCGCACTACACTGGGGGTGTAGTGGTCGCAGGTTCAAATCCTGCCGTCCCGACCACATATCAATCCATTAGTATCCGCTGATGTCCTCAAGGCCCTGTTATTCAGGGCTTTTTTGTTTGTACTTAGTCCATAGGTGTTCATTTAAATCGGGTACAATCCCTAATAAAGATGGTACAAATTGTGGTATTTT
>JACNKP010000080.1 GCA_014381985.1 SAR92 clade bacterium
CAAGTCGATGATGAAAGGCATTAGTACAGAGCAGGTGAAGAACCATGATGGTGATATGGAGGAACAAGATTCTTTCAACTCCGTATTCGTGATGGCCGACTCTGGCGCTCGTGGCAGTCCAGCGCAGATTCGTCAGTTGGCGGGTATGCGTGGTTTGATGGCGCGACCTGACGGTTCTATTATTGAAACTCCCATTACTGCTAATTTCCGTGAAGGCTTGACGGTGATGCAGTACTTCATCTCGACTCACGGTGCTCGCAAAGGTCTAGCTGATACGGCACTGAAAACAGCGAACTCTGGTTATTTGACCCGACGTTTGGTTGATGTGTCTCAAGATGTTGTGGTCACCGAAGTTGACTGCGGTACGACCGAAGGCTTGCTGATGGCTCCGGTTATTGAGGGTGGCGATATCATATCCTCACTTGGCGATCGAATTTTAGGTCGTGTTATAGCCAAAGATGTTAATAAGCCTGGTAGCGATGAGATTGCTGTTCCTGCGGGAACCATGATTGACGAGCAATGGGTGCTTCGTGTTGAAGCCTTAAGTATCGATGAAGTGATTGCGCGGTCGCCGATCACCTGCGAAGTGCGCCATGGTATTTGTTCGGCGTGTTACGGACGAGATTTAGCGCGTGGTCATCGTGTAAACCAAGGTGAGGCGGTAGGTGTTATCGCGGCTCAGTCAATTGGAGAGCCGGGTACCCAGCTGACCATGCGTACCTTCCACATTGGTGGTGCGGCATCGCGAGCTTCTGCAGTCGACAGTGTCAAGGTCAAACAAGATGGTGTCGTACGTCTTCTAAACCTAAAAACGGTTGAAAACAAAGACAAGTATTTAGTGGCAGTGTCTCGCTCAGGTGAGTTGGCTATAGCTGATGAGAATGGTCGAGAACGAGAGCGTTACAAGCTTCCTTATGGGGCTTTGATTAAGGTCAAAGATGGCTCTAAAGTTGCCGCTGGCGACGTTATTGCTACTTGGGATCCACACACTCATCCGATTGTTACTGAAGTAGCCGGTAAGGTTGCTTTCTCTGGTATGGAAGAGGGTTTGAGTGTAAGGCAGCAAACTGATGATATGACTGGTCTGACCAGTATTTCGATTATTGATCCAAACGATCGTAACGCTGCGGGTAAGGACCTGAAGCCGATGATTTCGCTGACAGACAAGAAAGGAAAAGAGCTTATTTTCCCAAATTCAACTGTGCCAGCTCACTACCCATTACCTGCTAACGCAAGTATTAACGTCGTAGATGGTGACACTATTGATATCGGTCAGATTATTGCTCGTATCCCTCAAGAAGCTAGCGGTACTAAGGATATTACGGGTGGTTTACCACGTGTTGCTGATCTATTTGAAGCGCGTAAGCCGAAAGATCCAGCGATTCTAGCCGAGATTACCGGAACGGTAACTCTAGGTAAAGAAACCAAGGGTAAGATGCGATTGGTGATTACACCTGATGACGGACAGCCACTTGCTAACGGTAAGTTGCAATACGAAGAATTGATCCCCAAGTGGCGAACTCTAAGTGTGTTTGAGGGTGAGCATGTTGAAAAGGGTGAAGTTATTTCAGATGGCCCGCCAACACCTCATGATATCTTGCGATTGAAAGGCATTAGTGAATTGGCTAACTACATCGTCAACGAGATTCAAGATGTCTACCGTCTTCAGGGTGTGAAAATCAATGACAAGCATATTGAGGTTATCACGCGGCAGATGTTACGTAAGGTAGAGGTAACTGATATGGGTGACTCTAAGCTGATTCGCGGTGAGCAGGTTGAATATCGACTTGTACTTGAAGAGAATGAGCGACTGCGCCAGGAAGGCCTGCAACCAGCCAAGTTTGAAAGACAGTTGCTGGGTATAACCAAGTCCTCATTGGCTACTGAAAGCTTTATCTCAGCGGCCTCTTTCCAAGAGACTACGCGCGTTCTGACTGAGGCTGCTGTGACAGGCAAGTCAGATCCATTACGTGGGCTTAAAGAAAATGTGGTAGTCGGTCGACTAATTCCGGCGGGAACTGGATTGTCATACCATGCGCAGCGATTGAAAAATCGCCAAGCAGAAGTTGAATTGACTATGACGGCAGCAGATGTTGAAGCAGCATTGACTGAAGCTTTGAGCGCCGAGATGTCAGAAGAGTAAGATGAAGTTGGGCCGTTATTAAGGTCATAGTGGTAGTCAGTCGAGCAGGGTAATCTGGCTACAATCAAGGCAATGATAATGCCCTCTTGACTCGCGGCAGTGTGGTCATTAAACTGCCGCTCCCTTTTGGGTTTAGTTGCTCTCATAGGACTGCACTCAAGGAACAACCGGTCTTTATTAAAAAGACCTTTTTATAAATTGGAGAAAAATTGCATGGCAACGATCAACCAGTTGGTTCGTAAGCCGAGAAAGCGCAAAGTTAGTAAAAGTGACGTACCAGCATTGCAGGCCTGTCCTCAGCGCCGTGGTGTATGTACCCGCGTTTATACAACAACTCCGAAGAAGCCAAACTCTGCACTTCGTAAAGTGTGTCGTGTTCGCTTAACCAGTGGCTATGAAGTAACTTCATACATTGGTGGTGAAGGCCACAACTTGCAAGAGCACAGTGTTGTGTTAATTCGTGGTGGTCGTGTAAAGGATCTTCCAGGTGTTCGCTACCATACGGTACGCGGCACATTGGATACAGCGGGTGTGAACGGCCGTACTCAACGTCGTTCAAAGTATGGCACCAAGCGGCCTAAGGCCTAATTGCGTAGTAATCGGTTAACAATCGAGTAAGGCTAGGGCCACTCCCTAGAAAAACCTGAAGAGAAGGGCAAAACGATGCCAAGAAGAAGAGTAGCAGCAAAGCGGGAGATCTTACCAGATCCAAAATTTGGTAATATCACTCTCGCTAAATTCATGAACCATGTCATGGTGAGTGGAAAGAAGTCGGTCGCTGAGAGAATCGTCTACGGTGCGTTAGATATCGTAGAAGAGCGCTTGAAGAAAAGCCCAGTCGAAGTATTTGAAGAAGCCTTAGATAACGTAGCTCCCCTAGTCGAGGTTAAATCTCGTCGTGTTGGTGGTGCTACCTATCAGGTGCCAGTTGAAGTGCGTCCATCGCGACGTAAGGCATTGGCAATGCGTTGGCTTGTGGATTACGCTCGTAGTCGTGGTGAGAAATCTATGCCGCAACGCCTAGCTGGCGAACTGATTGATGCAGTTCAAGGCAAGGGCGGCGCAGTTAAAAAGCGTGAAGACGTGCATCGCATGGCTGAAGCGAATAAGGCGTTTTCGCACTTCCGCTTCTAAACAACGCTGTAATAGAAGATGTTCTCAAAAAGGTGGCTATAATAGCCACCTTTTTGTGTTTTTAATTAGAGGAAAAATATTGTGGCACGCAAGACTCCCATTGATCGCTATCGCAACATAGGCATTTGCGCTCACGTTGATGCAGGAAAGACCACTACGACTGAGCGAGTATTATTTTATACTGGTCTGTCACACAAAATTGGTGAAGTTCATGATGGCGCTGCAACCATGGACTGGATGGAGCAAGAGCAAGAGCGAGGGATCACCATTACGTCCGCTGCAACCACCTGCTTCTGGCGTGGCATGGATGCTCAGTTTGAAGATCATCGTATTAATATCATCGATACGCCGGGACACGTAGATTTCACGATTGAAGTAGAGCGCTCATTGAGAGTGCTTGATGGCGCTGTGATAGTTCTTTGCGGGTCCTCCGGTGTTCAGCCTCAAACTGAAACTGTTTGGCGCCAGGCCAATAAGTACCAAGTACCTCGGATGGTTTTCGTTAATAAGATGGACCGCGCTGGCGCTGATTATCTAATGGTAATCCGGCAACTTAAAGAACGGCTAGGTGCTGATCCGGTACCTTTACAGTTAACTATCGGTGCGGAAGACGAATTTAAAGGCGTAGTAGATCTCGTCAAACTGAAAGCTATTTTATGGAATGAATCGGACCAAGGCATGACCTTTAACTACGTCGATATCCCTGAACACATGATCGAAGAATGCCAGCAAATGCATGAAAACCTTGTTGAAGCTGCAGCTGAGGCCACTGATGAGCTGATGGAGAAATATCTCGAGGGAGATACTTTGACTGAAGCAGAGATCAAGCAAGGTTTGAGAATACGAACCTTAGCTAATGAAATCGTTCCTGTCCTGGGAGGCTCAGCGTTTAAAAATAAGGGTGTTCAAGCAATGCTCGACGCCGTCATTGAATACTTACCGTCACCCACGGAGGTCAAGGCAATAGAGGGAGAGTTGGATAATGGCGAGCGAGGCGTACGTGCGGCTGACGACAAAGCGCCATTTTCTGCCCTGGCCTTTAAAATCGCCACCGATCCTTTTGTGGGAACCCTAACTTTTATGCGAGTTTATTCTGGCACTTTAGAAAGTGGGACTGCGGTCTTCAATTCCGTCAAAATGAAACGAGAGCGTGTTGGCCGAATGGTTCAAATGCATTCTAATAGTCGTGAAGAGATCAAAGAGGTGCTGGCAGGGGATATCGCTGCGGCAATTGGACTTAAAGATACGACGACAGGTGATACTCTTTGTGCCGAAAGTGACAAGATTATTCTTGAGCGAATGGAATTCCCTGAGCCTGTTATCTCCGTTGCTGTCGAGCCTAGGACTAAGGTAGACCAAGAGAAAATGGGAGTTGCACTGGGTAAGCTTGCTCAGGAGGACCCTTCTTTTAGAGTTAAAACTGATGAAGAGAGTGGCCAGACGATTATTTCAGGTATGGGCGAATTGCATTTGGACATTTTGGTCGAGCGTATGCGTCGTGAGTTCTCTGTTGATGCCAATATTGGTAAGCCTCAGGTCGCCTACCGGGAAACTATTCGCAATAGTTGTGAAATAGAAGGCAAGTTTGTTCGGCAATCTGGTGGGCGCGGACAGTATGGCCATATTTGGGTAAAATTCGAGCCTGCAGAAGACCCTGGCGCTGAAGGTTTGGAGTTCGTTAATGAGATTGTTGGTGGTTCTGTCCCTCGTGAATATATTCCCGCCGTCGCTAAAGGCATCGAAGAGCAAATGCAAAATGGTATTTTAGCGGGCTACCCCTTGCTGGGCGTCAAGGCCACTCTTTATGATGGCTCCTACCATGATGTAGACTCATCAGAGATGGCCTTTAAAATTGCAGGATCTCTGGCAACCAAAAAGCTGACGGAATTTGGTGGAGCGGTATTACTTGAGCCAGCTATGAAAGTAGAGGTGGTGACGCCTGAAGAGAATATGGGTGATGTAGTGGGCGACTTGAATCGTCGGCGAGGGTTAATTTTAGGGATGGAAAATAATTCTGCGGGTAAGGTTATCAATGCTCAAGTACCCCTTGGTGAAATGTTTGGTTATGCAACAGATCTGCGCTCGGCGACTCAGGGCCGTGCGACTTTTACGATGGAGTTTGATAAGTATGCCGAAGCGCCTAAAAGTGTTACTGAGGCGGTAATGGCTAAAAATATGGTTTAACTTTTACTCCGTTAGCTTTCCCTCTGTTAACTATTAATTGAGGGTATAAAAAAACCCCGAAGACTTTCGTTCTCGGGGTTTTCGTTTTTACGGGGGAACGAAGCTGTTTACTTGGCTTCCTTAAGCGCTTTTGCCTCTGCTATAACTTCTGTAGCAATATTTTGCGGGCAAGGTAGGTAGTGAGCAAATTCCATAGAGAACTGGCCTCGACCAGAGGTCATAGTGCGCAGGTGGCCAATATAACCAAACATCTCCGACAGTGGAACGTCTGCTTTAATCCGCACGCCCGTCACTCCAGGCTCCTGATCCTTGATCATACCGCGACGACGGTTTAAGTCACCAATAACATCACCAACATGATCTTCAGGCGTATAAACATCTACCTTCATAATCGGCTCAATGATCTGTGGGCCTGCTTTTGGCATTGATTGGCGGAAAGCGCCTTTAGCAGCAATTTCAAAGGCAACCGCCGAGGAGTCAACGGCGTGGAAGCCACCATCGTAAAGTTCAACTTCAACATCGAGAACCGGATAGCCAGCCAATGGACCTTGATCCATCATTCCCTTAAAGCCTTTCTCAATTGCTGGGAAAAATTCCTTAGGGACATTGCCGCCAACAACCTTTGAGCTGAATATAAAGCCTGTACCTGGTTCGCCGGGTTTAATGCGGTAATCAATCTTACCGAACTGACCAGAACCGCCAGACTGCTTCTTGTGCGTGTAGCTATCTTCGAGGGCAGTAGTAATGGTCTCGCGGTAGGCAACCTGTGGTTGGCCAACAATCAAATCCACACCATAGGTGCGGTTAAGAATATCCACCTTGATATCTAGGTGTAGCTCTCCCATGCCTTTAAGGATGGTTTCACCAGAATCTTCGTCAGTCTCAACGCGGAACGAAGGATCTTCAGCAATCATTTTACCAATAGCAATACCCATTTTCTCAGAGCCACCTTTATCCTTAGGCTTTACAGCGATAGAGATTACTGGCTCGGGGAATATCATAGGTTCTAAGGTGACTGGATGCTTAGGATCACAAAGTGTATGACCGGTTTGAACATTCTTCATTCCTACAATAGCAATGATGTCACCCGCTTGGGCTCGATCGATCTCATTGCGGTCATCAGCATGCATCTCCACCATTCGACCAATACGTTCTGTCTTGCCGGTGTATGAGTTAAGGATGGTAGTCCCTTTCTCTAAGACGCCAGAGTAAATGCGCACAAACGTAAGAGCGCCGAAGCGGTCATCCATAATTTTGAATGCTAGTGCCTTGAGACTTGCGTCAGTAGAGACAGTGGCAAATTCGCCGTTCTCTTTACCATCTTCGTCTGTTAGCGGCTGAGGTTTAACATCTGTTGGGCATGGCAGGTAATCAACAACTGCATCCAATACCATTTGGACGCCTTTGTTCTTAAAGGCTGAGCCACAGTAAGTAGGGAAAAAATCCAAAGCGATAGTGCCTTTGCGGATACATCGTTTGACGTCTTCAATAGAGGGCTCTTCACCTTCCATGTAAGCCATCAATAAATCATCGTCTTGCTCAAGCGCAGTTTCGATCATTTGCTCGCGATACTCTTCTACCTTATCAGTCATGTCCGCAGGAATTTCAACTACCTCGTAGTTTTCAGGTAGGCCAGACTCATCCCAGACGTATGCTTTTCGTTCTAATAAATCGACTAAGCCAACAAAGTTTTCCTCAACTCCGATGGGCAGACACATAACCAATGGGTTGGCGCCAAGAACATCCTTAACTTGCTTAACAACTCGCAAAAAGTCAGCACCCATGCGGTCTAACTTATTTACAAAGATCACTCGCGCGACTTCGGATTCATTCGCGTAGCGCCAGTTGGTCTCGGACTGGGGTTCAACGCCACCAGATCCGCAAAATACGCCAACACCACCATCAAGTACTTTAAGTGAACGGTAGACTTCTACTGTAAAGTCTACGTGCCCAGGCGTGTCGATGATGTTAAAGCGATGATCACGCCAGAAGCAGGTCGTTGCGGCAGATTGGATAGTAATCCCGCGCTCCTGTTCTTGCGTCATAAAGTCTGTGGTGGCAGCTCCATCATGTACTTCACCGGTTTTATGGATTTTTCCGGTAAGTTTTAAAATTCGCTCAGTGGTGGTGGTTTTACCTGCGTCAACGTGGGCGAAAATTCCAATATTTCTGTAATGAGATAATTCAGTCATGGCTCTACTCGATGTTTAAATTCTGGTTTTATAGGTATGAAAGCGCGCGCGAGTATACAGGATATCGGAGCCATTACAGAGGAAAATAAACATATATCACACATTTAAGTCCATTTTGTGCGTTTCGCATGCCCCCAGTTCAATAAAATGCCTGCGAGGTCGTTGAAAAGGCCTAAATCGCAAAAAAAACCACTTTTGCGGCTAAAGAAAGTTGACTCTCAGGATCTGGTGTATAAGATGGCGTCCCTTGCGCAATGTAGCTGTGGATACACATAGCCTTGCGCTAACAATTTTTTTGGATTAATGAGTAAAATGCCTGCTGGGGAGACACTGAGATGGCTAAAGAAAAGTTTGAAAGAAATAAGCCGCACGTAAACGTCGGCACAATTGGTCACGTTGATCACGGTAAGACGACATTGACAGCTGCGATGACTCGCGTATGTGCGGAAGTCTATGGCGGAGAGATGAAGGCCTTTGATCAGATTGATAATGCACCTGAAGAGCGAGAGCGTGGTATTACTATTTCAACGGCTCACGTTGAGTATGATTCGCTGGAGCGTCACTATGCACACGTAGATTGCCCGGGTCACGCGGATTATGTAAAGAACATGATTACCGGTGCTGCCCAGATGGACGGTGCTATTTTGGTATGTGGAGCGACTGACGGCCCAATGCCTCAGACGCGTGAGCACATTTTGCTCTCTCGTCAGGTCGGTGTACCTTACGTGATTGTATTTTTGAACAAGGCTGACCTTCTTGCAGAAGATTGTGGTGGTTTTGGTTCAGAAGAATATTTAGAGATGTTGGAATTGGTTGAGATGGAGTTGCGTGAGCTGCTTGATCTTTATGAATTCCCTGGTGATGATACGCCGATTATTGTTGGTTCTGCGCTGATGGCGTTAGAAGGTAAGGATGACAATGAGCTGGGTACTACTGCCGTTAAAAAGTTAGTAGAAGCTCTGGATAGTTACATTCCTTTGCCTGTACGTGCTGTTGACCAGCCGTTCTTGATGCCTATTGAAGATGTGTTCTCTATTGCGGGTCGCGGTACTGTAGTGACTGGCCGTATTGAGCGTGGTGTCATTAAGGTTGGTGAGGAGCTTGAGGTAATTGGTATTGCTGACACGGCTAAGACGACTTGTACGGGTGTTGAGATGTTCCGTAAGTTCCTTGACGAAGGTCGTGCTGGTGAGAACTGCGGTATTTTACTGCGTGGTACTAAACGTGAAGAAGTTCAGCGTGGTCAGGTGTTGGCGAAGCCGGGTTCTGTTAAGCCGCACACTAAGTTTCAGTCAGAGATTTATGTTCTGTCTAAAGACGAAGGTGGACGTCACACACCATTCTTTAAGGGCTACCGTCCGCAGTTTTACTTCCGTACAACGGATGTGACAGGCGCTTGTGAGTTGCCAGAAGGCACTGAGATGGTAATGCCTGGTGATAACGTGCAGATGACTGTTGAGTTGATTCACCCGATTGCGATGGAAGACGGACTTCGTTTTGCTATTCGTGAAGGTGGTCGTACAGTTGGTGCAGGTGTTGTTGCCAAGATTATAGAATAA